>NZ_FMIC01000002.1:1817386-2423182 GCF_900091625.1 Micromonospora peucetia
CCGAGCCCGAGGAAGCCGAGCGTACGGCCAAGGTTGTGCCGGCCAGCCATCCGGGCGGCCACCGAGCCGGCGTAGAACGCCATGCCGACGCCGTTGGCGGCGGCGTGCACCAGGCCGACCCGGCGCTGGTCGCGAGCCAGTGCCGCCCAGTCGTTGAGGCCGGCGACCGCAGCCGGAAGGGCGCTGACCGTGCCCACCGCGCAGAGAGTGGTGGCGGCCCGGCGCTGCCCCGGCATCAGGTCCAGCACCGCCGTGCTGATCCACGCGCCGACCGGCACCTGCACCATCGCCGGGTGCAGCGGATGTCCCAGCCAGACGCCGTGCAACAGGTCACGGACCCGCTGCGGTCGGAGGGTGGTCTGGACGGCCCGCTGCAACCGGTCACCGACCCGGTCCAGGCCGGAAGCCTGCTCGATCTTCGTCAGTATTGCTCGCACCCGTACCGCCTTCCCGGCAGGAGTGACCGCAAACCGGTCGGCGGTGACAGATCCGCAGCGTTACGTGACGACACCACCGGCCGGCCCGTAACGGGACGCGCCCGGCGGGAGCACGCCGCCGGACGGCTCAGCTCCCCGGTGCCGCCCAGCGGTCGTGGTGGATCGCCTCGGCCAGTGGGCGCTTCTGCCGCCAGCCGTGCCGGGCCAGATCGGGGACGGGCTCGAAGTGGGTGACCGGCCCGAGGCAGAGCCATGCCACCGGCCGGACCCCGTCGGGGATGCCGAGCAGGTCGGCGAGCCAGGGCTCCCGGTAGAAGGACACCCAGCCCACCCCGAGCCCTTCGGCGGTCGCGGCGAGCCAGAGGTTCTGGATGGCGAGGCAGGTCGAGTAGAGCCCGGTGTCGGCGATGGCGTGCCGGCCGAGCACGGCGGGGCCGCCCCGGGCCTGGTCGTGGGTGACCACCACCGACAGGGTCGACTCCAGCACCCCGTCAATCTTGATCCGGGCGAACCGCTCGGCCGCTTCCCCTTCGAGCGTGGCGGCGAAGCTGTCCCGCTCGGTGTGGACGTGCCGGTGGAACCGGCTGCGCAGCTCCGGGTCACGGACCACGACGAAGTCCCAGGGCTGCGAGTAGCCGACGCTCGGTGCGGCGTGTGCCGCCGCCAGCACCCGGTGCAGCTTCTCCTCGGGCACCGGCGCCCCGGTGAACTGGGCGCGTACGTCCCGACGGCGGTGGATGACGTCGTAAAGATCCAAGGCAGGCTCCCGCTGCGCTCGGCCCACGCCCGAAGGGGTGGGCACCGGACGCGAGGCCGGTCTTCGGACTCCCGGATCGACGCCTGGCCGTCCGCCTTCCCGGTCCGTCCGGACCAGTGGCTGCGCGTACGCGTGGACGGTGGCTCCCCGGTCACCGCGGCGGGCCCGTGCCGGATTCGCACCGGCTTCCCGATTCTCCCCGCTCGCGCGGGGCACCTCACATGATCGTGCCGTCGGGAATGCTAGCGCCGGCCGGCCCGCCCCGGCCGGGCGGGCATGGAAATCCGGTCGCGGCCGTCCGCGGCCACTGTGGTCCGGGTGTACGCACTCTCCTCCCGCCCGCTGCTGGTCGGCCGGCGCTGGTCCGCCCGGCGCAGGCCGCCGGCGCTGACACCCTGGCGCCACCGGCACCGCCGGGGCATGCTGTCCCGATGGGGGTACGCGTCGAACGCGCGGCAGCGGTGACCACGGTGATCCTGGACCGGCCGGCGGCCCGCAACGCGGTCGACGGGCCGACTGCCCGGGCGCTGGCCGACGCGTTCCACGCCTTCGAGGCCGACCCCGACGCCTCGGTGGCCGTGCTCTGGGGGGCCGGCGGCACGTTCTGCGCCGGGGCCGACCTGAAGGCCATCGGCACCCCGAGCGGCAACCGGGTCGAGGCGCAGGGGGACGGCCCGATGGGTCCGACCCGGATGACGCTCAGCAAGCCGGTGATCGCCGCGATCTCCGGTCACGCGGTTGCCGGCGGGCTGGAGTTGGCGCTCTGGTGCGATCTGCGGGTCGCCGAGTCCGACGCGGTGCTCGGGGTGTTCTGCCGCCGCTGGGGGGTGCCGTTGATCGACGGAGGCACGGTCCGGTTGCCCCGGCTGATCGGCGAGAGCCGGGCGATGGACCTGATCCTCACCGGGCGTCCGGTGCCGGCCGAGGAGGCGTACGACATGGGGTTGGTGAACCGGCTGGTCGCGCCGGGTGAGTCCCGGGCGGCGGCCGAGCGGCTGGCGGCCGAGATCGCCCGGCACCCGCAGACCTGCCTGCGCAACGACCGGGCGGCGCTGCTCGCCGGCGCCGGCCTGCCGGAAGAGGCGGCGCTGGAGGTCGAGCTGGCGTACGGAATGGAGTCGCTGGCCGCCGACGCGATCGCCGGGGCGGCCCGGTTCGCCGCCGGCGCCGGCCGGCACGGCGCCCCGGCCCACTGACCGGGCGGAGGCCCGACCGGCATCGCGCCCCGGCCAGCGCACGCCCGGGCCGACGGGTCGGGCGGCCCGACGGGTCGGGCGGTACGGCCACCGGGTGTCCAGTGGCCGCACCGCCCGGGAGTCCGGCCGCCGCTCGGGCGACCGGGGTGGGTCAGTTGCGGTTGATGGTGAACGTCGGGGTGGTGTTCTGGATGTCCACCGCGTTGTTGCTCAGGCGAAGGTTGTTGAAGGTGACCGACCCGACGGCCGGCCCCTGCCCTGCCTCCGGCATCGGGTTGGCCCAGACACCGAAGCCGGACTTCGCGTCGTACGCGTCACCGCTCTTGCGGGCTCCGCTGATGGAGATGTTGGTGAAGACCGTGTCGGTGACCGGGAACTGTGGCTGCCCACCGACGTAGTTGGTCTGGAACATGATGCCGCTGTAGGTCGGGTCGACGATGTCGACGTCGCTGACCCGGATGCCCTGGAACACCTTCGAGGCGGAGAAGACCCAGATCGCCGGGAAGGTCTGCGCGCCCCAGAAGTGCCCACCGGCCCGGACGATCGAGATGTTCTCGAACCGGGTGGGCGGGTCGGCACCGAAGCCGTTCATCGGGTAGCCGAAGTCGAGCGAGCTGATGGTGATGCCGGAGTAGACCAGCGTGTCCGCGATGTAGATGTTGCGGAACGTGTTGCCGTAGCCGCCGTAGACCGCGACACCGGCGGCCCGCCAGGTCAGGGTCGAGGTCAGGTTCTCGTAGACGTTGTCCTTCATGTCCGCGCCGCCCGCGTCGATCGCCGAGAAGAGCGCGAAGCTGTCGTCACCGGTGGCCCGGGCGTCGTTGTTGCTGACCAGGTTGTTGGTGCTCCCGTTGGTCATGTTGATGCCGTCGGCGAACATGTTCCGGATCCGGGAGTTCTTGATCGTCATGTGGTCGGTGTTCGCGCCCCAGTAGAGGCACACCATGTGCTCGTTCCAGATGTTGTCGATCACGATGTTCGACACGTTGGAGAAGTCGAACACCTTGCCCGGCCCGTCGATCCGCGACGTGTAGTTGCCGAAGTAGGCGAAGTTCGCGAACGACGATCCGGCCGCCGAATTATCGGCCCGGAAGCCGATGTCGGTGTTGTCCTGGCCGGACGGCGCGTTGAACCGGGTGTACCAGGGGCCGGCGCCGACCACCTTGACCGCCTTGCCGTACACCTGGAACTTCGACGCGGTGGCGTAGTTGCCGGCCGGCAGGTACACCCCGACGAGGTTGCCGGTGGTGTCCATCCGTACCCGGTCCAGGGCGTTCTGCACATCGGAGTGGGTGAAGCCGGTCGGCGTGGCGTAGCGCGCCGGGTCCGGGTTCGCGATCGGGGAGACCTGCTCGGTGTTCATGAAGTCGATCGCGTACGTGGTGGTGTTGGCCGGGTCCTTCTGGAGCCGGATCCTGCTGCCGGCCGGCACGGTCGAGTTGAGCATGACGTTGGCCTCGTCGTAGATGTGCCGCGGTCCGCCCGCACTCGGCGAGTTGCCCGGGCTGGCCTCGGCCCCGTAGAGCCAGGCGTACCGGGACGTCAGGTCGATGGCCTTGTGGAAGGCACCGTTGACGTAGACGTTCAGCGTCGAGTTGATCCCGCCGCCGCCCGGGGCGTCCGGGATGGAGAAGCGGGTGACCAGCGTGTTGGTGCTGGCCCGGGTGGTCCACTCGACGTAGCTGCCGGCCGAGTTGAGGGTGACCGCCCGCCGGCCGGACGCCTCACCGGCGAGGTCACCGACGGTCCGGTTCGGTCCGACGACGCTGGCGCCACCACCGACCATGCCGTCCTCGGCCTCGTACATGTCGTAGGGCATGTTGGCGCCGCGGCCCACGAAGAGTGGGCGGTCACTGGTGTTGTTGGCCTGCTTGACCGGCAGTTCGTTGCCGTCGACCGCGAGCACCACCCGGACGGTGTACCTACCGTTCGCGGCGGTCCAGGTGCCCAGGTTGACCGGGCCGACGGTGGCCCCGGCGTTGATCACTCCGGAGTACGAGCCGGTCAGGGTACGCACGGCCGTGCCCGCCTCGTTGAGCACGGTGAGCGTGATGCCGTGCGCGCCGGACGCGGACGCCACACTGCCGGCGTTGCGGACCGACACCGAGAAGTTGACCGTGCTGCCGGCCGACGGGTTGCCCGGCGACCAGGCGACCGCCGAGGCGACCAGGTCGGAGCTGGCGACCGGGCTGACCACCAGCGGGCTGGGGTTGGTGTAGCTGTTGTTGGTGTCGTCCTGCTCGACGACGGTGTTCGACTCGTCGACCTTCGCGCTCAGCGGATAGCTGCCCGCGTCCCGGGTGCCGATGTTCGCCGAGACCGTGGTCGAGGCGCCGGCCGCCAGGCCGCCGACCGACGCGGTGCCGACCCGGGTGGCGCCCAGGTAGAAGTTGACGTTGGTGGTGCCGGAGGCCGCCGAGCCGGCGTTGCGCACGGTGGCCGAGAGCGTGACGGCACTCGTCTCCACGGGCGCGGACGGGCTGAACGACATGCCGGTCACGGTCAGGTCCGGGTTCGGCGCCGGGATGCCGATGACCTGGAGCTCGGCGACCTGCCCGGCCGGGGCACCGGTGTTGGAGGCGATCGAGAGCCGCACGTCGGCCGCCGCGCCGGAGACCGGGATGGTTACCGTGTTGCCGCTGGCCGGGTTGAAGCTGTAGTTCGCCGCACCGACCAGGGTGCTGAAGGTCGAGGAGCCCTGATCTCGGCCGAGCACGGTGATGTTCTGGGTACGCGTCCCCCAGGCGGAGTCGGGGTTGAGCTTCAGCACGATCTGGCTGAGGCTGGCGTTGGCGCCGAGCTGCACGGTCAGCGTGCTCGGGTTGCCGTTGCCCTCCCAGTAGGTGGCCACGTTGTTGTCGTTGGCGTTGGTGGCCACGAACGTGTGCACGTGCCCGGAGGCGGTGATCGGCTTGCCGACGGCCAGGTTGGTGCCGGCCGGCGGGTTGCCGGTGCCGGTCCGGGTAACGGTGTTGCTGTTCGCCGACTGGTTGCCGGCGGCGTCCCTGGCCCGGGCCTGGTACGAGACCGTGGCGCTGTCCGGCTGGCTGTCGGTGTACGTCAGCGTGGAGCCGTTGACACTGCCGCGCAGCCCGCCGTTGGCGTACACGTCGTACCCGGTCACTCCGACGTTGTCCGTGGACGCGGACCAGGTGAGCCGGATCTGCCCGCTGGCGGGCTGGGTGTACGCCAGGTTTCCGGGGGCGCTGGGGGCCTGGGTGTCGGGGTTGCCGACGGCACCGTAGACCTCGACCTCGGACAGTTGGGCGGCCGGCCAGCCGGTGTTGCCGGTGACCTGCACCCGCACGTACCGGGTGCTGGCCGCGGTGAAGCTGACGGTCGCGGTGTTGCCGGTGGCCGGGTTGAAGGTGTAGCCACCGGACGCCTTCAGGGTGGCGAACGACGAGCCGTTGGTGGAGCCGAGCACCGACAGCGTCTGGGTACGGGTCTGCCAGGCTGACGACGGTGGCAGCTTGAGCACCAGCCGGTCGACGCTGACGGTGGCGCCGAGGTCGGCCTGGATCCACTGCGGGAACGCGTTGTTGGCGCTCTCCCAGTAGGTGTCCGCGTTGCCGTCGTTGGCGTTGCCCGCCAGGTAGTTCTGGTTGTGGCTGCTGGCGGTCATGGTGGCGGATAGCCCGGCGAGCAGGGCGGCGCGGGCGACGGTCGCGGACGGGTCCGCCGCCGGGGTGGCGACCGCCGGGGTCACGGCCGGGACGGCGGTGAGAAGCAGTCCGGCGAGCAGTCCGGCGAGCAGCCGTCGGTGGGCCGGGCGGGTGGATCGCGGGGCGGGACCGGGCGCGCCGGTCGGCGGGGTGCCCGTTCTGATGCCGAGTCTGGACATGGGGTCGCTACACCTCTTTCGGGGGTGGGGTGCGGGTGCGTTGCCCGGCTGTGGGCGCAGGGGTACGCCCGTCGTGCCGCGACAGGTGGGGGACGGTGCGGGACGGGGATCGGGCGGGACCAGGGCCGCGCTGCGCCGGGCCGCCCAGGCCGGGGTGCCCCCGCCCGGGCCGGGCGGGGGCCACCCGCCTAGCTGGAGTGGACCTCGAACTCGCTGAGCTGACCGGCGGGCCAGCCGCTGTTGCTGGTGAACGTCAACCGCAGGTACCGCTGACTGGTCGCCGAGAAGGTGACGGTGACCGTGTTGCCGCTGGCCGGGTTGAAGGTGTGGCCGGCGGACGCCTTGAGGGTGGCGAACGACGAGCCGTTCGTGGAGCCGAGCACCGACAGCGTCTGGGTGCGCGTCTGCCAGGCCGACGACGGCGGGAGCTTCAACACGACCCGGGACACCGACCGGTTGGCGCCCAGGTCCACCGTGAGCGACTGTGGGAAGGCGTTGTTGACGCTCTCCCAGTAGGTGTTCGGGTTGCCGTCCACCGCGTTGCCGGCGACGTACACGTCGGCGTGGCTGGTCGCCGCGGCCGGCCTGCCGAGCGCCAGGTTCCCGGTGGGCGGCGGGGTGGTGGGCGGCGGCGTGGTCGGGGGCGGGGTGGTGGTGCCGCCGTACACCTCGAACTCGGAGAGCTGCGCCGCCGGCCAGCCGGTGTTGCCCGTGACGGTCAGCCGGACGAACCGGCGGTCGCCGGCCGGCAGCGGGATCGACACCGTGTTGCCGCCGGCCGGGTCGAAGGTGTGCCCGGCCGACCCGGCGAGCGTGGCCCACGACGAGCCGTCGGTCGAGCCGAGCACCGACAACGTCTGGGTCCGGCGCTCCCAGCCGGCCGGCAGCTTGAGCACCACCCGGTCCACGGTGCGCGTCGCGCCCAGGTCGACGGTCAGCGACTGCGGGAACGCGTTGTTGGCGCTCTCCCAGTAGCTGGCCGCGTTGCCGTCCACCGCGTTCGCCGCGACATAGTTCTGGTTGGCGCTGGTCGCGGTCACCGGTCGGCCCTGCGCCAGGTTCCCGCCGGTCGGGGGCGGGGTGGTCGGCGGGGGCGTGGTGGGCGGCGGGGTGGTCGGGGGCGGAGTCGTCGGCGGGGTCGTCGGGGGCGGGCTGGTCGGCCCGCCGCCCCACTGCGGTTGCGGCCACGGCCCGCAGTACGGGGTTGGCGTGTACCAGCCGGAGTTGCCGGCGCCCTGGGTGATCTGGAAGCCGCTGCCGACACAGTTGTGCATCGGGTTGGCCTGGGCGATCCCGGTCGCCCGCACGTTCGTGAACGACACCTGGCTGGCCGCCTGCACCTGGAGTGCGTACGTGCCCGCGCCGTCGATCCGTACGTTGTCGAGGCTGATGCCGCTGGTCTGCCCCTCGATCCAGTGCAGCGCCGCGTACGAGCTGTCCAGGATGTCGGTGTCGGTGACGTTGATGGACGCGCCCTGGATCGGCTCGTTGAGCGCGGAGAACCAGATCGCGCCCACCCCGAACTGCCAGTTGTAGTCCGAGTTGCCGTTGCGGATCAGCGTGTTCCGGGCGACGGTGATCGTCCCGGAGACGGCGGTCGGGCCGGTCACCCCCGGGTAGCGGTTGGCGACGTGGATGCCGCCGCCGTTGGTGACCGAGTCGGCGGTGACGTTGTCGGTGATCCTGATGTCCCGCCCGCCGTAGGTGACCAGGTGGTTGG
Source organism: Micromonospora peucetia (assembly GCF_900091625.1). Taxonomy (NCBI): domain Bacteria; kingdom Bacillati; phylum Actinomycetota; class Actinomycetes; order Micromonosporales; family Micromonosporaceae; genus Micromonospora; species Micromonospora peucetia. The sequence continues at coordinate 1,825,341 of NZ_FMIC01000002.1, forward strand.
CGAGGATGGTCACCCCGATCGTGTTGCGGGTGAAGGAGTTGTTGACGTTCGGCACGCTCTGCGCCCACATGGCGAGGGCGTCGTCGCCGGTGTTGCGTACGAAGGTGTTGGTCACCGTCGAGTTGGTGACGCCCCAGTGGAAGTTCACCCCGTCGGCGGTCTGGTCCAGGATCCGGCTGTTGCGGATGGTGAAGTTGTCCATCGGGCCGTCCATCCAGGCCCCGACCTTGGTGTGCTGCATCCAGACGTTGTCGACCACCGAGTTCGACATCGCCCCGCCGATGGCGTTGACCTGGTCGTCGTCGATCCGTTCCCGGATGTCGCCGATGATGGCGAAGTCGCGCAGCGTGACGTTGCGGCTGGGTCCGCCGGTCTCGTGCGGCCGGATCTCGCCGCTGTAGCCGCCGCCGGGGACATACTTGCCGTAGATGCCGGCGGCCCGCTTGCGGTCGGTCGGGTGCCGCCCGCCGAGCACCGAGTGCCACGGGCCCGCCCCGCGCAGGGTCACCCCGTCGACGACGACGTGGTCCCAGAGGGTGAACGTGCCGGTCGGAATCCAGACGGCCCGGCCCTGGGCTCTGCCGGCGTCCACCGCCGCCTGGAACTTCGCGGTCGAGTCGGTCGCGCCGGTCGGGTCGGCGCCGAAGTCGGTGACCACGTCGAGCGCGCCGGCCGGTTTGGCGATCGGCGCGCCCACCAGCTCGAAGTCGGCCAGGTCGATGGTGAAGGTCGGTGACTGGGCGGTCGAGGAGACCTGGAGGCGGATCTTCGTGCCGGCCGGGTACGTGGTCCCGAACATCGTCCGGGTCTCGTCGTAGAAGTGGTGTGGGTTGGTGTCGCCCGGGTTGTTGTTGAACGGGTAGCCGCCGTAGTACCAGCCGTACCGCGAGGTCACCGGCACCGCCCTGACCAGGGTGCCGTTGGCCCGCAGGTCGATGCTGGCGTCCCGGCCGGTGCCGGCGGCGTTGTCCGGCAGGCTGTGGCGGAAGGTGACCGCGTTGGCGGGTGCGGTCAGGGTGAACTCGACGTACTCGCCGACGGCGTCGAGGGTGACCGCTTCCCGGCCGGACGCCTCGGACGGCAGCGTGCCGTAGCGCCGGTCCGGGCCGATCCTGGTGCCGGTGTGCGCGACCTCCTCGGCTTCGTGCTCGACGAACGGGACGGTGGCGCCCCGGCCCGGGATGTCGAACGGGGAGAGCCCCGCGGCCTGGGCGGGGGTGGCGGTGCTGGTCAGCGCGACGACGGTGAGCGAGGTCGCGGTGAGGGCGGCGCCGACGAGGGCGGCGACGACCGCCCGGGTCCGGACTCTTCGGGGCGGATGCGGGGTGGCGGTGGCGTGGTCGGGCATCAGCGGAGTTCTCCCTTTCGTCGGAATTCCAGATCCCCCGTGCGTTACGGCGTGGCGCTGGAGCGACGTACCTCCCTGTCGGGCTAGGGCCGGGGCGGGCCGGCGGGGTGGCGCGGCGCCGGCAGCAGGGACGGGGGCTGCCGGCACCACACGGGTGATCAGGCCGTTCCGGGTCCGGCCGGGGTCGGTTCGGCGGTACGCAGCCAGACGGCGGTGTCCGGCGGAAGCAGGTCGTCGTCGAGCGGCCCGCTGGCGAGCAGCCGCTCGGTGTGCGGTGGCAGTGGCACCGCGACGTCGGAGAGGTTGACCAGGCAGGTGAAGCCGGGCCGACGGTGGTGGGCGAGCACCCCGTCCGGGGCGGGCAGCCAGGTCATCGTCCCGTCGCCGAGCGCCGGGTCGGCCCGCCGGATCCGGATCGCCATCCGGTACAGCTCGAGCATCGAGGTCGCGTCGCCGGTCTGCGCCCGGACCGTCCGGTCCTTCCAGTCGGCCGGCTGCGGCAGCCAGGGCGCGGCGGCACCGTCGGGGCTGAACCCGAACGGCGGCTCGTCACCGGTCCAGGGCAGCGGCACCCGGCAGCCGTCCCGGCCCGGGTCGACCCGGCCGGAGCGTTCCCACATCGGGTCCTGGCGCAGCTCGTACGGGATGTCCTCGACCTCCCAGAGGCCCAGTTCCTCGCCCTGGTAGACGTAGGCGGCACCGGGCAACGACAGCGACAGCAGCGCGGCGGCCCGGGCCCGGCGGGTGCCCAGCTCCAGGTCGGTGGGGGTTCCCTCCCGCTTGGCGGCGAAGCTGAACGTGGTGTCCGCCCGTCCGTAGCGGGTGACGTGCCGGGTGACGTCGTGGTTGGAGAGCACCCAGGTGGCCGGCGCGCCGACCGGCGCGTGCGCGCTCAGCGTCCCGTCGATGCTCTCGCGTAGTGCCGAGGCGTCCCAGGCGCAGCCGAGGAAGTCGAAGTTGAACGCCGCGTGCAGTTCGTCCGGGCGCAGGTAGTTGGCGAACCGCTGCCGGTCCGGCATCCACACCTCACCGATCAGGGCCCGGTCGCCGGGGTACTCGTCGGCGATCCGACGCCAGTCGCGGTAGATCTCGTGCACCCCGTCGAGGTCGCGGAACGGGTGCGGTCGGCCCGGCCGGGTCTCGGGCAGCGTCCCGTCCTTGACCAGCAGCCCGGCCGAGTCGATCCGGATGCCGTCCACCCCCCGGTCGAACCAGAACCGCAGGATGTCCTCGAACTCGGCCCGCACCCCGGGGTGGTCCCAGTTGAGGTCCGGCTGCTCGGGGGCGAACAGGTGCAGGTACCAGTCGCCGGGGGTGCCGTCCGGGTTGACGGTCCGGGTCCAGGTCTCGCCGCCGAACTCGCCGACCCAGTCGGTGGGCCGCTGGTCGCCGTTCGGGCCCCGGCCGGGGCGGAACCAGAACAGCTCCCGCTCGGGCGCGTCCGGCCCGCCGGCGAGGGCCGCCTGGAACCAGGGGTGCGCGTCGGAGCAGTGGTTCGGCACCACGTCGACGATCGTCCTGATGCCGAGCGCGTGTGCCTCCGCGACCAGTGCCTCCGCCTCGGCCAGCGTGCCGAACACCGGGTCGATGTCGCGGTGGTCGGCCACGTCGTAGCCGGCGTCGGCCATCGGGGAGGGGTACCAGGGGCTGAACCAGATCGCGTCGACGCCGAGCGCGGACAGGTGGTCCAGCCGGGACCGGATGCCGGCGATGTCGCCGACGCCGTCGCCGTCGCCGTCGGCGAAGCTACGCGGGTACACCTGGTAGATCACCGCTCCACGCCACCACGGACCATCGTCTGCTGGGGACACGGGCACCTGCTTTCTATCCCTTGAGGCTGCCGGTGGTCAGCCCCGACATGATGTTCCGCTGGAAGATCAGGAAGACGATGACGGTCGGAATCGCGGCGATGACCGACGCGGCGATCACCTCGTTCATGGGTGTGCCACCCGAGAAGGAGTAGATCCCGACGCTGACCGTCCGGGTCTCGGGCGACGGCATGACCAGCTTCGGCCAGAGAAAGTCCTTCCAGACCGCCGTCACGGCGAAGATCGAAACCACGCCGAGGATGGGACGCGACATCGGCAGGATGATCGACCACAGCGTGCGCAGCGGCGTCGCCCCGTCCATCAGGGCCGCCGCCATCAGCTCCTCCGGGATCGAGTCGAAGAACCGTTTCAGCAGGAAGATGTTGAACGCGTTCGCGACGGCGGGCAGCCAGATCGCGAACGGCGAGTCGAGCAGGTTGATGTGCAGGACCGGCAGGTCGATCACGGTCACGTACTGCGGAACGATGAGGACCATCGCCGGGATCATCAGCGTCGCCAGCATCAGGCCGAGGATCACGTTGCCGAACACCGGTCGAAGCTTCGACAGGGCGTACGCCGCGGCGGTGTCGAGGACGAGTTGGAACAACAGCGCGCCGGCCGCGTAGTAGAACGTGTTGAACAGCAGCTTGGCGAGGTCCAGGTTGTGCCACGCGTTGGCGTAGTTCTGCAACCGCGGATCCTTCGGGAAAAGCGATGGCGGAGTCTGCGCGATCTCCTGACCGGACTTGAGCGCGCCGGTGACCATCCAGTAGAGCGGCCCGAGGAAGACGAGCGTGAAGCCCACGACGACGACGGCGAGCAGCGTCCAGTAGACGACCCGGCCGCGCCCCCGCCGGAGCTGGGCATGGGAGATGAGGGTCCGGGTTCCGGAGTCCTGTGCCATGGGTCGCCCTGTCCTAGTCCTGTTTCGAGCTCAGCCGTACGTAGGCGGCGGAGAATCCGGCCAGCACCACGAGCATGATCACGCCGAGCGCCGCGGCGCCGTTGAGGTCGTTCTGGAAGAACCCGTGCTGATAGATGAGGTACGCCACCGAGGTCGCCGAGTCCTCCGCGCCCGTACCGTTCGCGAGGATCAGCGGCTCGACGAAGAACTGCATCGTGGCGACGATCTGCATCATCGCCAGGAGCGCGAGGATCAGCCGGGTCTGCGGGACCGTCACGTGGCGGATCCGCCGCCAGATCCCGGCTCCGTCGAGCTCGGCCGCCTCGTAGAGTTCGCCGGGGATGTTCTGCAGTGCCGCCAGATAGATGAGCACCGCGCCGCCCATGTTCATCCAGGTCGACGCGATCACCATTGCCGGCATCGTCATGTCGGGGGACTGCATCCACTGCGAGGTGGGCAGGCGCAGCGCCTTGAGGATCGAGTTGAAGAGTCCCGCGTCGCTGGGGTCGTACGCGTAGAACTTGAAGAGGAAGAGTGCCGAGGCCGGCGGCAGCATCACCGGCAGGTAGACCAGGATCCGCAGGTATCCCTTGGCGTGGCGGAACTCGTTGAGCAGGATCGCCACGAAGAACGGCACCGCGTACCCGAGGACGAGCGCGAGGATCGTGAAGTAGAACGTGTTCTTCCAGGCCGCCCAGAAGCTGGGGTCGGCGATGATGCGGTCGTAGTTGTCCCAACCGACCCAGGTCGTGACGCCGCGCCGGGTGCGCTGGAAGCTCATGACGATGCCGCGGATCATCGGATACCAGGAGAAGACCGCGAAGCAGAGCACCGCGCCGATCAGGAACGCGTGCCCGGTGAGGTTGTCTCGTACCCTGCGGCCGAGGCTCGTACGCTGCGGCCCGGCCGGATACGGCGACGCGGGGCGGCCCGGTTCTCTCCTGGTCCCCGGGACGATGGTGATCGCCAAGGCAACTCCTGTGTGAGTTGGTGACCGGACGGTGGGGCGCGGCGGGGTGTGGGGCCGGCGCACCGGCCCCACACCCCGCGGATCAACTCTCGGCGGCGAGGAGCTTGTTGACCTTGTCTTCGGCCGTCTTGAGAAGCGCGTCGATGTTCGCGTTCGGGTTGGTCAGCACCCCGGACATCGCCGCGTCGAGCACCGCGTAGATCGCCTGCGCGTTGCGGGGCTCACCCTTGATCGGCACCGGGGTGGCCTCGAAGATCGCGAAGTTCGCGGTGTCGACGTTCGCGTTCGCCTTGCGCAGCTCGAGCTCCTGCTTCTGGGTTTCGCTGCCGTTGGCGAAGAGCAGCGGCTGAGGCAGGCCGACCGGGTAGTTCTGCGGCTTGGCCCGGACGTAGTCGAACTGGCCCTTGCCCGGCGTCAGCTTCTGGTAGGCGATCCACTTCAGACCGGCCTCGACCTGCTCGGGGGAGAGGCCCTTCTTGAAGAAGTAGCCCTCGCCACCACCGAGCGTCCCCTTCGCCTTGCCGTCCTGGCCGGGCAGCGGGGCCATCGCCCAGTCCTGGAACTTGCCCTGGAACTGGCTGACGATCGCCTGGGTGGCGTCGGGCGCGCCGACGAACATGCCGACCTTGCCCGCGCCGGCGTTGGTCAGCAGGTCGCCCCACTGCAACAGCTGGCGGCTGCCCATGCTGTTGTCGCCGTACCGCATGTCCTTGAGGTTCTGTAGGACCTGCCGGCCCATCGCGTTGTTGAAGTCGGCCTTCTTGCCGTCCGCGGTCAGCACCTGACCACCCTGGGAGTAGAGCAGGGAGGTGAAGTGCCAGCCGCCGGTGTTGCCGGCGCTGTACTCCGAGTAGCCGGCGATCCCGTTGCCGAGCGCGGAGATCTTCCTGGCCGCCTCCCGGACCTCGGGCCATGTCCTGGGCGGGCTGTTCACGTCGAGCCCCGCCTGCTGGAACAGGGCCTTGTTGTAGACCAGGCCCATCGAGTAGTTCTTCGCCGGGACGGCGTAGAGCTTGCCGCCGTCGCTGAAGACCTCCTTGAGCGCCGGGTCGACGCTGTCCCAGGTCGGAATCGTGTCCTTGTCGGCGTACCCGGTGATGTCCATCGCCTGACCGGAGTCCAGCACCTGTTGGAGATCGGTCATGTACCCGTAGAACAGGTCGGTCACGGTGCCGCCGGCCAGGCGGGCGGTGAAGTCCGGCGGGTTGTTGCACTGCTCGCCGACGCTCACGCTCCTGATGACGATGTCAGGGTTCTGCCGCTGGAACTCGGCGACATCGTCGTTCCAGTTCTGCAACAGCTCTTTCTGGGAGCCGACCGGCTGGCAGTCGACGGTGATGGTGACCTTGCCGCCTGCATCGTTCGTCGCGTCGTCACTCTTCGTGGAGCAGGCCGCAAGGCTGAGCCCCAGGCCGGCCACGAGCGCCAACGCCGCAGCCTTCCGGTACTGCGGTACGGACATCTGTCCATCCCTTCGGGAACGGGTGTCTCCATAACCTGCGCTGATCTGCGGTGGTCGTCACCGCGCCGATGCCCTGTCACTGGTCTGCATCTGCCGTGCGACCTGACCCCTGTGGCTTCACCGAGGTCAGGTGTGAGTGGAGTCACTGTAACTACGCGAACTAGTCTCGGCAAGGTCTGGATAGAGACTTGAAAGGATGCAACTTACCAATGACAGATTTTGACAGAGCCGCCACTGCTCGGCGCCGGCAACGACGAAACGGCCGCCGACCGCGAACTGGCGGTCGACGGCCGAAGCGTCGTCTCTGGCGGCCGGAGCAGGCGATCAGCGGCCGGATGGTCGGTCAGTGCCGCCGATCGGCGACGGGAACGGTGGTCAGCGGCCGGGGGCGGGCGCGGTGGAACCGCGTACCACCAGTTCGGGCTCGAACAGCAGCTCGTCGTGCAGCACGCCGACCCCCTCGATCTGGGTGACCAGCAGGTCCACCGCAGCCTGCCCCATCGTCTCGATCGGCTGCCGCACCGTGGTCAACGGCGGATCGGTGCAGGTCATGAACGCGGAGTCGTCGAAGCCCACCACCGACACATCGGCCGGCACCGAACGACCCAGCCGCCGGGCGGCCCGGATGGCGCCCAGGGCCAGCACGTCACTGGCACAGATGATGCCGGTCACGCCACGCTCGACCAGCTTGGTCGCGGCGACCCGCGCCCCCTCCATGGAGAAGCTGGAGCGCTCGACGTGGGCCGAGCCGTCGACCCAGCCCGCGGCCTGGACCATCGCGCCCAGCTTGCGCCGGGACGGCACGTGCCCCTCCGGGCCGAGCACCATCCCGATCCGCTCGTGCCCGAGCGAGCGCAGGTGCCCGTACGCCTGCTCCACCGCCACCGCGTCGTCGGTGGACACCCGGGGGAAGCCCAACTCGTCCACACCCGCGTTGACCAGCACCACCGGCAGGCCCCGGTCGGTCAGCCGGCGGTAGTGGTCGTGCCGGGCGTCGGCGAGCGCGTACGAGCCACCGGCGAAGATCACCCCGGAGACCTGATGGTCGAGGAGCATCTCCACGTAGTCCATCTCGGAGACGCCACCGATGGTCCGGGCGCAGAGCGCGGGGGTGAAGCCACGCTGGGCGAGTGACCCGGTGACCACCTCGGCGAGCGCCGGGAAGATCGGGTTCTGCAACTCGGGCAGCACCAGCCCGACCAGCCGGGCACGCTCGCCGCGCAGCTTGGTCGGCCGCTCGTAGCCGAGCACGTCCAGCGCGGTCAGCACGGCCGTCCGGGTCGCCTCGGAGACCCCGTCCCGGCCGTTGAGCACCCGGCTGACGGTGGCCTCGCTGACGCCCGCCTTCTTGGCAACTTCCGTCAACCGCTTCGTCACGGCCGCAATCGTACGTCATCACGGTGAAAGAAATGAACAGTCCTCTGCCGGGCGACCGTCTCCTGCTGCCGCGATCTGCCCGCCACCCGACATCCGCCGTGCTCGGGCAGCGTCAGGACAGGTTGCGCAACGCGTCCTCGATGGTCCGGTGGAAGGTCGGGTACGCGTAGATCATGTGCCGGAGTTCGGCGAGCGGCACCGCCGCGTGTACCGCCACCACCAGCCCGGAGAGCACCTCGCCACCGGCCGGCCCCACCGAGGTGGCACCGATCAGCACGCCCTGGTCGGCGTCCGCGACGAGCTTGACGAAGCCCTCGTTGCCGCTCTTGTGGATCCAGCCCCGCGCCGACGACGACAGCTCGGCGAGGCCGACCTGCACGTTGACGCCCCGCTCACGGGCCTGCCGCTCGGTTAGGCCGACCGCGCCGACCTCGGGATCGGTGAAGGTCACCCGGGGCAGCGCCCGGTAGTCGGCGCGCGGCACGGAGCCGGCGGAGCCGCTCGACCCGGTCGTGCCGAGCGCGCTCACCACGCCGACCGCCCCGCCCACCACGCTCGCGGTGCCGCTGGGGTCAGCCCCGCCGTCGCCGCGCCGGACGTGGTCGAGCACGTCGGCGACGACGATTCCCGCCTGGTACATCGCGACGTGGGTGAACGCGCCCTCACCGGTGACGTCACCGACCGCCCAGATCCCCTCGGTGACGTGCAGCCGGTCGTCGACGGGCAGGTAACGGCGGCCGGCGTCCACCCCGACGGTGTCCAGGCCCAGCTCGTCCAGGTGGGCCCGGCGGCCGGTCACCACCAGCAGCCGCTCGGCGGTGAGCGCCGTCCCGCCCGTCGCGTGCAGGGTGAAGCCGCGCCCGTCGTGGCTCACCCGCTCCGCCTGCACCCCGGTGTGGATCTCCACCCCGTCGGCGCGCAGCGCGGCGGCGGCCACCTCGGACGCCTCCGGCTCCTCGACGGCGAGCACCCGGTCCAGGGCCTCGACCACGGTGACCCGGACGCCGAACCGGGCGAACACCTGGGCCAGTTCCAGCCCGATCGCCCCGCCACCCAGCACCAGCAGCGACTCCGGCAGTTCCTCGACCTCGATCGCCTGCCGGTTGGTCCAGTACGGCGTGTCGGCCAGCCCGTCGACCGGCGGCACGGACGGTCTGGTGCCGGTGCCGAGCACGATCCCGTGCCGGGCCTGGAAGACCCGATCGCCGACCCTGACCCGGCCGGCGCCGTCGAGCCGGGCGCTGCCCCGGACGAACCGTCCGCCCCTGCCGGTGAACCGTTCCACCGCGACCGTGTCGTCCCAGGTGTCGGTGGCCTCCTCGCGGATCCGCCTCGCGACCGGCGCCCAGTCGGGCCGGACCTCGGCGCTGCCGGCGAGCCCGTCGACCCGGCGGGCCTCGGCGATCGCGTTGGCCGCCCGGATCATCATCTTGCTCGGGACGCATCCCCAGTAGGGGCACTCCCCACCGACCAGGTCGCGTTCGACGCCGACGACGGTCAGCCCCGCCTCGGCGAGCCGCCCGGCCACCTCCTCGCCGCCGACCCCGAGCCCGACCACGACCACGTCCACCAGTTCCGGATCCGCCATCTGGCCAGCATCGCGCACCGCCCGGCGGCCGGCCAGCCGGTCACTGGAGGAAATCCGCTGCCCACCGGCGTGGCGACCTCCTACCGTGGCCGGATGCGCACCCGCTTCTCCGCCGTCCACGACTGCTTCGCCGAGCTGCTCGCCGAGGGCCGGGAGACCGGGGCCGGCCTGGCGATCTGGTACGACGGCGAACCGGTGGTCGACATCTTCGGCGGCGAACGGTCGGCGGGACGGCCGTGGCTGCCGGACACGCTGGTGAACGTCTACTCCGTCGCCAAGCCGGTCGCCGCGCTCTGCCTGTTGGCGCTGGTCGACCGGGGCCGGCTCGACCTGGACGACCACGTCGCCGAGCACTGGCCCGGCTTCCGCGCCCCGGCCACCGTCCGCCAGGTGCTGACGCACACCGCCGGGCTGCCGGCCTTCCCGGTGCCCCGGCCGGCCGCCGCCGTCGCGGACTGGGACCTGCTCTGCGCCGACCTCGCCGCTGCCGAGCCGGAGTGGCCGCCCGGCTCCGTCGCGGGCGAGCACGCCTGGACGTACGGGCACCTGGTCGGTGAGCTGGTGCGGCGGGTCGACGGGAGGTCGGTGGGTCGCTTCCTGGCTGAGGAGATCGCCGGGCCGTGGCGGCTGGATCTCGGCTTCGGCCTCGGCGGGGCGGACCAGCGGCGCTGTGCCGAGCTGCGGTACGGCGATCCGGGGTGGCCGGACCGGGTGGCCGGCGAGCCGGGTTCGCTGTGGGCGCGGGCGCTGGACAACCCGCCCGGCGGCCGGGACCTGTCGGTGGTGAACAGTCCGCTCTGGCGGGGCGCCGAGGTGCCGGCCGTCAACCTGCACTCGACCGCGGGCGCCCTGGCCCGCCTCTACGCGGGCCTGCTCGCCGGTGGCGTCCTCGACGGCGTACGGCTGTTCAGCCGGGAGCTGGTGGCCGAGGCGACCCGGGTCCAGTACGACGGCGACGACCTGCTGCTCGGCCGGCGGACCCGGTGGACGCTGGGCATGCAGTGGGAGCCCGACGGCAGTTGGGGCATGGGCGGGATCGGCGGCAGCTCCGCCTGGGCCGATCCCGGGCGCGGCTACACCTTCGCCTACGCCACCTCCCACCTGGCCGACCACGACCGGGTCGAAGCCCTGGCGGACGCCCTGCACTCCTGCCTCTGACCGGGCGTCTCCAAGATCGAGCCGGACGGCGACGACGACGGACCGGGCGAGCGGTCAGCGGCAGGAGACCGTCACGGGGTGGACACGGTCAGCGGGCCAGGCATCAGGGCGGGACCGGGGATCACCACCGGCGTGCCGGCCGGGGTGAGCAGGGCGCGGGCGGCCACCGCCAGCCGGCGGTGCCGCGGCACCAGCGCCCGGGCGGCGAAGACGTCGAAGTCCAGCGCGGCCACCTCGTCCAGGATGCCGCCGTACAGCGCGTACGCGGTGCGCATGCAGGCCTGCGACGCGGGCACGAGCAGGGTGATCCCGGGGGCGGCGGCGGCGTAGTGCGCCTGGGCGCGGGTCACCTCGTACGCGATCAGCTCCCGGATCCGTGCCGTGGAGCGGCCCCGGGCGCGCGCCTCGGCCAACTCCTCGCGGGTGACGCCGAACAGGGCCAGGTCTTCGTCGGGCAGGTAGGTCCGCCCCCGGTCGAGGTCCTCGGCCACGTCCCGGATGAAGTTGGTGAGCTGGAAGGCGAAGCCGAGCTGGCGGGCCGGCTCCCGGGCCGCCGCCGGGTCCGAGCTGCCCAGGATCGGCAGCATCATGGTGCCGATCACCGCCGCCGAGCCCTCCATGTAGTCGAGCAGGTGGTCGTAGGTGCGGTACGAGGTGACCGTCAGGTCCATCGCCATGCTGCTGAGGAACGACGCGAAGTCGTCCCGGTCGAGATCGAAGACGGCGATCGTGTGCAGCACGGCGGGGAGCAGCGGGTCGTCCACCGGTTCGCCGTGCAGGCCGGCGACGAAGCGGCCGGCCCAGTCGTCGAGGCGCGCGGCGCGCTCGGCCGGGGGCAGTTCCTCGGTGCGGTCGACGATCTCGTCGGCGTAGCGCGTGAATCCGTACAGGGCGTGCACATGTCGCCGTTTCCAGGCGGGCAGCAGCCGGGTGGCGAGATAGTAGGTGCGGCCGTGTCGTCTGTGCAGCTCACGGCTGTGGTCATAGGCCGCGGTGAGATCCGTGTCCACCGGCCCTCCTCAATAATCGACGCACCAATCGACGCAACTCGTAGCCTAGGGTACGCTCGGCCGCATGGCCAACGACGCAGTTGCGGAGAATGCGCTCCGGGTGGCCCCCGCCGGCCCGACCGAAGGCGACAACCCGGTCCGCGCGGTCCTGGCCGCGTACACGAAAGACCTGGTCACGGCGGTGGAAGACACCCTCGCCGCCTTCCTGGCCGGCGAGGTCGACGCACTGACCGGGATCGACGCGGCGATGGGCGGATTCGCCGCGACGGCCCGCGACTGCGTGCTGGCCGGCGGCAAGCGCGTCCGCCCCGCGTTCGCCTACTGGGGCTGGCGCGGGGCGGGCGGCGACGTGGCCGCGCTGCCGCCGGTGCTGCCGGCGTTCGCCGCCCTGGAGTTGCTGCACACCTTCGCCCTCGTGCAGGACGACGTGATGGACGCCTCCGCCACCCGGCGGGGCCGGCCGACCGTCCACGTGGCGCTGGCCGCCCGGCACGCCGCCGCCGGCCACCGGGGCGACCCGCGTCGGTTCGGCGAGACGGTCGCGGTGCTGATCGGCGACCTCTGCATGGTCTGGGCGGACCGGCTCCTCGCACACGCCGCGCTGCCGCCGGCCCGACTGCTCGACGTCCGGCGCTGCTACGACCAGATGCGCGTGGAAACCGTCGCCGGGCAGTACCTCGACGTGCTCGGCGAGAGCGACGCGGCGAACTGGTCGGTCGACCGGGCGCTGCGGGTCGCCCGCTACAAGACCGCAAGCTACACGGTGCAGCAGCCGCTGCTCTTCGGCGCCCGGCTGGCCGGCGTAGGGGACGACGCCCCGCTGTCCGCCGCGTACACCCGCTACGGGCTCGCCGTCGGCGAGGCGTTCCAGCTCTGCGACGACCTGCTCGACAGCTACGGCGACCCGGTGACGACCGGCAAGTCGGCCGGCGACGACCTGCGCGCCGGTAAGCCGACCGTGCTGCTGATGCTGGCCCGGCAGCTCGCCACGCCGACCCAGCGGCGCGCGCTGGACCGGGTCGGCGCCGGGGATGCGGGGGTCGCCCGCCTCACCGAGCTGGTCGCCGACACCGGGGCGGTCGACCGGGTCGAGCGCATGATCTCCGACCGGATCGCCGAGGCGCTGACCGCGCTCGACACCGTGTCGATCGACGAGACCACGCGCACCGCGCTCACCGGTCTCGCCACCGCCGCCACCGACCGGCGGGCATGATGGGCAACTTCGCAACAAGGAGGTGGTCGCGTGCGCACCGTTGACGGGCGTACGGACCGGGTGGTCGTGGTCGGCGCCGGGCTGGGCGGGCTGGCCTGCGCGCTGCACCTGGCGGGCAGCGGTCGACAGGTGACCGTGCTGGAACGCGAACCGGTGCCGGGCGGTCGGGCCGGCCGGCTCGGCGTGGACGGCTACGAGTTCGACACCGGGCCCACCGTGCTCACCATGCCGGACCTGATCGCCGAGGCGCTCGGCGCGGTCGGCGAGGAGCTGGACGACTGGCTCGACCTCACCCCGCTCGACCCGGCCTACCGGGCCCACTACCCGGACGGCTCGACGCTCGACGTCATCACCGACACCACCCGGATGGCCGCCGAGATCGCCCGGGTCTGCGGCCCCCGCGAGGCCGACGGCTACCTGCGTTTCGTCGACTACGCGCGCAAGCTCTGGCAGTGGGAACGCGCCGACTTCATCGAGCGCAACCTGGACGCGCCCACCGACCTGCTCACCGGCAACCTGCTGAAGCTGCTGGCGGGCGGCGCCTTCCGCCGGCTCCAGACGAAGATCAACCAATTCTTCCGGGACCCGCGCACCCAGCGGATCTTCTCGTTCCAGGCGATGTACGCCGGCCTCGCGCCACACGACGCGCTGGCCATCTACGCGGTCATCGCGTACCTCGACTCGGTGGCCGGGGTCTACTTCCCGCGCGGCGGCGTCCACGCGGTCTCCCGGGGCATGGCCGGCGCCGCCGAGAAGCACGGCGTCGAGATCCGCTACGACACCACGGTGACCCGGGTGGAGACGGCGAACGGCCGGGCCACCGGCGTGCTGACCGCCGACGGCGAGCGGATCCCGGCCGACGTGGTCGTGCTCAATCCCGACCTGCCGGTCGCCTACCGCGACCTGCTGCCGCCGACCCGTCCGCGCCGGCTCACCTACTCCCCGTCCTGCGTGGTCCTGCACATCGGGTCGACGCAGGGGTATGGGAAGATCGCCCACCACAACATCCACTTCGGACGGTCCTGGAGGGGCACCTTCGATGAGGTCATCCGGCGGGGCGAGCTGATGAGCGACCCGTCCCTGCTGGTCACCAACCCGAGCCGGACCGACCCGACGGTGGCGCCCGCCGGGCGGCACACCTACTACGTGCTCGCCCCGGTGCCCAACCTCGAACGGGCACCGTTCGACTGGCGGGGCGACCTCACCGACCGCTACGCCGGCCAGCTCGTCGGCACCCTGGAGGAACGCGGCTACGTCGGCTTCGGTGCCGGCGTCGAGGTGCTGCGGGCCGTGACCCCGGCCGAGTGGGCGGAGCAGGGCATGGCCGCCGGCACCCCGTTCGCCGCCGCGCACAGCCTCTTCCAGACCGGCCCGTTCCGCCCGTCGAACCTGCACCGGACGCTGCCGAACGTCGTCTTCGTCGGCTCGGGCACCCAGCCCGGCGTCGGCGTGCCCATGGTGCTCATCTCCGGCAAACTCGCCGCCAGCCGCATCACCGGGGGATCCTGATGGCCCTCGCCCTCGAACCCGGGAGACACCTGCCGTGACCACCCGCGAGAACCACCTCGTCGAGCTCGTCGACGACGCCGGGCGGACGCGGGGCGAGACCACCGTGTCCGCCGCCCACCAGCCCCCGGGCCAACTCCACCGCGCCTTCTCGGTGCTGCTCGTCGACCCCGACGGCCGGGTGCTGCTGCAACGGCGGGCCTCGGTGAAGACCCGCTTCCCGCTGCGCTGGGCCAACTCGTGCTGCGGCCACCCGGCTCCGGGCGAGTCCCTGGTCGAGGCCGCCAACCGCCGGCTGCGCGAGGAGCTCGGCGCCGGCCCGGTCGAGCTGACCGAGGTCGGGGTGTACGCCTACTACGCCGAGGACCCGGCCACCAGCCGGGTGGAGTTCGAGTACGACCACGTCCTGCGGGGGGAGTTCCGGCCGGACAGCCCGCTGCTGCCCGACCCGGCGGAGGTGGCCGAGCTGCGCTGGGTCGACCCCGTCACGCTGGTGGCCGACCTCGACGCCGACCCCCGCGCGTACGCACCGTGGCTGGGCGGGGTGGTGAACCGTCTGCTGCGCCCCTCGGGGCCGACCGTCGGCCCGTCGAAGCCGGCCGTCACCCCGTCCGGTCCGCCGGCGAACGACGCGGCGGAGCGGTCGGGTGGCCGATGAGGCGCTGAGCGCGGGAGCCGTCGCCCGGCGGCTGGGCGTCGCCGTGACCACCCTGCGCACCTGGCACCAGCGCTACGGTCTCGGGCCCAGCGAGCACGTCCCCGGGCACCACCGGCGCTACACGCCGGCCGACCTCGCGCGCCTGGAGATCATGCGGCGACTCACCGCCCAGGGGGTCACCCCGGCGGAGGCGGCCCGCTGGGCCGGCAGGACGCTGGACGCCGTTCCCACCGACACCGGCGTACGCCCACGGGTGAGCACCGCCGACGGCCGTGACGGCGGCGGGTCGACCATTCCGGTCGGCCGGGCCGGACCGGCGGCCCGGGGGCTGGCCCGCGCCGCCATGCGACTGGACCCGGTGGCGATCGGCGAGACGATCGCCAGGGCCGTCCAAGCGAACGGCGTGGTCGCCACCTGGGACGGGTTGCTGCGCCCGGTGCTCTTCGGCATCGGGGAGCGGCACGCCGCCACCGGCGCCCTGGTCGAGGTCGAACACCTGATGTCGCGCTGCGTCTCGGAGGCGTTCGCGGTGGCCGTCCGGACCGGCATGCCCGCCGGTCCGCCGCGCATCCTGCTCACCTGCGCCGACGAGGAGCAGCACACCCTGCCGTTGGAGGCGCTCGCCGCCGCGCTCGCCGAGGCCGGGGTCGGCTGCCGGATGCTCGGCGCCCGGGTGCCGCTGCCCGCGCTGCTCGATGCCGTCAACCGCACCGGGCCGGCCGCTGTGGTGATCTGGTCGCACACCCGGGTCACCGCCGATGCCGCCCAGCTCAACGCCCTGCTCGCCGCGCCCCACCGGCCGCTGCTGGTGCTCGCCGCCGGGCCTGGCTGGCTGGCGGACTCGCTGCCCGCCGGGGTGGTGCGGCCGGTCGATCTCACAGAGGCGGTCTCGCTGGCGCTGGCCGTACGCGACTCGCTGGACCAGGTCACGCCGGACTGACCGGGAGTGTCGGGGCGAATCGCCGTCCACTAGCGTCGGGAGGTCCGCCGACCCCGACCCCTCCGGGAGCGAACGATGCGCCCACGCGCCGTGCTGGCCTCCGGTCTGGCCCTGCTCATCCTCCTCGGCGGCTGCGGCGACGGCTCCACGGCCGACCGGTCGGCCGCCGGCCCCAGCCCCGTCGCCTCAGCCCCGCTGCCGACCGAACCAGCCCCGTCGGTCAGCCCGCAACCGACCCGGAGCACCCCGCCCCGGCGCCTGGTCCGCCCGCTGCCGGCCAAACTGCCGGCGGGGCTGCGCCGCACGACCGGCGTACGGACGGTGGCGTTGACCTTCGACGACGGGCCCGACCCGGCCTGGACGCCGAAGATTCTCGACCGCCTCCGGGCGGCCCGGGTCACCGCCACGTTCTGCGTGGTGGGCACCCAGGCCCGACGTCACCCCGACCTGGTCCGACGGATCGTGCGGGAGGGGCACCAGCTCTGCAACCACAGTTGGCAGCACGACCTGGACCTCGCCCGACGGCCGGTCGCCGAGATCCGGCGGGACCTCGTCCGCACCAACGCGGCGATCCGGGCGGCGGTGCCGGACGCCAAGGTGCCGTTCTACCGGCAACCGGGCGGCCGGTGGACGCGCGAGGTGGTGACGGTCGCCAAGCAGCTCGGCATGCGGTCGTTGCACTGGGACGTCGACCCGCAGGACTGGGGCAAGCCGACCGCCGCGACGATCATCAAGCGGGTCCGCGCCGCAGCCCGGCCCGGCTCGGTCGTGCTGCTGCACGACGGGGGCGGCAATCGGGCGGCCACGCTGGCCGCCTGCTCGCACCTGATCACCGATCTGAAGCGCCGCTACGGCATCGCCCCACTCCGCTAGCCCCCTCTGACCTGCGGGTTTACGGGTCGCTGCGGCCATGGCCATACCGGTTTGGTCGCGGGGCCGACCATCACGTAAGCTATCCAAGCCTCCGGCGGGGCCGGATGGGAGCAAGTCCGCTTGAAGTTGCGAGTGTGCAATGATGGCGGGGCCGCCCTCATCGTCTAGCGGCCCAGGACGCCGCCCTTTCAAGGCGGTAGCACGGGTTCGAATCCCGTTGGGGGCACGGTCCGGCTTCGGCCGGAGGCAACAAAAGCTAGGTCCTGTGGAGCAGTTGGAGTGCTCGCCGCCCTGTCAAGGCGGAGGTCGCGGGTTCAAGTCCCGTCAGGACCGCCAGCGCTGACGCCGCGCCTTTGCGCGGCGTTCTGCGTATCGGAGCATGTGACCCTCCCGGCGGAGCACCCGCCGTGCGGGTAACATGAGCCGAGCAACACGGCCAGGTAGCTCAGTTGGTACGAGCGTCCGACTGAAAATCGGAAGGTCGGCGGTTCGACCCCGCCCCTGGCCACATAGCCTTTCGCCGGGCTACTGAAACGCCGACCAGCGGAAACGCCGGTCGGCGTTTCTGCGTTCCGGCCAAGCCTGTCGGCACACACCGGCCAGGTCTGTCTGCACACCGGCCGGGCCTGTCTACACACACCCGGCCGGGCCTGTCTGCACATGCCGGCCGGGCCGCAGGTGACGACTAGCGCCGGACCAGGACGAACCACGCCATCGCAGCCACGACGAGCAGCAGTGCCACCGCGAACAGGGCGTCTCCGACCGGGTGGGGCACGGGAACGAGAAACGGCGTCTGCTGCACCAGCTGGCTCGCGCCCAGCAACGCGACGTTGCCGCCGAGGCGGACGGGCTGGGACCGCTGACTCTCCGTCAGACGCGCGAAGCGGGACCAAACCCCGGGAACCCGCCGCGACACGGCAACCCGGACGCCCAAAACGAGGAGAGAGAGGCTGACAACCACGATCAGCAGGCGAAGGGCCACCCACACCGGTTCCGGCTCGTCCAGGCTCATTCGCCCATGCTTCACCCCGCAGTCAAGCCCTCTCAACGAGCCCGACCCGACCGGCCAGGTCCGCTCGCCGGACCCGACGTCGAGACAGGCCGGCCCGTCAGGAGCCCGCCGATCTTGCACCTTGCGCCCCGGCAAACCCCACAAAAGCCGCTAAGTAGGGGCGGAAAGTGCAAGATCGGCGGCGTGTTGTGGTGGGGGCGACGATCGACGAGCACGGTGCCACGCTGCGGAACGGGCGAGCTGTGAGGACGGACGGCGATGCCGCGGACCGAGGGGGTCGGGATCGCCTTGCGGCGTCAGTGCCGCTGTTGTCGGCGCTGGGCCATCCCGTCCTGGATCGCCCCCCAGACGGTCCGGCCGGCCTGCCGCAGCGTCTCCCCCGCCTGTTCGGCGAGCTGTGCCGCGCTCGGCGCGCCGCCACCTCCACCGGGGGGGCTCGGGTTGTCGGCCGGGCCCGCCTCGGACGGACCACCCGACGGCTCACGCTGTCCGGCTCCCGTCCCACCGCCCGGTCCGCCGGTGCCACGATCCGCGCCCACCTCTCCGGGCGTCCCCCCACCGCCCCCGGCTCCGCCGACCCTCTCACCGCCCGGTTGCCGCGCGCTCTGTTCCTCGCGACCCGGCCGTTGCCCGCCCTGCTCGCCATCATCCGGACGTTGCCCGCCGCGTTCCTCGCGACCCGACCGTTGCCCGCCGCGCTCCTCACCACCCGGCCGTTCCCCGCCCTGCTCGCCGCCCGACGGCTGCCCACCCTGATCCGGGGCAGCCTGGCCGCGCTCCCGTTCCTCAGGGCCGCCCGGCCCTCGCAGGGGCTGGTCGGCGACCGCACCGATCGCACCCACCTGCTGGCCGAGATCGTCGGTGGCACCGCCCGCCCGCTCCACCGTGCCCGCGAGCTGCTCCGCCGGGCCGCCGGCCCGTTCCACCGGACCGGTGAGCTGCTCACCCAGGTTGGCCACCTGCTGCGTCGCCCGGTTCACGTCGTCCAGCGAGGCCGTCGCCGTACGCGACAACGCCTCGATGACCTGCGGGTTGCGGTCGATGGTGGTCAGCGCCCGGTCGAGGATCTCCACCAGCTTCTCCAGCCGTACCTTGAGCAGCGCCTCGGCGTGTACCCCGGTGATGTCCAGTTCGACGCCCTCCAGGTGCACCCGGACCCCGGCGTCGAGTTGGAGCAGGTTGGCCAGCCGGGTCCGCAGGGAGAGGTCGGCGTCCAGCCCGTTCACGGCGAGCCGGATCGAGTCGACCGACACCTTCGGTATGTCCAGCAGGACGTCCGGCTCGGCCTCGCCACCCCGACCGGCACGCTCCGCCGTCCCACCCCGACCGGAACGCTCCGCCGTCCCACCCCGACCGGCGTGCTCCGCCGTTGCGTCCCGGCGGGCAGGCTCGGCCTCCCCGTCGTACCGGTTCGATCGACCGCCGTCCCGGTCCGGATCCCGCTGTTGCGCGTTCTCGCTCATACTCCCCACTCCGCATTCTCCGGCCGGGCCGACCGGGACCGTCCGGCGCGGGTACCCGCTTTCCGACCGAACATCCCGCCCGGGGGTGGTGGCGGCAGCCGCCGAGGGCGGTGACCCGACCCAGGCGCTCCGCACGACCACGGGTCGGCGTCGCCGGCGAGGGCTCTGCGGTCCGGCGTACGGAAGGAGGATGTGGCGTTTCCTTTCATTCGGCCGGGACGGTGCCCTGATACCGGCCAGTACACAGAGCTGCGCACCCGGGCATCAGCCGGTATCGTCCGGGCCTATGGGACGGGAGATGGCTGATGGGACGGGAGATGGCTGACCCGGCCGGCATCCGGCAGGAGTCCGAACAGTTCGCACTGCGCAGCGCCCTCCTGGTCCCCGCCCCCACGGAGCGGGCGTTCGAGGTGTTCACCGGCGCCCTGGCGCAGTGGTGGGTGGTGGAATACACCTGGTCCGGGCCGGAGCAGCTCGCCGACCTGGGCATGGAGCCGCGCCCCGGCGGCATGCTCTACGAGATCGGCCCACACGGCTTCCGTTGCGACTGGGGCCGGGTGCTGACCTGGGACCCGCCCGAGCGGCTGGTCTTCACCTGGCAGATCGGGGCCGACCGGGCGCCGGTGCCTGATCCGGCGAAGGCGAGCGAGGTGGAGGTGCTCTTCCACCCGGAAGGGCCGGAGCGGACCCGGATGGAGGTCGAGCACCGGCACTTCGACCGGCACGGCGAGGCCGCGGAGGGCTACCGGCAGGCGCTGACCGCCGGCTGGCACGAACTGCTCACCCGCTACGCCGCCAGGGTGGCCGACCGCGACGCCGGCTGATCGCCCCCACCGGGCCCTGGCACGCCGCCCACCGCCCGCCGGCACGACGCCCTCATCGGCCCCGGCACGACGGCCCACCGGCCGCCGGCCACCAGCACGACGGCACACGGCCCGCCGGCACGACAGCCGCCGATGGCCGGCTTGTCAGCCGGCGATGCCGGGACGGGCGCCCGGCGTGGTGGTGACACCCCGGCCGCCGAGCTCGGCGCGGCGGCCGGCCTCGGCACCTCGGCCGAACCCGCCGCCGGCCAGCCGACGCGGCGCGGCGGTACGCAGCCGTGGGTACACCTCGGCGACGCGGTGCCGGACCCGGTCCGAACGGTCGGCCAGGACCAGCGCCATCGAGGGTGCTCCCGCCTCGGCGACCGCCCCGGCCTCCGCCGCACGCAGTCGCACGCCGACCACCTGGGCGAAGCCCGCCAACCAGGAGCGCCGGAAGGCGGCGACATGCGCGCCGGCCGGCACCTCGACGCCGGCCAGCCCGTGCGCGGCCTGCACCAGCAGTGACGTGAAGAGCAGCTCGACCCGTTCCAGGTCGCTGGCGAAGCCGAACAGGTGCATGGCGAAGCCGGCGCCCTCCTGGCGGCGGACGCAGCGGCACCGCAGCGGATCGGCGACCGCGGCCAGCAGGCCGGCCTTGTCCCGGGCGTACGGGGCGACGACGTCGACCACGCGGTCGCCCACCGGGTCCGTGGCCGGGTCCCGGGCGGCAAGCAGCGCCCGGTCCACGCCGTAGCGGGCGATCAACTCCGTCGCCTTGGCGGTGAACGCGGCCGACTCGGCGGGGGTGCAGGCCGGGTCCTCGGCCTGGGCCAGCAGCTTGCGTACCTTGCTGAGCATGGCGTCGGACATGCCACTCAGCCTGTCACGCCCGGCTGGCCTCGCCGGAGCGGTCAGGCGGCCCGGCTACGCAGTGTCGCCACGGTCGAGCCGGCGAGGGTGAGCAGGCACTCCGGCAGCAGCCCGTCGGCCGCCGCCGCCCCGAACAGCGCCTCGCCGGTGTCGTCGTCGGCGTTGGCGTACGCGCTGACGAAGCGCGCCACCCAGCGGGTGTCGTAGCCCGCCTCGTCGATGCCGGGAAAGTCCAGGGCGCAGGTGCCCGGCGGGACCGGATCGCCGACCATCGTCGCGGCGAGGCACCAGGCCACCCCGTACGCGCCGGCCAGGCCGGACCGGTCGACGACCTCGTCGAACGCCACCGTCACCGCGTCGCCGTCCCCGGCCAGCGCCGAACGGAGCACGGCGGTCGCGTCGTCGAACGTCTGCTGTGGTGAGTCCGTCACCCACAGCACGGTAGAGGGGAGGGTCAAGCCACCCGCCGGCGGTGACATTGCGTAGTCAGGGCGGACGACCTGCGGATTGAGCCGCCTCCGTGGTCCCACCGCACGTCTCGGCACGCTAATGTGCGCAGCGGACCTTCGCCGGAGGAAGGACGACCATGTTCAAGTCACGCGCCTCGCGGGCGGCCACCCTGGCTGCCTGCGCGACGTTCCTGCTCGCCACGAGCGCCTGCGGGACCGAGGAGCCAGACGAGGCGACCACCCACCAGGTGCGCCTCTACGGCATCGACGGCAACATGCTGAACTCGTATCCTGCCGAGCTGAAGGACCGCGCCGACCTCGTCGACGGGATGAAGGGCACCACGCCGCTGACGCCCCTGCCGGAGGACTTCAAGAACCGGCTCCGGTCCGTCGATCCGAAGCTGGCGGACTTCTCCTACGCCGCCGAGGCGTACGACGCGGTGCTCATCAGCGCGATCGCCGCCCAACTCGCGGGCACGACGGAGCCGGCCGCCATCGCGAAGCAGATCGTCGGCGTCACCAACGGCGGGCAGCGCTGTGAGACCGCCGTGGAGTGCCTGAGCCTGGCACGGGCGGGTCAGGACGTGGAGTACCGCAGCGTCTCGCTGACCCGGGCCGGTTTCACCGACGCCGGCGAGCCGTCCACCGCCAGCTACGCCACCCTGCACTTCGACGGGCAGCAGCTCAACGACGGCAAGACGGAGTTCGTCGGGGCCGGCGACGAGTCGGCCGCGAGCACCAAGGCCCCGCCGAAGGGAAAGAAGCAGCGGGGTGGCCGCACCGACCGCAGTGACGGATCCCCGCTGGTCATCGGCGGCCTGATGCCGCAGACCGGTGACCTGTCCCTCGCGAACCCGCCGATGGCCGCCGGCGTCGCCCTGGCGATCAGGGAGATCAACGCGGCCGGCGGGGTGCTCGGCGAGCCGGTGGTCTGGATCGACGGGGACGACGGCACGAACCCGGCCATCGCCAAGGCCACCGTGGCCAGCCACGTCGCGCGGAACGTCCACGTCATCATCGGCGCCGGCGCCTCCGGCATCTCCCGCGAGGTGCTTCCCCAGGTTGTGGCGGCCGGGAAGGTGCTGTTCGCCCCGTCGAACACCGACGCCAGCCTGACCGAGCTGGACGACAACGGCCTCTACTTCCGCACCGCCCCGCCGGACAGCCTCCAGGGCCGGGCGCTGGCCGACGTGATCCTCCGCGACGGGCCGCAGAAGATCGCCATCGTGGCCCGCAACGACTCGTACGGCAAGGGCCTCCAGGGCAACGTCCGGGCCGAGCTGGAACGGGCCGGCATCGGCGGCGACCGGCTGAAGCTGCTGACCTACGACCCGCCGGCCGACGCCAAGGCGAGCCCGGTGGACTTCACCGCCGGTGCGAAGGAGATCAAGGACTTCGGTGCGGAGGCTGTGCTGATCATCGGCTTCGCGGAGTCCGCGCAGGTGATCCGGGGCCTCGCCGACGCCGGGGTGCAGATCCGGCACTGAGCCGCCACCCGTCGGACCCGGACGGCCGCACCGGTGACCGGTGCGGCCGTCGCCGTCCAGAACTCAGCGGGGGCGTCGCCGCTCCAGGAACTCCGTCATCCGCCGGTGCTTCTCCTCGTCCTCGAAGAGCACCGCCTGGCTGACCAGGTCGAGGTGTGGGTGCGCGGCTGCCGGCGCGTCGACCGCCAGCTTGGTCAGCCGCAGCGCCAGCGCGGACCCCTTCGCCATCTCGTCGAGCAGCCCGTGCGCCGTGGGCAGCAGCTCGGCGGGCTCGGCCACCACCCGGTTGACCAGGCCGATCCGCAGCGCCTCCTCGGCGTCCACCCGGCGGCCGGTGAAGAGCAGCTCCTTGGCCCGGGCCTCACCGACCAGCGCCGGCAGCCGGTGGGTCGCGCCCGCCCCGGCCAGGATCCCCAACCGGACCTCCGGCTGGCCGAACACCGCCCGCGCCGTGCAGACCCGCAGATCGCAGGCGTACGCCAGTTCGGCGCCCCCGCCCAGCGCGGGCCCGTCCACCGCCGCCACGGTCGGCATCGGCAGTGCCCGGATCCGGGCGAAGGCCGCCGAGTTGATCGCCGCGAGGGCGTCCAGCCGGCCCCGCTCGCGCAGTTGCCCGATGTCCGCCCCACCGGCGAAGATCCCCTCGGTGCCGCCGGTGAGTAGCAGCAGGCGGGGCCGCGCCTCCAGGTCCGCGCAGACCTGGTGCAGCTCGGCGATCAGGTCCGCGTCGATGGCGTTGCGCTTCTCCGGCCGGTCGAGCGTGACCACCAGCCGGTCCGGATGCTCCTCGATCCGCAGCCCACTCATGATCTCTGCCCGCCTTCCCAGCGGTAGAAGCCCTGGCCGGACTTCTTGCCCAGGCGGCCGGCGGCCACCATCTCCTCAAGCAGCGGCGGCGGCGCGAACCGGTCCCCGTACGCGGCCTGGAGGGTGCGCGCGATGTCCAGCCGCACGTCCAGCCCGACCAGGTCGGTCAGTTCCAGCGGGCCGACCGGGTGCCGGTAGCCGAGCACCATCGCCTTGTCGATGTCGGCGGGGCTGGCCACCCCGTCGGCGACCATCCGGATCGCCTCCAGCCCGAGGGTGACCCCGAGCCGGGAGGTGGCGAAGCCCGGCATGTCGCGTACGACGACGGGGTCCTTCCCCAACCGGCCGGCGAGCGTGACCGCCTCGGCGGTGGTCCCCTCGGCGGTGGCCGGGCCGACCACGACCTCCAGCAGCGCCATCGCCCAGACCGGGTTGAAGAAGTGCAGCCCGAGGAAGCGCTCCGGTCGGGCCAGCCCCTCGGCCAGCGTGGCGATCGGGATGCTGGAGGTGTTGCTGCCCAGCAGCGCCGGCCGCAACGTCTCGGCCTCGCGCAGCACCGCCCGCTTCAGGTCCGGTCGCTCCGGTACGGCCTCCACCACCACGGCCGGCTCCTCGGCGACCTCGGCGAGCCCCGCCCGCAGCCTCACCTGCCCCCGGTTCGTCGCGGCCTGGTCGGCGCTCAGCTTGCCGCGGGCCACCGCCCGGTCCCACAGCTCCCCGAGCCGCTCGACGGCCGCCGCGCCCCGCTCCCGGTCCACTTCGACCAGTTCGACGGCGTGCCCGGCCCCGGCCGCCACGTACGCGATGCCGAGCCCCATCGTGCCGGCCCCGACGACGACAAAGCGGTCGCTCATGACGCCTCCCGGTCTCCGGTGGCGGGACGGGGTTGACCCGCGCCTCGCCGCCCGTTCCACTCGCTCATGGGCCGACCCTATGCAGCGGCGTTCTCCCCGGCATGCGTGGGGGCGCGGCGGATCGGGTACCACGGCCCTCAACCGAGGGAAGGACGGGCCAGATGAGCCAGGCACCGGAGACCGTGCACGCCACCGACGCCGCGGAGACCGTGGAGACCCGCGGAGACGAGCGGGTCGACCTGCTGCGCGCCGACACCAACAACGACGGCCGCACCGACGTCTGGGTGGCCGACACCGACGGGGACGGCAAGCCCGACCTGTTCCAGTTCGACACCGACGGGGACGGCAAGGTGGACATCACGATGGTCGACCTCGACGAGGACGGCACCCCGGACGAGGTGGTCGACGGCGACGGCGGGTTGCCGCCCGAGCCGCTCCCCCCGACCGTCCAGGTCTGAGACCTCCGCCGGGTTCCCGCGACTGGCGGGAGCCCGGCGTCGGCGTCCGGGGCTGTGCCGTCCGGCGCGTCGGGCGCGGTCCCACCGCCGGACTGCCGGCCCGGACGTCAGCCGGCGAGGCGCAGGGTGGCCAGATAGTACGGTGCGTCCTGATCGTCCACGTCGGTCAGTCGCCAGCCGCTGCCCCGGACCAGCTCGGCCAGCTCGTCCGGGGAGCAGACCAGGTAGTCGAACCACTCGGTGCCCAGCTCCCGGTAGCGCAGTCGGAGCCGGAGCTGCCCACCGAAGCGTCCCCGGCGCCGGTTGCGCTCGTGGTAGCCCGTCTGCACCGGGTCCCGGGTGCCGTACGGGTCGGTGCCCTGGGCGATGACCTGGGCCCCCGGCCGGGCCAACGCGGCGAGCGCGGCCAGCAGGGCCGGTGCCCCTTCCCGCCCTTCCAGCAGGCCGACGTTGTTGCCGAGCAGCAGGAACGTGTCGTAGCGGTGCCCGTCCGCCACGTGCGCGGCGGCTGTGCCGTGCACCAGCTCGCGTACGCCCCGGCGGCGGCAGACGGCCAGTGCCCCGGCCGAGGTGTCCAGCCCGGTCACGGGCACGTCCCGTTCCTGGAGCAGCAGCGCGATCCGGCCCGCCCCGACCCCGACGTCCAGGGTCGCGCCCCGGACCCGGTCCACGGCCCGGTGGTCGTACGGTTGCCAGTCCGCCGGCCCGTCCAGGTAGTGCGCGGCGGGTGCGCCGTTGATGAGCCCGTCGTCCCGCTCGATGATCTCGATGACCGGTCGCGGCAGCCGCCCGCCGGCCAGCGGGCGGGGACCGATCCCGGTGGCCACGGCGTACGCGTCGCGCAGCATCTCTCCGAACACGTCACCGATCTGTGGCTCCGCCGTCACGGGCTTCACGCTATCCGGCCGGTCAGTAAGCCGCACCGGCCGTATCCTGGCGGGGTGACCACCCTGGACCGCCTCGGCGCGGAGAAGTACATCCTGCTCACGACCTTCCGCAAGGACGGTCGGGCGGTGCCGACCCCGGTCTGGGCGGTGCGCGACGGCGACGCGCTGGCGGTATGGTCGGCGGCGGACGCCGGCAAGGTGAAGCGGATCCGGCGCAGCGGCGACGTCCTGGTGGCGCCGTGTGACGTCCGTGGCCGGCCGCACGGCGAGGCGGTCGCCGCCCACGCGACCCTCTGCGACCCGGCCGGCACCCGGCGGGTACGCGACCTGATCAAGCGGAAGTACCGGCTCATCGGGCGGCTCAGCCTGCTCGGCAGCCGGCTGCGTCGCGGCGAGGGCGGGACGGTCGGCATCCGGGTCGCCCTCGCGGACCGGCCGCCGACCGGCGCCTGATCCGCGCCCGCCAGCGGGTACCCGGACACGACGGAGGGCGGCGGACCATGTCCGTCGCCCTCCGTCACACCTGTCTGACTCCCGGCTGGTCAGTCTCCCTGACGTTGCTGCGGGATCTGCCCCTGCAACAGCGCCCTGACCTCCGACTCCCGGTATCGACGGTGGCCACCCAGCGTGCGGATGGCGCTGAGCTTGCCCGCTTTTGCCCACCGGGTCACCGTCTTCGGGTCGACACGGAACATCGACGCCACCTCGGCCGGTGTAAGTAGCGGCTCTGGTTCGTGCGTTCGCGATGCCATCGGTCACTCCTCCACATGTATAGACATCGGCCGGGGTCCCGCCGGCCGACGCGTCTCCCATGGTCCGGCTAGTCCCCGATGTCCGACATGGGCCGAACGGCCGAACGTCCCTAGACGGACGGATGAACCATGCCCGATTTATGCGTCTTTTACACGGTAGAAAGTACCTTATTCGGACTCATGATCACGGTTCGTGATGCGTCAACTACGAACTCGCCTCGACTTGGGAGCGCTCCCTGGGCGGTTTCGTATCAGTTGCACCGTTCCAGCAACTGCACCGCGCGCCAGCGCGCGACCAGCCTGTCGTACGCCGCCGAGGCCTCCTCGGCCTCGCCCTGGGACAGCCCGGCGAGCCCTTTCGCCACCAGCTCCGGCGAGTCGTCGGCGGCCAGCGTCTCGTCCGACAGCAGCTCGACCAGGCCGCCGTAGTCCAGCTCCACCAACGAACGGGGGTGGAACTCCTCCAGCCAGCGGGCGGCCTCCTCGACCGCCTCCGTGATCGGCGCGTCGCCGATCGACTTGCGCAGCACCGACAGGGCCCGGGACGAGCGGCGTCGCGCCTTGGAGATCTCCGTCCGGTAGCGCAGCGCCCGTCGCCCTGGCCGGGTCACGTGGTGCCGCTCCTCCGCTTCGAAGAGCACGAACCAGCGCAGCGGCACGCCCCAGGTGGCGGTCTGCTCGTGCACCCGCGGCACGCCGTGCTCCAACACCCGTGCCCCGCTGCGCCAGTCCTCCACCGCGGCCTTCGCCTGACCGGCCAGCACCGGCGGGACGAAGGCGTCAGCCAGCACCGGCGGCACCCCGTCGCGCGCGCTCAGCGCCGCCTCGGCCACCCGGATGCGCAGGTTCCACGGGCAGACCAGCAGGTTCTCGTCGGTCTCCAGGACGTACGCCTCGTCCGGCAGGTCGGGCAGCCTGGTCCAGCCGGCGCCGAGCGCCTCCAGCACCGACGACCGCTGCCGGCCCGGGCCCTCCACCGGTGCCACCGCCCGCCCCTGCTCGACGTAGCGCCGCCAGTACGCCTGGCGGTCCCGGTCGAAGGCGGTCAGCGGCTCGTACACGCGCAGGTATGAAGCGAAGAGCGACGGCACGGCGCGATCCTCCCACGAATTGGAACTCGACCGTCGTCGGCGGCGCGATCACGCACGCCGTGGGCGGCCGGGCGACGTCGGCCGATACTAGGCTCAGCAGCACCGGCAGCATCCCGCCGGCGTCCACAGGTCCGCGTCCCACAAGGACGCACCCCACACCAGGAGCGAGTCATGGGTGTATTCGCCAGCAACGACGACCCCGGGTCCAGCGGTCACGAACAGGTCGTGTTCTGCCAGGACAAGCAGACCGGCCTCAAGGCGATCATCGGCATCTACTCCACCGCGCTCGGCCCGGCGCTCGGTGGGACCCGGTTCTACCCGTACGCCAGCGAGTCCGACGCCCTCGCCGACGTGCTCGACCTCTCCCGGGGCATGGCCTACAAGAACGCCCTGGCCGGGCTCGATCTGGGCGGCGGCAAGGCCGTCATCTGGGGTGACCCCGAGCGGATCAAGAGCGAGGCGCTGCTGCGCGCCTTCGGCCGTTTCGTGGAGTCCCTCGCCGGGCGCTACTACACCGCCTGCGACGTCGGCACGTACGTCGCCGACATGGACGTGATCGCCCGCGAGACCTCGTACGTCACCGGCCGCAGCGTCGAGCACGGCGGCGCCGGCGACTCCTCGATCCTGACCGCCTGGGGCGTGTTCCAGGGTATGCGGGCCGCCGCCGAGCATGTCTGGGGCACCCCGACCCTCGCCGGCCGGCGGGTCGGCGTGGCCGGCCTGGGCAAGGTCGGGAAATACCTCGTCGGTCACCTGATCGAGGACGGCGCCGAGGTGGTGGCGACCGACGTCAACCCGAAGGCCCTTCAGTGGGCGCGCGCCACCCACCCGCAGGTCGCGCTGGTCGACGACGCCGCGCTGGTCGCCGCCGACATCGACGTGTACGCCCCGTGCGCCCTGGGCGGCGCGCTCGACGACGACACGGTGCCGGCGCTGCGCGCCAGGGTGGTCGCCGGCGCGGCCAACAACCAGCTCGCCCACTCCGGCATCGAGAAGATCCTCGCCGACCGGGGCATCCTCTACACGCCGGACTACGTGGTGAACGCCGGCGGCGTGATCCAGGTGGCGGACGAGATCGAGGGCTTCAACTTCGAGCGCGCCAAGCTGCGCGCCACCCGGATCTACGACACCACCCGGGAGATCCTGCGGCTGGCGGATGCCGAGGGCGTGCCGCCGGCGGTGGCGGCGGACCGGCTGGCGGAACGGCGGATGGCCGACGTGGGTCGGCTACGCACGATTCACCTGCGTTGACGGCCCCGGGGGCGGAGCGGTCGTTCCGCCCCCGGCCCCGACGAGCCACGCGTCCCGTTAAGCTGGTTTCGTAGTGATTTGCCCGGTGTCACGGGCGCTCCCGGCATCGCCCCTTACCGAGTACAATCAGTCACGGCTGGATGACCGCGACGCGCGGCGCCGGTCGACGGTAACCCGAGGTGCCGAACGGTGGCATCCCCATGTACCGTAAGAGCCACGAGAGATGCCTGACGTCATCGGGGCCCGCCTTCGGGCTGCCCCGCATTCTGTGCGAGGGGGTCGAGCCATGGGGCGCGGCCGTGCTAAGGCCAAGCAGACGAAGGTGGCCCGGGAGTTGAAGTACCACTCCCCGAACACCGACCTCACCGCCTTGCAGCGCGAACTGGCGGGTGCTGGTAAGTCTGAGCACAACTTCGACGACGACTACAAAGAGTATGTCGACGACGATGATGAGGATCACGCGGGCGAAGACCCGGACACCTGGGTACGTCCGACCCGCTGACCTCCGGTAGCAAGCTGAGCACGCGGTGATCGCCCGCGTGCTCACGCATGTGCCCATCGAAGCGGCGCCAGCCCGACGATCAGGGGCCTGCCCCGTTCGGAGAACCCTCCGGACGATCGGCAGGTCCCTGATCACGGTCTGTCTCAGCGGGGGCGGTTGTTCCAGTTGTAGAACGTCGGGATGTTCTCGAAGTGGTTCCAGGCGCAGACGGCGCTCGCGCCGTCGCCGCCCGCCACCTCGGCCCGTAGTCGCCGCGCGACCTCGGCCTCGCGCAGGAGAGCGGTGAGTCCCGGCGCGGCTTCCCGCACCCGGTCGACGACCTCGTCCGGGGCGTCCGCCCTCCGGTCAGGCTGCCGGTGACTGATGGTCTCGGGCATGCTCCAACACTCCCTCCAGTAAATGGATCTTGCTGTTGCGGCAGTGCGCGGTCTGCGTACCGTCGAAACGCCCCAGCTCGAAGTAGCGGTTGGCCGCGTGACCGCCACCGCAGAACCCGAAGTAGGGGCAGGACGAACGGCACGCCTCGACGCCGGCGAGGAACTCGCCGACCCAGGGCGTCCGGTCCGCGTGGGCAAGGATCTCGGCCAGCGGGGTGGTCAGCACGTTGCCGCTGCTGAAGTCGCCGTACCGGACATCGGTGAAACCGGCCAGCTCGGGCGAGAGCACGGTCACCGAGCCATCGTGGCCAACCGTCGGGATCGGGTCCAACCGCCGGGGAAGCAGATCGTCGGCGGTGCCGTCCAGCACCGCCGCGGCGTACCGCAGCGACCACTCGACCTCGCGCAGGTGGACCCGGGGCTCCCGGCGCCAGGCCGCCACCAGCTCCGCCCAGAAGGCGGTCACCAGCCGGGCGTCGTGCGAGTTGTCGCGGAGGTTGACCCCCTCGGTCTCCTCGATGTTGACGCCGAGCACGTCACAGCCCAGGCCCAGGAAGTAGTCGTACAGCTCGGTGGCCAGGCCCGGCTCGGGCCGGCCCACCACCGCCAGCGCCGAGAACGGCAGGCCGTGCCGGCGCAGCGCCGCCACCCCGCGCAAAATCCGGTCGTACGCGGGCCCGCCGCCCCGGGTGACCCGGTCGCCGTTGCGCTCCCGAGGGCCGTCCACGCTCACGCTCACCCGCACCCCGTGCTCGACGAAGAACGCGCACCAGGCGTCGTCGATCAGCGTGGCGTTGGTCTGCACGTGGTGCTCGACCTCGGGCCCGAAGGGCGCGATCAGCGCGGCGAGGTGCTCCCGGCCGGCGGCCAGCGGCTCACCGCCGTGCCACACCACCGAGAACCGTCCCGCCGCCGCCCACGGGTTGACCGAGGCCGCCACCGCCTCGGCCACCGGCACCGGCATCCGCCGGTCGGCGGCGCGGAACGGCAGGTAGCAGTAGGCGCAGTCCAGGTTGCACAGGGTGGTGGGCTGCATGACCACGTACGAGGGGACGGCGGCCAGGCCGCGCATCCCGCTGAACGACTGTCCCCGAGCAGCCATTGCCCTCCTCAGCGACTGAAGGGCTGCCAGGGAACCCGGGCGGGTCGCCCCGACAGCTTCGAGGGTGCCCTTCAGGCTAGGCGGCGACGGCCACTCGGGTGAAGCCCTGATCAGGTGCCCGTACGATCACCGGGAGTGTGATCAGCCCCGGGTGTGCTGGCCGATCATCTGCACGTTGCCGGAGCCTTCGATGATCTCGCCGGCCTGCCATGCGTCGACGCCCCGGCCCGTCAGGGTGGCCAGCGCGCGGTCCGCGTCCTCGGCGGAGACGATCGCGAACATGCCGACGCCCATGTTGAAGGTCGCCTCCATCTCCGGGTCCTCGATCCGCCCCTTGGACTGGATCAGGTCGAAGATCGGCTGCGGCTTCCAGGTGGAGCGGTTGACCACCGCGTCGACGTTCTCGGGGAGCACCCGGACCAGGTTGCCGGGGATGCCGCCGCCCGTGACGTGGGCGATGGAACGCACCTCGGCCTCGGCGATCAGCTTGAGGCAGTCCTGCGCGTAGATCTTCGTCGGGGTGAGCAGCTCCTCGCCGAGGGTGCGCTGCCGGCCGAAGTCGTCGATCACCACGTCGAGCCGCATCCGGCCGGCGCCCAGCAGCACGTGCCGCACCAGGGAGTAACCGTTGGAGTGCAGGCCGGAGGAGCGCATCGCGATGACCACGTCGCCCACCTCGACCCGGTCCGGGCTGAGGATGTCGCTTTCCTCCACCACACCGACGCCGGTGGCGGAGATGTCGTACTCGTCCGGGCGGAGCACACCCGGGTGCTCGGCGGTCTCGCCGCCCAGCAGGGCGCAGCCGGCGTACCGGCAGCCGTCGGCGATGCCGGCGCCGATCTCGGCGACCCGGTCCGGCACGACCTCGCCGGTGGCGATGTAGTCGAGCAGGAAGAGCGGCTCGGCGCCGCAGGCCACCAGGTCGTCGACGACCATCGCGACCAGGTCGATGCCGACCGTGTCGTGGATGTCCATCTGCTGCGCGATCACCAGCTTGGTGCCCACGCCGTCGGTGGACGAGGCCAGGATCGGGTTCTTGTACTTCTTCGTGTCCAGCCGGAACAGGCCGGCGAAGCCACCCAGGTCGCCCATCACCTCGGGGCGCCGGGTCTGCTTCACCTTCGACTTCAGCAGCTCGACCGCGCGGTCGCCCGCCTCGATCGAGACCCCGGCGTCCGCGTACGAGACCGAGCGTTTGCGCGCCTGGCGGCCGGTGCCGGCCGTCCAGGGCTGGCGGTCGCCGCCGGCGCCGGTCGGGCTGCTTCCTGCGCCGCTGCGCTCGGACACGTGCGTCACGGTTCTCCCCTTTGGTTCTGGCACCGTGCCGGCGGTGACCGGCCCGTGCCGGGTGGTGCTACGGGCGGTGTGTGATCACGCCGCCCGGAGTGGCGACGAGCGGGGCGGTGTTCTGCTCCGGGGTGTCGGGCGCCTCCGCGACGACCCGCCGGCCCACCCCTTCGAGCACGTGCTTGCCGATCAGGTTGCCGGCGGGCAGTTCGATCGGGTATTCCCCGTCGAAACACGCACGGCACAGCCGGGTCTTCGGCTGCTCGGTGGCGGCGATCAGACCCGAAAGCGACACGTAGCCGAGCGTGTCCGCCCCGATGGAGCGCCGGATGCCGTCGTTGTCCAGCCCGTTGGCCAGCAACTCGGCCCGGGTGGCGAAGTCGATGCCGTAGAAGCACGGCCAGTTGACCGGCGGCGAGGAGATGCGCACGTGCACCTCAAGCGCGCCGGCCTCGCGCAGCATCCGCACGATCGCCCGCTGGGTGTTGCCGCGCACGATCGAGTCGTCGACCACGACCAGCCGCTTGCCCCGGACGTTCTCCCGCAGCGGGTTGAGCTTGAGTCGGATGCCGAGCTGGCGCAGCGTCTGCGACGGCTGGATGAAGGTGCGCCCGACGTACGGGTTCTTCATCAGGCCGGCGCCGTAGGTGATGCCGGACTCCTCGGCGTAGCCGATCGCGGCCGGGGTGCCGGACTCCGGCACCGGAATGACCAGGTCGGCCTCGACCGGGTGCTCCTTGGCCAGCTGGCGGCCGATCTGCACCCGGGCGGAATGCACGTTGCGGCCGGCGATGGTGGCGTCCGGGCGGGCGATGTAGACGTACTCGAAGAGGCAGCCCTTGGGCTCCGGGGCGGCGAACCGGCTGGAGCGCAGGCCGTCCTCGTCGATCGCGATCAGCTCGCCGGGCTCGACCTCGCGGACCACGCTCGCGCCGACGATGTCCAGCGCGGCCGTCTCGCTGGCCACCACCCAGCCGCGCTCCAGCCGGCCCAGCACCAGCGGGCGTACGCCCTGCGGGTCGCGGGCCGCGTAGAGGGTCGACTCGTCCATGAACACGAAGCTGAACGCGCCGCGCAGCTGCGGCAGCACCTCCAGCGCCGCCGCCTCGACCGACAGGTCCGGACGGCTGGCCAGCAGCATCGTCACCAGGGAGGTGTCGTTGGTCGAGCCGTCTGCGCGCAGGCCCCGCTCGGCGACCTCGCGCTGGAGCTCGGCGGTGTTGACCAGGTTGCCGTTGTGGGCCAGCGCGATGGTGGTGCCGGACGTGGTGGACCGGATGGTCGGCTGGGCGTTCTCCCAGGTCGAGCCGCCGGTGGTGGAGTAGCGGGCGTGCCCGATCGCCAGGTGCCCGCGCAGGCTGGCCAGGGTCGGCTCGTCGAAGACCTGGGCGACCAGGCCGAGGTCCTTGTAGACCACCACGCCCGAGCCGTCGCTGACCGCGATGCCCGCCGCCTCCTGGCCACGGTGCTGTAGGGCGTAGAGCCCGAAGTAGGTCAGGTTCGCGACCTCCTCCCCGGGCGCCCAGACGCCGAAGACGCCACACGCGTCCTGCGGGCCTGGTCGTTGGGGATCAAGGTCGTGGCTCAGCCGGCCGTCGCCTCGGGGCACCTGCGCTCCCTCATGCTGGTCTGGACCGGCCTTGCGGAATCACGCGGGGGGCGGATCCGCACTCCTCAGCCGGGACCACTGTCGTCGCCTGACAGTGTACGCGAATCGGAGTCGATACAGAAAGTCACGATCTGGCTCCGTCGCGTCACCGGTCGATGGGCATCACCGCAGCTAGAGCGGGAGGTACGCGGAGAGATCCGCCCGGTTTCCGCTCACCCGTACGCGACCCTGGGTGATCGCGTCAGCCCAGTCGAGCCGTCCGGTGGCCACCGCCAGCCAGGTCCCCGGCTCCATCTCGACGACGTTCGCAGGGGTGCCACGGGTGTGTCGGGGGCCCGGAACGCACTGAACTGCGCCGTAAGGTGGGACACGCACCTCCACCGATCGGCCGGGGGCGCGCTCCGCAAGGACGGTCAACAGGGCACGGACCGCATCCCGGAGGACCGGTCGTTCGGGCGTACGCCCCTCGTCGAGCGCCGACAACGCCGCCGCGACCGCGGCGGACTTAATGTGCGGAGAGGACACGACGGGACGATACGGCCCGAGCACACCACGCCTGACGCTGGCCCTGGGTCGCGCTGATCCGGTCAGACAAGGCATAGTTGCCGACGGCGTATTCGTACCGTGATGATCCCCGGCCCGGCGCCCCGCCGGCCGAGGGAAGTCAGTCCGGAAGGCGGTGGACGTGTCAACACACCGACGTGCCTGGAAGCAGCGGGCCGGTGTGGTCGTGGCGCTGGTTGTCGGCGCCCTGCTCACCGTCCCCGCCACACCAGCCCTGGCCGCCGACGTCAGCGTGTCGCCCGGGTCGATCACCGTCAACGCCGGCAGCGACGCCGCCATCACCGTGCTCGTCACCCCCCGCGATGGCGACGAGGAGGCCCGGATCAGTCTCGCCGGACTGCCGGGCGGCGTAAGCTGCGCCGGCGGCTGTGGCACGATCCGATTCGCTGGCGGCCAGCCGAGACCCCAGTTGCTGCGGATCAGGGCCAACGACAACGCCGGGGACGCGAACGTCACCGTCACCGTGGCGGTCGAGGCCGAATCCGGCCCGGGCACCGCCACCTTCCAGCTCGGCGTCAAGGGCAAGGCGCAGCCGACCCAGCCGCCGCAGGCGCAGACCGTCAAGTCGGTCTCCGGCAAGGTGGTCGCCCAGGCGAACGGCAAGGCCGTGCCGAACGCCGTGGTCATGCTCCAGGACGGCGCCGGCAAGAAGATCGACACGATCAGCGACGACAACGGCAACTTCCGCTTCAACGGCACCACCGAGAAGCCGATCGCGCCGGGCCGGCTCGCCGTCGGCGCCAGCCTCGGTGAGATCTACGCCACCAAGAGCTTCGACGCGTCCGCCGGGCAGAGCATCACCGGCCAGCGCATCACCCTGGCGATCAAGGTCGAGACGACCCCGAGCGCCACCCCCTCGGCCAGCGACGAGCCTCTCCCCACCGAGGAACCCGTCGACGAGACCCCCGAGGCGACCGGCGACGCGACCCCGGGCGCGGCGGCCAACGCCGGCAACGAGAGCTCCGACGGCATGGGCTGGCTGTTCATCCTGCTCGGCGGCCTGCTCGTCGCCGCCGGTGTCGGCACCATCGTGCTGCTCTGGATGCGGCGCAAGGACAGCGGTGACGAGGACGACGACGCCCCGGCGGGGGCCGGCGCGGTCCCGGCGGCGCGCGGGGCTCTCCGGGGTGCGGACGACCAGACCCGGGTGGTCAACCGGGTCGGTGCCGCACCGGATCCGACGATGGTCGGCGGCACCGCGCTCAGCGACGCCCCCACGATGATGCAACGCCCCGTGGTCGACGACGTGCCGCCGGACCCGTACGGCGCTCCCCCGCAGCCCTACGGAGCGGCGGGCAACCAGCAGGGCTGGGGCGGCAGCGGCTACAGCGACGAGCCGGGCGGCTACGGCGCTGCCGGCTACGGCAACGCACCCGCCTCCGGCGGCGGCTACGGCAGCGGCGGATCCGGTGGCGGCTACGGCAACGCGCCGTCATCGGGCAGCGGCTACGGCAACGCGCCCGCCTCGGGCAGCGGCTACGGCAGCAACGACTACAGCGCTCCGGCCGGTGCGGCGGGTGCGGCGGGCTACCCGCCTGCCGGCGGCGGCCGGGGCCACGGCGAACGGTACGACGAGCCGACCGGCCGCTACACCGGCGACGCCACCCAGTACCCGGCCCCGGCCGACCCGTACGCGACCGGCGTCTACCAGCCTGAGCAGGGTCAGGGCTACGGCCAGTCCGAGCCCGGGGCGTACGGCCGGGGTGGCGAACCGACCGGCGGCTACGACCAGCAGGGCGGCTACGAGCGGGGTGGCTACGACCAGCAGGGCGGCTACGGCCAGGAGCCCGCGCCCCGCGGCGGCCACGGCCAGGGTGGCGGCTACGACCAGCCCACCTCGTACGACAACCAGGCCGGCTACGGTCAGGGTGGCTACGGTCAGGGTGGCTACGGTCAGCAGGGCGGCTACGGCCAGGAGCCCCCGCAGCAGCGCGGCGGATACGACGGCCGCAGCGGTGGATACGACCAGCAGGGTGGCTACAGCCAGCAGGGCGGCCACGGCCAGCAGGGCGGGTACGGTCAGGGCGGCTACGGTCAGCAGGGCGGCCACGACGAGCCGCAGACCGGTCGCGGTCGCCCGGACGGCCCACCGCAGCAGGACCGCGGTGGCCGCCGGTTGGACTGGTTGGACGACTGACCGCTCGGGGCACACCCCGACGACAGCACCACGGCGAGGGCCGTCCGGAACTCCGGGCGGCCCTCGCCGCTGTTCCGGGACGCAGACAGACTCGCCGCTGTTCCGGGACGCAGACAGACTCGCCGCTGTTCCGGGACGCAGACAGAGTGGTGAACGTACCGGGCGGCGCGGGCCCGGGTCGGGTCGGGCGTAAGCGGGTCGGGCACGCCCTCGGCTCCGTCGGGCGGAAGGTGCCCGGCAGCGCCGTCAGGCGGCGGAGAAGACGTTCTGACGCAGCACCGGGACCACGTCCGAGACGCCGACCCGGGTGGCGACCTCGACGTCCTCGGCGAAGCCGCCCTCGATGAGCTCGCGGCCGGACACGCTGCCGCGTACCGCGGCGGACACATCGGGAGTGCTGGCGAGCGCGGCGAGCGCCATGGCCGCCTCCACGGAGAGGCCGCCGGGCACACCCGACAGGGCGTCCAGCACGCTGGCCGCCCCGAGCTGGTCCTCGACCGAGGGGCGCAGCGAGCCGTCCGGCCAGCGCTCGCCCGAGGCGATCACGCCGATCGGCGCATCCGTCGAGCCGTACCCATGGTGGGTCAGCCAACGGCCGACGGCGTGTGCGTTGCGTAGGCAGGCCGCGACCACCGGCAGCCCGGTGGCGCTGGCCGCCGCGCTGATCGCCGATCCGTTCGGCGACGGCAGTACGAGATCGGCGACGACCGGCGCGGTCGTCAGCGCGGCGGGCGAGAGTGACCACGGATGGTCCGGGGTCATCTGCCGGCGGCCCACCGCGGCGACCGCGCCCACCCGCCGTGCGTAGTCGGCCGCCTGCTCGCCCCACGGGAACGGGTGTACCCGCATGCCACGCCCGACCGCGACGTCCACGGCGGTGGTGAACGACAGCACGTCCACCACCACCAGCACCCCGCAGACCCGGCCCAGCTCAGCCGCCCCCGTCAGCCCCCAGTCGAACCGGGCGCCGGAACCGGGCTGCGCGTGGACGGCCGCGGCCAACGCCTCAGCGCTGACCGGGCTCGGTGTCACCGGCCTCGGGGGCAGGCGCCCCGCCGGTTTCGGCCGGTCCGGCGGTCTCGGCCGATCCTGCGGTCTCGATCGGTCCGGCGGTCTCGATCGGTCCGGCGGCCTCGGCAGCCGGCTGCTCCGGGCCGGGTGCCTCGGTCTCCGCCGGGGCTGCCGCCCGCGCCGGGGCCACCGGCTCGACGGCACCGGTCGGCGGAACCGGCCCGGCCGACGCGATCGGCTCGGCCGCGACAGCCGTCGGGTCCACCGGCGCCCCGGTCTCGCCTCGGCCGGCAGTCGGTTCCGCACCGGCGTCGGCGTGCTCGGCGACGGGCAGCGGCACGGCCTCGACCGCACCCGCCACACCGGCGGCCGGAGCTGGCACCTCGACGACGCCCGCGCCCCCGAAGAGACGTGGCAGCGTCTCGGTGTGCGCGGCGCGCAGCTCGTCCAGGCCGATCCGGAACTGGCCGTGCACCTCCAGCGCACCGCCGGCTGGGTCGGTGACACCGATCAGCTCGAACGGCACCCCGCGCTCGGCGCAGAGCGCGGTGAACGCCTTCTCGTGGCCGCGCGCCACCGAGACCATGACCCGTCCGGCGGACTCGCTGAACAGGTAGACGAACGGCATCGAGCCGCCGTCGAACCGCTCCGGCACCGCGACCCGGGCGCCGACGCCGCGTCGCAGGCAGGACTCCACCAGGCTCTGCGCGAGGCCACCGTCGGAGAGGTCGTGCGCGGAACTCAGGTGCCCGACCCGCGCGGCCTCCGCCAGCAGGTCGGCCAGGAGCCGCTCGCGGGTCAGATCGACCTGCGGGGGTACGCCGCCGAGGTGCTCGTGGGTGACCCAGGCCCACTCCGAGCCGGAGAGCTCCACGTGCGTCTCGCCGAGCAGGAAGATCTGGTCGGGCTCGCCGCCCGGCCGGGACGCGAAGCCCATCGGCACCCGGTCGGCCACGTTGTCGAGCACCCCGAGCACACCGACCACCGGGGTCGGGTGGATGGCCGCCGCGCCGGTCTGGTTGTAGAAGCTGACGTTGCCGCCGGTGACCGGGATGCCCAGCTCGGCGCAGCCGTCGGCCAGGCCGCGGACGGCCTCGGCGAACTGCCACATCACGCCCGGGTCCTCCGGCGAGCCGAAGTTGAGGCAGTTGGTGACGGCGATCGGCTTCGCGCCGGTGACGGCGACGTTCCGGTACGCCTCGGCCAGGGCGAGCTTCGTGCCGTGGTAGGGGTCGAGTCGCGCGTACCGGCCGTTGCCGTCCACCGACAGCGCCACGCCGAGCCCGGTCCGCTCGTCGATCCGGATCACGCCGGAATCCTCCGGCTGGGCGAGCACGGTGTTGCCCAGCACGTAACGGTCGTACTGCTCGGTGACCCAGGACTTGTCGGCCAGGTTGGGCGACGCGATCATGCGCAGCACGGTCTCGCGCAGCGCCTCCGGGTCGGCCGGCCGGGGCAGCGTCTCCGCGCGGTCGGCCTGGAGCAGGATCAGGTCGGCCGGCTCGCGCATCGGGCGGGCGTAGACGGGTCCGTCGTCCACCAGCGAGCCCGGCGGCACGTCGACCACCAACTGGTCGCGCCAGGTGACCAGCAGTCGGCCCGGTTGCCCGTCCGGCGCCGGCGGGGTGACCTCGCCGATCGCGGTCGCCCAGACGCCCCACCTCTCGGCGATCTTGAGTACCGCGTCGAGCTTCTCGGGCTCGACGACCAGCAGCATCCGCTCCTGCGACTCGCTGGCCAGGATCTCGTGCGGCTCCATCGAGGGCTCGCGCAGCGGCACCCGCTCCAGCCAGACCCGCATGCCGGTGCCAGCCGCCGCGGCGGTCTCGGTCAGCGCGCAGGTCAGGCCGGCGCCGCCGAGGTCCTGGATGCCGACGACCAGCCGGGCGTCGTACAGCTCCAGGCACGCCTCGATGAGCAGCTTCTCCATGAACGGGTCACCGACCTGCACCGACGGGCGGCGCTTCTCGCTGCCCTCGTCGAAGGTGGCGCTGGCCAGCACCGACACACCGCCGATGCCGTCCCGGCCGGTCTTGGCGCCCATCAGCACCACGACGTTGCCGGGGCCCGCGGCGGCCTTGTTCTGCAACCGGTCGACCGGGAGCACGCCGAGGCAGAGCGCGTTGACCAGCGGGTTGCCCTGGTAGCAGGGGTCGAAGACGACCTCGCCGCCGATGTTCGGCAGGCCCAGGCAGTTGCCGTAGCCGCCCACACCGGCGACGATGCCGGGCAGCACCCGGGCGGTGTCGGGGTGGTCGGCGGCGCCGAAGCGCAGCGGGTCCATCACCGCGACCGGACGGGCTCCCATGGCGAGGATGTCCCGGACGATGCCGCCCACGCCTGTCGCCGCGCCCTGGTAGGGCTCGACGAAGCTCGGGTGGTTGTGCGACTCGACCTTGAAG
The DNA here is from genome assembly GCF_900091625.1 of Micromonospora peucetia. Classification (NCBI taxonomy): domain Bacteria; kingdom Bacillati; phylum Actinomycetota; class Actinomycetes; order Micromonosporales; family Micromonosporaceae; genus Micromonospora; species Micromonospora peucetia. Next base: position 1,865,334 of record NZ_FMIC01000002.1, read on the forward strand.
GTCACCGCCAGCTCGTCGGAGATCTGCACCACGCCGGCGTTCTCGCCGATGCCGGCGAGCAGCCGGTCGCTCGGCGGGGCCTTCTCGCCGAACTGGCGCAGGTGCACCTTGCTCGACTTGTAGGAGCAGTGCTCGCTCCACATGATCGAGTACATCGCCAGCTCGGCCTGGGTGGGCCGCCGGTCGAGGATCTGCCGGATCCGCTCGTACTCGTCGTCGCGGAGCCCGAGCTCGGCGTACGGCTGGAGCTCACCGGGGGTGCCCCCGGCGCGCGGCACGGTGTCCAGGCCGTCGGCCCAGTCGGCAGTCACCGGCCGCCCGGGACGCCCGGCCGGCGGCGCGACGGCGGCCGGACGCGGCTCCACCGGCTGCGCCGGGGCGGCCGGGAAGGCCTCCGGGTTCTCCCGTACCTCGTCCGGGTGGGGGGTCATGACCTCTCCTCGCTGCGCTCGCGTCCGCCCGACGGGCGGGTGAGCCGACCGATGATGCCGCGCACGGTCACGCCGGCGCCCCCACCAGGTGCTTGAGCACCGAGGTGAAGAAGCCGAGACCGTCCAGGGAGGGGCCCGTGAGCGCCTCCACCGCGTGCTCGGGATGCGGCATGATGCCGACCACATTGCCGGCGGGGTTCGTGATCGCGGCGATGTCGCGCTGCGATCCGTTGGGGTTGCCGCCGACGTAGCGGGCGACCACCCGGCCCTCGGCCTCGAGCTGGTCCAGCGTCGCGGTGTCGGCGACGTAGCAGCCCTCGCCGTTCTTGACCGGGATCAGCACCTCCTGGCCGGGCTGGAACGCGTTGGTCCACGCCGTGCCGGCCGACTCGATGCGCAGGATCTGGTCGCGGTTGCGGAAGTGCAGGTGCTGGTTGCGGGTGAGCGCTCCGGGCAGCAGGTGGGCCTCGCAGAGGATCTGGAAGCCGTTGCAGATGCCGAGCACGGGCAGGCCGCCCCGGGCCGCGTCCACGATCGTCTCCATCACCGGGGCGAACCGGGCGATGGCGCCGCAGCGCAGGTAGTCGCCGTAGGAGAAGCCGCCGGGCAGGACGACGGCGTCCACCCCGTGCAGGCGCGGGTCACCGTGCCAGAGGCGGACCGGTTCGGCGCCCGCGATCCGGACGGCCCGGGCAGCGTCCCCGTCGTCCAGCGAGCCGGGGAAGGTGACCACACCGACCCGGGCGGTCACGAGCGGGCGTCCGCGGTCTCGTCGGCCTCGACCACGCGGACCGTGAAGTCCTCGATGACCGGGTTGGCGAGCAGCTTGTCGGCGATCTCGCGGGCCCGGTCCAGGTCCGGTTCACCGGTGAATTCGATCTCGATCCGCCTGCCGATCCGAACCGAGGCGACGTCGCTGACGCCGAGCCGGGGCAGCGCGTTTGCGACGGCCTGGCCCTGGGGATCGAGGATCTCGGGCTTGAGCATGACGTCGACTACGACGCGAGGCACTGGGCACTCCTGACTGTGTACGCAGTTGGGTGCCGACCCACAACGGGCGAGCGCAGCCAGCCTACCTGGCAGATACCGCCTCGGACGCACCGGTCGGACGCGGCTCGGGCAGTGATCGACAATCCCGGCGCAGGGGCCCGGGTCCGATGCGGGTTCGTTGCGATCCCGATGCGTATCCGTTGCCGACCAGCCCGTTTCGCCCCGCTCCGCCGGACCGTGGGGCACCCGCCCACCGTCGGGTCCGCCATCCCATCTGATCCATCATTTTCGATCGATGCCTTGTGAACGACATCTCAGGAGCCCTACCGTACATCGGCGCACGTCGATCGGACGTGCTCGACCGGCCGGGCCACCCCGCCCGCCGGCCGACAGCTCGACCCGGTGAACCCGGGCCCCACCCCGAAGGAGCCCCCATGCGCATCCGATCCATGATCGCGGTGCTGGCCACCGCGGCGGCCGGCCTGCTCGGCGCCAGCTCCGGCGCCCTCGCCGCCCCGGCCGGTCCGCAGCCCATCATCGGCGGCGGCACCGTCTCGTCGGCGCCGTGGGTCGCCGCCGTGCTCAGCAACGGCTCGTTCACCTGCTCCGGCAGCATCATCGCGCCGGACTGGGTGCTCACCGCCCGGCACTGCGTCAGCGGCACGATGTCCGTCCGGGTCGGCAGCGTCTACCGCTCCTCCGGCGGCGTCACCCGCACCGTCAGCGCCACCTACAGCCGGTACGACCTGGCCCTGATGCGCCTGTCCAGCTCGGTCAGCACCTCGTACGTCACGCTGGCCAACAGCAACCCGCCCATCAACTCGACCAACTCGATCTACGGCTGGGGCATGACCTGCTACAGCGGTTGCTCCGCCGCCACCCAGCTCAAGACCGCCTCGGTCCGGGTGACCAGCAACAGCGCCACCGACGCGTACGGCGGGCAGGCCATCCGCAGCACGCGGATCAACGGCAACGCCTGGCGGGGCGACTCGGGCGGCCCGCAGTTCTACAACGGCGCGCAGGTCGGCGTCGCCTCCACCGCCGACGGCCAGAGCATCCAGAACTACGGCAGCGTCGCGTACAACCGGGCCTGGATCACCCAGACGGCCGGTGTCTGACGGTTAGCGCCGCGGGCGGCGCGGATGGCCGGCGACGCTCCGGCCGTCCGCGCCGCGCCGTTTTGCAGCATCCGATCAGGTGACCAAGGCTCGCGATCAGGCGCGGGTCCACCCTGACAGCATCGGAAGCGTGCTGGTCGTGACGACGGAGCAACTACCCGGGTACGAGATCCGCCAGATCCTCGGCGAAGTGGTGTCATCGATGGCCAGGACGCGGAACCCGTACCGCGAGGGGGTCAAGAACCTGCGCGGTGGCGCGTACGACCCGATGGCGCCCGACAACCTCACCAGGTGGCGTACGGACTCGGTGGCCCGACTCGGCGAGGAGGCCCGCCGCATCGGCGCGAACGCCGTGGTGGGGATGCGCTTCGACAGCCGCGACTGCGGCGAGATGTGGATGGAGATCTGCGCGTACGGCACGGCCGTGGTCGTGGTGGCCAAGATGCCCGACGTCATGCCGCCCGACCAGCCCCTGGTCGCCGCGGAGACCGCGCAGGACCCCGCCTTCACCGAGTCCCCCGGCGGCATCGCCGAACCGGCAAGCGCCCCCAACCTCCGCTCGGCCGCCGAAACCCCCACCCGCGACTCCTGACCCCGGCCCCCGACGCCCCCGGACCCCGACGCCCCCGGCCCCGGCCCCCGATGCCCCCGGTTGATCAAGACGTTTGCGTCCGAATCGGAGATCGAACAGGGCGCAAACCTCTTGATCAACCGTCGCGACGGGGGCGGGTGGGTGGGGTGGGTGGGGGTTCAGAGGATGGGGGGTGGGGTGTAGGTGGCGGCCTGGGGGTGGGCGTTCACGACGGCGGTTACTCGGCGGGCTACCGCCTCGATCTGGGCGGGGGCGGCGCCGACGAAGGCGGTGCGGTCGGCGACGAGGGCGTCGATCTCGGCGCGGGTCAGGTTGAGGCGGCCGTCCGCCGCGAGGCGGTCGAAGAGGTCGTTCTCGGTGGCGCCCTTCTCGCGCATCGCCAGGGCCACCCCGACCGCGTGTTCCTTGATCGCCTCGTGGGCGACCTCCCGGCCGACGCCGCGCCGGACCGCCGCCACCAGGATCTTCGTGGTGGCCAGGAACGGCAGGAAGCGCTCCAGTTCGCGGTTGATCACCGCCGGGTACGCGCCGAACTCGTCCAGCACGGTGAGAAACGTCTGGAACAGCCCGTCGGCGGCGAAGAACGCGTCCGGCAGGGCGACCCGGCGGACCACCGAGCAGGAGACGTCCCCCTCGTTCCACTGGTCGCCGGCCAGTTCGCCGACCATCGACAGGTAGCCCCGGATGATCACCGCGAAGCCGTTGACCCGCTCGCTGGACCGGGTGTTCATCTTGTGCGGCATCGCACTGGAGCCGACCTGACCCGGTTTGAAGCCCTCGGTGGCCAACTCCTGGCCGACCATCAGCCGGATCGTGGTCGCCAGCGAGGACGGCGCGGCGGCGACCTGCGCCAGCGTGGAGAGCACCGCCAGGTCGATCGAGCGCGGGTAGACCTGGCCGACGCTGTCGAGCACCCGGCTGAAGCCCAGGTGCCCGGCCACCCGGCGCTCCAGCTCGGCCACCCGGTCGGCGTCGCCGTCGAAGAGGTCGAGCTGGTCGGCGGCGGTACCCACCGGGCCCTTGATGCCGCGCAGCGGGTACCAGTTGATCAGGTCGTCCAGCCGCTCGTACGCGATGAGCAGCTCCTCCGCGGCCGACGCGAAGCGCTTGCCGAGCGTCGTGGCCTGCGCCGCGACGTTGTGCGAGCGGCCGGTCATGACCAGGTCGGAGTGCTCGACGGCGAGCCGGGCCAGCCGCGCCAGGGTGGCCACCACGCGGTCGCGGACCAGCTCCAGCGAGCGGCGCACCTGAAGCTGCTCGACGTTCTCGGTGAGGTCCCGGGAGGTCATCCCCTTGTGCACGTGCTCGTGCCCGGCGAGCGCGCTGAACTCCTCGATCCGGGCCTTCACGTCGTGCCGGGTGACCCGTTCCCGCTCGGCGATCGAGGCCAGGTCGACCTGGTCGACCACCCGCTCGTACGCCTCGACCACGCCGTCGGGCACGGGGATGCCGAGGTCCCGCTGGGCCCGGAGCACGGCGAGCCAGAGCCGCCGCTCCATCCGGATCTTCTCCTCCGGCGACCAGAGGGCGACCAGCTCGGGCGAGGCGTAACGGTTGGCGAGCACGTTCGGGATCGTCACGTACCTCAGTCTTTCATGCCTGCGGACACGACCCCGACTGGACGTCCGGCCGCTCACCAGGGGCGACAGTCGGTCGGTCGCCGGCCGGCGGCGCGTACCACCGGCCGGCGACCTCCCGCCGACGTCCTACCGTCCGGCCAGGGCGACCGCCGGATCGAACGCGACGGCCTGCTGCTGCGCGACGGTCAGCGCGAACCTGGCGTCGGGCAGGTCAGCGGTGAGAGTCACCGCCAGCCACGAACCGTCCTTGCGTAGGACGTGGACACCCCGCTCCGCCGAGACCTTCGAGCCGTTCCGCGTGGTGTTGGTGACGGTCCGGTGCCGTTCGCCATCGGGGCCCTTACCCGCCGTACAGGCGTATGTCCTGGTGGGCTTGCCACACGTCATGTCCCCGGAGAGGCCCGGATTCTGCCGGTGGATCTGCACCGAGAACAACCCGGCCGCCTTGCCGACCAGGATTCGACCCTGACCCCAGTAACTGTCGGCGTTGTTCTCGCTCCCGCTGCCGCGCCAGACCGAAGCGAGGTCGACCGGGCTCGCGGTGGCACCACCCGCTCCCATGACGTCGGGAGCCTGCCGCCGCAACGACGCGAAGACGGCGTCGTCGATGCGCTTCTGCTCGGCGCTCTTCGTCAGCGACGGGCGGGGGGTCGGTGACGGCGGCACCACGCCCGGCGGCAACGGGGCCAGGGCGATGGCCGGGTCGAGCGCGACGGCGGCCTGCTCCTCGGCGGTCAGCGGTTGGCTACCGTCCAGCGAGTAGCCCTGCAGGCTCACACTGAGCACTGTGCCGTCCGGCCGGAACACATGTATCCGCCGGTGGTTGTGGGCGTGCCGGCGGCCGTCCCGGCTCTGCTCCTGTTTCCGCGAATCCACCGTCACGAGCCGCTCGCCGTTCGGGCCGTCGCTCTCTCGACACGTCGAGTTCGGTGTCAGGTCTTCGCACGGATCGCTGGCGAGGTGCTTCGTCGCGTCCCGCTCGATCCGCACCATGACGAGTCCTTCGACGCCGTCGACGCTCATCCACCCCGAACCCGCATAGCCCACGAGAGTGTTCATCCGGTCGGAATCGTCCCAGGCCGGGGTGTCACTCAACGTGTCGGTCTTCGGGCCGGGGTTGAGCGGGGATGGCTTGTGTACCCACTTCATGCCAGGCGCCTCCCGCTTCAGTGCCGCGAAGACCGCGTTGTCCAGGCGGGCAAGATCCTCCGGAGTGCCCGGCGCGGTGGTGATCTTCTGGCCGCCCGCGGCCTCCGTGGTACGCGGCGCGGCTCCCGGCAGCAGCAGCGCCGCCGTGACGGCCACCGCCAGGACGGCCGCTGCCCCCGCACCGCAGGCGCCCCAGCGGTGCAGCTTCCCGGCCCGGCGCTGACGAGCGATGACCCGGTCCACATCGATCGAGGTGGGCGGGATCTCACCGACCGCCTCCCTGAAAATCGTCCGGTAGCTCACGCGCGTTCTCCGCTCAGTGCCGAATCAACCGTCGCCAGTGCCCGGAGGCTCCCCAGTCCACGTGCGGTCTGGCTCTTCACCGTGCCGGCGCTGATGCCCAACGCCCGGGCAGTCTCCTCGACCGAGAGGTCGCAGTAGAAGCGAAGAACCACCACCGCCCGCCGTCGAGGCGGAAGCTGCATCAGCAGGTCCAGGAGCAGTTCCCGGTCGGCCAGCGCCGCCTGCGGGAGGTCCAGGTCGACCCGGTCGGGCAGCTCCTCGGTCACCTTCTCGCGGCGCCACGGCCGACGCCGCTCGTCCAGCCAGGCGTTGGTGAGCATCCCCCGGACGTACGCATCGACGTGCTCCAGAGCGCGCACCCGCCGCCAGTGCCGGTAGAGCTTGCCGATCGTGATGGAGACCAGGTCGTCGGCCGTGTGCCAGTCCCGGCAGAGCAGGTACGCCGTCACCCGCAGCGGCTCCAACCGGGCGATCACGAACTGCCGGTACTCGTCCTCCTCGGCCCGGTTCACCGCGCTGGACCTCTCGTCTGTCTCATGTCTGGGGAACGGAACCACGGACCGGCGAGGTTGCTCGCCGACCGACCTGCTCGCACGGCCTCGATTCCGCACCCGACCGGATCGGCGATGGATATACTCACAGCGCAGTCCGTATATAGGAGGTGTGCGTGACCAAGATCCTGGTGGACGTCGACGACGAGGCGTTGGCGGACGCGGCCGCGGCGTTCGGCACCAAGACCAAGAAGGACACGGTGAACGTCGCACTGCGGGAAGGGGCCGCCCGCCTCCGTCGCGCCCGCGCCCTGGCGGAACTGAGCGCGCGGGCCCAGGCCGGGGACTTCGACGAACTGCTCGACAAGACCACGTACCGCCCGTGAGCCTCGCGGATTACCTGGTCGACACCAGTGCGCTGGTCCGGCTGCTCCGCGACCCCGACACGCAGGCCCGGTGGGAGCAGCCTCTCACGGCCGGCCTGCTCGCGGTCTGTCCGCTGGTCGAGTTGGAGTTCCTGTATTCGGCCCGTTCACTGGCCGACCGCAGGTCGCTGGGGGACCAACTCCGGGCGGCGTTCAACTGGGTGGGGATGCCGGATCGAATCTATGAGCGGGCGGCCGAGATCCAGGACGAGCTGACCGCCCGGGGCACCCATCGGTCCGCCGGTGCCGTCGACCTGCTGATCGCGGCGACGGCCGAGTACCAGGGCCTGTCCCTGCTGCACTACGACCGTGACTTCGACCAGATCTCGGAGGTGACCGGCCAGCCCGTGCGATGGCTCGCCCCGGCCGGCACGATCAAGTAGATCGCGGTCCCTCGTCGTGGCGCTGGCCACGCCCACCGCTGCGCGCGTCCACCCCGCCGGCATCCAACCACGGTCCCGGGCCTGGCCGGCCTTTGGTGAGCTGGTCAGGCCCCTGACCGGCCTCAGGACGGGGGCGCGGGACGGCCGGTGAGGGCCCGCCACCGCCCACGTCCGCCGTGGCGTCCGGACATCTGGCCGGGTTGATCAAGAGGTTTGCGTCCCGGATCGGCGCGACGGAGGACGCAAACCTCTTGATCGACAGCGGGAACCGGGCGGTGGGTCCGGCGGGCACACCGGATCGCTGCCGCACGGTCAGTCGCGCCGTTCCCCCGTCGACCCCGCCCGGACGACGAGCCGGTCCAGGTAGCCCACCTGCAACGCCACGAACGCGACGAGGAACAGTGCCAGCATCGGCAGCGGCAGCACCTGGGCCACCAGCCCCTGCGCCGCCCCCTCGGCGCCAAAGGTCTGGGCGAGCCGCATGACGAGCAGGTTGGTCGCCGGCGCGTGCTGGAGGTCCTGGACCACCAGTTGCGGCCAGAGCCAGCTCTGCGCACCGACCAGCCAGTCGAGCAACCCGACGCCCGCCAACAGGGGGAGGGCGGGCAGCAGCATGGTCGGGACGAACCGGCCGCCGGCTGCCCAGCGTTCCCGCTGGCCCCGGAAGAAGAGGGTGAACGCCACCAGCGCGGGGATGCAGAGCCAGCCCGGCGGGATCGACCCGACGAAGGTGTCGAGCTGGTCGGCCTCCCGGGCCCGGAGGAAGTGGGCGATGGCCAGCGGGCCGTCGCCGACGAAGAGCCAGGGCGCGAACGGCAGCAGGAGCAGCTCGCTGGCGCGGCCGAGCGGGCGCAGGCCCCCGATGGCGAAGCCGGCCAGAGCGGCAAGGCCCACCCCGACCACCGCCGAGACCAACGGCGGCAGCCAGGTGTTGGCCTGGATCCGGCCGGTGGAGAGGCCGGCGGGCAGGGCCGGCGCGTCTGCGGTGAGCACCCCCAGCCACGGCGTCAGCACGTACGCGAGCACACCGAGGAACGCCAGCAGCCCCACCACCAGCAGGCCGAGCACGACCGGACTGCGCGCGCCGGCCGGATCGGCGGTCTGGCGGTCGGGCGGATCGTCGGCCGGGCGGTCGGCCGGGCGGTCGCGCCACCCGGTGAAGGTGATCCTCGTCCGGGTGACCAGGAGCAGGACGACCGCCAGGACGCCGAGCACCGCCAGCAGCGCCAGCAGCAGCACGCTGCCGGCGGCGCCGACGCCGAACTGGAAGTGGACCAGGCTCTCCCGGACGATCCGTACCAGCGGGCCGGTCTGGTCGCCCCGCCCCGCGAGGACGGGCCACTGGAGGGACCAGGACTGCACGGTCACCGCGACGACGGCCAGCCCGAGCACACCGCCGACGGCCAGGGCCGCCGGGCCGGACCGGCCGTCGCCGGAGCGGCGGCGCAGCGCGGCGAGGAAGACGGTGGCACCTGCCCCGACCACCAACCCGGCCGTCAGCAGCGCCACGGTGCGTACGGCGGTCAGCGCGGGCGCCTGCGCCCAGGTGTCCCCCTCGGCCTCGAACCGGTCCATCGTCCATGCCACCCCCACGGCGAGCGGGGCGTAGGCGGCCAGCGGCAGGGCCAGCAGCGCCCGGGTCACCAGGCGGGGCACCCGGCCGGCCCGCGCCGCGGCGAGCGCGAGGAGCGGGGCGACGAGCAGCGCGAGGAGCAGCGGAACGAGGGCGAGGAGCAGCGCGAAGCCCAGGTCGCCGAGGAACCCGCGCTCGATCACCTGTGTGTAGTTGTCGCCGCCGGCGGCCTCGGTCGGGCCACCCGGCCCGTTGCTCCGCCGGAAGCTCTCCACCAGCGTGCGGACCGACGGAAGCACGTACGACCAGAGCAGGGCGGCGACCGCCGGCACGAGCAGCAGCAGGCCGGTGACGACCTGGGCGCTCCGGCCGATCCCGACGCCCCCTGACGACGCGCGACCAGGCGGGGCCGGCAGGGACACCGCGGGGTGGGCCCCGGGATCGGGCACGGACGTCGGGGTGGCTGACACCGGAGCCGTCCTTCGGTCGACAGTGGAAGGGACCGCCTCAGGTTAGGCCCCCCGTCCGACACCCCGTCCAGGCGCCGGCTGCCGGCTATGTCCCAGAGGGCAGCCGGAGACCGTCAGGTGGGAGATCATCGACTCCGTCTCATCTCCGGTACGCGCCGGAGCATTCTTCCTCCCTCTGAGGACACCCATGCGCAAAACTCCCCTTGCCGGCCTCACCGCTCTCGCGTTGGCCGGCACCCTGTTCGGCGCCGTGACACCGGCTCACGCCGAGGAGCCCGGCACCCTGTACGTCCGGGGCACCTCGACCGCCTGCTCGGACGGCGGGTCCGGCTCCCTGGAACAGCCCTTCTGCACGATCGGCAGGGCCGCCGCGGTGGCCACGGCGGGGCAGACGGTCGACATCGGTGGCGGCAACTACCGGGAGCGCGTCACGATCGCCAACTCCGGTACGCCGGAACGACCGATCGTCTTCTCCGCCACCGGCACCGCCACCCTCCACGGCCCGACGTCCGGCTACGTCGTCGACGGCCAGCACGACATCCTGCTGCGGAATCTCCGGGTCAGCGGGGCGACCGACCTGCCCGCCCTCGATTTCCGCGACGCCTCGGGCATCACGGTCCAGGGCGGCAGCTTCGCGATGGCACAGGTCTCGACCACACCCGCCGTACGGCTCACCGCGGTCACCCGGTCGAACCTGAAGAACGTCGTCGTCAGCGGAATGGCGCTCGTCACCGGGCTGACCATGGATGCCGCATCCAGCGACGTGCTCGTCTCGAGAACGACCGTGGGGACCGGAGCCACCAACACCAACGGTGTGGGCATCCAGGTCGACGGCCCTCGCAACACCATCCTCGGCAACGTCGTCCTCGGCTTCAGCCGGGCCGGCGTCGCGGTGGGCCCGGGCGCGGCCGACGTGGAGGTGGTCAACAACGAGGTCCGTAACGGGACCGGCTACGGCATCCACAACCACGGCGCCACCGGTACGGCCATCACCAACAACACCGTCGGGTACAACTGCCTCGGCGGCATCCGGGTCGACGGGGCATCGACCGGGGTGTCGGTGCAGAACAACATGCTGACCTCGAACGGCCGTCTCGGTCAGCCCCATTGCGTCGGCTCGCCACCGGACGAAGGGGAGATCGGGGTGCACGGCGACGCGGTCACCGGCACCGTGGTCGACTACAACAACACGTACCACTTCACCTCGCCGTCCGGGGTGGCCTACTCGTGGAACGGCACGCGGATGGGGCTGGCGGCCTTCCGTACCGCGTCCGGCCAGGCCGCCCACGACCGGGACACGCCCAACCCGAGGGACAGATACGACTCGGCGAACTCGGCGGCGCCCGGCTACCGGCCGGAGGACCGCGTCAACGCGCCTCGGGTCGACGACCCGACCGCCCCGAACACCGGCGCCGGGCCGGTCGCCTACGCCGACCGGGGCGCGGTCGAGACCGTCCGGACCCCGCTGGCTCGCACCAGCGTCACCCTGGACCTCGCCGCGGCCTCGGTGACCGTGGACGCCACCGCGTCCGTGCCTGGCTTTACCCCGATCAACTCCTACCAGTTCAGTTTCGGCGACGGGACGGTCGTCACCCAGGCCTCGCCCGTCGCCTCGCACCGCTATGCGAACCCGGGCGAGTACGCGGTCTCCACCCGGGTCACCGGCCCCGACGGCCGGTCGAACGACAGGACGGATCTGGTCAGTGTGCTGCCGGGCACGGGGACCGTGGGTCTGCTCGCGCTGCACAACCTGCGCTACGTCAGCCCGCCGTCCCAGAACTCGACGGTGCTCGGGTTGGACCAGGCCGGGCTGACGGCGGCGGCGCAGTTCGACCTCGCGGACGCGGGCTCCGGGCAGGTGGCCCTCGTCTCCCGGGCCACCGGCAGGTACGTCTCGGCCGACACCGCCGCCGTCGAGCTGCTCACCATGACGCGTACCCGGGTGGACACCACGGAACGGTTCACCCTCGTGCGTAACGCCGACGGCAGCATCAGCCTCCGGTCGGTGTCCAGCGGCCGGTACGTCAGCCCCTTGTCCGAGACCTCGCCGTACCTGATCGCCAACCAGACCACTGTCGGCACGTCCGCGAAGTTCCACCAGGTCAAGGTCACTGATGCGGCCCGATCGCTGAGGGCCCTCGTCAACGGCCGGTTGGTCACGGCCGAGAGCGCGGGCACGAAGCCGTTGATCGCCAACCGGACGGCAACCGGCACCTCCGAGCGATTCGACGTGGTGGACCTCGGCAACGGGCAGGTGGCCCTGTTCGCCCGCGCCAACAACCGCTTCGTCACGGCCGCCGACGGGCTGCCGCTGATCGCCGGCCGGAGCACGGTCGGCAGTTGGGAGCGGTTCACCGTCGTGCGCAACCGCGAGGGCACGGTGAGCCTCAAGGCGGTCGCCAACGGCCGGTACGTCACCGCCGCGAACGCCGGGGCGAGCCCACTGGCCGCCAACCGCACCGGGATCGGCCCGGCGGAGAAGTTCACTCTCCGCTGAGCCGGTACCGATCCTCCCGACGCCCGCCAGGCGAGTGCCCGGCGGGCGTCGGCGTGCCGGGGCGACCGCGCCGTACCGGGCGTCAGCGCTCCAGGATCGCGGTCACGCCCTGGCCGCCGGCCGCGCAGATCGAGATCAGCCCCCGGCCGCCGCCCTTCTCGGCGAGCAGCTTCGCCAGGGTCGCCACGATCCGGCCGCCGGTGGCCGCGAACGGGTGCCCGGCGGCCAGCGACGAGCCGTTGACGTTCAGCTTCTCCCGGTCGATCGCGCCCAGCGGGGCGTCCAGGCCCAGCCTCTCCTTGCAGAACTCCGGCGACTCCCAGGCGGCCAGGGTGGCCAGCACCTGCGAGGCGAACGCCTCGTGGATCTCGTAGAAGTCGAAGTCCTGGAGGGTCAGCCCGGCCCTGGCCAGCAGCCGGGGCACCGCGTACGTGGGGGCCATCAGCAGCCCCTCGTCGCCGTGCACGAAGTCGACGGCGGCGGTCTCCGACCAGGAGAACCAGGCCAGTACGGGCAGACTGTGCTCGCGGGCCCACTCCTCGCTGGCCAGCAGCACCGTCGAGGCGCCGTCGGTCAGCGGCGACGAGTTGCCGGCGGTCATGGTCGCTTGTTCGGCGTCGGGCCCCTTCGCGCCGAAGACCGGCTTCAGCGAGCCGAGCTTCTCCAGGCTGCTGTCGGGGCGCAGGTTCTGGTCCCGGTTCAGCCCGAGGTACGGCGTCAGCAGGTCGTCGAAGAACCCCCGGTCGTACGCGGCGGCGAGCCGCTGGTGCGAGCGCAGCGCCAGCTCGTCCTGGGCCTGCCGGTCGACCTGCCAGCGCAGCGCGGTGCGGGCGGCGTGCTCCCCCATCGACAGCCCGGTACGCGGTTCCGCGTTACGCGGGATCTCCGGCCGGAACGGCTGGGTGGGGCGCAGCTTCGCGGCGATCTTCAGTCGCTCGCCGAGGGTACGGGCGCTGTTCAGCCTGAGCAGCGTGCGGCGCATCTCCTCGTTGACCGCCAGCGGGGCGTCGGAGGTGGTGTCCACGCCGCCGGCGATGCCGACGTCGAGCTGCCCGAGGGCGATCTTGTTGGCGACCAGGATGGCCGCCTCCAGCCCGGTGCCGCAGGCCTGCTGGATGTCGTACGCGGGGGTGTGCGGGTCGAGCTTCGAGCCGAGCACCACCTCGCGGGTCAGGTTGAAGTCCTTCGCGTGCTTGAGCACCGCGCCGGCCACCACCTCGCCGACCCGCTGGCCGGCCAGGCCGAACCGGGCGACGAGCCCGTCCAGCGCCGCGCCCAGCATGTCGGCGTTCGACGCGCTCGCGTACCGCGAGTTGGACCGCGCGAAGGGGATGCGGTTGCCGCCGATGACCGCGACCCGCCGGATGCTCTGCACGATCCCGCCTCCTCGAAAGACTTGCCCTGAACCTACTCGCCAGTAGGCTACGCCTATGACCGACAGGTACGCGAGCTTCGTCCGATCGGGGGCCGGCCGCGCGCTGGTCAAGCGCCTCGGGCTGCCCGACCCGCCGCGACTGCGCCGGCACACCCCCGGCGACCCCCTGGCGTCCGGCCCCGTCCTGCTCGGCGCCGCGACCGGCGGCCGGCTCGCCGAGCCGACCCGCAAGATCCTGACCGCCGCCGGGGTCGAGCTGCGCGATCCCGACGCCGTGGAGTCCACCGAGCGCTTCGCCGCCCTGGTGTACGACGCCACCGGCATCACCGACTCCACCGACCTGCGTCGGCTGTACGACTTCTTCCACCCGCGCGCCCGGTCGGTGCTGCCCAGCGGCCGGGTCGTCGTGCTCGGCACCCCGCCCGAGGAGTGCGGGTCCCCCAGGGAGGCGACGGCCCAGCGAGCTCTGGAGGGGTTGACCCGCAGCATCGGCAAGGAGTTCGGCCGGGGCGTCACCGCCCAGCTCGTGTACGCCACGAAGGGCCCCGACGCCGGCACCTGGACCAGCCTGGAGGCGACCCTGCGGTTCCTGCTCTCGGGCCGGTCCGCGTACGTCTCGGGGCAGGTGGTCCGCGTCGGCGCCGGCACGGCCGGGCCGCCGGCCGACTGGGACCGGCCGCTGGACGGGCAGGTCGTCCTGGTCACCGGGGCGGCCCGGGGCATCGGCGCGGCGCTGGCCCGGGTGCTGGCCCGCGACGGCGCCCGGGTCGTCGCGCTGGACGTCCCGGCGGCCGGCGACGAGCTGGCGGCGGTCGCCAACGAGATCGGCGGCACGGCCGTCCAGCTGGACCTGACCGCCCCGGACGCCCCGGACCGGCTCGCCGGGCACCTGGCCGACCGGCACGGGCGGGTCGACGTGGTCGTGCACAACGCCGGCATCACCCGCGACAAGACCCTCGGCCGGATGGACGCCGACCGCTGGGACTCGGTCATCGACGTCAACCTCTCCAGCCAGGAGCGGATCAACGACGTGCTGCTGGAGCGGGAACTGATCCCGGCCGGCGGCCGGATCGTCTCGGTCTCGTCGATCGCCGGCATCGCCGGCAACCGGGGACAGACCAACTACGCCACCAGCAAGGCGGGCGTGGTCGGGCTGGTCGAGTCGCTCGCCCCGGCGCTGCGCGCTCGGCAGATCAGCGTCAACGCCGTGGCGCCCGGGTTCATCGAGACCCGGCTGACCGCGCGCATCCCGCTGGCGATCCGCGAGGCGGGCCGGCGGATGAACAGCATGTCCCAGGGCGGGTTGCCGGTGGACGTCGCCGAGACCATCGGCTGGCTGGCGTGGCCGGCCTCCGGCGCGGTCAGTGGCAACGTCGTCCGGGTCTGCGGCCAGAGCCTGCTGGGGGCGTGATGGCGACGGACGACATCTCCGGACACCCGCCGTCGGGCGAGGCGACGCGCGACCGCTCCGCCCTCGCCCCGTCGGGCGAGGCGACACACGACCTGGCCGGGCGCACCGGGGCGGGAGGCCGGGAGCGCGTCGAGCTGCCCCGGATGCCGGCGGCCGGGGCGCTCTACCGGCGGGCGCTGCTCGGCGCGCTGCCCGGCGTCGGCGGCCGGCGGCGGTCGGCCGGCGTCCCGCCCGTCGAGCTGGCCGTCGGCGGGATCGCCGTCGACCGGACGCGCCTGGCCGACTACGACCGGGTCTGCGGGTTCCGGCTCACCGACCGGCTGCCCGCCACGTTCCCGCACGTCATGGGCTTCCCACTGACCCTGCGGCTGATGACCGGGCCGGAGTTTCCCATCCCGCTGACCGGTGTGGTGCACGTCGGCAACCGGATCACCGTGCACCGCCCGATCAGCGCCGACGAGACCCTCGAATTCACCACGTACGCGGAGAACCTGCGCCCGCACGACCGGGGGCGGCAGGTCGACGTGGTGCTGGTCGGCCGGGTCGGCGGGGAGGAGGTCTGGCGGGGCGTCTCGACGTACCTCGGCAGGGACAACGCGCCCGGTGGCGGTGCGGGGCGCGACCGGGGCGAGCGGCCCCCGACGCCGGCCGGTTCGGCTCGCTGGCGGGTCGAACCCCGGGTCGGTACGGAGTACGCGCGGGTCTCCGGCGACCACAACCCGATCCACACCTCCCGTCTCGGGGCCCGGCTGTTCGGCTTCCGCCGGCCGATCGCGCACGGCATGTGGAGCAAGGCCCGCTGCCTGGCCGCGCTGGAGAACCGGCTGCCGGACGCCTACACCGTCGAGGTGGCCTTCAAGCTGCCGGTGCCGCTGCCCAGCACGGTGAGCTTCGCTCTCCTGCCGGACGGTGGGTTCGCCCTGCACGACCTGCGCGGCCGACCGCACCTGGCGGGTCTCGTGCGCTGAGGCGCCCCTGCCGAACCCGAGACTCTGGGCTTGGCAGGGGCGTTCTCGTGCGCTAGGTTCTTCTCAGAGCGAGA
Source organism: Micromonospora peucetia (assembly GCF_900091625.1). Classification (NCBI taxonomy): domain Bacteria; kingdom Bacillati; phylum Actinomycetota; class Actinomycetes; order Micromonosporales; family Micromonosporaceae; genus Micromonospora; species Micromonospora peucetia. The sequence goes on from NZ_FMIC01000002.1 coordinate 1,881,164, forward strand.
TGTTCTCAGAATGAGAGAGACATGGTTGACGAGCAGGACTTCCTGTCCACGTACGACCCCCGGGCCTACCCGTCCGTCGCCGTGACCGTGGACGTGGTGGCGCTGACCATCCGGGACGGCGCGCTGCACCTGCTGCTGATCCGGCGCGGCCAGCCGCCCTTCGAGGGGCACTGGGCGCTGCCCGGCGGCTTCGTCCGCCCCGACGAGGACCTGACCACCGGCGCCCGACGGGAGCTGGCCGAGGAGACCGGGCTCGGCGGCGAGCGGCTGCGCCGCGTACACCTGGAGCAGTTGGCCAGCTACGGCGACCCCGGCCGCGACCCGCGGATGCGCGTCGTCTCGATCGCCCACCTCGCGTTCGCCCCCGACCTGCCGGACCCGGCCGCCGGCACCGATGCCGACGAGGCGATCTGGCTGCCGGTGACCGCGCTGGCCAGCCGGCAACTCGCCTTCGACCACGGCCGGATCATCGACGACGCGCTGGAGCGGGCCCGGTCCAAGCTGGAATACACCCCGCTCGCCACCCGCTTCCTCGCCCCCGAGTTCACGATCAGCGAGCTGCGCGCCGTCTACGAGACGGTCTGGGGCCAGCCGCTGCACGCCGGCAACTTCCACCGCAAGGTGATCTCCGTGCCGGGCTTCGTGGAGGGCACGGGCGCCAGCACCGAACGCGGCGGCGCCCGGGGCGGCCCCCGCGCCCGGCTCTACCGGGCCGGCGACGCCCGGCTACTGCACCCGGCGCTGCTGCGCCCCGCCCCGGAGGAGCCGACGCCGTGAGGACCGCAGAGGCCATCCGCCTGGTCGCGGCGGCCCGCACCGACGCCGACCTGTTCGGCACGGACCAGCCGGCCCGGCGCTACCGCGAGCTGGTCGCGGCCCTGCACCCCGACCGCCTGCCGGCCGACCCGGCGGTACGCGCCGAGGCCACCGACGCGTTCGTCCAGGTCACCACCCGGTGGCGGGCCCGACAGGTCACCGTCCTCGGCGACTACCGCCTCGGGCGGTCGGCGCACTCGGGTGACCTGGCCGATCTCTACGACGTCGGCGACGACCGGCTGCTCAAGCTGCCCCGGCGGCCCACCGACAACGACCTGATGGCCCGCGAGGCACACGCCCTGCGCACCATCGCCGAACGCGGCGACCCGCGCTACCTGCCGTACGTGCCCCGGTTGGTTGACCAGTTCCGGCACCGGGACGCCACGACCGGCGCCGAACGGCGGATCAACGTGCTCGCCACCGCGCCCGGCCTGCACGACCTCGACGAGGTCCGGCGCGCGTACCCCGACGGGCTGGACGCCCGCGACGTGGCCTGGATGTGGCGTCGGCTGCTGGTGGCGCTCGGCCTGGCCCACCGGGCAGGCGTGGTGCACGGCGCGGTCCTGCCGCCACACGTGCTGATCGAGCCGGACGGGCACGGCGTGGTGCTGGTCGACTGGTGCTTCTCCGTGACCGGTGGCGGCGCCGTCCCGGCACTGGTGCCCGGCCACGACGACTGGTACCCGCCCGAGGTTCTCAAGAAGCGGCCCTGCGGGCCGGGCACCGACATCGCGACGGCCAGCCGCTGCATGACCTGGCTGATGGGCCGCCGCGCACCGCGCGAGCTGCTCGACTTCGCCCGGGGCTGCCAGCAGCAGTCCCTTCAGAAGCGGCCCGACGACGCCTGGCGCCTGCTCCGCGAACTCGACCAGGTGCTGGACCGGCTCTACGGCCCGCGCACCTTCCGACCCTTCACCCTCACCCCCTAAGGAGCCTGTCATGGGCAGTGGAATCTGGTCTACCGACGTGTACGACGCCGCCGACCGCTACCGCCGGAGCACCGGCAAGAGCGCGTTCTCCTACAGCGACAGCGGGGCGCGGACCGTGCACCCCGCCCTCGACCCCCGCGACGCGACGCGCGAGAGCCGCGACTCCGACGAGCACCCGCAGTCGACGGCCGTCGCGGTGCTGTTCGACGTCACCGGCTCGATGCGCAACGTGCCGCGCGTCCTGCAGACCAAGCTGCCGCAGCTGCTCGGGCTGCTGCAACGGCAGGGCTACGCCAGCGACCCGCAGATCATGTTCGGCGCCATCGGCGACGCCACCTGCGACCGGGTTCCGTTGCAGGTCGGCCAGTTCGAGTCGGACAACCGGATGGACGACGACCTCGGCCGGATCGTGCTGGAGGGCGGTGGCGGCGGGCAGATGACCGAGTCGTACGAGCTGGCCATGTACTTCATGGCCCGGCACACCGTCACCGACTGCTGGGAGAAGCGCGGCCGGCGCGGCTACCTGTTCATCATCGGCGACGAGCTGGCGTACCCGCAGGTGAAGGCCCGGGAGGTGGCCGGCCTGATCGGCGACGACCTCAGCGAGGACGTGCCGCTGCGGCAGGTCGTCGACGAGGTGACCCGCCGCTGGGACACCTACTACCTGCTCCCCGCCGGCAGCCACTACGCCGGCAACGCCAAGGTGCTCGACTTCTGGCGGGACCTGCTCGGGCAGAACACCGTCGTGCTCGACGACCTCGACGCGGTCTGCGAGACCATCGCGCTCACCATCGGCCTCGGCGAGCAGGCCATCGACCTGGACGAGGGCCTGCGCGACCTGGACCGCACCGGCTCCGGCGCCACCGGCACCGTGTCGAAGGCGCTGGCCCGCCTCGGCCGGGGACGGCGGGCCGAGGTGTCGACGCTGCCGGCCCTGGGCGACACCGGTGGTGGGGTGACCCGGCTGTGAGGGACCTGGCAGTGGTCGACCTCGGCTATGGCGAGGTGAATCGACGGTGAGGCACATTGCGGTGGTCGACCTCGGCTATGGCGACGCCGGGAAGGGCACGGTGGTGGACTGGCTCTGCGCCACCCGCCCCGTGCACACGGTGGTCCGCTTCAACGGGGGCGCGCAGGCGGCGCACAACGTCGTGCTGCGCGACGGGCGGCACCACACGTTCGCGCAGTTCGGCGCCGGCACGTTCCGCCCCGGTGTGCGTACGCACCTGTCGCGGCACGTGGTGGTGGACCCGTTGGCGCTGGCCGCCGAGGCCGACCACCTCGCCTCGGTCGGGGTGCCCGACGCGCTCGACCGGTTGACCGTCGACGGGGAGGCGCTGCTCGCCACCCCGTACCACCGGGCCGCCAACCGGGCCCGGGAGATCGCTCGGGGAGCCGACCGGCACGGCTCCTGCGGGCTCGGGGTGGGCGAGACCGTCGCGTACGGCCTCGCCCACCCCGACGAGGCACCCCGGGTCGCCGACTGCCACAGCCCGGCACTGCTGCGCCGCCGGCTGACCGCCCTGCGGGACCGGCTGACCGCCGAGCTCGGCCCGCTGGACGCCCCACCGGTCTCCGACTGCCTGCCCGCGTTCACCGGGTTCGCCGAGCGGGTCGCGATCGTCGACCGGAGCTGGCTGGCCGGGGCGCTGCGCGCCGGCACCTGCGTCTTCGAGGGCGCGCAGGGAGTGCTGCTCGACGAGTGGCACGGCTTCCACCCGTACACCACGTGGAGCACCACCACGTTCGCCAACGCCGACAGCCTGCTCGCCGAGGCGGGCCAGGCGGGCGCGGCGACCCGGCTCGGGGTGCTGCGCGTGACCACCACCCGGCACGGGCCCGGCCCGCTGGTGACCGAGGACCCGGCCCTGCCACTGGCCGACCCGCACAACCCGACGAACCCGTGGCAGGGCCGGTTCCGGTTCGGCCACTTCGACGCCGTCGCCCACCGGTACGCCCTCGCCGCGGCCGGCGGGGTCGACGGCCTGGCGCTGACCCACCTCGACCTCGCCGGCCCAGGGCTGCGGATCTGCCGCCGCTACGACACCACCGACCGGCTCACCCCCGGTCCGCCCGGCGACCTGGACCGGCAGGCCGCGCTCACCGCCCGCCTGCTGCGCTCCCGCCCGCTCTACGACGACGCCCCGCCCGTCGACTGGCCGTCGACGGTGGCCCGGGAACTGGCCGCCCCGGTGGTGCTCACCTCACACGGCCCCACCGCTGCCGACAAAACCCCCCACACCCCCCTCCTACTCCCTTCCTCCTCCCCGCCCTCCCCCTCTTTCTCCCCGCCCTCCCTCTCTCCTCCCCGCCCTCCCCTAACCCGCAACCCCCGCAAGCCCAACCTCACCGAGACAGCCCTCATCTAGGCGCCGATCTTGCACTTTCCGCCCTCACCTTGCGGCTCTTGTGAAGTTTGCCGGGGCACAAAGTGCAAGATCGACGGATTGGGAGGCGCGCGGGGCGAGGGGGGTGTCTTCGTGGAGGGGGTGGGGGTGGGGGTGGGGGTGGGGGTGGGGGTGGGGGTGGGGATCTGGTGGCTTGGCCGCCGGGCGGGTTGCGGGGGGCGAGCATGGGGGGCGTGGACGCCGCGCTCGATCTGCTCCGGCAGCTGGTCACCTCGCCTTGGGTGTACCTGCTGATCTTCGGGCTCACAGCGGTCGACGCGTTCTTCCCGGCGGTGCCCGGCGAGGCAGCCGTGATCACCGCCGCCGTGCTCTCCACCAGTGGCAACCCCAACCTGGTGGCGGTGATCGTCACCGCCGCGCTGGGCGCCTGCGTCGGCGACCACATCTCGTACGCCATTGGGCGCGGCGGCGGCGCGAACCGGCTCGCCCGGTTCCCCGAGGACAGCCGGCGGCGGTCCGGTTCAGAATGGGCCCGCCGGGCGCTGCACCGGCGTGGCGGGCTCATCCTCACCACCGCTCGGTACATCCCCGGCGGCCGGACGGCGGTCACCCTCACCATGGGCGCGGTCCGCTACCCACTCCGCTCGTTCCTGCTCTTCGACGTGATCGCGGCGGTGAGCTGGGCGCTCTACTCCGCCTTGCTCGGCTACTTCGGCGGGCTGGCCTTCGAACGCGACCCGATCAAGGGCATCCTCGCCGGTGTGGGTCTGTCGGTGGCGATCACACTGCTGCTGGAGTCCGCCCGCTGGCTACGCCACCGCGCCCACCGCTCCGGTGCCCGCCACTGACCCGCTGCCCCAACGTCCCCGCCCACCAGCCGGCGCCTCGCTCTCTCCCCCGGCGCCCAGCCACTTAACGTCGCCCGCCCAAGACGACGAGTGGAACACCACGGGTGTCACCGGCCCTTCCTGGCACCCATGGTGTTCCACCCGACTGTCACGGCTGGCGAGCAGCACGGGAGCGTACCGGTCGACGGTGCGGCGGAGCGCGACGGCGCGGGAGGTCACGTCCCGAGCCTAGGCAAGGTGGAGGCCGGTGCCGCCCAGCCGCCTCCGGTGTCCGCGCCGTCCGCGCCGCTCAGGCGCCCGGCGGCCGGTGCAGGTTGATCAGCTGGGCCAGATGGCGGCCGGCCGTCAGCAGCGGCTGGTCGTTGCGGGATACCTGAGCCGCGAGTTCGGCCCCTTCCAGCGTGGAGATCACCGTGTGGGCCAGGTCCTCCGCGTCGTCCTCCGCGATCCCGGCGCGGCGGAGTTTGTCCGCGACCAGCAGCCGCCAGTGCGCGAAGGCGTCCGCGGCGGCCCGCTGGATGTCGGGCGCCCGGCTCGCCGTGCCGAGGGCGGTGGAGGTGACCGGGCAGCCGTCGGTCCAGTCGGAGTCGCGCAGCCCTTCGGCGAGGTCGCGGGCGCAGGTGACCACCGCCTCGGCCGGGTCCGCCACCTGGTCGAGGGTCGCCCGGAGCAGGTCGGCGAATTCCTGGTCGCCGTGGCGGATGGCGGCCACGGCCAACTCCTGCTTGCCGCCGGGGAAGAAGTGGTAGACCGAACCCAGCGTCGCCGCGGCCTCGACCGAGATCTGCTTGATGCCGGTGCCGTCGTAGCCCTGGCGCTGCATCAGCCGCGACGCGACCCGCACGATCCGCTCCCGGGTGCCGAGGCTGCCGTTCACGGTCGCGGCCTGCCGTGCCGACGTCTTCATGCGGTCACCCTACCGGATAGAACGTTCATTCCAGTGTTGTGCTAGCGTCCCTCTCGCTCACTAGATAGAGCGTTCGCTCTAGAGGAGGATCCGCATGACCGACCGCACAGTGACCGTCATCGGCCTCGGTCCGATGGGCCGGGCGATGGTGAATGCTTTCCTGGACAGGGGATACCAGGTCACGGTCTGGAACCGGACTGCGGCCAAGGCCGACGAACTGGTACGCAGGGGCGCCCGCCGGGCGGCGACCGTGGACGAGGCCCTGGCCGCCAACGAGCTGGTCGTCCTCAGCCTCACCGACTACGACGCGATGTACGCGATCCTCGGCCCGGCCACGACCGCGCTGTCCGGTCGGGTGATCGCCAACCTCAGCTCGGACACCCCCGAGCAGGCCCGGGAGGCGGCGACCTGGCTCGCCGAACGTGGCGCCCGGCAGCTCACCGGCGGCATGCAGGTGCCGCCGTCCGGTATCGGGACCCCCGACTCCGCCACGTACTACAGCGGCCCGGCGGACGCGTTCGAGGCCCACCGGCAGACGTTGGAGGTGCTGACGAGCGCCGACTACCAGGGCGAGGACCCGGGGCTGGCGGCGCTGCGCTACCAGCTCCAGATGAACATGTTCTGGACCATCATGGTGAGCTGGCTGCACACGGTCGCCGTGGCCCGTACCCACGGCATCACCGCCACGGAGTTCCTTCCCGTCGCGCTGAAGACCGCGGACGTGGCCCAGTTCCTGGAGTTCTACGCGCCTCGCATCGACGCGGGCGACCACCGGGGGGACGTGGACCGGTTGGCGATGGGCGAGGCGAGCATCAGACACGTCCTGCACACCGTGCGGGCTGCCGGCGTCGACACCACGCTGCCGGCCGCGGTGCTCGACGCCTTCCAGCGGGGCATGGCGGACGGCCGCGTCGACCAGAGTTTCACCAGCCTCGTCGAGGTGTTCGCGGCCGATACCGCCGTGGATGGCCGCGACGCCCCGGCGCCGGTCCGCGCCCGCCCCTGAGAACCGACCGTGCCCGGTCGGCGACCACGTCTCGTACGCCATCGGCCGATCCGGCCCCGCCCGGCTACCGCTCGGGTCGCCAGGTCACGCCGGCCAGCAGTTGTCCGGCCCCCATCCAGGCCACGTTCATCATCCGGGTGGCGGTCTTCTCCGGGTCGGCCTCCGGGTGGTCGGCGAGCCAGTCGGCCAACGACTCGGTGGCGCCCACCAGGGCGTACGCGACGACCTCCAGGTCGGTCTCGCTCACCTCGCGCCCCTCGGCGCGCAGCGCGTGGTCGAGCATCCCGGCGACCACCTCGACCAGCCGGGCGCGCATGCCGGCCAGTTCGCCGGCGAAGGGCTGCTCGCCCCGGGCCTGCCGGTAGAGCACCGCCCACCCGTCCCGGTGCGCCCCGACGAAGCCGAAGAAGGCGCGCAGCCCACGCCAGAGCCGCTCGTCGGCCGGCAGCTCGGGGGCCGCCGCCCCGGCGATGGCCTGCGTCATCCGGGTGCCCTCCCGGTGCAGGCAGGCGACGAAGAGTTCTTCCTTCGTGCCGAGGTACGCGTAGACCATGGGCTTGGAGATGCCGGCGTCCTCGGCGATCTCGTCCATGCTGGCAGCGTGGAATCCCCTGCGTGAGAACACTTTCACGGCCGCGTCGAGCATCTGCTGCTCGCGTACGGCCCGAGGCAGCCGCCTGAAGGTGGGTGGGGTGGACACCTTGCGAGCATACCTACTCGCCCGTAAGGTTACGCACGAGTAGCCAATTCCCGGAAGGTGCAGCCCCATGACTGACTTCGACCCGGCCAACTTCGCGAACGTCGGCCCCAAGGAGTTCGCCCAGCTGGTCAAGTCCACCCCGGACGACAAGATCGCCGAGGTGATGTCCGGCGACCTGCGCGGCAAGATCCTCGCCGAGGTCTTCAACCGGATGCCGCAGCTCTTCCGCGCCGACCGGGCCGGCTCGACCAACGCGGTCATCCACTGGAGCATCACCGGCCGCCCCGACGGTGGCACCGACACCTACGAGGTGGTCATCGCCGACGGCACCTGCACCGTCAACGAGACCCCGCAGCACGACCCGAAGCTCAGCCTCACCATGGGCCCGGTCGAGTTCCTGAAGATCATCTCCGGTGGCGCGAACCCGGTCATGATGTTCATGACCGGCAAGCTCAAGGCCAAGGGCGACCTAGGCCTGGCCGCCAACATCGCCAACCTGTTCGACATCCCCAAGGCCTGAGATGGCCGAGTTCTCGCTCGACCTGAACGAGGAACAGCGGGATCTGCGCGACTGGGTGCACGGCTTCGCCGCCGACGTCGTGCGCCCGGCCGCAGCCGAGTGGGACGCCCGGGAGGAAACTCCCTGGCCGATCATCCAGGAGGCGGCGAAGGTCGGCCTGTACGGCTTCGAGTTCCTCGCCACCTGCTGGGCCGACCCCACCGGCCTCTCCCTCCCCATCGCCAGCGAGGAACTCTTCTGGGGTGACGCCGGCATCGGGCTGGGCATCTTCGGCACCTCCCTCGCGGTGGCCGCCATCTACGGCACCGGCACCCCCGACCAGATGGTCGAATGGGTGCCGCAGTGCTTCGGCACCGTCGACGAACCGGCCGTCGCCGCGTTCTGCACCACCGAGCCTGAGGCCGGTTCCGACGTCGGCGCCATGCGCACCCGCGCGGTCTACGACGAGGCCACCGACGAGTGGGTGCTCAGCGGGCAGAAGGCGTACGCCACCAACGGCGGGATCGCCGGAGTGCACGTGGTCACCGCCTCGGTCGACCCGACGCTCGGCTCCCGTGGGCAGGCGGCGTTCGTCGTACCGCCGGGCATCGCCGGACTGAACGCGACCCGCAAGCTGCGAAAGCTGGGCCTGCGCGCGTCGCACACCGCCGACGTCTTCCTCGACGACGTACGCGTGCCGGGGCGCTGCCTGCTCGGCGGCCGGGACGCCCTGCTCGAACGCCTCGACCGGGCCCGCTCCGGCAGGCGCGCGTCGGGCCAGGCCGCGATGCGCACCTTCGAACTCTCCCGGCCGACGGTCGGCGCGCAGGCGCTGGGTGTGGCCCGGGCCGCCTACGAGTACGCCCTGGACTACGCGAAGGAGCGGGTCCAGTTCGGCCGGCCGATCATCGAGAACCAGGCGGTCGCGTTCGCGCTGGCCGACATGAGGATGGAGATCGACGCCGCCCGGCTGCTGGTCTGGCGGGCGTCCTGGATGGGCCGCAACAACCGGCCCTTCACGGCCGGCGAGGGCTCGATGTCCAAGCTGAAGGCCGGCGAGGTGGCCGTCTCCGTCACCGACAAGGCCGTGCAACTGCTCGGCGGGGCCGGTTTCCTGCGGGACCACCCGGTCGAGCGCTGGTACCGGGACGCCAAGATCTACACCATCTTCGAGGGCACCTCGGAGATCCAACGGCTGGTGATCTCCCGAGCCATCTCCGGCGTCCAGATCCGCTGACCGCTGCCCCGTTCCCCGGCCGTTACTGTTCGGAGGCACCACCGCCCCTAGGCTGGCGGCACCATGATCGGCTCCGGACCCCGCCGTTCCCGTCACCGCCGGCCGAGACCACGGATGGCGCCGCTGCTGCTGGTCGAGGCGGCGACGCTGCTCTCCAACACCGGCAACGGGGTCGCCAACGTGGCCCTGCCCTGGCTGGTGCTGGAACGCACCGGCAGCGCCACCGCAGCCGGCGTCGTCGCGGCAGCCGCCGCGCTGCCGCTGCTGCTCTCCGGCCTCGTCTCCGGCACCGTCGTTGACCTGCTAGGCCGGCGGCGTACGGCACTGGTCTCCGACACGCTCTCCGCCGTCTCGGTCGCCGCGATCCCGGTGGTCGACGCCCTGCTCGGGCTGAACCTCGGCTGGATCGTGGCGCTGGCCGTGCTCGGCGCGGTGTTCGACCCGGCCGGTCTGACCGCCCGGGAGACGCTGCTGCCGGCCGCCGCGCAGGCCGCCGGCTGGCGGATCGAACGGGCCAACGGGGTGCACGAGGCGGTCTGGGGGCTGGCCTTCCTGATCGGGCCCGGCGTCGGCGGCATGCTCATCGCCACGATCGGCCCCGGCTCGACGCTCTGGGTCACCGCCGCCGGATTCGCGCTGGCCGTGGCGATGATCTCCGCTGTCCGGCTGCCCGGGGCCGGCCGCCCCGAACGCCCCCCGGCCGGTCTGTGGCGTGGCACCGCCGAGGGGCTGCGGTTCGTCTGGCGGGACCGGCTGCTGCGGACCATCGCGCTGCTCACGATGGTGCTGGCCGCGCTCTACCTGCCGGTCGAGGGCGTGCTGCTGCCGGCGTGGTTCGTCGGCCAGGGAGAGCCGGCCCGGCTCGGCGCGATCCTGATGGCGATGAGCGCCGGAGGAGTCGTCGGGGCGCTCGCCTCCGGCGCGGCCGGCCGGCTGATCCGTCGCCGCACCCTGATGGTGATCGCCCTCGTCGTCATCGGGGTGGCCCTCGTCGGGCTGGCCACCCTGCCACCGTTCCCGGCCATGATCGGCTTCGCCGTCGCGATCGGGCTGGCGTACGGGCCGGTCAACCCGCTGTCCAACTACGCCATGCAGACCCGCACGCCGGAACAGTTGCGCGGGCGCGTGGTCGGGGTGATGACCTCGTTCGCGTACGCCGCCGGCCCGGCGGGCTATCTGCTCGCCGGGCCGTTGGTGGAGTGGCTCGGGCTGCGTACCGCCTTCCTGGTGCTGGCCGGGGCGCTGCTGGTGGCGGCGCTGACCGCCGCGCCCCTGCCGGCGCTGCGGGAGCTGGACGAGCCGCCCCGCCATCCACCCGCCCCACCGGGCGACCCGTCGGGCCAGATGGAGGCGCCCGCCCCAGCCGGCGGCCCGGCGGGCCAGGTGCAGGGGCACGTCCCGCCCGGCGACACGTCGGGCCAGGTGGCCGGAACCGGCTCGCCCGGCGAGCGTCGGAGGCCCCCGACACACCGCGGTCGCCACCGGGTGGACGCCGGTCAGGGATAGAGCGTCAGCCCGGACATGGTGGCGATGGCCGTCAACTGCGCCACGGTGAGCACCGGCGGCGGACCGAAGCGGACCGTCGGCGTCGCACCGTTCTCCCCGCGGGTGATGTGGTGGTTGTCCGTCGTCACCGTCACGGTCGTGCCGTCCGCCCGTCGCACCTGTGCCCAGCGCCGCTCGTGGCCCTCCTTGCCGGGTCTGGTGGCGCCGACGGCGAGGCTGCTGCCGTCCGGCAGCTGGCTGCTGCCCGTACAGCGACCAGGATCGGGGGTGGCGGCGCATCCGACGGGCTCGTCGGCGGCCGTCGGGATCAGCGTCACCGTCACGTTGTCGGCCTGACCGTTCCCGCGCAACCGGGCGTGGGCGTAGTAGTGCCAGTGGCTCTTCTCGTAGGTGAACTGCACCCGGTCACAGCCCGGGATCGTGCCGTCGACCGTCAGCCCCGCCGGCACGACGGCCGCCAGCGCCGGACGCAGCACGAGGGTCAGCCGGGCCACACCCGCGTCGGGGCGCTCGGTCGGCCGGTCGCGCACCGTGTCGTACGACTGCTGGGGTGCCGGCGGCCCGCTGGGATCCGGCTCCACGACCGGGCAGAGCGACGCGTCTGCGGACGGCGAGCCCGTAGCGGCCGGTGGCAGGGCGAACCCGTCGGGATCAGCGGCCGGACCGGCGATCAGCGCCGGTGTCACCACGGCCGCGGCGACCGCCGCAGCGACACCGGTACCGGCCAGGACCCGGCCGCGGTGGCGGCGGCGCCGATCATCGGCGATCAGCCGGTCCACGTCGATCCGCGTCGGCGGCGAGGACGCCACCGCCGTACGCAACTGCTGGGTCAGGTCATCCATCGGTGCGTGCCTCCTCGGTTCGGGCCGGTACGCCCACGAGGCGGCTCCGCAGCGCCTCGATCGCGCGCGCCGACTGGCTCTTGACGGTGCCGGTGGTGCAGCCGAGTTCCCGGGCGGTCTCCTCCACGGACAGGTCGCAGAAGTAGCGCAGCACCAGGACCGCGCGGCGGCGCGGCGGCAACTCGGCCAGTAGGGCGAGGATGGTCAGCCGATCTGCGGCACCGTCGCTGGCGGAACGGACAGCGGCATCGGGCACCTCGGCCCAGGCGGCCTCGCGCCGCCACGGCCGGCGCCGCTCGTCCAGCCAGACCCGCAGCAGGGTACGCCGGACGTACGCGTCGGGGCTGTCCATCCTGGACACCCGTCGCCAGTGTCGCAGCAGCTTGACCAGCGCCGTCGACACCAGGTCGTCGGCCGTGTGCCAGTCACCGCAGAGCAGGTACGCCGTGCGGCGCAGCGGCTCCAGCCGCGCCCCGACGTACTCGCGGTAGCCCTCGATGTCGGCAGGCAATCCCGCCACCTCCTCGCCTCACCGCTCAAACGGAGGCGGGGCGGGGGGAGGTTGCCCGGTCAGCCCGGAATGCTGATCCGGCCCTCGACGGCGGCGGAGGCGATGTCGGTGCGGTGCTGCGAACCGGCCAGCTCCACGCCGGCCACCAGCGCGTACGCGGCGTCCCGGGCGGCGGACAGGTCGGCACCGGTGGCGGTGGCGCAGAGCACCCGGCCACCGGCGGAGAGCAGCGCCCCGTCGGCGTCCCGGCGGGTGCCGGAGTGGATGATCCCCGGCCCCTCGGCCCCGGCGATCACGTCGCCGGTACGCGGGGCGGCCGGGTATCCCTCGGCGGCGACCACGACCGTGACGGCGGCACCGTCGCGCCAGCGCAGCGGCGGGTGCCCGGCCAGCGTGCCGGTCGCGGCGGCGTGCAGCAGCCCGGCCAGCGGGGTCTCCAGCAGGGCGAGCACCACCTGTGTCTCCGGGTCACCGAAGCGGGCGTTGAACTCGATCACCCGGGGGCCGTCGGCGGTGATCGCCAGCCCGACGTAGAGCAGGCCCGCGAACGGGGTGCCCCGCCGGGCCATCTCCGCCAGAGTGGGGTGCACGACGTCGCGCATCACCTCGTCGACCAGGCCGGCCGGCGCCCAGGGCAGCGGCGCGTACGCCCCCATGCCGCCGGTGTTCGGGCCGGTGTCGCCGTCGCCGATGCGCTTGAAGTCCTGCGCCGGCAGCAGCGGCACCGCAGCCTCGCCGTCGGTGACCACGAAGAGGGAGACCTCCGGGCCGGCAAGATATTCCTCGACGACGGCCCGACCGCACTCCTCGGCGTGCCGGAGCGCGGCGGCACGGTCGTCGGTCACCACGACGCCCTTGCCGGCGGCAAGCCCGTCGTTCTTCACCACGTACGGCGCGCCGAACTCGTCCAGCGCCCGGGCAGTGCTGTCCGCATCCGTGCAGGTGTACGCGCGGGCGGTCGGCACGCCGGCGGCGGTCATCACGTCCTTGGCGAACGTCTTCGAGCCCTCCAGCCGGGCCGCCTCCCCGGACGGCCCGAACACGGCGATCCCCTTGGCGCGTACGGCGTCGGCGACCCCGGCCACCAGCGGCGCCTCCGGCCCGATCACCACCAAGTCGACCCCGGTCTCCACCGCCAGCGCGGCAACAGCCGCCGGATCACAGGGATCCACCCCCCGCACCGAGGCAAGCGCAGCAATACCGGGATTACCAGGCGCCGCAATCAGCTGCTCAACGGACGGATCACCGGCGAGGCCCAGCGCGAGCGCATGCTCCCGCCCCCCACCACCAAGAAGAAGAACCCGCACCCCCGCATCCTACTGACCCCCTCCCCCCGCCCCGTTGATCAAGAAGTTTGCGTCCCATTTCCGCCTCGGTGCGGACCAGAACCTCTTGATCAACTACCTGGGGTAGGGGTGAAGGGCTGCTTTGATCGTGTGGGGGATGTAGTCGGGGCGGAGGGTGTCCGCCCAGGTGAAGCGGAGGATCCGCCAACCGGCGTTGACCAGCCGGTTCTGCCGCGTCCGGTCCTCGAAGACTGCCGTGGGAGTGCGATGGGGCGCCTGGCCGTCCGCCTCGGCGATCAGCCGCGCCGCCCGCCAGCCGAGGTCGCCGATGCCCAGCAGATAGCCGTCCCGGTCGCGTACCTCCAACTGGAGCACGTCGGGCGGTACGCCACCGTCGACACACCGCAGCCTGGTCCGGGTCTCCAGCGGGGACTGCGCCCGCCCGTCCGTCTCCGCGAGATGACGCCGGGCCGCGACGGCTCCTCTGCGGCCCACGAGAAGAGCCGGAATCCGGACCAGGTCGGACTCGGTGACGACCTGCCGGTTCAGCGCGGAGTCGAGTACGCACACCGCCGAGTAGCGGTCCGCCCTGAGGATGACATCGGCGACCGTCCGCAGCGGGGTGGTGACGGGCAGACCGGCCACCTCGCTCACGGCGTCCGGATCGACTGCGAGCTGGTGCACCACGACATCAGGGTCGGTGAGCCGCTGCGGCCGTGGCCGGTTCGCCGGCAGCGACACGTGGATGGCGGACTCCGGACGGAGCCCGGCGATCCTGTGCAACTCGGCTGCGGTGTCGAGAACGACGACCGAGCCCGGCCCGAGGGTGGTGGTCACAGCCCGGATGCGGGCCCTACGGAGCGCCGCAGGGCTCAACTCGGGGGCCGGCACGAAGCAACCCCTCGCCACCCGGATCCAACGGCCCGAGCGACACAGGTATCGGATCTGGCTCCGACTCAAGCCGGCGGACAACGCCTGCGCGGCCGTCACCACCCCGTCCTGACGACTGGCGATGCGTTGGAGAACCTCGACGCTCACCCCACCACGATGACCGCCCGTCCACCCCGCACACCGCCCCTGTGGACAACCCCGCCCCTCCTGTGGACAACCCCAACCCTCCGCACGTCGATCAAGAGGTTTGGGTCCGAATCCGAGTCAGACCAGGACGCAAACTTCTTGATCAACGCGCAGGCCCCCGGAGGGGGCGGGGGTGGGGGTGGGGGTGGGGGTGGGGGTGGGGGTGGGGGTGGGGGTGGGGGTGGGGGTGGGGGTGGGGTGGGGGTGGGGGTGGGGGTGGGGGTGGGGGTTAGAGGAGGGGGTGGCGGACGACGTTTTCCTCGCGGCCGGGGCCTACGCCTACGACGCTGACGCGGGTGCGGCAGATCTCCTCGATGCGGGCAATGTAGCGCCTGGCGTTTTCCGGGAGTTCGGCCTCGGTCCTCGCCTTGGTGATGTCCTCCCACCAGCCGTCGAGCTCCTCGTAGATCGGAGTCGCGTGGTGGAAGTCGGTCTGGGTCATCGGCATGTCGTCGTAGCGCTCGCCGTTGATCTCGTACCCGACGCAGATCGGCACCTTCGGCAGGCCGGTGAGCACGTCCAGCTTGGTGACCACCAGGTCGGTGACGCCGTTGAGGCGGCACGCGTACCGGGCCACGACGGCGTCGAACCAGCCGCAGCGGCGCTCCCGGCCGGTGGTGGTGCCGTACTCGTGGCCGACCTTGCGCAGGTGCTGCCCGTTGTCGTCGAAGAGCTCCGTCGGGAACGGCCCGGAGCCGACCCGCGTCGTGTACGCCTTGCTGACCGCGATCACCTTGTTGATCGCCGTCGGCGGGATGCCGGCGCCCACGCAGGCCCCACCGGCCGTCGGATTCGACGAGGTCACGAAGGGGTACGTGCCGTGGTCCATGTCGAGCATGGTGGCCTGGGCACCCTCCAGCAGGACCGTCTCGCCGCGGTCCAGCGCGTCCCAGAGCATCACCCGGGTCTCGGCGATGTACGGCTTGAGCCGCTCCGCGTAGGCCAGGTATTCCTCGATCGTCGCGTCGACGTCGATCGCCTTGCGGTTGTAGATCTTGAACAGCAGCTGGTTCTTCTCGCGCAGCGCCAGCTCCAGCTTCTTGCGCAGGATGCCCGGGTCGAGCAGATCCTGCAGCCGGATGCCCATCCGGGCGACCTTGTCGCCGTACGCCGGGCCGATGCCCCGACCGGTGGTGCCGATCCGGGAGCTGCCGAGGTAGCGCTCGACGACCAGGTCGAGGGCACGGTGGTGCGGCATGATCAGGTGCGCGTCGCCGGAGATCCGCAGCCGGCTGACGTCGACCCCGCGCTCGGCCAGCCCGTCGATCTCGGCCAGCAGCACCTTCGGATCGACCACCACGCCGTTTCCGATGACGATCATCGCGCTCGGTGAGAGCGCACCCGACGGCATCAGGTGTAGCGCGTACTTCTGGCCGTCCGGCGTGATCACCGTGTGACCGGCGTTGTTGCCGCCGGAGTAGCGCACGACGTAGTCGACCCGCTCACCCAGCAGGTCGGTAACCTTGCCCTTGCCCTCGTCGCCCCATTGGGCACCGAGGAGCACGATCGCTGGCATCTTTTCGCCTCCAGAAGGCTCGGGTGCCAGGTGGCGACCGGTCAGCGAGCCCGGGGTGTCAGGCTAACAAGTAGTGGCGGCGCGGCCGGCAGGGGTCGCGTCGGGAGGCAGGAGGCCCTTTCCGTGTACGACGTGGTGCTGCTTACCCTCGGCTCGGAGCGCGACGCGTCCGGCGGGGCCTGTGGCAGCGGAGGCGCCTGCTGCGGCAGCGCGACGGCGCACGGGGACGACGCCGGTTCGACGGCGCACAGAAGCGACACCGACGCGACGGCGCACGGGGACGACGCCGGCGCTGGTGCGATGGCGGGTGACGCGGCCGGGGCCTGTGCGAGTGGTGACCGGGACGGCGGGAAGGCCGGGGAGCGCTGCGACACCCCCCGGGTGCCGGTGCTGGCCTGCGCGGACGCGCTCACCGCCCGGGGCGCCCGGGTGGAGACGGTCACCGCCCGCTCGGACGCCGAGATCGACGAGGTGCTGGCCCGGTTCGACGGCTCGCCCCGCCCGGACGGCCTCACCTGGCCCGACCCGGACTCCAAGGTCCGACTCGTGGTCGCCTCGGCCAGCGACGCCCAGTTGCGCGCCGTCGTGCGCCGGCTCGTCCGGCGGTACGCCCCACCGCCCAGCCGCCGCCCCGACGACCTGCCCGGCAACCGCACGGTGCCGGACCTGCCGCCGATCGGCGTACTCCCGCTCGATCCGGCGCGGAGCATGACGCACCGTGACCTGGCGGCGCAGCTCGGGCTGCCCCGCGACCCGGCGGCGGTGGCCGCCGCGGTGCTGGACGGCACGCCCCGCCGGCTCGACCTGCTACGCAACGATGGCGGCTCGGTGACCCTGGACGGCGTGCTCGTCGGCGCCGCTGACGACAGCGGCCGGCCGCTGCACTGGCGTGGCCGGGTGGAGGTGGACGACGCCGTGCTCTCGAACGGCGACGACCCGCTGCTGGCCTGCGCGATCGGCAACGCCGGCGGGTACGCCCGGCTCGACGACGTGGCCCTGCTCGGCAGCCCCGACCCGACGGACGGACTGGTCGAGGTGGCGGTGGCCGTTCCCGTGGTGACCCGCTCGACGTTGGGTAGGAAGCGGGTCAGGCTGGAGGTACGCCGCGCCCGGGGGCGAGCCGTGGCCGTGCTGCCCCGCGAGGGGCGGGTCCCGTTCCTCGACGACGGCGCCGAGGGCGAGCTGAGCCGGAAGCGATCCTGGTGGATCGAACCGGGCGCCTGGGCGGTCTGGGCGGGCTGACCTCGCCCGTCCCCGACGCGACCGACCCGACCGGCCCGCGACGGCCGGCCCGGCGCGGCCACTGGGCCTATCCTCGGCAGGAGGAATGGGGAGGAACCGTGGTGGACGAGAATGTCGACCGGGTCCACGTGCCCGGCCAGCAGCCGATGCCGGAGCGGGACATCGAACCACTCTGGCCACCGGACCAGATCGGCGGCACCGACACGCCGCCCTGGGCGTCGACCGCCTCGCCACCGTCCCCCGTCCCGCCGCAGGGCCGGCCGGGTCACCCGCCCTCGCCGGCCGACTACCCGTCCCTGACCGGCGGGATGCCGGCCACCGGTGCGGGAACGACCGTGCCGCAGGGCGTGGGCGCCGGGTGGTCGCCTCCACCGGCTGCCCACTCCGGATGGGAGCCGGACGCCTCGGCCTGGGCACCGCCGACAGCCGCCACCCAAGCCCCACCGACCACCCCGGCGGGCCCGGGACCAGTCGCCCCGGCGGGCCCCGGCCCGACCGTCCCGCCAGCCTCGGGCCCGGCCGACCCTCCCGTCGACGCGACCGCCCCGCCGGGCTCGGACGCGGCGGGCCCGGCCGTCTCCGGTCCGGCCGGTGATCGCAGGACGGCCGGGGTGGGCGGGAGTCTGTCGGAGGCCGCCGGAGGCGGCGTACCCGCTCCCCGTTCTCCGCAGACCGGCCCCGCCCGGGTCGATCTCAACATGCCGTTCAGCCTCGACCATCCGGCAGCGCCCGTTCCGGTCGCGTCCCCGCACTCCCAGGCCACCGCCAGGACCGTCGAGGGCCCGGGCGAGCCGGCCCGGGGGCACGCCGGACGGCAGGACGATCCCCCGCCGGCCGCCGTTGCCGGTATCTTCTCCGGTGGCCGGCCTGCACTCCCTGACCCGACGCCTGACCCCGCCGGAACGACCAGGGCCGACGGCGTCCACCCGACCGTCGAGGCCCCGACGGCCCACAGCCCGACGACGGGCGGGAACGAGGCCGGCGACCCGACGACCGGTGGAAACGGAACCGGCAGCCCGACGACCAGTGGAAACGGGGCCGGCGGCGGGGCGCGGATGCCGGCGGAGTCACCGTGGGCGCAGCCGCCGCAGCGACCCGCCACGACGGCCGTCGAGCCCGGGCCAGGGCCCGGCGCCGCCGGCCTGGCGCCCGCGCCCCAGAGCGCCGTACCCCGACAGGCCCTTCTCCATCACCAGAGCCCCGCCCAGCGAGACCCGGCCGACCAGAGCCCACCCCAGCAAAACCCGGCCGGGCAGAGCCCACCCCAACGAGACCCGGCCGGGCAGGCCCCGTCCCCACATGCCCCGCCGCAGAATGCGGCCCAGGGCCCGGTCCCGCACGACCCGGCTGGGCAGGGCACGCCGGTCGGGCCGGCGACGAACCTCGGGGCCGACCCGGCGGCTCAGCCCGACCCCGGGGCCAACGTGGCAGCGGCCCAGCCCGACCTCGGAGCCGACCCGGCGACGGCGCAGCAGGCCGCCCCGCCTGGTCCCTACCCACCGCAGCAGGCCGGGCCCTACCCACCACAGCAAGCTGCCCCGCCCGGCCCGTACCCGCCACAGCAGGGCGGTCCGCCCGGGCCGTACCCGCCGCGACAGGCCAGCCCGCCCGGCCCGTACCCGCCGCAGCAGGGTGCCCCGACGCCGCCCGGGCCGTACCCGCCCGGCTGGTACCCGCCGACCTGGCAGCAGGCCGCTCCAGGAGCCCCCGCCCCGGATCCGCAGCAGGCGTACCAGCCGGCGGAGGGGGTCACCGCGGTGCCGCCGGCACAGCCCGACGCGAACTGGCACCCGGGGATCACCACCCCGCCGACGGCCGAGGACTTCGCCCGCCGCCGGCAGATCCGCCCCGCCGACCCGGTGGCCGCGATGGGCGTACGGGCGGTGGCGAACCGGATGGGGCTGCGGCTGGCGCCGGGACGGCACGAGCAGGAGTTGCGGCGGGACATCGAGACGGTGCGCCGCAACTTCGGCGGGCTGCGCCAGGTGACCGTGGTGAACCCGAAGGGTGGCGCCGGCAAGACGGTGGCCATCCTGCTGCTGGCGATGACGTTCGGCCAGAAGCGCGGCGGCTACGTGCTGGCCTGGGACAACAACGAGACCCAGGGCACCCTCGGGATGCGCGCCCAGCAGGACTTCCACTCCCGTACGGTGCGGGACATGCTGCGGGACCTGGGCCAGTTCCAGGGCCCGCACGGGCGGGTGGGTGACCTTTCGCAGTACGTCCGCTCGCAGGGTGAGGGGATGTTCGACGTCCTCGCCTCGGACGAGTCGGCCACCGGCGGCGAGATGCTCACCGCCGCCGCGTTCGCCGAGATCCGCGAGGTGGTCAGCCGGTTCTACAAGCTGATCTTCGTGGACACCGGCAACAACGTCCGGGCCCAGAACTGGCAGGCCGCGATGGACGCCACCGACCAGTTGCTGGTCACCATGTCGGCCCGTAACGACTCGGCCGAGACGGCCGCCAGAATGCTGGACCACCTGGAGCAGAGTGGCCGGCAGCGGCTGGTCCGGCAGGCGGTAACCGTGGTCTCCATGCCGCCGTCACGCAAGGAGATCGACCTGCCGGCGATCCAGGAGCACTTCGCGGCCCGCACCCGGGCGGTGCTGCTCGCGCCGTACGAGCGCCTCATCGACACCGGCGAGCCGATCCGGTACGGGGGACTTTCCGCCGCCACCCGGGACGCCTGGCTGAAGATCGCCGCCGCCGTCGCGGAGGGGTTGTAGGCGGCAGGGTTGCGGGGCTCGGACGAGCCGACGGCCGGCCTGGACTGTGCCGGGCCGGCCGTCGGCTCGGACGTCAGTTGCTCGCCAGCGCGTCCGCGGCTGCCGGGTCGCAGTCGCGGAGGAACTGGGCGCAGCGGGCCGCCTCGTCCGCCTCGCCGATCTCGTCGGCGGCCCGGGACAGCACGTAGAGGCAGCGCAGGAAGCCCTGGTTCGGCTCGTGCGACCACGGCACCGGACCGAACCCCTTCCAGCCGCTGCGGCGCAGCTGGTCCAGGCCCCGGTGGTAGCCGGTGCGCGCGTAGGCGTACGCCGGGACGACCTGGCCGGTGGCGAACGCCCGCGCGGCCAGCGCACCCCAGCCGGCACTGTAGGTCGGGAAGCGTGCCGCCACCTTGGCGTACGCCTCGTCGCTGCCGGCCTGCTCGGCGTCGGCCAGGGCGGCGTCGGCCTCGTCGTGCGCGGGGAGGAGGGTGGCCGGTGGTTCCGGCAACAGGTTCTGCATCGCCCCATTCAACCCGCTTCGCACTGGCGTGCGCGAGGGGGTTGGGTGTGCTGACTGGCTGAACGGCTGAGGAGTTGGTCACGCCTGCGGCCTATGCCCCCGGCTGGTGCTTTCGACTACAACTATTGGTCCGGAGCCTCCCCAGGAACCGGTATCGCAGGAGCCCGGTGGCCACGACCGCCGGGCTCCTGTCGGTTCCCCGGCCAATCGCCGGGAGCGGGACAGCGGGTTTGGCCGGTTGACCCGGCGGGGCAGGATGGCCAGGGTGCCGACCCCACCTCCCGCGGACGTCATCGAGCCGCACACCTGTACCGACGAGATCGAGACCCGCGCCGAGTTCGACCGGCGGCTGGCCACCGGCAGCCTGGTCGGGCTGACCGTGCAGGGGCTGCGGCTCGACCTCGATCCCGTTCCCGACCTCACCGCCGTCGAGGTGACCGGCACCCTCTTCGTGGGGTGCCGCTTCGCCAACCGCGAGGTCGGCGCCGACCTGGTCCGGCGCGGCGCGAACGTGGTGCCGCCGTTCTCCGGGCTGCCCTACCCGACCCAGCCGTCGCACCTCTACACCCCCGAGGAACTGGCCGCCGGCTTCGCCGAGGGCGGTTTCGCCGGGATGTACGACACCCGGGTCTACGAGCACTTCCGGGCGCACGGCGGGGCGCTGCCGGACGTCCGGGAGGCACTCGGTCAGCGGCTGCACGACCACGGCGTGGACAACGCGCTGGCCGATGCCACCCGCGCCTGGCTGGCCACCCACGGGCCGCAGTCGGTGGTCGGCATCATGGGCGGGCACGCGGTGCCGCGCGGCAGCGCGCCGTACCGGACAGCGGCGGTGCTCGGCTGGGAGCTGGCCCGGGCCGACCGGCTGGTGGTGACCGGCGGCGGCCCCGGGGTGATGGAGGCCGCCAACCTCGGCGCCCACCTCGCGCTGCGGCCGGCCGAGGACCTGGACGCCGCGATCGACCTGCTCGCCGCGGCGCCGGACTTCACCGACCACGACCGCTACACGGCGGCGGCGCTGCGGGTCCGGGAGCTCTACGGCCAGCCGGTGCCGTTGCCCCGGCCCCGGGCCGCCGACCCCGGCAGCGTGTCTCGCGCCGACTCGGCGACGCTGGCCAGCGGCGACGTGGACTGGGCCCGCGCCGGCGGGCTGGCCATCCCGACCTGGCTGTACGGGCACGAGCCGGCGAACCTGTTCGCCGGCCGGATCGCCAAGTACTTCTCCAACGCCATCCGCGAGGACACCATCCTGCGGCTGGCCCGGGGCGGGATCGTCTTCGCCCCCGGACGGGCGGGCACGGTGCAGGAGGTGTTCCAGGCCGCGACCAAGACCTACTACGGCACCGACGGCGCCAGCGGCGCGTACGTCTTCCTGGACCGCGCGTACTGGACCGACGAGCTGCCGGTGGAGTCGCTGCTGCGGCCGTTGCTGGGTGCCTCGCCGTTCGGCGACCTGTCGGCCACCGTGCACCTCACCGACGACGTCCACGAGGCCGTCCGGGTGCTCACCGCGACGCACTGACGGCTTCCGGACACGCCGACGGCCGGCCCCCCGGGTGGGGAGCCGGCCGTCGGCGGTACGCGTCAGCGCGTCACTGTGCCGGCGCGGATGCCGTTCAGCGCGTCACTTGGCGAGCGTGGTGCCGGCCGAGCGCAGGTGCTCGCAGGCCTCGGCGACGCGGGTGGCCATGCCGGCCTCGGCGGCCTTGCCCCAGGCCCGCGGGTCGTACAGCTTCTTGTTGCCGACCTCGCCGTCCACCTTGAGTACGCCGTCGTAGTTGCGGAGCATGTGGTCCGCGACCGGCCGGGTGAAGGTGTACTGGGTGTCGGTGTCGATGTTCATCTTCACCACGCCGTAGTCCAGCGCCTCGCGGATCTCGGAGAGCAGCGAGCCGGAGCCGCCGTGGAAGACCAGGCTGAGCGGCTTCTCCTTGCCGTACTTGGCGCCGACCGCCTCCTGGATCTGGTTCAGGATCTCGGGGCGGAGCTTGACGTTGCCCGGCTTGTAGACGCCGTGCACGTTGCCGAAGGTCAGCGCCGCCATGTAGCGGCCCTTCTCGCCCAGGCCGAGCGCCTCGACCATGGCCAGGCCGTCCTCGACGGTGGTGTAGAGCTTGTCGTTGATGGCGTTCTCGACGCCGTCCTCCTCGCCGCCGACCACGCCGACCTCGATCTCGAGGACGATCTTGGCCTCGGCGGCCCGGTCGAGCAGCTCGGCCGCGATCCGCAGGTTCTCCGCCACCGGCACGGCCGAGCCGTCCCACATGTGCGACTGGAACAGCGGCTCCTGGCCGGCGGCCACCCGCTCCTTGGAGATCTGCATGAGCGGCCGGACGAACTTGTCCAGCTTCTCCTGCGGGCAGTGGTCGGTGTGCAGGGCGATGTTGACCGGGTACTTCTTGGCGACCTCGTGCGCGTACGCGGCGAACGCCACCGAGCCGGTGACCATGTCCTTCACGGAGGGGCCGGAGAGGTATTCCGCGCCACCGGTCGAGACCTGGATGATGCCGTCGCTCTCCGCGTCGGCGAAGCCCTTCAGCGCCGCGTTCAGGGTCTGCGAGGACGTCACGTTGATCGCGGGGTACGCGTACCGGCCGGCCTTGGCACGGTCCAGCATCTCCGCGTAGGTCTCGGGGGAAGCGATGGGCATGTCGAACGCTCCTTACTTACCGCTGTCGGCCGTCACCGGCCGCTGTTGTCCCTGGGTGCGCCGGACCGCGCTGTCCACCGTCGGCAGTATCCCGCAGGAGACCGTGGCCGGCACAACCGACCCGGTACGCGCCCGGTCCCTGGCCATCGCCTCACCGCCCCTCCCACCTGTCGGGCACGACGACGCTGATCAGCCAGGTCGCCACGGCCATCACGATGGCGCCCCAGAACGCGGCCCAGAAACCGTCCACGTGGAACGGCAGGTCCAGCGCCCGGGCGATCCGGTCGGTCAGCAGGAACAGCAGGGCGTTGACGACCAGCGCGAACAGGCCGAGGGTGAGCAGGTAGAAGACGCAGCCGAACACCTTTATCAGCGGCTTGAGCACCGCGTTCACCACACCGAAGATCAACGCCACGACGACGAGCGTGAGGGCACTGTTGGTGCCGGACCGGCCGCTCACCTCCACCCCGGGCACGATCAGCGTGGTGACCCACAGCGCGACGGCGGTGATCGCCAACCGGATAAGGAAGCCCACCGCCCCATCCTGGCACCGGGGGTGGCGGCAGGTGGGGCAATTCGGTCGACTCGGCTTCCGAGCGGCGGGCGGGCGCAGCCCGTACGGTGTGTGGGGAACTGTCCGCCGAGATCCCGGGAGGGACTGATATGGGTCAGCCCGAAGAGGACTTCGCACCCGGCGACCACCTCAGCCCCGAGGAGCGCGACATGGAGACGGAGCCGGCCGACGCGGTCGAGCAGGCCGCCGTGGTCGGCCCCGACGAGGCTGACGCCGAGCCGCACCGCGGCCTGGAGGTCGGCGACTGGGACGCGATGGAGCAGGCCCGGGTGGTCGCCCCCGACGAGGAGGACTACCGCTGAGTTCTACGCGTCAGTGGGTGCGGGTGACCTGACCCGGATGCTGCGCCGCCCACTGCGCCAGCCGGTCCTCCCGCACGGGGTGCGGACGGCCGGAACGTTGCGGCGCTCCTGGTCAGCCGTTCGGTCGATGTTTGCCGCCGGACGCGGGTCGGGGCAGCGGCAGACCTTAAGGCCTCCTTAAGATTCGCTCGCCACTCCTGGCATCCCCACGGAGGAAACCCCCACATGCTCAAGCACTCCACCCGGCGCTGGCTTGCCGGGCTGGGCGTCGCAGGCGCGATCGTCGCCGCCTCCGCCAGCCCCGCGTCCGCCGAGGACACCGACGTCAAGCTCGGTGTGTACACCCCCAACCTGACGATCGCGGCCGGCTCCGTCGGCAAGTACCCCGACGTGATCCTCAGCGCCTCGGCCCCGGTCGTACTGCCGCGCGGGTTCACCGTTCAGTACGACTACACCGACCTCGTCGGCAAGGTCACCGTCAAAGAGGAGCAGGACAGCGGCTCGGACTGCACCAGCCCGTCCGCCGGCCTCGTGACCTGCACCATTCACCATGAATACGACCTGGACGAGGGTGGCACCAACATCGCCGGGCTCTTCCAGGTGGTCGTCGCCCCGACCGACAAGGCCAAGGACGGCGACAGCGGCAAGCTCATCGTGACCCTGAACGGCTCCGGGTTGAAGTCGGTCAGCCACGACGCCACGGTCCGGGTGGGCGAGGGCGTCGACCTGGACGCCGGGCCCGAGACGAATCTCTCCCTCGCGCCGGGTACGAAGTTCACCGCCCCGCTGAAGGTCAGCAACGCGGGCGAGCACACCGCCAAGGGCGCCAGCGTGCTCTTCATGAACGACTACGGCCTGAACGCGGGCAAGCACTACAGCAACTGCACATACGTGGGTGACGCGCTGCGTAGCTGCCAGTTCACCGAGAATCTGCCGGCGGGGGCGACCTTCGGCACCACCCTGCCGTACGTCCTCGGGAAGGACGCCTTCGCGCCCGGGTTCAAGTACGGAGAGATTCTCTGGATGACCCCGGCCGAGTTCGAGGACTACCAGGGCTACCTCGACAGCCGCGGGGGCACCCTCGGCAAGCCGGGCACCGACGGAAAGCTGGATCTCACCGAGGAGAACAAGGCTTCCCGGGGGGCACAGGCCGACACCAATCCGGACAACGACTGGTCCAGCCTGGCGGTCACGGTAACCGGCGAGAACAGCACCGACCTCGAGGCGATCGGAGCCAAGCTCACTGGCAAGGCGGGTGACAAGGTCAAGGCCGCCGTCGGGGTCCGCAACAACGGCCCGGCGACGCTCGACCACGGCCGTGCCGGCAGCAGCATCACCTACATGACGGTCGACGTGCCCAAGGGCACCAGCGCCGTCGCGGTGCCGAAGAGCTGCGCCCCCGTCGAGGGTGACAACTGGGGCGAGCCGGGTGAGCCGGGGGCGCGCCAGTACCGGTGCTACTTCGAGACGTTCCTGAAGGCAGGCGACGAGGCCGTCATGGACTTCGAGCTTCGCATCGACACGGTGATCGCGAACGCGACCGGTCTCGTGAAGGTCAACGTCCCCTGCAAGTGCGACGGCGGCTTCTACAAGGACCTCAAGCCCGCCAACGACACCGCCAAGCTCCTGGTGAACGCGACCGGCGGCCAGGGCGGCGGCGACGGCGACGGTGACGGTGACGGTGACGGTGACGGTGGCACCCTGCCGATCACCGGTGAGTCCACCGGCCTGATCGCGGGCATCGGCGGGCTGCTGCTCGTCGCCGGCGTGGGCGGCTACGTGATCACCAAGCGCCGCAAGACCCGCTTCGTGGCCTGATCCACCCGCACCACCGGTGCCCCGTCGACCACCCGGTCGGCGGGGCACCGCCACATCTCACCGCACATCTCACCGCCACATCCACCGCCGCCTCCCCCAGACACCCACCCCGACAGCACGCGCCCCCCACCCAGACGGCCGAAGCCACCGGACGAGCCCGGACCACCACGGGTTTCCGGGGGAGCCCCGCCCGCGCAGGGATCAAGCCTGACCGCCCGGAGCGGGCGGGGCTCCCCCGGAAACCCCACCCCGAAGAGACAAAAACGGGACGACGCAAGATCGACCCAACTGACACCATTGGGCGCGTGCTGCTCACCCTGACCACCACCCACCGCCCGGCGACCGACCTCGGTCACCTGCTGGTCAAGCACCCCGACCGCACGCACTCCTTCGACGTGCCGGTCGGCACCGCGCACGTGTTCTACCCGGAGTCGGGCGAGCAGCGCTGCACCGCCGCCCTGCTGCTCGACGTCGATCCGCTACGGCTGGCCGGCGCGCGTGGCAAGGGTCGTGGCCGGCAGCAGGCCCCGGCTCCGGACAGCTTCACCCTCGGGCGGTACGTCAACGACCGGCCCTACGCGGCGTCCAGCCTGCTCTCCTCCGCACTGTCCAGGGTCTACCGCTCCGCCCTGCGCGGCGAGTCCCGGGACCGCCCCGAGCTGGCCCGTACGCCGATCCCGCTTGAGGTGCGGGTGCCGGTGCTGCGCTGCCGGGGTGGCGCGGACGTGGCGGTCCGGGTGTTCGGCCCGCTCGGTTGGGCGGTGACCGCCACCCCGATCCCACTCGACGAGCGGCACCCGGAGTGGGGCGACAGCCGGTACGTCGACCTGACGCTGACCGGCACGGTGCGGGTGTCCGACGCGCTCAACCACCTCTACGTCCTGCTGCCGGTGCTGGACGACGCCAAGCACTACTGGGTCGCCCCCGACGAGGTCGACAAGCTGCTCCGGGCCGGCGAGAGCTGGCTGGCCGACCACCCGGAACGCGACCTGATCACCCGCCGCTACCTGGCGCACCGACGGACGCTGGCCGGGCTGGCCCTGGCCCGCCTCGCCGAGCGGCAGCCGACCGACGAGCCAGCCGCCGACGAGACCACGGTGGACGAGACGGCCGGGGACGGGGCGAGCGGGAACGGGGCGGCCGTGGGGGGCGGGCAGGCTGCGGCCGTCCGGGCGTCGCTGGCCGCGCGACGGCGGGAGGCGGTGCTCGGCGCGCTCGTCGAGGCTGACGCGAGCCGGGTGCTGGATCTCGGCTGCGGCGGCGGCGCCCTGCTCGCCACGCTGGTCGGGGACCGCCGGTTCACCGAGATCGTCGGCACCGACGTGTCCACGCACGCGCTGGCCCTGGCCGCCCGGCGGCTGCGGCTGGACCGGCTGCCCGAACGGCAGCGGGACCGGATCCGGCTCTGGCAGTCCGCACTGACCTACCGGGACGACCGGCTGCTCGGGTACGACGCGGCGGTGCTGATGGAGGTGATCGAGCATGTCGACCCGCCTCGGCTGCCGGCGCTGGAGGACGCCGTGTTCGGTCACGCCCGGCCGGCCACCGTCGTGGTGACCACGCCAAACGCGGAATACAACGTGCGCTACGAGGGGCTGCCCGCCGGGCGGTTCCGGCACCCCGACCACCGCTTCGAGTGGACCCGCGCCCAGTTCGCCGGCTGGGTGAGCCGGGTCTCCGCCACGTACGGCTACACCGCCGCGACCAGCGGCGTCGGCGACGACGATCCCGAGGTCGGCGCCCCCACCCAGCTCGTCGTGCTGACCCGGAAGGAGCACCCGTGACCACCCTCGACATCCCCGAGCTGGCCCTGGTCGCGCTCGTCGGCATCTCCGGCTCCGGCAAGTCCACCTTCGCCCGGCGGCACTTCGCGCCCAGCCAGGTGCTCTCCTCGGACATGTTCCGGGCGATGGTCGCCGACGACGAGAACGACCAGTCCGCCTCCGCCGACGCCTTCGAGGCGCTGCACCACGTCGCCGCCACCCGGCTGCGCCGGGGCCGGCTCACCGTGGTCGACGCGACCAACCTCCAGCCACACGCCCGGGCCGCGCTGGTGCGGGTGGCCCGCGAGCACGACGTGCTGCCGGTGGCCGTGGTGCTGGACGTGCCCGAGGCGCTGGCCTGGGAGCGCACCGAGGGCCGCGCCGACCGCACCTTCGGCCGGCAGGTGCTCGCCCGGATGCAGCGTGACCTGCGCCGGTCGTACAAGCAACTGGCCCGGGAGGGCTTCCGCAAGGTGCATGTGCTGCGCGGCGTCGAGGAGATCGACGCCGCCGAGATCCGCAACGAGAAGCTGTTCAACGACCGGCGCGACCTGACCGGGCCGTTCGACATCGTCGGCGACGTGCACGGCTGCCGCGCCGAGCTGGAGACGCTGCTCACCCGGCTCGGCTGGGAGCTGCGCCGCGACGAGCGGGGCCGGCCGGTCGACGGGACGCACCCGTCGGGGCGTACCGCCGTCTTCGTCGGTGACCTGGTGGACCGCGGCCCGGACTCCCCCGGCGTGCTCCGCCTGGTGATGGGCATGGTCACCGCCGGGCACGCGATCTGCGTGCCCGGCAACCACGAGCAGAAGCTGCTGCGCCGGCTGCGCGGCCAGAACGTGCGGCTCACCTACGGGCTGGCCGAGACGATGGAGCAGCTGGCGGCGGAACCGGACAGCTTCGTGACCGAGGTGGCGACCTTCATCGACGGCCTGACCAGCCACTTCGTGCTGGACGACGGCCGGCTGGTGGTCGCGCACGCCGGGCTGAAGGAGGCGTACCAGGGCCGCGCGTCGGGCCGGGTGCGGGCGTTCGCGCTGTACGGCGAGACCACCGGCGAGATCGACGAGTACGGGATGCCGGTGCGCTACCCGTGGGCGCGGGAGTACCGGGGCTCG
This sequence comes from Micromonospora peucetia, assembly GCF_900091625.1. NCBI lineage: Bacteria > Bacillati > Actinomycetota > Actinomycetes > Micromonosporales > Micromonosporaceae > Micromonospora > Micromonospora peucetia. Next base: position 1,909,887 of record NZ_FMIC01000002.1, read on the forward strand.
GCGATGGTGGTCTACGGGCACACGCCCACCCCCGAGCCGGAGTGGGTGAACCACACCATCTGTATCGACACCGGCTGTGTCTTCGGTGGCCGGCTCACGGCGCTGCGCTACCCGGAGAAGGAGCTGGTCTCGGTGCCGGCGGAGCGGGAGTGGTACGCCCCGACCCGCCCGCTGACCGCCGCGCCGGCCCGGCCGGACCAGGTGCTGGAGCTGACCGACGTGGCCGGCCGGCGGCACATCGAGCACGGGTACGGGTCGCTGACCGTGCCGGCGGAGAACGCCGCCGCGGCGCTGGAGGTGATGAGCCGCTTCGCGGTCGACCCGCGCTGGCTGGCCTGGCTCCCGCCGACGATGGCGCCCTGCTCGATGTCGACAGTCGGTGACTTCCTGGAGCACCCGGCGCAGGCGTTCGCCGACTACCGTGCGGCGGGCGTGGACCGGGTGGTCTGCGAAGAGAAACACATGGGTTCGCGGGCGGTGGTGCTGGTCTGCCGGGAGCCGGACGGCGGGCCCTTCGGTCCGGGCGGCGGCGTGGTGCACACCCGCACCGGCCGGCCGTTCTTCGGCGAGCCGCTCGACACGGAGTTGCTCGACCGGGTGCGCGCGGCGGTCGGCGGGGCGGGGCTCTGGGACGAGTTGGAGACCGACTGGCTGCTGCTCGACTGCGAGCTGCTGCCCTGGTCGGCGAAGGCGGGTGGCCTGATCCGCGAGCAGTACGCCGGGGTCGGCGCCGCCGGCCGGGCCGCCCTCCCAGCGGCGCTGGCCGCGTTGGAGGCCGCCGCCGGGCGGGGCCTGCCCGTGGACGGGCTGCGCGACCGGACGGCCCGCCGCCACGACGAGATCCTGGCCTACTCGGCTGCCTACCGGGCGTACGTGGGGCCGACCGACGGGCTGCGCGGGGTGACCCTGGCCCCGTTCGCGGTGCTGGCCGGCGCGAAGGCCGGTTACGCCGACCGGGACCACGACTGGCACCTCGGGCTGGCCGACCGGCTCTGCGCCGCCGACCCGGAGTTCTTCACGCCGACCCGTCGGCAGGTCGTCGACCTGGCCGATCCGGTCGCCGAGGCGGCGGCCACGGAATGGTGGCTGGCGCTGACGGCCGACGGCGGCGAGGGCATGGTGGTGAAGCCGTACGCCGGACCGGCGGCCCGGACCGAGCGGGGTTCGCTGCTCCAGCCGGGCATCAAGTGCCGGGGCCGGGAGTACCTGCGGATCATCTACGGTCCGGGGTACGCCGAGCCGGAGCAGCTCGCCGCGCTGCGCCGCCGGTCGCTGGGGCGCAAGCGGGGGCTGGCGCTGCGCGAGCACGGGCTGGGGCTGGCGGCGTTGGACGCGCTGGTCGCCGGTGCCCCGCTGTGGCGCCGGCACGAGCTGGTCTTTGCGATCCTGGCCTGCGAGTCGGAGCCGGTCGACCCCCGGCTGTAGGGGGTGGGGCTGTTGTGACGTCGAGCACCGGCGTGGGCGGGCGGCACCTAGACTACGGACGTTCCGCCACCGACCGGCACACATCGGAGGTTGCCTCGTGTCGACGCCCACCACCACCCTGGCCCTGGGCCCGAGTTGGCTCGATCCAGAGGTGTTGATCTCCACGTTCGGGCTGATCGGCATCCTGGTCATCGTCTTCGCCGAGTCCGGCCTGCTGATCGGGTTCTTCCTGCCGGGCGACTCGCTGCTGTTCACGGCGGGTCTGCTCACCGCGGACGGGAAGTACATCACCTACCCGCTGTGGCTGGTCTGTCTGCTCATCACCATCGCGGCGATCGCCGGCGACCAGGTCGGGTACGCGTTCGGCCGCAAGGTCGGCCCGGCGTTGTTCCGTCGGCCGAACTCAAGGCTCTTCAAGCAGGAGAACGTGCTCAAGGCGCACGACTTCTTCGAGAAGTACGGCGCGCGGTCGATCGTGCTGGCACGCTTCGTGCCGATCGTGCGGACGTTCACGCCGATCGTGGCCGGGGTCAGCCGGATGAACTACCGCACGTTCGTGATCTACAACGTGATCGGCGGCGTTCTCTGGGGCACGGGCGTGACCGTGCTCGGCTATTTCCTCGGCCAGATCCCGTTCGTCAAGGCGAACATCGAGATGATCCTGATCGGCATCGTGCTGATCTCGGTGATCCCGATCGCCGTCGAACTGCTGCGGGCGTGGATGGCCGCCAGGCGTGGCACCACCCCGCAGGAGCGGGCCGCCGCCGAGGAGGCGATCCGGGAGACCCGCGAGCACTACGGCAAACACTGACCGACCGGCCGCCCGGTGCCGTCCCTGGTGGGGGATGGCACCGGACGATCGGTGAAGGTCAGCGCGCCTTCTTGGTGGCGCGCTTGCGCGGCGGGGTCAGCAGATCGGCGATCGTGGCGATCGCCGACGGCACCAGCCGGTAGTAGGCCCAGACACCGCGCTTCTCCCGCTCCAGCAAGCCGGCCTCGGTGAGGATACGCAGGTGGTGACTGACCGTCGGCTGCGAGAGGCCGAGAGGCGCGGTCAGGTCGCACACGCACGCCTCGCCCTCGGGGGCCGACTGGATCAGGCTGAGCAGCCGAAGTCGAGCAGGGTCGGCGAGGGCCTTGAGGACCCCCGCGAGACGCTCGGCATCGGCACGTTCGATCGGCTCGCCGGCAAGCGGCGAGATCTGAGGCATAGTCATTTCAGCCAACGCAGTTCCCACGTATTCCATCCTTCCACCAGCAGCATCGATCCGCCTGCATATCGGCGGATCCGAATCGGTAGACTTTTACGCCACAAGGCCGAGGTCAGCCAACGTATAGGCCGCCCGATACGGCAATCCGGCGGCTCGCACCGCGTCGCCGGCGCCTCGATCAACAATAACCGCCACACCCACGATCTCGGCCCCGACCTCGCGAAGGGCCTCGATCGCCGTCAACACACTTCCCCCGGTGGTGGAGGTGTCCTCCACCGCCAGGACCCGCCGGCCGGCCACGTCCGGTCCTTCGACCCGACGCTGGAGCCCGTGTGCCTTACCCGCCTTGCGGACCACGAACGCGTCCAGCGGGTGACCGGCCCCGGACGCGGCGTGCAACATCGACAGTGCCACCGGGTCGGCGCCCAGGGTCAGCCCGCCCACCGCGTCGTACTCCCAGTCCGCTGTCAAGTCACGCATCACCCGCCCGACCAATGGAGCAGCCTGGTGATGGAGCGTGACGCGACGTAGATCGACGTACCAGTCGGCCTCGCGGCCCGAGGAAAGCACCACCCGGCCGTGGACCACCGCCAGGTCAGTGATGAATTTACGCAGGTCGTCGTGGTCCCCCATGGCGATAGAGGGTACTGCGCAAGTCTGGGAGTCGGATGCCGGGTCCACCCTGATCAGCCCTGTGGACGACCGACGACTGGCGATGTCCGGCTACGCTGAGCGACCGTTCAGCCGTTCGGGCGGGCGCTCGGCGGGAGCCGGCGGGACGATGCCGCCCCGATCCGGCGCTCAGCCGTCGTCGCGGCCGATCCGGCCCCGGGTGTCCCGGGACACCGCCTCCAGCAGCCGCCGGGGCGCGTGCCGAAGGCCGGCGACGGCGAGCTTGTACTTCCACGCGGGAACGCTGACCAACTTGCCTTTCCGCAGGTCACGCAGGGCTTCGGCGACCACGTCGTCGGCCCGCAGCCACATCCACTCCGGAGTCTTGGACATGTTGATGCCGGCGCGGTCGTGGAACTCCGTACGCGTGTAACCAGGGCAGAGAGCCATCACGCGTACGCCGAGGGGCCGGGCGGACTGGCCGACGGACTCGCTGAAGTTGGTGACCCACGCCTTGCTGGCGGAATATGTCGAACCCGGCATGACCACGCCAAACCCGGCCACCGAAGAGACATTTATCACTGCCCCGTGGCGTCGCTCGGTCATCGGCCGCAGGGCCGCGAGGGTCAGCCGCATCACGGCGTGCACGTTGAGCCGCAGCAGCCGCGCCTCGTCCTCGGCGGACGACCGCAGAAACGGGGTGTTCAGGCTGATCCCGGCGTTGTTGACCAGCAGCTCGATCGGCGACCCCTCAGTCAGCCGCCGCTCCACCGTCGCGCAACCGTCGTCGGTGGACAGGTCGGCCGGGATCGTCTCGACCTCCCGTCCGTGCCGCCCGGTCAGCTCGGCCGCCGTCGCGGCCAGCCGGGCCGCGTCCCGGGCCACCAGCACCAGGTGCCAGCCGTCAGCGGCCAGCCGACGGGCGAAGGCCGCGCCGATGCCGGCGGTCGCTCCGGTGACCAGGGCCCGGCGCTCGTTGTCCGGCCTGTCGAGCGTCACGGGCGGTCCTCACCTCGGCGGGTACGGGGGCGCGGGCGGTTGGTGCGAGGGCGGAACGGGTGGCGGCGCGGGCGACGCCGGGGCGTGGTGCGGAGCGGACGGCGCGGGCCGCCGGCGGAACCAGGCGCTTGCCCCCGGCAGCGCCAGCAGCACGGCTACCACAAGGTAACCGAGCACCTGCCCGACGGAAAGCCCTGTGCCCAGCGGAATCCACCAGGACGGATAGGCGTCAGCGAGAAGGTTGAAGAGTTCCGCCGTCGCCCGGTCGTTCTCGTCCGGTCCCAGCGGGAGGGCGCGCTGGCCGACCAGCAGCGTCAGCCCGCAGCAGCCGGCGAGCAGCCCCAGCCCTGAGACCACCCAGGTCGCGGTGCGGGCGCCGTCCCGGCCGGCCCGCAGGCCGAGGGCCAGACCGGCGAGGAGCAGCCCCGCGAGCAGGCTCACCACTGCGGTAAGCACGGTGGACACGCCCAGCAGGGTGGCCACCGTGTCGATCTGGTCCGGGCTCGCCGAGGTGTCTGCCGAGGCGGCGCGGAACCGGTCCACGGTGCCACCGCGCGTCACCGCACCGACGGCGGCGTACGCGAGGGCGGCGACCGCCATCAGCGCCAGCACCGCCACGGCCGCCGTGACCACGGCAGGGCGGCGGGCCGGCGTCCGATCGGGGTACGACACGACGAGTCCCTCCGGTAGGTATCGGGTTGCAACCTACTCGGAGGGACCGTCGGCGTCGCTGTTATCGACCGGTCAACTCACCGGCGGCGGAGTCGGGCCAGGACGGTCCGACCCGGGCTGTTCACCACCCGGGGTCGAACCCGGCTCCCCACCGTACGGCGCGGACGGCTGCTGACCGCCCGGTGCCGGCTGGTCGGGCTGGCCCGGAGCCGGCGGGTAACCCGGTGCCTGCGGCTGGCCCGGGGCCGGCGGGTAACCCGGGGTCTGTGGGTAACCCGACGCCTGCGGCTGGTCCGGCGTCTGCGGGTAGCCCGGCGTCGGCGGATACCCAGGGGTGGGCGGGTAGCCGGGCTGGCCGGCGGCCTGCGGGTGACCCGGGTAGGACGCGCCCGGTACCGGCGGCTCCCACCCCTGCTTCGGCTTGCGGAAGAACTCGTTGGCCTTCGGCAGCGCCAGCAGGATCAGCGCGGCGAGCAGCGCGAGCATGCCGACCACGGCGAGCAGCGTGGTGACCGCGTTGAACCAGCCGGGCAGCGCCTCGTCGAGGCGGCGCTGGATCTCCTCCGGGCTCGGCGCGTCGCCGGTCGTCTGACCGGTGCCGATGCCGCCGCCCAGACCGCTGAGCAGGCCACCGCCCGTGCAGCAGACCATGATGCCGCCGAGCACCCAGGTGGTGATCCGCGACCCGTTGCTGCCCCGGTTGTTGAACACCCCGAGCACGGCCAGCACGACCGCGAGCAGGAGCACGAAGACGGCGCCACCGACGGTGATCATCGTGGTGATGTCGGCCAGGTTCTGCGCGCCGTTGGCCTCGGTGCCCCGGTACGCCTCGTCGAGCACCTCCGAGAAGGTGCTCACGGTGGAGAGCGTGATGATGAGGCCGATCAGCTGGGTGAGCGCGAACAGCCACAGCAGATACGTGGATATGGTCACCACACCCGGCCGGGTGCGGGCCGGAGCGTTGTGGGATTCGACCATGATTCTCCTTCCCTAGATCGCGGTCACACCGTATCCAGGTCAGGCCAGTCGGGCACGTCAGACGGACACCGACCCGCCGGACCGGCGGACCGGGCGGCGTGGGAACGGGCGCGGGTGGATTGGCCGACACGGCCCGAGGTGGGCAGGCGCCGACGGGAAAACGAGCCCCGCTCAGCCTTTACCGGGGGCCGGCACCGGTATGACGGTGATCCTCGTTGACCACCATCACCTCGGCGTCAATCACGGTCGGGCGACGGAATCAGTACCGGGTCTTCACCAGGAACGAGTAGCCGATCCGCTTCGTGCCGTTCCAGTTGTACATCGGGTAGCACGCCTGCGGCGACGTCCACGACGAGACGTACGACGGGCGGGCCGCGTTGCACGCCTTCAGCGTCGAGTAGAGCGGGCTGTTGTAGTCGGCCTGCGCGGGCGTGGCCATGGTCAGCACCAGACCGCCGGCCACCGCACCGACAGTGATCGCGCCACGAACGCGGGGGTGACGCAGGATGTTCGCCATCGTTCTCCCTGAATAGCAGCTCAATCTCTGTGACCGAGCGACACCGGCAGTCTAGGGATGACCTTGCGATGCCGCATGATCAGGGCAGGAACGACACAGAACGTGACAGGCAGGATGCCTGACGGGAGAACGGCAGTCGCTGCGCCGTCGAATGGGGAGCGCGGTCAGTAACCCCGCCACTCCGCGCGGGCGTACTCCAGCACCCGGGGCTGGAGCAGGGTGGAGGCCGGCACGTCCACCCGGCGGCGGTCGGCGGGGAAGGCCCCGGCGGCGGAGAGCGTCGCCGCGTCGAGGAAGCGCAGCGCGGGCGCGTCCGGCGGCAGGGCCAGGGCGGGCGCGGTCGGGCCGGGGGCGGCCAGCAGGAAACCCCAGTCGCCGAAGGACGGCACGTCCACGTGGTACGGCGTGGTGGCGAAGCCCGCCTCGCGCAGCGACGCGTCGATCGACCAGTACGACCGGGGAGCGAAGTACGGCGAACCGGACTGCACGACCAGCCGGCCGCCCTCGGCGAGCACCGCCTGCACCAGCGCGTAGAACTCGACGGTGTAGAGCTTGGCGGTGGCCGTCTCGTCCGGGTCGGGCAGGTCGGCCACCACCGCGTCGAACCGGTCGGCGGCGGTACGCAGCCAGGCGAATGCGTCGGCGTGCACCACCCGCACCCTGGGGTCGTCGAGCGCCCCACCGTTGAGCCGGCGCAGCTGCGGCTCGCTGCGAGCCAACGCCACCACCGCCGGGTCCAGGTCCACCACGGTGATCCGCCGGACGTCCGGATAGCGCAGCAGTTCGCGTACGGCGAGGCCGTCCCCGGCGCCGAGCACCAGCACCTCGCCGCGTGGGCCGTTCAGCACCGGATGCACCAGCGCCTCGTGGTAGCGGTACTCGTCGACCGAGCTGAACTGGAGGTCGCCGTTGAGGAAGAGCCGCAGGTCGGTGCTGGCCCGCCCGGTCTCCGCCACCGAGCGGGTGAGCACGATCTCCTGGTAGCGGCTGCGCTCGGCGTGCACCACCGGGTCCCGGTAGAGCTGCTGGCGGGCGGTCAGCTCGAAGTCGTGCGCGGTCACCCACGCGTACCCCAGGCTGAGGAACACCACGACGGTGCCGGCGCCGAGCGCGACGCGGGCCCGGCGGCTCAGCTCCCGCCGGAAGACCGTGCAGACCAGCGCGAGCCCGGCGACGGCGTTCACCGCCCCGACCACCAGCGACCCCTTGAGCAGGCCGAAGACCGGCAGCAGCAGGAACGGGAAGGCCAGCCCGCCGAGCAGCGCCCCGACGTAGTCGGCGGCGAACAGGTCGGCCACCGCGCTGCCGGCGGCCTGTTCCCGGATGCGTTGCAGCATCACCATCAGCAGCGGAATCTCCGCGCCGATCAGCAGGCCGAGCACGAACGCGGTGCCGATCAGCGCCGGGCTGTAGAGGTTCAGCCACGCGAAGGCCGCGTAGAGGCCGAGCACGGAGAGGCCGCCGAGCAGGGCCAGGGCCAGCTCGATCGCGGCGAACGAGGCGGCGGCCCTGGACTGCAACGGCTTGGCGGCGAGCGCGCCGACCCCCATCGCGAACACCATCACGCCGAGCACGATCGACGCCTGCCCGACCGTGTCCCCGATCAGATAGCTGCCGAGGGCGACCAGGGCCAGCTCGTAGACCAGGCCACAGGCGGCGCAGACGAAGACCGCGACGAGCACCGCGGCCCGGGACAGCCGCCACCGCGCGGGTGCCGGCGCGTCGACGGTCACCGCCCCTCCGGCGTACGCCTGGGCTTCCGCGTGCGCTGCGCGGGAGCCAGGAGCTGATCGCGGCGGGCCGCAGCCTGCTGCTCCCGCTCGGCCTCCTGGCGGAGCTGGCGGCGGCGCTGCCACACGCCGACGGCGACCAGCAGCGCGGTGAGCAGCAGCAGGCCGGCCACGGCGAGCAGATAGCCCCAGCGGTCCCGCCAGAGGTCGCTGCCGGCGTCGGGCAGCGCGGCCGGCGTGGCCGCCGGGGCGGCGGTGGCCATCGGCGCCGGGCTGACCGCGCCGGTCTCGGCGAGCAGCAGCGGCAGGCTGACAGCGGCCCGGGTGACCGCCCAGCCGGGCTCGTCGATGAAGGCGTCTTCGTCCAGGCCGAACCGCTCCAGGCCCCGCTCGACGGCGCGCAGGTCGGCCCGCGTGAAGTCGTCCGAGCCGCCGACGGTGATGTAGGCGGTGTCGTTGGACTCGCTGCTCTGCGGGGTGTAGTTGATGCTCCCGGTGACCCGCACCCAACGTGGGCACGCCGGGTTGTCCTCGACGGAGACGCCGTCGCCGAGGTTGGAGCCGACGTTGACGACCTCGACCCTGGCGAACCGGTCCTTCAGCTGCCAGCCGTAACAGATGCCCTGGCTCTCGGCTGCCCGGGCGAGGATCGACACGGTGTCGGCCCGCTCGGTGGTGGTGGGCGGAGGCACGACGGTGCTGCTGTCGTCGTCGCGGATCAACGCGGCCCCGACGCAGCCCGCGACGACCACCACCGTGATGATGGAGAAGATCACCACGCCCTTCCGCTGGTCGGTCGCGTTGGGCTTGCCCGGGGCGGGCTTCTTTCCGGTGGTCATCAGCTGATGGCGGCGGCGATGATCGCGCCGGTCGCGAGGTGCACGATCGCGGAGACCCAGACCGCCGGGTGCGGCTCCGGGTCGACCAGAAGCTCGCCGAGCTTGCCCGGCGTGGCCACGTCGAGCAGTACGAACGCCGCCGCCATGATCACCAGGCCGAGGATCCCGTACGCGGACGCGCCGACGATGCCGAGCACGAAGTCGTCCTCGCTGGCGGCGATGGCGGCGACCACGATGATGCCGACGCCGGCCAGGTTGGAGGCGAGCAGCAGCGCCGCGTTGCGGTTGCGCTCGGTCCAGATCAGCTGGTTGAGCCGGCCGGGGGTGGCGAGGTCCACCAGGACGTAGCCGATGCCCATCAGCAGGACGCCGACCACCCCGTAGGCGAGGGTGACCAGCAGATCGGTGACGAGGGTCTGCACAGGAGGCTCCAGGGTGAGGGGGATCGGTGCGTCACTTGCCGCTGCCGGGGCCGCCGCCCCGAACGGTGCTGCCACGGCCCCAGCCCCAGTGGGAGCCGACCGTGGAGTGGTAGCGGGGATAGGCGGAACTCATGCGCTCCAGCAGGATCACCGAGCCGGCGGCGATCGGCAGGATCACCACCGAGTCGTCGTCGTAGCGCAGGTAGACGCCGCTGCCGTCGACGTACTGGTCGGCCGGCTGCCACGCGTCGGTGACCTCCTTGGCGACCTGGCTCGGCGAGCGGGTCGAGGTGTAGGCGACGGCGTTCCCGGCGATGTCCCGGCTCGCCGCCCGGGCATACCTGTCCTCGACGTAGCCGCGCGGGGAGAAGTTGCCGTAGAAGATGGCGAAGGCGGCGACCAGCGCGCCGATGACGGCGAACGCCGCCCCCACCACGAACCAGCGTCGGTACGTCATCGCAGTGCCACCACCGTCTCGGTCAGGACCAGCTCGTTGGTCTGGGGATACGCGTGCCAGGTACGCCAGGCGAGGGCGCCGGCCGGCGGACCAGGGCGGACCGCCAGCGCGGTCACCGCGTCGGTGTCGCCGGGGAACACGCCCACCAGCGCGTACGGGTCGTCGGCCAGGTCGGCGCGGAGGGCGGCGACCTGTTCGCTGAGCCCGGCGCCGGCGGGCCGCAGCACGGTCGCGGTGAAGTGGTAGCCGCTCGCCTCGTCGTGCACCGTCGGCGGCAGCTCGGGCGGTCGGCCGGGCAGGCAGGCGACCGTCTCGGTCAGCGTGGCCCCGGGTGCGCGCAGGACCACCTGGTGCGAGGCCCCGAGCAGCCGCAGCCGCATCTGGACGTCCCCGGGCAGGTCCAGGTCGAGCACGTGCAGCGCGGGTCGCTCCACGTCGTCGAGCGCCAGGCTGAGGTCGGCGGCGCTGGTGTCGACGTACGGGGCGTCGAGGGTTACGAGCATCAGCCCACCTCGGACTGCGGGTAGATCATCACTTCGCCACGGTGCAGCAGCTCACCGAGCGCCACCTCCCAGCCCGCCTCGCCGTACGCCTCGAAGGAGAGCTTGGCCCCGCCGGGCGCCTGGTAGTCGTGGTACCGCATGGTGCCGGTCGGGTCGAGGCCGGTGTTGCCGACGGCGGTGTAGCGCGCCTGGCCGGACTCGTTCCAGGTGTAGCGGCGACCGGCGAGGTCGATGGTCGGGGCGCCGGGGGTGACGGTGGCACCCTGCTCGGCCCCCCAGAGCACCAGCTCCAGCTCCGGGTCCTCCTCGACGGAGAGCCAACGCCGTACGCCGGCGGAATCGTCGAGCAGGTGCTCGGCCCAGCTCCAGCCGCCCTCGACCAGGCGGATCGAGCCGCGCACCGCGTACGACACGCCCCGGATCTCGACGATGTCGCCGGGCTTCAGGCGGCGTGGGTCGCCGCGCAGCGCGTCGGCGTCCCGGTCCCGCAGCGGGTCGCCCGGTCCCTTGGCCCGTTGCTGCGGGCGGGACTGCGCCCGGCGCAGAGCCACCACGGCGACCACCACACCGGCCACCCCAGCCAGACAGCCCACCGCCGCCAGCAGGTACGCCATGGACCCGTTCACGCCGACCACCTCCCCAGGTATGTCGGCGGAGACGGTAACAACCCCGCGCACCTGGGGAAACTGCGTGGCCTGGGAGTGAGAGGCCAGTTACGCCACGTGCCCGGCGAATGCGCCGGCTCAGCCCTCGGCCGGCCCCGTTTCGGAGGTCCCCGGTCCGGGTGGCGGAGGCTGGTGCGCCGCCGGATCGGGACAGATCAGGTAGCCGGGCGGGGCGACACGGTAGCCGCCGGGCGTGAGCGACGGAGCGTAGGCGACCGGGAACACGGGGTACGCGGTGGGTGGCACGGCCAGGGACTCGGTCCGGGGCACGAACCACCGGTTGGCGGGCGGCAGCGCCAGCAGCAGAACCACCGCGAAGGTGAGCAGCAGCACGGTCAGCACCCCGACCCCGGCCAGCGGGAACAGCACCGCGTCGAACGTGTCGGGCCCGGCGTAGAGGGCCTCGGAGAACTTCGACTCCGCCCAGATGTCGGCCTCCGGCGCGGCGGAGTCTCCATCCGGGTACTCGCCCTCCACGTACGGCCCCTCTTCGAAGCCGAGGACGAAGAACAGGGGAAACACCAATGCCCCGAAGAGTCCCTGGCAGAGGCAGACGGCCAGTTGCAGGCCGCCGGCCACGAAGACCATGATCCTGGCGGTGTTGCCGCCGCGACGCACCGGCACCGCGGTGGCGGCCAGCCAGAGCGCGAGCAGCAGCGTGGGCAGGCCGACCACCACCGTCATGGTCACGTTGATCCAACGCTCCCCGCGCACCTCGTCGGGGTCGGCGTCCGGGACCGCCCGCACCGCTCGGTCGATCTGGCCGTCCCACTGGATCGCCTGGGTGACCAACAGGGCCACCAGGGCGAGCAGGGCCAGCACCGCGACGAGCTGCAACCAGAAGGCGATGGTGACGGTGACGGGTCTGGGCGGGCGTACCGGGGCGTCGGCGGGCGGCGTCATGGGACGGAAGGTACGGACCGGCGCCAACCGTCGGCAGCCCCGATCGGGCGGTGCCGGACCGGCGAACGGATCATGCTGCGGCGAGCCGCTCCGACGCATATTCGCGCAGGGTGCTGCGGCCCATGACGCAGCCGATGAAGGTGCCGAACTCAGCCGGGTCGTCGCGCAGCGCCGTCCAGGCGGCCCGCCCGGCCGCCGGGTCGACGCGTTCCAGCAGCGTGGCGGCGTAGACGCGTCCGGCCGGGGTGCCCTCGTCGAGCAGCCGCTCCAGCTGCCCGCGCAGGTTCTCGGGTCCGTCGCCGAGCGCCGCCTCCACCCGCCGGTACGCCTCGGTCACCGGCAGCACCGTCCCGGCGATCCCCACCCCACCGAACGCCACCATGTCGGCCTGCCGCAGCTCGTCAAGGGCCGCCGCCACTCCCCGCTCCCGATCCTTCCCATTCCCAACCATCCCCCACTCCTTCCCCGTCGGCCCGCCGGCCACCCTGTCGATCAAGAGGTTTGCGTCCTCAGCATGGTCCTGCCGGAACGCAAACCTCTTGATCAACGCGGGCAGGTCCGGGTGGGTCCGGGTGGGTCAGGCTGGTGAGACCGTCAGGGCGTTGCCGGGGTCTGCCAGGGTGACCTTGACCGTGTTGCCGTCTCGGATCTGGCCCGAGAGGAGAGCCTTGGCTAGTTGGTCGCCGATGGCTGTCTGGACCAGGCGGCGCAGTGGGCGGGCGCCGTAGATGGGGTCGTAGCCGTGCTCGGCTAGCCAGGTGCGGGCCGGGTCGGTGATCTCCAGGCCCAGGCGGCGGTCGGCGAGCCGCTTCCGGAGCCGGTCGAGCTGGATGTCGACGATGGAGCTCAGGTCGTCTCCGCGCAGCGCGGCGAAGACCACGATGTCGTCGAGCCGGTTGAGGAACTCCGGCTTGAAGTGCGACCTGACCACCGCGAGGACGCCCTCCCGGCGCTGCTCCTCGGCCAGCGTCAGGTCGCCGATCACCGACGACCCGAGGTTGGAGGTGAGGATCAGGATCGCGTTGCGGAAGTCCACCGTACGGCCCTGCCCGTCGGTGAGCCGGCCGTCGTCGAGCACCTGGAGCAGGATGTCGAACACGTCCGGGTGGGCCTTCTCGACCTCGTCCAGCAGGATCACCGAGTACGGCCGGCGGCGCACCGCCTCGGTGAGCTGGCCGCCCTCCTCGTAGCCGACGTAGCCGGGCGGAGCGCCGACCAGTCGGGCGACGGAGTGCTTCTCGCCGTACTCGCTCATGTCGATGCGGACCATGGCCCGCTCGTCGTCGAAGAGGAACTCGGCGAGCGCCTTGGCCAGCTCGGTCTTGCCGACACCGGTCGGGCCGAGGAAGAGGAAGCTGCCGGTCGGGCGGTCGGGGTCGGCAACGCCGGCCCGGGCGCGGCGGACCGCGTCGGAGACCGAGCCGACCGCCTCGGACTGACCGACCACGCGGGCGCCGAGCGACTCCTCCATCCGCAGCAGCTTGGCGGTCTCGCCCTCCAGCAGCCGGCCGGCGGGGATGCCGGTCCAGGAGGCGACCACGGCGGCGATGTCGTCCGCGCCGACCTCCTCCTTGAGCATCGCGCCCTCGGCATGGAGCCGGGCCAGCTCCTCCTCGGCCTGCTTCAGCTCGACCTTCAGGGCGGGGATCCGGCCGTATCGCAGCTCGGCGGCCCGCTCCAGCTCGCCGTCGCGTTCGGCCCGCTCGGCCTCGCCGCCGAGCCGCTCCAGCTCCTCCTTGGCGGTGGAGAGCTTGGTGATGTGGCTCTTCTCCAGCTGCCAGCGCTCCGACAGGACGGTGAGCTGCTCGCGCTTGTCGGCCAACTCCTTGCGCAGCCGCTCCAGCCGTTCGGCGGAGGCGGCGTCCGGCTCCTTGGCCAGCGCCATCTCCTCGATCTCCAGCCGACGCACCGCCCGCTCGATCTCGTCCACCTCGACCGGCCGGGAGTCGATCTCCATCCGGAGCCGGGACGCGGACTCGTCGACCAGGTCGATCGCCTTGTCCGGCAGGAACCGGTCGGTGATGTAGCGGTCCGACAGCGACGCGGCGGCGACCAGGGCGGCGTCGGTGATCCGTACGCCGTGGTGCACCTCGTAGCGCTCCTTGAGACCGCGCAGGATGCCGATGGTGTCCTCGATGGTCGGCTCGCCGACCAGCACCGGCTGAAAGCGGCGCTCCAGGGCCGGGTCCTTCTCGATGTGCTCGCGATACTCGTCGAGCGTGGTCGCGCCGACCATCCGCAGCTCGCCGCGGGCCAGCATCGGCTTGAGCATGTTGCCGGCGTCCATCGAGCCTTCGCCCTTGCCGGCGCCGACGACGGTGTGCAGCTCGTCGAGGAAGGTGATGACCTGGCCGTCGGAGTTCTTGATCTCCTCCAGGACGGACTTCAGCCGCTCCTCGAACTGGCCCCGGTAGGACGCGCCGGCGACCATCGCGCCGAGGTCGAGCGAGACGAGCTTCTTGTTCCGCAGCGACTCGGGCACGTCGCCGGCGATGATCCGCTGGGCCAGGCCCTCCACGATGGCGGTCTTGCCGACGCCCGGCTCACCGATCAGGACCGGGTTGTTCTTGGTACGCCGGGACAGCACCTGGATCACCCGGCGGATCTCGGAGTCCCGGCCGATGACCGGGTCGATCTTGCCGTCGCGGGCGCTGGCGGTCAGGTCCACGCCGTACTTGGCCAGGGCCTGGTAGGTCTGCTCGGGGTCGGCGCTGGTGACCCGCCGGTCCCCGCCACGCACCGACGGAAACGCGGCGACGAGCGTCTCCTCGGTGACGCCGGCCGCCTTCAGCGAGTTCGACACCGCACCGCCCACCTGGGCCAGGCCGGCGAGCAGGTGCTCGGTGGAGGTGTACTCGTCGCCGAGCGGCCGGGCGATCTGCTCGGCGGCCCCGATGGCGTTGACGAACTCCCGGGCCAGGGTCGGCTCGGCGAGGCTGGAACCCCGCGCGGCGGGCAGTGCGTCGACCGAGCGCTGGGCGACCCGACGCAGCTCGGCGGGGTCGGCCCCGACGGCGCGTAGCAGGCCGGCGGCGGTCGAGCCGTCGGTGTCCAGCAGTGACAGCATCAGGTGCCAGGGCTCCACGGTGGCGTGTCCGCGCTGGTTCGCCAGCGCGACGGCACCGGTGATGGCCTCGCGGCTCTTGGTGGTGAGACGTTCCGTGTTCATGGGCTCCCCCGGATCGGCGTGTCCACTGGAAAGGACACAACCAGAGTTGAGCCTATTCCGCTCAACCCTGGACGTGTGAGCTGGATCACTCTCGCCCGCCGGCCGTCCCGCCTGCCGCCGACCGCCCCGCCCCGCCGATGCCCGCTGCGTCCGCCGGAACGGGCATCGGCGTTCGGCCCCTGTCGAGCTGAATCGTCTACGACATCACCCGCGCGCCCGCCCCGGCGGGCGGGAAGCGCAGGGCGCGTCGTGGTCGGCCGGCAGCGCACACCGCCGGCCACCGTCCAGCGTGCGGTGCGGTCGCAGAAGACCCAGTGTCGTACGCCCTGGGCGTTGGCGTCTTCGTGGCGGAGAAGCACTGGCGAGGTCACGGAACGGAGCGGCCCTCCTGGGCAGGTTCCACACGAGCCGGTGGGGAGTAGCCTGACGGCCGTGCGCGTACGTGTCGAACAGACCGCCCTGCCTGGCATCGGGGTCCGTCATGATCTGCTGACGGAATCCGGCCGCCGCCTCGGCGTCGTCTCCCACCGCAATGGCCGCCGTGACCTCGTCCTGTACGACCCGGACGATCCCGACTCATGTCAGCACGACATACCGCTGACCGACGACGAGGCGGAGGCGCTGGCCGACATCCTCGGCGCGTCCCTGATGCTCGGCCAGCTCGCCGGGCTGCGCGAGCAGGCCGCCGGGCTGCTCACCGAGCAGATCGCCATTACGGCCGGGTCGAAGTACGTCAACCGGAAACTCGGCGACACGCAGGCGCGTTCCCGTACGAGCGCGTCGATCGTCGCGGTACTGCGCAACAGCGAGGTGATCGCCTCGCCGGACCCATCCTTCCGCTTCGCCGCCGGTGACGTGGTGGTCGTCGTCGGGACCCGCAAGGGTCTCGACGGAGTGACAGCCATTCTCGCCGACAGCGACCCGGACGGCTGAGGCGCGGATGCACGAAACGACAACGCTGCTCATCGAAGTCGGTGCGCTGCTGTTCCTGCTCGGCCTGCTCGGTCGGCTGAGCCGCCGGATCGGCCTCTCGCCCATTCCCCTCTACCTGCTCGCCGGGCTCGCCTTCGGCCACGGCGGCCTGCTCCCCCTCAACGCCAGCGAGGAGTTCTTCGGGGTCGGTGCCGAGATCGGCGTGATCCTGCTGCTGGTGATGCTCGGCCTGGAATACTCGGCCAACGAACTCGTCGGCAACCTGCGCGCCGCGGCCCCCGCCGGACTGATCGACGCGCTGCTCAACGCACTGCCGGGGGCGGTGTTCGCGCTGCTGCTCGGCTGGGGCTGGATCGCCGCCCTGGTGCTGGCCGGCATCACCTGGGTCTCCTCCTCCGGCGTGATCGCCAAGGTTCTCGCCGACCTCGGTCGTCTCGGTAACCGGGAGACGCCGGTGGTCCTGTCGGTCCTGGTGATCGAGGACCTGGCCATGGCGTTCTACCTGCCCCTGGTGACGGCGGTGCTAGCCGGCAGCGGCCTGCTCGGCGGCGGGATCGCGCTCGGCGTCGCGGTCGGCACCGTACTGCTGGTGCTGGTGGTCGCCATCCGGTACGGCAACCTGATCTCCACGGCCATGTCGGCGAAGGACCCGGAGGCGCTGCTGCTCGGCGTACTCGGGATGACCCTGCTGGTGGCCGGCATCGCGGCGAAGCTCCAGGTGTCGGCGGCGGTCGGCGCGTTCCTGGTCGGCATCGCGCTCTCCGGGCCGGTGGCGCACCACGCCACGGAGCTGCTCACGCCGCTGCGGGACCTCTTCGCGGCGGTCTTCTTCGTCTTCTTCGGCCTGGTCACCGACCCTCGGGACATCCCGCCGGTGCTGCTGCCCGCGCTCGCGCTGGCCATCATCACCATGGGGACGAAGACGCTCACCGGCTATCTGGCAGCCCGTCGGGTCGGCATCGCCGAACCCGGTCGATGGCGGGCCGGCCTGACCCTCGTACCCCGGGGCGAGTTCTCCATCGTCATCGCCGGGCTCGCGGTGGCAGCCGGCAGCGTCGAACCGGAACTGGCGGCGCTCGCCACGGCGTACGTGCTGATCACCGTGGTGACCGGGCCGATGCTGGCACGGCTACCCGACTTCGCGTGGTTCAAGCGCTGGCTGCGGCAACGCGGTGCGGCCCAGCGGGCCCGGCCGGCGCCCGTGTCCGACTGACCGATCTCCGCTGCCGAGGGCCGGATCGACCGTACGGTCGGCCCGGCCCTCGGCCATCGGTTTGTCGAATCGCTCCCCTCGGGGTCTACCGTCGGCCAGCGCTCCGGGTTACCGTTTCGCCCCAGCAGCCAGAGCTAGTGGGTGGCCGACGCCCCCGCGGACGAGAGCGGAAGGTTGGCCGGTGAGCGTGCAGGAGTGGACGTTCCACGGCTTCGCCAACCCCGTCGACCCGACGCCCGCCGAGTTGCGGACTTGGGCCTACCAACCGGATTCCGTACCGCTGACCTCGATGCCGCCGGACTGGGACCTGCTGGTCTCCGGCGACCGGCTGGTGGCGGTGCTCTTCGACCTGGCGATGGACCCGACCTGCCCGGCCCGCCGGTTCGCGCTGCACTGTCTCTACATCTACGCCGCCGACGGCATCCGGACGAACTTCCGCGCTCACCCGAAGCGGCGCTTCCGCAAGCTGGTCGAGCAGGCCGAGCGCAACGGCGACGACCTGATGCGCACCTGGGCGTACAACAGCCGGGTGCTGCTGGCCCGCCCGGAACTCTTCGTCTACCGGGACTGGTGCGAGGGCGGCCTGGTCCGGGAGAACCGCCGCCTCGCCTGAACACCACACGCGCCCGCGCGGCGCGCCGGCGTCCCGGCCCGCACCCCGAAACGGCGGGTTTTCCGGGTCCCCACACGGGCACCACGGCGTCCGGCCGCACCCCGAGACGGCGAGCTTTCCGGGCCCCACACGGGCACCACGGCGTCCCGGCCCGCACTCCCAAACGGCGAACGGGCCGGGGCCCCCCGTGGGTCCCGGCCCGCACGTCGGCGGATGGTCAGTGTTCCGGTCCGCCCTGCTTGTGGCGTCTCGTCTCGTCGCGCCCCTGGTCGACGCCGTGGTCGACCTGGTCGGCGAACCTGCCGTTCTTGATCTTGTCGGTGAAGCTGCCCTCGGTGACCCGGTCGAATCTCTCCCGGACGCTCTTCGCCAACTTTTCGAGCCGGTCCTCCGTCTGCTGCGCTACCTTCCTCGCCGCTTCCGTCATGGCTCCCCCTGCCACTGAAGTCCGGATTAAGCTGGTTAGACCTGATTCGGAGGTTAGCGGATCCGGTGCCGTCCCCGCCGGCAAACCCGCCAACCGCGCCCGGTGGAACACCGTGGGTGTCACTGCCTGCGGATGACACCCACGGTGTTCCACCGAGCGCCTCGTATCGAGGCGCTGCGAGGGTCTGCCCCATGCGGCGACGCGGATGGTCCGGCGAACCCGCAGTTTCGCGCGTCGCCCCCTCTGCCGTCCCGGCCGGCGCGCGGTTACCGGGTAGGGCGACAGAGCCAGCTTGACCTCAGGCGCGGCGGCCCACCCAACGAACGTCGCCCGCCAACGGTGATCAGGACACCATGGACCTTAAAACGGCCGGGTAACGTCCATGGCGTCCTGATCACCGGGCCGCTCGTGCGTCTCTGCCCGCCGCTCGCGCGGGAGGGAGCGGGAGAGAGCGGGAGGAGCCAGCGCTCGGCGGTTGACGTCATGCAGCGCGACGCTGCTGTCACTAATTTTTCGTGACTTGTGTCCGGCGTCGGGGGTGGGCACGCGCTGGGACGACGCGCAGGGATGCCGGTCGGCGGCGGTGAGATCGGCCGTACGGCAGCGGGTAGCGGTGGGGCCGGCGTCCTGTCCGGGGACGGACGGCGAGGGCCGGGCGGCAACGACCGGACGGCGAGGGGTCGGGCGGTAAAGGCCGGGCGGTAAAAGACCGGGCGATAAAGACCGAACGGCGAGGGGCCGGGCGGCAAAGGGGGGAAGGCGGGGGTGGGAAGGCGACCGCGCCCGGCCGGGGGAGGGCGGCCGGGCGCGGTGGGGTGTCGTCAGCGGTCGGGATTCCGTCGGGGACGCCAGACGACCAGCGCGGTGGAAATACGGTTGGTCGGCACCATGTCGCTGCCCGGGAAGGGAGCGATGGCCTCCAACTCGGCGATCCGGCGGTATGCCGCGTCCAGCTCCGCCTCCAGCCGGGCCACCCGCTGCTGCGCCTGCTCCAGCAGCCGCTCCAGCCCGATGATCCGTTTGACCCCGGCCAGGTTGATCCCGTCGTCCTGGCTGAGCCGTTGCACCTCGCGCAGCAGCACGACATCGCGCACGCTGTACCGGCGTCCGCCGCCGGCGGCACGTCCCGGCTGGACCAGGCCCAACCGGTCGTACTGGCGCAGGGTCTGCGGGTGCATTCCCGCCATCCGCGCCGCCACCGAGATCATCAGCACCTTGGCCTCGTAGGCAGGGTCACCCGAGCCGCCGAACTGATCCGACATCCCGCTCACCTCCGCGTGCACTCCACCGAGCAGACTGAACACCGGGTCAACTGAAACGACGTACCCGCGCCTCGAGATGTTCCCGGGCGGCCGGCGGGGTCTGCGCGGCGAAGGTCTCCAACGCCACACGCGCCTCGTCGGACAACCGCGCGGGCACCACCACGTCGAGCGTCACCAGCAGGTCACCCGCCTGACCGTCACGGCGGACCACCCCCTTGCCCCGGGCCCGCAGGATCCGACCGCTCGGCGTGCCCGGCGGCACCCGCAGGGTCACCGTGCCGTCGAGAGTGGGCACCCGCAGGTCCGTGCCGAGCACGGCCTCCGCGAATGTGACCGGCACCGTCAGCGTGAGGTCGTCGCCGGTACGCCCGAACAGCTCGTCCGGCCGCACCTTGACGTGTACGAAGAGGTCGCCCGCCGAGCCGCCCCGCGTGCCCGGCTCGCCCCGCCCGGCCAGCCGGATCTTCTGGCCGTCCGCCACCCCGGCCGGGAAGCGGACGTTCAGTGTGCGGGTCTTGGTGACCCCGCCGGTGCCCTGGCACTCGGGGCACTTCTCCTCCACGATCGTGCCCACGCTCTGACAGTTGCGGCACGGCTCGGAGAAGCTGAACGACCCCTGGTTGCGGTTGGTCGCCCCGGCCCCGTGGCACACCGGGCAGGTACGCGGCTGGGTGCCGGGCTTGGCCCCGTTGCCGTGGCAGGTGTCGCAGACGCCTGGGGCGCGCAGCGTCAGCGGAAGCGTCACCCCGCGTACGGCGTCCTCGAAGTCGAGTGCCACCTCGGTCTCGACGTCCCGCCCCGGGCCGGGCCGCGGGGCGCCGCCCCGCCGCCGGGACCACCGGCGCCACCGGAGAAGATCGAACCGAACAGGTCCTGGAAGCCGGCCCCGCCGAAGCGACGGTCACCGCCCCCACCGGCGGCGCCCCCGAACAGGTCGGAGACGTCGAACGGCACGCCGCCGGGCTGGCCGGCGCCACGGGCACCCCGCCGGAACGCGCCCGAGCCGAACAGCGAACGCAGTTCGTCGTACTCGCGCCGCTTGGCGTCGTCGCCGAGCACGGCGTACGCCTCGGAGGCGACCTTGAAACGCTCCTCGGCCTTCGGGTCACCGGGGTTGTGATCCGGGTGCGAATCCCGGGCCACCTTCCGGTAGGCCTTCTTGACGTCGTCTGCGGAGGCGGCCTTGTCCACGCCCAGCACGGCGTAGAAGTCCTTCTCGATCCAGTCCTTGGAACTCACCGGTCCACCCCCTCCCTAGCTGGGGACCGACCGTCCCGCCCGCCCTCTGCGGGCGGGCGGGACGGTCCGGTCGTCGTACTTCCGCACTACTCCGGGTCGGCGACCGCGACCATCGCGGGCCGCAGTAGCCGCTCACCGGCCTGGTAGCCCCGGCGCATCACCTGCACGCAGGTGGGCTCGGTGACGTCGGCCGAGGTCTGGTGGGCCACCGCCTCGTGCCGGGTCGGGTCGAACGGGTCGCCCTGCTCGCCGAACGCGGTCAGCCCGAACTTGCCGAGCGCCGTGGTGAGCTGTTCGGCCATGGTGCCGAACGGCCCGACCAGGTCACCGTGCTCGCGGGCCCGGTCCAGGTCGTCGAGGATCGGCAGCAGCGCGGCGAGCACCGCGCCGGTCGCCTGCTCGGTGACCAGACCCTTGTCCCGGTCCACCCGCTTGCGGTAGTTGGCGTACTCCGCCGTCACCCGCTGGAGGTCCCGGGTCCGCTCGTCGAGGTCCTTGCGCAGCGCCTCCAGCTCGGCGCCGAACGCGGTCGGGCCGCCGTCGACCGGCTGTGCCGGGGCGTCCACCACCGGCGGGCCGGTCACCTCGGCCGCCTCGACCTCGATCTCGTCGACCACGACCTCGGCCTCCTCGACCAGGCCCTCGGCCGGTACGTCCGACCCGGCGTCGGCGGCGGCCGGCTCGTTGGTCTCGCTGATCTTGCGGTTGTTGCGGATGACGACCCGCGGCCCGTCGCCGGCCTGCTCGGCGGGCGCGGAGCCACCCGGCGCCGACCCGGTCGCACCCGGGTCGGCGGCTCGTGGCTTCTCCGTCATGGGGCTACCTCATCCCTCTGCCGTGGTGCCGTGTCCGGGACGGATCGTCACTTCTTGTCCTCGTCCACGATCTCCGCGTCGACCACGTCGTCCGGGCCACCGGCCTGCGGCCCGCCGGCCTGCGGGCCACCGGTCGCCCCGGCGCCCGCGGCACCCGCGGCACCCGCCGCACCCGGACCGGCCTCGCCCGGCTGCTCGCCCGGCTGGTTGTAGAGCAGCGAGCCAGCCTGCTGGGAGACCTGCGCCAGCCGCTCGTGGGCCGACTTGATCTTCTCGATGTCCTGACCACCGAGCGCGCCGCGCAGCTCGCCGAGCGCCTCGTTGATCTGGTCACGGGACTCCGACGGCAGCTTGTCGCCGCTCTCGGCCAGGAACTTCTCGGTCTGCCACTGGAGCGCCTCGGCCACGTTGCGGGTCTCGGCCTCTTCCCGGCGACGCTTGTCGTCGTCGGCGTGCTCCTCGGCGTCGCGGCGCATGCGCTCGATGTCGTCCTTCGGCAGCGAGGAGCCGCCGGTGATCGTCATCTTCTGTTCCTTGCCGGTACCGAGGTCCTTGGCGTGGACGTTGACGATGCCGTTGGCGTCGATGTCGAAGGTGACCTCGACCTGCGGCACGCCGCGCGGCGCCGGCGGGAGGCCGGTCAGCTCGAAGGTGCCGAGCTTCTTGTTGTAGGCCGCGATCTCCCGCTCGCCCTGGAACACCTGGATCAGCACCGACGGCTGGTTGTCGTCCGCCGTGGTGAAGACCTCGGAGCGCTTGCTCGGGATGGTGGTGTTGCGCTCGATCAGCTTGGTGAAGATGCCGCCCTTGGTCTCGATGCCCAGGCTCAGCGGGGTCACGTCGAGCAGCAGGACGTCCTTGACCTCGCCCTTGAGCACACCGGCCTGGAGGGCGGCGCCGACGGCGACGACCTCGTCCGGGTTGACGCCCTTGTTGGGCTCCTTGCCGATGAGCTGCTTGACCAGGTCGGTCACGGCCGGCATCCGGGTCGAACCGCCGACCAGGATGACGTGCTCGACGTCGGCGACCTTGATGCCGGCGTCCTTCACGGCCTGCTCGAACGGGCCCTTGCAGCGGTCCAGCAGGTCCTGCGTCATCCGCTGGAACTCGGCCCGGCTGAGCGTCACGTCGAGGTGCAGCGGGCCCGCCGCGCCAGCCGTGATGTACGGCAGGTTGATGTTGGTGGTGGTGGCGGCGGACAGCTCGATCTTGGCCTTCTCGGCCGCCTCGCGGAGCCGCTGCAGGGCCATCTTGTCCTGACCCAGGTCGATGCCGTGCTCGCCCCGGAAGGTCTTCACCAGGTGGTCGATGATCCGCTGGTCCCAGTCGTCGCCACCGAGCTGGTTGTCACCGCTGGTGGACTTGACCTCGACGACGCCCTCGGCCAGCTCCAGCAGCGACACGTCGAAGGTGCCGCCACCGAGGTCGAAGACCAGGACGGTCTGCTCCTTGGAGCCCTTGTCCAGCCCGTACGCCAGGGCCGCCGCGGTCGGCTCGTTCACGATCCGCAGCACGTTGAAACCGGCGATCTCGCCGGCCTCCTTGGTGGCCTGGCGCTGGCTGTCGTTGAAGTAGGCCGGGACGGTGATCACCGCGTCGCTGATCTGCTCGCCCAGGTACGCCTCGGCGTCCCGCTTGAGCTTCATCAGCGTGCGAGCCGAGATCTCCTGCGGGGTGTACTTCTTGCCGTCGATGTCGACGGTCCAGTTGGTGCCGACCTCCCGCTTGACCGAGCGGATCGTCCGGTCCGGGTTGGTCACCGCCTGGCGCTTGGCGACCTCGCCGACGAGCACCTCTCCGTTGCGGGCGAACGCGACGATCGACGGGGTCGTCCGCGCGCCCTCAGCGTTGGCGATGACGGTGGGCTCACCGCCCTCCAGAACGCTGACGCAGGAGTTCGTCGTGCCGAGGTCGATACCGACCGCACGTGCCATCTTCGCTTCCCTCGCTTCATCACGTTGTGGGCAGGTGACGGGCGACGCCCGCCGAGCTGCCCGGCGGACGTCGCCCGCAGCGACCCCACCATAAGTTGAGTGAACTTGACTCAATAGTGCCACGCCCCGCGAAATCGTCAAATCGGGGTTGAGTCGATCCGACGCAACCCCGGTTGGTACCGACCGGTTGTCTTCCCTTGCTTCGGTCGGGCACGCTTTAGCGGTGACGACGCACGGCGATCCCGCCACCCCGGCCGGCACGCCCACCGTCGCAGCCCGCACCGGCCCCACGGACGCCGGGGAGGACCGGCCCGCCACCACCGGGGACGACAGCCTGCCCGCCGCACTGGCCGGCCTGCGCGCCGCGATCGGGGCGGCCCGGTTCCCGCTCGCGCTGCCCTCCGCCGAGTCCGCACGGCGGGCCGGCGGGAGCCTCAGCGACCAGCTCGACGACTACCTGCTGCCCCGGCTGCGCCGGCTCGACGCGCCGCTGCTCGTGGTGATCGGCGGGTCCACCGGCGCGGGCAAGTCCACGCTCGTCAACAGCCTGGTCCAGGCGCGGGTGAGCGCCGCCGGCGTGCTCCGCCCGACCACCCGCTCCCCCGTGCTGGTCTGCAACCCCGCCGACTCGGGCTGGTTCCGGCAGGGCGAGCTGCTGCCCGGCCTCACCCGCAGCACCGAGCCCAGCGAGGACCCCCGCACCCTGCAACTGGTCACCGCCCCGGCCCTGCCCGCCGGGCTGGCCTTCCTCGACGCCCCCGACATCGACTCCGTGGTCGACGCCAACCGGGCCCTGGCCGGCCAACTCCTGGCCGCCGCCGACCTCTGGCTCTTCGTCACCACCGCCGCCCGCTACGCCGACGCGGTCCCCTGGGAGCTGCTGCGCAGCGCCCGGGCCCGGGGCGCGGTCATCGCCATGGTGCTGGACCGGGTGCCCCCGGAGGCGGCCGACGAGATCGCCGCCCACCTGTCGGAGATGCTCGCCGCGCAGGACCTGGGCGCCGCCCCGCTCTTCGTGCTGCCGGAGACCTGGGTCGACGGGCAGGGCCTGCTGCCCGAGCGGGTCACCGCTCCACTCGCCGCCTGGTTCGCCCGGCTGGCCGCCGACGCCGACGCCCGCGCCGCCGTGGTCCGGCAGACCCTTGACGGCGCGCTCGCCGCCCTGCACCCGGCGGTCGAAGGGCTCGCCGACGCCGCCGAGGAGCAGGTCGCCGCCGTCGACGCGCTCGACGAGCGGGTGCTGGCCGCGTACCGGGGGGCGCACCGGACCGTCGAGCAGGGGTTGAAGGACGGTCGGCTGCTCCGCGGCGAGGTGCTCGCCCGCTGGCAGGAGTTCGTCGGCACCGGCGAGTTCTTCCGCACCCTGGAGGCCCGCATCGGGCGGCTGCGCGACCGGGTGGTGGCGGCCGTCACCGGCCGGCCCGCGCCCGCGTCCGAGCTGCGGGACGCGATCGAGTCCCAGCTGGTGACCCTGCTGCGGGGCGTCGCCGCCGAGGCGGCCGAGAACGCGTACACCGGGTGGAAGGCACACCCCGCCGGGGCGGCGCTGCTCGAACCGGGGCTCGCCCATCCCGCCGCCGACCTGCCCGAGCGGGCCGAGCGGCTGGTCCGGGACTGGCAGCGTGGGGTGCTGGAACTGGTCCGTGCCGAGGGCGGTGACCGGCGCTTCGTGGCCCGCACGGCCGCGTACGCGGTGAACGCCACCGGGCTCGCCGTGATGATCGCGGTGTTCGCCTCGACGGCGTTCGTCCCCACCGGGCTGGAGGTGGCCACCGGGGCCGGCACGACCGTCGCCGCGCAGACCGTGCTCCAGGCGATCTTCGGCGACCAGGCGGTGCGTACGCTCGCCGCCAAGGCCCGGGCCGACCTGCTGGACCGGGTGCGGGCCCTGCTCGGCGACGAGGCTGCCCGCTACCTGGACCGGACGGCGGAGGCGCGGCCCCCCACGGACACCGCGACGGCCCTGCGCCGGGCCGCCACCCGGGTCGAGATCGCCCGGAACCGCAGCGGCCTCGCCGACGCGACCGTCGCGGGCCTGCCCGGCACCGAGGGTGGAGGGTCATGACCAACATCGTCGGGCGGATGCGCGAGGCGTTCCGCGGTGACCAGCGGGTGGACGCCGACGCGCTCGTCGCCCGCCTCGACGCCGTACGCCGGTTCCTCACGGTCGTCGACGGCCACCTGCCGGACGCCCGGCTGGTGCCGGCGCACACCCTGGTCGAGCGGGCCGGCACCCGGCTGGCGCTCTCCCGCGACCACACCGTGGTGGCCCTCGCCGGCGCGACCGGCAGCGGCAAGTCCAGCCTGTTCAACGCGCTCGCCCGGATGGAACTCTCGCCCGTCGGGGTGCGCCGCCCCACCACCGGTGTCACGCACGCCTGCGTCTGGGGGCCGCTCGACGGCGGCAACCGGCTGCTCGACTGGATCGGCGTGCTGCCCCGGCACCGGTTCGTCCGGGAGAGCGTGCTGGACGCCGACGACGAGTCCGCGCTGCGCGGGCTGATCCTGCTCGACCTGCCCGACTTCGACTCGGTGCAGCGGTCCCACCGGTCGGAGGTGGACCGGCTGCTCGGCCTGGTCGACCTCGTCGTCTGGGTGGTCGACCCGCAGAAGTACGCCGACCGCGTCATCCACACCAACTACCTGCGCGAGTTCCACCGGCACCGGGACGTCACCCTGGTCGTGCTCAACCAGGCGGACCGGCTGCCGCCGGCCGAGCTGCCCCGGGTGCTGGACGACCTGCGCCGGCTGCTCGACACCGACGGCCTGGACGGCGTACCGCTGCTCTCCACCACCGCCGTCGATCCGGCGGGCATGGTCGGCCTGCGGGAGGCGCTGGAACGCACGGTGGCCGAACGGCAGGCCGCGCTGCGACGGCTCCAGGGTGACCTGGACGCCGTGGTGGCGAGGCTCGACGAGCACGCCGGGGGCAGCACAGCGGCGGGCGGGCCGGACGACGCCGCCGTCACCGCGCTGCACCGGGCGTTGGCCGACGGGGCCGGGGTGCCGGCGGTCGCCGAGGCGGTCGAACGGGCGTACCGGCATCGGGGCGGCGCGGCCACCGGCTGGCCGCTGGTCCGGGGCTGGCGGCGGCTGCGGCCCGACCCGCTGCGCCGGCTGCACCTGCCCGGCCCGGCCGCCGGCCGCGACGAGCCGGCGGAGAGCCTGGTCGCCGCGACCTCGGTGCCCGAGCCCACCGCCGCGCAGCGCTCGGCGCTCGGGCTGGCGATCCGGTCGGTGGCCGACCGGGCCGGGACGGACCTGCCCGGCGCCTGGCCGACCGCGGTGACCGCCGCCGCCCGGTCCCACCTCGGCGACCTGCCGGACGCGCTGGACCGGGCGGTGGCCGGCACCGACCTCGGCATGGACCGGCGGCCGTTCTGGTGGCGGTTCGTCGGCGGCCTCCAGTGGCTGGTGACCCTGGCCGCGCTGGCCGGGCTGGGCTGGTTGGCCCTCGGCTACGCGCTGCGCGCGCTGGGCCTGCCGGCGCTGGAGCACCCGATGGTCGGCGAGGTGCCGCTGCCCACTCTGCTGTTCCTCGGCGGCCTGCTCGCCGGGCTGCTGGTGGCCGCCCTGACCAGGCCGATCATCCGGTGGGCGGCCCGCCGGGCCCGACGCCGGGCCGAGCGACGCCTCACGGCCGCGGTCGCGGCGGTCGGCGAGGAGCACGTGCTGACCCCGGTCCGGACGGTGCTCGCCTCCTACGCCGAGGCCCGCGCCGCCCTGCGAGAGGCCGCCGGCCGCTGAGCCGGGAATCCCGTCCCACGACAACCGCAGGTCGGCGGCGTGGCGCCGCGACGCGGGCGGGCGCTCGGGGTCGCTCGTACCGTCCCGAGGCGGGCGGCGGCGTAGGGTCGGTGGATGGGAACGCCTCAGACCCCGTACGAAGCGGTGCTGCACGCCGCCCGCGACGTGGCCAAGCTGGACAATGCCCTCGACGCGGAGATGCTCGGCGCGGCCCTGCTGGGCAGCGTCTACTCGGTCGCCGAAACAGAGCGTGACGCCGCCGTCCGGGACTTCGTGGCCGGTTTCCTGGCCGCCACCTCCCGCCGCCGCTCGGCCGCGGCGACCACCATCCGCGCCGTCTTCGCCGCGCTGGTGCCCGACGCCGAGGGCGCCGGCCGGGTCCGCCCCGGCGCCGCCACCCCGACCTGGGCCGCCCAGCTCGGCCACGTACGCCTGACCGGTTGCTGGTCCTACGGCGACGTGTACGGCGACCAGACCTCCTACCTGGCGACCTTCGCCTACGACGACCCGACTGGCGGTTCACCGCACGCCGTGGTGACGCTGCTCGACCACAACATCGGCATCACCAAGGACGTCTTCGTCGGCGGGCCGCCCGACCGGATCCTCGACCAGGTCCGGCAGATGTGTGCCGGGGACGAGCTGACCTGGTTCCGCGACGAGGAGCCGGCCCGGATGCGCGCCGAGGTGACCCGCCACCTGGCGATCACCGACGGCCTGACCGAGTTGCCCGGGGAGGGCTCGCTCGCCACCGACCGCGCCCTGCTCGGCGCCCGGCTGGCGCGGCTGCCCCAGGCTGCCGGCGCGGCCCCCGCGCCCGCCGAACCGCTCTCCGCCGCCGAGCGTACGGAGTTGGTCCGCCGGTTCCTCGCCGCACCGGAGGCGGCCCGGTTCGGCCTGGACGCCATCGACGGGGCGGAGCTGGCCTCGCTGCACTTCTGCCTCAGCCTGCTGCTGGACCACGCGGCCAGCTTCCCGGACGCCGACCCGATGCGGTGGAGCCCCACCGTGGCCGGGCTGTTCCTGCTCGACTGGGTGCACCGGCGGGCGGTGCTGGACATGGACGACGCCGCGCTGCTGCCCCGGGTGCTGCGCGGCTGGGCCGGGTACGCCGCCCGCAAGCGAGGGCTGCCCGAGCAGGCGGCGGCGCAGATCGACACGGCCATCGAGGAGATGGTGCCGGAGTTCGCCCGCCTCTACAGCACGGGTGAACGCCGCAGCCCCGCCACCGCCGCCGTCGCACAGCTGATGGCCGACGGCGTCGACCCCGACGACCCGGCCGCCCTCGACGCCTGGATCGAGGCCAACCGCCACCGCCTGACCGACGACCCCGCCTGACCCCGCCCCACCCCCACCCCCACCCGCCCCCGCCCCCGCCTCGTGTCGATTTTTTTGTCGATCATGAGGTTGGCGGCGCTGTCGATCTTCCTGGGCGCCGCCAACCTCATGATCGACGGCTGGCCCCCGGGGGAATCGGGGGGCGGGAGGGAGGGGGCGGGGAGGGTCAGCGGAGGGGGGCGAAGACCAGGGCGGCGACCAGGGCGCCCAGGGCGAGCCCTGCGACCACCTGGGGCACCGTGTGGTCGCGCAGGCGGACCCGGGACCAGCCGACCAGCGCTAGCAGTGGCGCGGCGGCCAGCAGCCCGGCCCCGAACGTGAACACCAGCACGACCACGGTGCCGGCGGCCACCGCCGAGTGGATCGACATCTTCCACCAGTGGCTCACCGCCACGGCGACCACCAGGCCGACCAGCCCGGCGGCGGCCAGTGCCAGCACCGGACGCGGCGCGCCGAGCACCGCGAGCAGGGCCAGCCCGGCGGCCACCGAGCAGAGGCCGAACAGCAGCGGGACCCGGCGCTGCTCGCGGACCCCCACGTGATGGTCGGTCAGCCGACCCCGCCGCACCCCGCCAAGGATGTACGCGAACGGGATGCCGCTGACGAAGAGCGTGGCCAGCAGCCCCCAGGCCAGGCCGTGCGCGCCGCCCCGGGCGCTGTGCCAGCCGACCGCCACCGTCAGCGCCGAGACCAGCACCGCAGGCGCGGTCAACTCGGTCACGAACCGGGCGAGCCGGAGGGCTCGGCCGGGTGGCGGCGCGGCGGCCGGACGGCTCTGGGGCCCCATACCCGAACCGCCCGATCCGTTCAGCGCCCCGCCTCTGCTCCGCCCCGGGCCGCCGCCCGGAAACCGTCCCCGTCATGTCCCCGGGCGTTCCAACAGGGCCGTGGTCACCGGAATCACCTGCCGTCGACCGTCACCGTACCCGCGACCGACCGTCCCGGTGCCCGGTCGGGCCCGACGGCCGTACCGGAACCGACGGCCGTACCGGAACCGACGGCCGTACCGGAACCGACGGTCACTCCGGGGCCGACTACCGGTTCGGGGCTTCGCTCGCGCCCACGATCGGGCCCGGGTCGACGGTCCGGCCCGGGTCAACGGTCGCGCCGGCGGTCCGGCCCGGACCGACGGTCGGGCCCGGATCGACAGTCCGGCCCAGGTCAACGGTCGGGCCCGGGTCAACGGTCGCGCCGCCGGTCGGGCCCGGATCGACGGTCGGGCCCGGATCGACGGTCGGGCCCGGATCGACGGTCGGGCCCGGATCGACGGTCGGGCCCGGATCGACGGTCGGGCCCGGATCGACAGTCGCGCTGGCGGTCGGGCCGTCGGGTGACGAGGAGTCGCTGGGCGCGGGGGTCGCGGTGGGCGCGGGAGGCAGTGGCGAGCGTGTGCTCGTCGGCTCCACCGAAGTCGGCTCGCCGGTCGGCGTAGGCGCCGGGTTCGGACTCGGGTTCGGACTCGGACTCGGACTCGGCGACGGCAC
The DNA here is from genome assembly GCF_900091625.1 of Micromonospora peucetia. NCBI lineage: Bacteria > Bacillati > Actinomycetota > Actinomycetes > Micromonosporales > Micromonosporaceae > Micromonospora > Micromonospora peucetia. Next base: position 1,939,991 of record NZ_FMIC01000002.1, read on the forward strand.
CGGCGACGGGGTCGGGGTCGGGGAAGGGGACGGGGACGGGGACGGGGACGGTCTCGCCGGGGGCGGCGGGACCGGCCGGCCGCCGGGCCTGGGCGGGGGCTTCGGGTGCGCCGCCGCCCCGTGCTCCCGCGGCGGGGCCGGCGCCGCGACGATCGGCAGGTGAGGAATGGGCATGCCGGTCCACCAGTCACCCGGGGTGACCACGGCGGGGGACGGGGCGACCGGCGGCTGGCTCGTCGCCGGCACCGGGATCACCACCGGCCCGACCGAGGGGGTCGGCAGAAACGGGGTGCTGCTGTCCGGCAGGGCCGTACTGCCGACGGTGGCGGAGCCGGTGCTGATCGCGGCGAGGATCGGCATCGACGCGGTGCCTGCGAGCAGCGCCACGGTGAACAGGTACCCCCGGGACCCCCCGCCCGAGCCGGGAGCCCGGTGCGCGCCAACCACCGGGCGGTAGCTGGCAGCGCGGTGCCGGCCGAGGAAGGGCGTGGCGGGATCCTGTTCTGGCTCGGGCACCGCGCACTCCTCCTCGTTGGCTCCGGCGGCGGACGGGGTGGTTACGGCGACCGACCCGAGCGCCCGGGACACCGCCCGGACGCGAGGAAGCGGCAAAACCGCCCGACGCGGACGATCCCGCGCCAATCAGCCTGGACCAGTGACGCTGGGTCGGCCAACCCCACACAGCGTGTCGACACGCGTATATGGCCGAACGGTGACGAACCCTTGCCGGATGGTCCGCGCGTCGATACAACGGACACCGGGCGCTTCGTGCGACGAAGCAGGCCAGCGCCCGGGTGCCGGACCGGCGCGGGACGGGCGCACTGTGGGCACGCTCACGTGTGATGCGAATATGGACCACGACGGCAACGCAGCCTCGACCTCCGCGCACCCTCGCGGCAGGCGCGGCTGGGCGCCGGCGCTCCCGAACCGGGTTCGGCCAAGAATCCGGCTCACGCCGCGCGGCAACCCCCACCGGGGCTAGGCGCGGCCGCCAGGAACCCGCCCGGCACCAGCCGGGCAGGCGCACGAGTTGCGCGGCCGGGTGACCCCCCGGTGCCGACGCAGACAGACAGGGAGAGACGGATGGCAAAGGGCGACCCCGGGGTCTCCAGTCGCGGCCGACGGGCCGCACCCCGGTCCAGAAAGGGTGCGACCGGCGACCCGCAGCTGGTGCAGCTGCTCACCCCGGAGGGTGAGCGGATCGAGAGCGCGACCGGCCCGGACGGGACCGAGTACCGCGTCGACTTCACCAACGAGGAGTATCGCGGGCTCTACCGCGACCTCGTGCTGGTCCGCAAGCTCGACGCCGAGGCCACCGCGTTGCAGCGCCAGGGCGAGCTGGGCCTGTGGGCCAGCCTGCTGGGCCAGGAGGCCGCGCAGGTGGGTTCGGGGCGCGCGCTGCGTACGCAGGACATGGCCTTCCCGACCTACCGGGAGCACGGCGTCCTCTACTGCCGGGGCATCGACCCGATCATGCCGCTCGGCCTGTTCCGGGGCGTCGACCAGGGCGGCTGGGACCCGAACGAGTTCAAGTTCAACATGTACACGATCGTGATCGGGGCGCAGACCCTGCACGCGACCGGGTACGCCATGGGCGTCCACATGGACGGCAGGACCGGCACCGAGGACGGCGAGGCGGTGATCGCCTACTTCGGCGACGGCGCCACCAGCCAGGGCGACGTCAACGAGGCGTTCGTCTGGGCCAGCGTCTTCAACGCCCCTCTGGTGTTCTTCTGCCAGAACAACCAGTACGCCATCTCCGAGCCGCTGGAGCGGCAGACCCGCGTGCCGCTCTACCAGCGGGCGGGCGGCTTCGGCTTCCCCGGCGTCCGGGTCGACGGCAACGACGTGCTCGCGTCGTACGCGGTGACGCGGCACGCGCTGGACAACGCGCGGCTCGGCCAGGGCCCCAGCCTGATCGAGGCCTACACCTACCGGATGGGCGCGCACACCACCTCCGACGACCCGACCCGCTACCGGATCGCCAGTGAGGTCGAGGCCTGGCAGGCGAAGGACCCGATCGCCCGGATGAAGGCGTTCCTGGAGAAGCAGAAGCTCGCCGACGCGGACTTCTTCGCCGCCGTCGACGAGCAGGCCCGCACCGAGTCGGTGCACCTGCGCGAGCGGGTGCTCGCCATGCCCGACCCGGAGCCGGTGACGATGTTCGACCACGTCTACCCCAACGGGTCCCCCGAGCTGGACGAGCAGCGGGCGCAGTTCACGAAGTACATGGAGTCGTTCGAGGGGAGCGCCCACTGATGGCCACGGAGACGCTCACCCTCGGCAAGGCCCTCAACACCGGTCTGCGTAGGGCCATGGAGGACGACCCCAAGGTCGTCATCATGGGCGAGGACGTCGGCAAGCTCGGCGGCGTCTTCCGGATCACCGACGGCCTCCAGAAGGACTTCGGCGACCAGCGGGTGATCGACACCCCGCTCGCCGAGTCCGGCATCATCGGCACCGCGGTCGGCCTGGCCATCCGTGGTTTCCGGCCGGTCTGCGAGATCCAGTTCGACGGCTTCGTCTACCCGGCGTACGACCAGATCGTGTCGCAGGTGGCGAAGATGCACTACCGCTCGCAGGGCAAGGTCAGGATCCCGATGGTGATCCGGATCCCGTTCGGCGGCGGCATCGGTGCCGTCGAGCACCACTCGGAGTCGCCGGAGGCATACTTCGCCCACACCGCCGGCCTGAAGGTGGTGTCCTGCGCCAACCCGCAGGACGCGTACACGATGATCCAGCAGGCCATCGCCTCGGACGACCCGATCGTCTTCCTGGAGCCGAAGCGGCGCTACTGGGAGAAGGGTCCCGTCGAGCTGGACACCCCGCTGTCCGGTGCGTACCCGCTGCACTCGGCCCGGGTCGTCCGGCCCGGTGCGGCCGCCACCGTGCTGGCGTACGGGCCGATGGTGCGGACCTGCGTGGACGCGGCGACCGCCGCCGCCGAGGACGGCCGGGAGCTGGAGGTCATCGACCTGCGCTCGCTCTCCCCGCTGGACCTGACCGCCGCGTACGAGTCGGTGAAGCGCACCGGCCGCTGCGTGGTGGTGCACGAGGCACCGGGCAACCTGGGCCTGGGCTCGGAGATCGCCGCCCGGATCACCGAGGAGTGCTTCTACTCCCTGGAGTCCCCGGTGCTGCGGGTGACCGGCTTCGACACCCCCTACCCGGCCTCCCGGGTGGAGGAGGAGTACCTGCCCGACCTCGACCGGGTGCTCGACGCCGTCGACCGCACCTTCGGCTGGTGAGCGGCATGTCGCGAATCAAGGAGTTCAACCTGCCCGACCTGGGCGAGGGGCTGGCCGAGGGCGAGATCCTCGCCTGGCTGGTCAAGGTCGGTGACGTCATCGAGCTGAACCAGCCGATCGTCGAGGTGGAGACGGCCAAGGCTGCCGTCGAGATCCCGGCGAAGTGGGCCGGCCAGGTGCAGGCGATCTTCCACCCGGAGGGGAGCACGATCGAGGTCGGCACGCCGATCATCGCGATCGACACCGATCCGGGCGCCGGGCCGATCGAGGCGTCGACGACCGGCGCGCCGGCTTCCGCCCTGCCCACCCCGTCGGCGGCGTCGCTGGCCGCGGTCGAGGTGGCACCGGCCGAGGGCGCGGTCGAGCCGGGTCTGATCGGCGGTCCCGCCCCGGGTGGGCGTACCGCCGTGCTGGTCGGCTACGGCCCCCGCACCACGGCGGCCAAGCGCCGCCCCCGCAAGGGCGAGACCCCGGTGCCGACCCAGGCGCCGGCTCCGGCCGCGCCCGTCGCGCCGGCTGCCCCGGCCGTCCCGGCTCCGCCGGTGGCGACCGCGCCGTCGAACGGTCACGGCCCGACGGGCGGACCGGTGCTGGCCAAGCCGCCGGTACGCAAGCTCGCCAAGGACCTCGGCGTCGACCTGTCCACGCTGACCGGGTCGGGGCCGCTGGGCTCGGTCACCCGGGAGGACGTACAGCGGGCGGCGGACGGGGCCACGGCGGCGGCCGAGCCGCTCGCGGTGTCGGCCCAGGCCACGACGGCGGCGAGCTTCGGCGCGGACCGCGAGCAGCGCATCCCCGTCAAGGGGGTACGCAAGCTCACCGCCGAGAACATGTCCCGCTCGGCGTTCACCGCGCCGCACGTCACGGAGTTCCTCACCGTCGACGTGACCCGGGCGATGAAGGCCCTGGACCGGCTCCGCGACCGGCGGGAGTGGCGTGACGTACGGGTCTCGCCGCTGCTGCTGGTGGCCAAGGCGGTGCTGCTGGCGGTCCGGCGTCACCCGATGGTCAACTCGACCTGGGCGGGCGACGAGATCGTCGTCAAGGACTACGTCAACCTGGGCATCGCGGCGGCCACGGAGCGCGGGCTGATCGTGCCGAACATCAAGGACGCCGGCCGGCTCTCGCTGCGCGAACTGGCGGACGCGATGACCGGCCTGGTGCAGACGGCCAAGGCCGGGAAGACCTCGCCGGCCGACATGTCCGGTGGCACGCTGACGATCACCAACGTCGGCGTGTTCGGGGTGGACACCGGTACGCCGATCCTGCCCCCGGGCGAGTCGGCGATCCTGGCCTTCGGCGCGGTCCGCGAGATGCCCTGGGTGCACAAGGGCAAGGTCCGGCCGCGTCAGGTCACCACGCTGGGCCTGTCCTTCGACCACCGGATCATCGACGGTGAGCTCGGCTCGAAGTTCCTGCGCGACATCGGGGAGTTCCTGGCCGATCCGGAGGCGGCGCTGCTCGCCTGGACCTGACCGGTCTCGACGCCAGCCACGGCCGGTGTGCACGGGTTAACGCCCGGCACACCGGCCGTGGCCGTTGGGAGACGAAAACGTCAGCCAGCAGGCCTCCATACCTTCGATTGTTCAGCCCGTGTCCCAGCTCACCTAAGAATCGATGGAAGTTTGGGCCGCCTTGGGGTTCAATAGAGACATCAAGGGGCTGACAACCGAATAGCCAGGAGGAGAAACCCGTGAGCATGATCGAGCGAATCCGCAACCGCCGCGACGCCAACCGCCGCGCCCGTGCCATCGAGCACGCGCTGCGCTCCGCCAACTCGCCCGCGGTCCGCGAAGAGCTCCTCGCCATCGCCCAGCGTCACATGAGCTGACGCCCGCAACTTTTCTCACCTCCTCCAGATCGATGACCCGCCCGGTCCGCCCGGGCGGGTCATCGGCGTTTCACACCGGTTGGCACCGGGATTCCACCTCGCCCCAGCGCCCGGTACGGTGGGCTTCGGTCGTCACCCGCCGACCCGGAGCAGTCGAGTCGATAGAAGCCACTCGACACCCTCCGGCCACGTGGAGTGACGACCGTGCTCCCCGGGTGCCCCCGGGCGGTCACCGGATACGGTGCGGGGAGCCGGCACGGCCGGTACACCGGCGACGCCGGCCACCCTGCTGAGCAGACCGAGTCGGCAGCGGCGGCCGACAGGTGATGGAGGAGGCGCACGCATGACGTCCGAGGGCACGCACCACCCCGGCCAGCAGCCGGACGAGGTGTCGCCGGGCGCCGGCGGACCGGCGCCGTACGGCGACCGCCCGGCACAGCAGGACAACGGCTACGGCGCCGGCGCCCCCGACCTGGGCTGGGCGCCCCCGCCGCCGTCGGGGCGACCGAGCCCGCCCGCCTGGGGCGCACAGGGTGAGCAGCCGCCGGCCCCCGCGTGGGCCGCCCAGGCACCACAGCAGACCGAGCCGGCCCAGCCCGGCCAGTGGGGACCGGCCGGCGGTTCGCCGCAGCCGGCGTGGCCGGGTGCACAGGAGCAGGCCGGCCCCGCCTGGGCCGCCGCACAGCCGCCACACGCCACCCCGCAGCCGCCGCACGCCGGCCCGGAGCAGCCCGCCTGGGGAGCCGCCGAGCAGGCCTCTCCCGCCTGGGCACCGCCCGAGCCCGCCGCCCGTGGCGCCGCCCGCGTCCCACAGGCCACCCCCACCCCCCAGCCCTGGCCCACCCAGGACGACCCCGCCCGCTCCGGCGGCTGGAACACCGAACCCGCCCAGGACCCCGCCCCCACCAGCGGCTGGAACCCGGAACAACACCAGGACGACCCCAACCGCTCCGGCAGCTGGAACGGCGGCGGCCAGCAGCAGGACGAGCAGCCCGGCTGGGGATCGGCCGAGGGTGTCACCCGGGACGACCGGCCCCCGCAGGACGGCTGGACCGCACAGCAGGACGACCCGAACCGCTCCGGCGGTTGGAACGGCGGCGGCCAGCAGCAGAGCGAGCAGCCCGGCTGGGGAGCCGCCGAGCAGGCCTCTCCCGCCTGGGCACCGCCCGAGCCCGCCGCCCGTGGCGCCGCCCGCGTCCCACAGGCCACCCCCACCCCCCAGCCCTGGCCCACCCAGGACGACCCCGCCCGCTCCGGCGGCTGGAACACCGAACCCGCCCAGGACCCCGCCCAGCCCACCTCCACCCCGCCCGGCCGGGCTTCCGTCCCGGTGCCCGGCGACGGCGGAGCGACGCCATGGGGTTCCTCCCCGGAGAACCCCCCGCAGTGGGCCGGCAACGCCGGCGAGCGTCCGGCCGTACCGGACGTCGAGCCGTGGTCGGCGGACGAGGTGTGGGGCCGCGCGGACGCGGGCGAGCCCGCCCCGGGCCGGGCCGGCAACGGCTGGGAGCCGGAGCGGGCCGAAGAGCCGCCGATCTACCAGCCGGCACCAGGGCCCGGAATCTCGCCGGCCAACGCGGTGCCGCTACCGCCGCAGGAGCAGCGGGTGCCCGGCGCCAGCCTGGCCGCCGCCCCGCCGGTCGCCTATGCACCGCCGGCCCAGTTCGCCCCCGAGCAGCCCGGCCGGGACGGCGGCCTGCCGTCGTACGAGCAGGAGCAGCCGGGCTGGGCGCAGGCCGGTTCCCGGCACGACGAGCCGCAGTCGCCCGCCGGGCCGGTGGTCCCCACTCCCCGTAGCTCGCCGGAGGCGGGCGGGTGGGCGGGCGTACCGTCGCCGGAGGGCGCCGATTCGGCCGCCAGCGGTGTCTCGGCGAGCGCCGCGGTGCCGCTGGCCAGCCGGGTGATGCCCCCGACCGACCAGGCCCTGCGACCGGGCGGCACGTCCGCGCCGCAGCCCCGGGTGTACGGCCGGCCGGCCCGCCCGGAGCCGACGGACGAGCCGGAGCAGGGCGACCCGAGCGGGCACCGGCCGGACCACGCTCCGGCGCCCCGGTTCGACCAGGGGCCGGACCCGCGCTTCGAGCAGGGACCGGACCCACGGTTCGAGCAGGGACCGGACCCGCGCTTCGACCAGGCCTCCGAGGCCCGGTTCGACCAGGGACCGGATCCCCGGTTCGGCCAGGAGCCGCGCTTCGGACAGGGCCAGGACAACCGGTTCGACCAGGGCCCCGAGGCCCGGTTCGACCAGGGACCGGATCCCCGGTTCGACCAGGGTCCGGAGGTTCGCTTCGACGACCGGGACCGGGCGCCGGGCGGGACCGCCGTCTTCGGCGCGGCAGCCCCGGTGGCGCCCGCCTCGCCGGCCGCGCCGCCGGCCTTCCCGCCGGGCGTGCCGTCCTTCGTCGACGCGCCGCACAGCAACCGGCCCGTGAACGGGGTCCGGCCGCACAGCGACGCGGACCGACCTGCCGACCCCTTCGGTACGCCGGCAGCCGGCGGTGCCGCACCCGGCTACGGGCCCGCCCCGACGACCGGGCCGACGCCGGGCGGTGCGTTCCCGCCGCCGCAGCAGCAGTCCGGCCCGTCGTGGGACCAGGGCGGCTCGGAGCAGGACCAGGGTCGGTTCGACTCGTTCAAGCCGATCGCGGAGCCGAAGGCCGAGGCCCCGCTGCCCAAGGTGCGCAACGGCCGGGTGCTCGCGGCGGTGCTCGTCGCGGCGGTGCTCATCCTGGCGGTGCCGCTGGGTCTGCTCATGCTGCTCGGCAAGGTCGGCGGCGAGGACGCGGCCCCCGCGTTCGACCCGGCGGTCGGCAGCTGCGTCAAGCAGTCGGGCGAGGGCGCGACGGCGGCCGAGTGCGGCGACGCGGGCGCCTTCACCGTGGTCTCCAAGGTGGACGCGAAGGACAAGTGCGCCGACCCCGCCCAGCCGCACGTGGTGCTTCAGGGCAGCGGAGCCAACCGGGTGCTCTGCCTCAAGCCGGCAGGTCAGTAGCCGCAAGCACGCCGGCGGGGCCACGGATGACCGTGGCCCCGCCGGCGCTTGCGCTGCCAGGCGTTCAGGCGAGCGGACGCGGACTGGTCAGGGGTCCGCCCCAACCCGTCCCGGTGGAGAGGTAGAAGGTGGTCTCGTCCTTGATGACCGAGTGGTCGGCTCGCCCGTCTCCGTTGAAGTCCGCCCACCCGTTCGCGCCGGCAACCTCGAACTTGATGGACGGGTGCGAATAGGTGGTGCCGAAGGCGCTGCCGTTCGACACCGTGCAGACCCCGACATTGTTGTTGATCCGGCAGAAGTCGGGGCGGCCGTCACCGTTGAAGTCGGCCCATCCCCGGGTGGCCTGGTATCCGACATCCATGGCAGCCGAAGTGATGGTCGACCCGAAGTTGTTGCCCGTCGAGAGCGTGCACTGAACCGACTTGGAGACGGTGCCGACGATCCGGCAGTAGTCGACGCGTCCGTCGCCGTTGAAGTCGACCCAGTCGCGGCTGTCGTCCCACCCGCCGTCCAGGCCGGCGGACGTGAAGGTGGCGCCGAACCCGGTGCCCGTGGATACCGTGCACTGAAGTTTGCTGGAATCGACAACGCGGCAGTAGTCGGCCCGGCCGTCACCGTTGACGTCCACCCAGTCCCGACCGGCGTCCCAGCCCGCGTCAAGGTTGCCCGAGGTGTAGGTGGCGCCGAAGCCGGTGCCGGTGGAGACGGTGCACTGGACCTTCTGGCCCCAGGTCCCGATCACCCGGCAGAAGTCGGCACGCCCGTCCGCGTTGAAGTCGACCCAGGCCTGACCTGCGGTCCAGCCTGGGTCGAGCCCTCCGGAGGTGTGCGTCGACCCGAACGACGTGCCGTTCGACAGGGTGCAGGAGAGAGACTTGCCTCCGGCCGCGACCACGCGGCAGTAGTCGACACGACGATCGCCGTTGAAGTCGACCCAGGCCCGCCCCTCCTTGTAACCATGGTCCTGGTTGAACGCCGTGATCTTCTGGCCGAGGCCGGTGCCCGTGGAGAGCACACACCTCAGATCTGTATTCATATGGATTGAGCAGTAATCGGCTTTCCCGTCGCCGTTGAAGTCACCCCAGGCCGCGAACCCATTGATACCCTCGACGCCTGCCGACGCCGCTTGCACGACGGTTGGCGGCGTAACGGCAATGGAACCGAGCAGGAGAGCGGCGGCGATAAGCACACGAGCCCCCCATCTTCTGAGGTTTCGCCCGTACGACATTGTGGATAACCCACTTTCTGGTGGCGGTCGAGATCTTTTTGACAAATGCTTATTCCGCCAATCAGCGGAATTCGTGCGCCCGGAATGGCGTCGCCACTGATGATGTCCCGACACCTTGGCCACACGCGTGAGTAGCGAATACTCAGCCGAATGTGCCCCAGGTCACAGATTGTGTCCGAGTCTGGACCAAGGACGAGTGGGGCGCGCTGCGTGACCGACGGTCGGAGGGCGGGCGGCGAACGGTCGGAAGCCGCACCCGTCTGGGGCAGGACCAGTCGACTGGATGTGCCGGTATCAAGGCCCAGCGCTCGATCTACGCGCCATGCCAGCTGGATATCCTGACAGGCCGGTTTTGTCACCCCCGGTGCCGCGAACACCCGCACAACAGGAGTTCCCGTGCCCGACGCGATGATCAGGTCGACCGCTCAGATCGGACGACGGTGGCCGCTGGTGGGCCGCGACCCCGACGTCGACCGGACGGTCGAGCGACTGCTGGCACCCGAGGGACGCTCAGTGCTGGTCACCGGTCGCCCGGGGGTGGGCAAGAGCCGGGTCCTGGAGGCGGTCCTGCACCGCTGCGTGGCCAAGGGTCACCACGTGCTGCGGGCCAACGGCACCGTGACGGACCACGGTGCCCCACTCGATGCGGCCCGTCACCTGGCCCCGCAGGTGGAGCCGCTCGGCACCACACCCGCAGAAGCCCTGCACCGGATCGTCGCGAGGCTTCTCCGACCGACCGGGCAGCACCTGGCCGTTCTCGCCATCGACAACATGAGCGAACTGGACGAGGCTTCCGCGCGACTGGTGGGAAAGCTGGCCTCGGAGAACAGGGTGCGGGTGCTGCTCGCGGCGGAAGAGACGGCGATCGGCACGGGTCCGGTCGATGTACTACGCCGGACCGTACGGCTCGACCGGGTGGATCTCGCACCACTGGATTGGCAACACACCAGGCAACTGGCCGCAGCCGCATTCGGCACCGACGTCGACGGGCTCACCGCGGACGAGTTGTGGCAGCTCACCGGAGGTAATCCACTCTTCCTCCGCGAGGTGTTGCGGAACGCGGTGGAGAACGACGCGCTGACCCTCCACGATCACGTGGTGGGCTGGCGGCAGGGTGCGGCGATCCGGTCCTGGGCCGGTGACGCGTTGACGGGGCCGTTGGGGTCGCTGTCGGCGGAGGAGACCGCAGCACTGCGATACATCACGTACGGTGACGGGGCCCCGATCGAAGTGATCGAACGCCTCGCCCCGGTGCCGGTGATCGAACGCCTGGAGGAGCTCGGCCTCATCCGGCTCGACCAGTCCAGCCCGTCCACGATGGTCACCGTGGCCCACCCGCTCACCGCTCGTGCCGTCCGTACCCGGACCGGCCCGTTACGAGCCCGGCGCGTACACGGCGAGTTGGTTGCGGCGCTGGTGGCGACCGGGTTCCGCGACCGGGTCCGCGAGGTCGTGTGGCGGCTCGCCGCCCAGTTCGAGGTCTCCGATGACGAGGTGCTGCGAGCCTCTACGGAGGCACTACTCGGCCACGACGCAGCCACCGCGGAGCACCTCGCGCGACAGGTGCACAGCCCCGCAGCCGCCTGGCACCTCGGCCGCGCACTGCTCGCCCGGGGCGATCACCGCTCGGCGGAGCGATGGTTGGCCGAGGCGTACCGGCACCTGGCCGACCCGGCGTCACGCGCGAACGCGGCCGCTCTGCGCGCCGTCAACCGGTGTTGGGGGATCGACGGGCCGCACAGCGCGCTTCAGGTGGTCGCCGAGGCACGGGCCGCGCTACCCACCGACGTCCACGACGACCTGATGGCGGCCGAGGCATTCGTCTTGGCCCTCGCCGGCTCAGCCGCCGAGGCGGCCGAGGCGGCGGACCGGCTTCTGCACCCACCGCAGGACCCGCTCCTGGCGAGCGTGCTCCCCCCGCTCCGCCCGCGACTCCTGCTGCTGCGTGGAAGACCCGAGCGGGCCGTCGCGGAACTCCCCACGGACCTGAGCGAAAAGCCCTCGATCTGGCCTGCGATGCGCGCGCTTCTCCAGGCCACTCACGTGCAGGCCCTCATCATGGCCGGCGAGGTCCGCCAGGCCGCCGACCTGGTGGGACGCTACTACCGGGACGCCGTGGGGCACGGCACGCCGGACGGGGTGGCCACCATCGCCCTGGTGGGCGGGATCTGCGCCTATTACCAGGGGCACGCCGGGCAGGCGGCACGGTGGCTGCGTGAGGCCCGTGCGCTCACCGCCGAGCAGCCCGGTTTCAGGTTCCGGGAAACCCTGCTGGCAATCGGCGTCGGTGTCGAGGCACAACTCGGGCAGGCCAAGAACGCCCAGGAACTGCTTTCCCGACTCGGGCGGGGCGGAACGGAACGCACCACTGTCGACTACGGGGCCTTCGGCGAGGTGTGGGCGCTGGTCATCTCCGGCAACCGAAGCGGAGCCGCCACCCTCCTACGCCGTCTGGCCGCCGAGGCGGACAAGGCCGGCAACCCGCTGATGGCCATGGAGTTCCTGCATGTGGAGGTACGGCTCGCCCCGTCCGCTGCGGTCGCCGGCCGATTCCGCGGACTCGCAGCCAGGACGGATGGCCTGCTCTTCGCTCTCTTCGCCGAACACGCGGGGGCGTTGGCCCGCCGGGACGCGCGCGCGCTGAACCGGGTCAGCGCGACGTTCGAGGAGCTGGGATACCGAGGCTTCGCGCTGGAAGCCGCAGCCAACGGGGCGATGTTCGGTGGCGGCCGGGTCACGAACGCACTGGCCAGACGGACGCAACGGCTGCTCGGCGAGCACCAGGGCACCTGGCCGGAGTGGCTGCCCGAGCCGAAGACGGCTCCGGCTCTGACCGACCGGGAACGGCAGGTCAGCGAACTCGCCGCGACCGGCATGGACACCCCCGCGATCGCCAGGGCGCTGACCATCTCGGCGCGCACCGCCGAGAACCACCTTCATCGCGCCTACCAAAAGCTCGGCATCCATCGCCGTCACGAACTCGCCAGGGCGCTCGCCGAGGACGGATTCGTCCTGCCCGCGATTGCCCGCCAGGTCGTGTGACGGCCCCGGTCGTACGTACGAAGCGCCCGCCCCCGGTGTGGGGACGGGCGCTCTCGCGCGTCTGGGGCGGTCAGTGCCGCTCGGCGACCTGGGCGACGAAGGCCCGCCAGGCGGCCGGGGCGAAGGCCAACGCCGGGCCGCTCGGGTCCTTGGAGTCCCGGACGCCCACGACGCCGGGAAGGTTGTCGGCGACCTCGACGCAGTCGCCGCCGTTGCCGCCGCTCTTCGTGCTCTTGCGCCACCGTGCGCCGGTCAGGTCCATGATCCCGCCGCTTCTCTCAGGAGATTCAAGCGTAACAAGCTCGGATGCCTGGTCCAGGATCTGAGCCTGCGCCGGGCTGTCGACGCCGCCGCTGATGCCCGTCATGCCCCTGCCCGGCGCTGAGGACATCCCCGAGGCCGTCTACGCCGTTCCGGTCGTGGCCCTGGCCGACGTCCTCGAGCACCACCTTGTCGCGCCCGACCACATCGGCTTCGGCGACTCTCCGCGGGCGGTGCCCGATGACCCCGGCGGCCCGCGCGGCGCTGACCACGTTCGCCCCGTTCAGCCGGCTTAAGCGGCGCACGGCCTGCACGCTGCTCGTGAGCTGGACTCGGCGTGCCGGGTTGACCCGCGCCGACGTGCGCACTGTTCATTGCGGCGGTGAACGGATGAACGCCCGCCACGTTGCCTCGCTGTCCGGCACGGTCGACACCGCTGTGTCGTTCACATCGTTGGCTGGATGCAGCCGAGCTTCAGGCAGGGGCGAGCCACTGGGTCACTTTGTCGGTGAGGACCACCTCGTAGGGGAGGCCTCGCAGGTCTTGCGCGGTCACGCTCAGGCCGCGAGCCCGAGCAAGGTCAGCCAGCCACGACCAGGGGTGGCCCTCGGTGCCGTCCTCGTCGTCGGGAAGCACGGTGTTCAGCACGTTTTGGGCGATGCTGTCCCGGGTCTCGCCGACCGGGGCAGTGTCGGTGCGTGGGTCGCCGGTTGATCTCCAGCCGATGGTGAAGCCGCGATCGTTGTGCAGGGTCACGCGTCGGCCATCTTCGAGTGTGACGAACTCACTGACGGAGAAGCTCTGGGAGTCCGCTTCGTCGGGGCGCTGCGGCCTCAGATCGCAGATGGCGCCGAGGCCTACGACCCGGCCGGGCTCGACAGGAGGGAGATCCGTCCGGTCGTCGATGGCCTCCGGGTGCGCGCGCCAACCGCCTTCCACGCTGCTCACCTCCCCGCTGTCGAGCCCTTCGTGACCGTCTTGGGTATTGAGAGGGCGTTGGATCGGGTTTGCCCGGCCCTTTACACGCCGATGCCGACCGCTGCGGTGCTCAGACTGTCGAGATCGGTGTGGTACCAGGTGGATCGGATGAAGGCGTGCAACTCCTCGCCTCGGGCGATGTACTGCAATCCGCGGGTCTCCATGCCGTCAGGGAGCACGACTCTGCATTGCGCACCCAACTGAGGTTGGTCGTCTCGGCTGATCCGCAGCATCGTCGCGACGTCGTACTCCGGACCCCAGCCCCTGATCAGGGCGAGATCCGGGCCGCGTCGCAAGAGGTGGTGGGCGGACCTGTACGGGGACGGTCCCCAGTCAGTCACCTGGCTGCCGGTCGCGGAGAGGATGTGGAAATGGGTGTAGGGACAGAAGTATGCGGTTTCCCTGGCAACGTTGAGCGAGTAGCAGTCCGAGATGTAGGGCAGCCCGGAGTTCAGCGGGTAGAGCCAATCGACGGTCAGGTCGCTGTTGAAACGCGCGAGGCCGTGGCCTTCTGGGCCGCATCCGCCCATCGCCTCGTCAAAATAGCTGGCCCACACCTTGCCGGAGGGGGTGGTCAGCAGGTCCTCGATAGCGTCACCGAGGTGGCCCCGGTGCTGTAGATCGCCGCTGCCGGTCCATACTTCGGCGTTGGCTTCCCCAGTCCGGGCCCGAGCAGCCACCAGGAGCACGCGCCCCTCAGGCAGCGGCTGCACGAAGCTCACCCGCAGGTCGGATTCGACATCGACAGCACCGAGGACACGTCGCCTGCCGGGGACATGCCACGTCACCTGCTTGCGATTGACGCCCTCGCGGAACCGCCACACGGCCAACGCGGTGCCGTCGGGACCTACGGCGACCGCTTCAGGCTCCTGCATAGTGGCTGTTGGATGCGCTGGCATCACGAATCCGTGGCGTTGCAACGGCGCGACCGGCAGCTTCAGAACCTCCAATCGCCGCAGGAGGTTGGCCCGATCACGCTCCACGTCAGTTCTCATCGCGAGCATTATGTTGGCATGGCGGTCTGCCGATGCGGGCTCACCGCCGCGACCTTGCGAGTAGCGTGGCTGCCGGCGGTTCGCAGATACGCCTTCGCCCGGCGGCGGTCGGCGATGTGGATGCGTTCGGCCTCGCTGAGTTACCGGGAAGACAACGAAGCCCGGGCCACCGGCGCATTGCGCGCTGGCGACCCGGGCTTCTTCTTTGTTGGGGCTCGCCGTTGCGCCAGCCTCGTGCGGTTCGATAGTGCACACCGACGATCTTGGCGGCTTCGCGGCTGCTGTACCCCTCTTGCCTGAGCTGGAAGTATGCGGCCCGCTCACGGAGAAGCCCGCGGCCCACCCCCGCCGATCCTGAACTCCGATCCTTGCGCTGCTCGAACTCCATGACACCCCCATCAAGGTAGGGGTGTTACGACGACCGATGGAACTCAAGGTGTGGGGACGGGCGCTCTCGCGCGTCTGGTCGGTCAGGCCCGCTCGGCGACCTGGGCGACGAAGGACCGCCAGGCGGCCGGGGCAAAGACCAGCGCCGGGCCGCTCGGGTCCTTGGAGTCCCGGACGCCCACGACGCCGGACAGGTTGTCGGCGACCTCCACACACGCGCCGCCGTTGTTGCCGCTCTTCGTGCTCTTGCGCCACTGCGCGCCGGTCAGGTCCATGATCTTGCCGCTTCCCTGAGCAGGTCTAGCGAGTGGCAGTGGAAATGCCACTCGCGTGAGACGCCGAACCTACCTACCCTGAAGACCGTGAACAGGCGAAAGCGAAAGAAACTCACGAAGCGCCTGATGGCGGCGATACTACACGGGGCACTACACAAGGACGCAGTAGCCGTAAGCGCCCTCCTGCGCGTCGGAGCGGATCCCAACGCGGCCGACCAGGAGGGCACGACCCCGCTGTACCAGGCATCCGTGCACGGCGCGGTCGATCTCGTGCGGCTTCTCCTCGCAGCCGGTGCCGCGCCGAACACCGAAAGCGGGCACGGTCAGGAGGGAACACCCCTGTGCGCTGCGGCGGTCGGGGGATACCCCGACGTCGTACGTGAGCTTCTCGCCCACGGCGCAGACCCGAACCTTCGCGAAGACCAAGGGACCGGCCACTCGCCACTGGACTGGGCGCTAGAGAACGACCACTCACAGACGGCCGACCTGCTCCTGGCCGCTGGCGCCCGACCCACCGCCGTCGGCACCTGAACCGCGCCCCGGTCCCGGGTCGCCCCATCAGGTCGCCCGGCCAGGCCGCAGGCTGCCATGCGGGATCGACGAGACGTTTCACCAAAGGTCGTCCAGGTCACGGCGTCCGGCTCGGCCCGGCCTGACATGGCAGGCTGACGGGCATGGGAACGACACCGCGCGTACGAGCGCCGGAGCTACGGGGCCGACAGTGGCTGAACACCGGCGGGCGAGAGCTGAAGCTGTCCGATCTGCGCGGAAAGATCGTGATCGCGGATTTCTGGACCTTCTGCTGTATCAACTGCCTGCACGTGCTCGACGAGCTGCGCCCGCTGGAGGACAAGTACGGCGACGTGCTCGTCGTGATCGGCGTGCACTCGCCGAAGTTCGAGCACGAGAAGGACCCGGCCGCGTTGGCCGCCGCCGTCGAGCGGTACGGCGTGCACCACCCGGTGCTCGACGACCCCGAGCTGGACATGTGGCAGCAGTACGCGGCCCGCGCCTGGCCCACCCTGTCGGTGATCGACCCCGAGGGCTACGTGGTGGCGACGATGGCCGGCGAGGGTCACGCCGAGGGGCTGGCCCGACTGATCGACGACCTGATCGCCACCCACGAGGCGAAGGGCACCCTGCACCGGGGCGACGGCCCGTACGTCCCGCCGGCCGAGCCGGAGACCACGCTGCGCTTCCCGGGCAAGGCGGTGCTGCTGGAGAACGGCAACCTGCTGGTGTCGGACTCCGCCCGGCACTCGCTGGCCGAGCTGGCCGGAGACGGCGAGACGCTGGTTCGCCGGATCGGCGCGGGCGCCCGGGGCCGGGCCGACGGTCCCGCCCGGGCCGCCACCTTCTCCGAGCCGCAGGGACTGTGCCTGCTGCCGGCGCACACCGCCGAGGTGGCCGGCTACGACCTCGTCGTCGCCGACACCGTCAACCACCTGCTGCGCGGCGTACGGCTGGCGAACGGTGAGGTGGTGACGATCGCCGGCACCGGCCGGCAGTGGCGGTCCACGGTCGACGACCACTCGCACGACGCGCTCTCGGTCGACCTCTCCTCCCCCTGGGACCTGGCCTGGTACGACGACAGGGTCGTCATCGCGATGGCCGGGATCCACCAGTTGTGGTGGTTCGACCCGGTGAAGCGCACCGCCGGCATGTACGCGGGCACCACCGTCGAGGCCCTGCGCGACGGCCCGCTGGCCGAGGCGTGGATGGCGCAACCGTCCGGCCTCTCCGTCTCCGCCGACGGCACCCGGCTCTGGGTGGCCGACAGCGAGACCAGCGCGATCCGGTACGTCGAGAACGATGTCATGGGCACCGCCGTCGGGCAGGGGCTCTTCGACTTCGGGCACGTCGACGGGCCGGCGTCGACGGCGCTGCTCCAGCACCCGCTGGGGGTGTGCGCGCTGCCGGACGGTTCGGTGCTGGTCGCCGACACGTACAACGGGGCGGTCCGCCGCTTCGACCCGGAGAGCGACCGGGTGTCCACGGTCGCCGACGGGCTCGCCGAGCCGAGCGACCTGGTGCTCACCCCGGCCGGCGAGGTGCTGGTGGTGGAGTCCGCCGCGCACCGGCTGACCCGGCTGGCACCGGGCGCGCTCTCGGCGGCCGGCGCCAGCACCGTCGACGGTCCTCGGCACCGCACCGAACGCAGGCCCACCGACGTGGCGGCCGGCGAGGTGACCCTGGACGTCATCTTCACCCCCGCGCCGGGGCAGAAGCTGGACGAGACGTACGGCCCGTCGACCCGGCTGGTGGTGTCCGCGTCGCCGCCGGAGCTGCTCGTCGAGGGGGCGGGAACCGGCACCGAGCTGTCCCGCCGGCTGGTGATCGACGGCACGGTGCCCGGGGGCGTGCTCCAGGTGACCGCCCAGGCGGCGACCTGCGACGCGGACGTCGAGCACGCGGCCTGCCACCTGACCCGACAGGACTGGGGCGTACCGGTCCGGGTGGTCGACGGCGCAGCCGCCCGCCTCCCGCTGGTGCTCCGCGGCCTGGACGACGCCTGACGTCACGCGAACGGAGTGAGCGTGACCCCCGCGTCGATCAGCGCGGCGCGGACCAGTTCGGCGCAGCGGACCGCGCCCGGGGTGTCGCCGTGCAGGCAGATCGACTCCACCGGGCACGGGACGACACTGCCGTCGACCGCGACCACGGTCCGCTCGGTGGCCATCCGGACGGCCCGGGCGGCCACCTCCTCCGGGTCGGTCACCAGCGCCCCGGGGGCGGTGCGCGGCACCAGCGAGCCGTTGGGCAGGTAGCCCCGGTCGGCGAAGCCCTCGGCGACCACCCGCAGTCCGGCGCCGGCGGCGAGCTGGGCGAGGACCGAGCCGGGCAGGCAGAGCAGCGGCAGCTGGTCGTCGTAGTCGCTGACGGCCGCGACCAGCGCCGCCGCCTGGGCCTCGTCGCGGGCGGCGGCGTGGTAGAGCGCCCCGTGCGGCTTGAGGTAGCGGACCCGGGTGCGGAACAGCCGGCAGAACGCCTCAAGGGCGCCGAGCTGGTAGGTGACCTCGTCGCGCAGCTCCGCGAAGGCGTACGCGATGTGCCGCCGGCCGAAGCCGGCGAGGTCCCGGTAGCCGACCTGCGCGCCGACAGCGACCCCGCGTTCGGCGGCGCCCTCGCACACCCGGCGCATGGTGGACGCGTCGCCGGCGTGGAAGCCGCAGGCGACGTTGGCGGAGGTGACCAGGTCCAGCAGCGCGGCGTCGTCGCCGAGCCGCCAGATGCCGAATCCCTCGCCCAGGTCAGCGTTGAGGTCCATGGAACCTGACCGTAGTCCCTGGGCGGGCCTGCGCGAGCGGGGTCACGTCGTCCACCACCCCGACGACTGGGTACCCGCCGGTGGTCGGATGGTCGGCGAGGAAGATCAGCGGTTGGCCGTCCGCCGGCACCTGCACCGCGCCGAGCACGATGCCCTCGCTGGGCAACTCCCCGGCCACCGCGCGGGGCAGCGCCGCGCCGGTGAGTCGCGCGCCGACCCGGTTGCTGACCGGACTCACCGTGTACGCGCTGCCGAACAGCCGGTCGAGCGCGGCCGGGGTGAACCAGTCGTCGCGGGGGCCGAGCCGCAGCGTCAGCCGCAGCTCGGTCGGGGTGGACGCCACGACGGTGACGTCCACCGGGGCGGGCGGCCCGGTCGGTGCGCCCAGGGGCAGTCGGTCGCCGTCGCGCAGCGGCGGCGGGCCGAGCCCGGAGAGGGTGTCGGTGGCCCGGCTGCCGAGCACCGGCTCGACGGCGATCCCGCCGCCGACCGCGAGCCAGTTGCGCAGTCCGTCGACGGGCGGGCCGATCCGCAGCACGGCGCCCGCCGGCACCGACAGCGGCCGGCCCACGTCGCCGGGTCGGTCGCCGACCCGCACGGCTGCTCCGGCTCCGGTCACCGCGACCGCAACCGCGTGCGGGAACCGCAGCTCACAGCCCGTCATCGTGATCTCCAAGCCGGCGGCGGACTCCGGGTTGCCGACGAGCCGGTTGGCCAGCCGCAGCGCCGCCGGGTCGAGTGCTCCCGACCGGGGTACGCCGAGGTGCGCCCAACCGGCCCGGCCCAGGTCCTGGACGGTGGTCAGCGCCCCGGCGCGGAGCACCTCGACCACTCCGGCGCCCGCCGTGGGCGTGCTCCGCGTGCTGCCGGTCACGCGGCCACCAGGCGCACCGGGGTGCCCGGGGTGAGCCGGGCCGGCGGATCGGCGTGCACGTCGAAGAGGTCCAGGTCGGTGCGCCCGACCAGCAGCCAGCCGCCGGGCGAGGCCGCCGGATAGATCCCGGCGTACGGGCCGGCCAGGGCGACCGAGCCGGCCGGCACCCGGGGGCGGGGGGAGGGCAGCCGGGGCACCGCCAGTTCGGCGGGGAGCCCGGTGAGGTAGGCGAACCCGGGGGCGAAACCGCAGAAGGCCACCCGGAACGGGGTACGCCCCAACCGCTCGATCACCGCCGGCACGTCCACGCCCCAGTGGCCCGCGACGACGGGCAGGTCCTCACCGTCGTACGTCACCGGCACCTCGACCGGGGCGGCGCCGGCTGCGGAAGTGCCCCCGCCGCCTGACAACCCGCCAGTTGTCGGCGAGTCAGTTGTCGGCAAGCTGGCAGCGGTCGGCGCGCCGGGTGCGTCCGGCCTAGGTTGCCAGGCGGCGATCCGCGCGGCCGTCGTAGCCGGGTCGGGTACGCCGTCGAGCAGGACGGTGGTGGCCGCCGGCACGATCTCGACGGCGGTCAGCTGGCCGCGTTCGCGCCGCCGCCACAGCTCGGCCCGCCAGGTCTCCACCTGGTCGGCGTCGGCACAGTCGATCAGCAGGGCGTGCGCCCCGACGGGTCGGATCCGCATCCCGCCATACTTCCTGACCGGCGGACGGCACCAGGGCCGGGCGACCGGTGTCCCACGTGACCGGACGCACTACTTGAAAGTAACCTACGGTGCCGTAACCTAAGGGCGTGACCACCTCCGCACCGCTTCGACTCAAGCCGGTCGACATCGGTAAGCCCCGGATGCGCGGCTGGCTGCACACGTACGCGTTCTTCGTCGCCCTCCTCTGCGGCATCGTGCTCAGCGCCATCGCCGCCAGCCGACCGGGCTGGGCCCCGCTGGTCAGCTGCCTCATCTACAGCCTGACGGTGTGCGGGCTGTTCGGCACCAGCGCGCTCTATCACCGGCGGGTGTGGTCCGAGCGCGGCTACCAGATCATGCGCCGGATGGACCATTCGATGATCTTCGTGTTCATCGCCGGCACCTACACGCCGTTCTGCGTACTGCTGCTGGAACCCCGGCCGGCCGCGATCATGCTGGCGCTGGTCTGGGGCGGCGCGGTCGCCGGCGTGGCCCTCAAGCTGGTCTGGCCGCACGCCCCGCGCTGGGTCTCCGCGCCGCTCTACCTGGCGCTCGGCTGGGTCTCGGTCGCGATAGTGCCCGACATCCTGCACCAGGGTGGCGTCACCGCCCTGGTGCTGCTCGTCGTGGGCGGCGCGATCTACAGCGTCGGCGCGGTCTTCTACGCGCTCCGCCGGCCCAACCCCTGGCCCACCGTCTTCGGCCACCACGAGTTCTTCCACGCCTGCACCCTGGTGGCCGCGCTCTGCCACCACATCGCCATCTACTTCGCCCTCTTCGCCTGACGGACACGCACCGGGGGCCCCGCCGCGCGGCGGGGCCCCCGGAAAGAAGGTGTCCAGACGTCAGACGGTACGACGCGGCCGACGGACCTCGCGGTACTCCTCCACGACCCGGTCGTCCTGCACGGGCACGACCTGCTCGGAGACCACCCGCTGCTGCCCACGCACCGGGGCGACCACGGCCCGGCGACGCGAGTTCCAGAAGTGGAGGGTGAGCAGCAGGCCGGCCACGCCGGCGAGCATCAGCACCCAGCCGACGACGGCCAGGTTGAGCCAGCCCAGATCCGCCTCCACGGCGAACGCGAAGATCGCACCCAACGCGATCAGGAAAATACTGCCACCAAAGCCCATCTCGTCGCCTCCTCGGCTGTCCCCTGGCGTTTCCATCCGCCGCGGCCATCGGTGAGGGTGCGGCACCCATCGACTTACCCAGGCGTTCTGATCGCCAATCGGGCAAGCTGGGGACATGACGGACGCTCACGCCCACAAACGGACGCTGGTGCTGCTCCGGCACGCCAGGGCCGAACCACCCGGGGAGACACCGGACGTACGCCGTCCCCTGGCCACCCGCGGCCGGGCCGACGCGGCCGCTGCCGGCGTGTGGCTGGCCAGACACGATCTGCTGCCGGACGTGGTCATCTGCTCGACCGCCCGACGCACCCGGGAGACCTGGCACGGCGCGGCGATGGGCATGACCGGATCGCCGCCGGAGGGCGGTTCGGCCGGCCCCGCCCCCATGGTGCGCTACGAGGCGGACGCGTACGAGGCGCACCCGGAGGACCTGCTGACGCTGGTCCGACACGTTGATCCGGCCGTCCGTACGGTGCTGCTGATCGCGCACAACCCGGGCATCTCGCTGTTCTCGGCCCTGCTCGACCCGGAGCGGGCGGACCCGGACGGGATGCGCACCAGCGACGTGGTGGTGCACCGCCCCGACGTCGACTGGCCAGAACTGGGCCCGGGACAGGCCCCGATCACCGACCGGCACACCGCACGCGGCTGAGCCACCCGCCGATGCTCGGGCGGGTGGCTCGATGTCGCCGGCTCAGGGCGGTCGCGCCAGCTCAGGACGGTGGCGCGGTCGGCGGTGGCGGGTCGGGCGGCGGTGGCATCATCGCCGTCGGGTGCGAGAGCCGGTTCTCCTCGACGATCAGGGTCCGAGCCCGCTTGCGGCGGTCCTGCCAGAACCAGAGCGTGGTGAGCAGGACGCCCAGCCCGGCCAGGATGAACACCCAGCCGACCGCGCGCAGGTCGACCCACCAGACGTTGGCTCTGATGGCGAAGGTCAGGATCGCGCCGATCGCGATCAGGAAGATTCCGCTACCAATGCCCATGTGCGCTGCACTCCCCCGTGCGGTGGCTCTGGGCGTTCTCTGACGTGGCCTCGCGACGGTTACCCGTCACACCGCCCGGCTACCCGGATGAGGTCCCCGAATAGCAACAGCCCTCTTCTCCGCGATCTTGCACTTGTCGCCCCCACATAAAGGACAAAGGCCGCAGAACGGGGGCCGAAAGTGCAAGATCGCGGAGAAGAGGGGGTGGGGCGCGGGGAGGGGCGTGGGGAAGGACGACGGCCGGCGGGCTGCTGCCCGCCGGCCGTCGTGCCGGATCACCGCCGGGTCGTCCCCGACTACGCCGCGTGGCGCGCTACGGCGTACCTCAGAAGGCCTCCTCCGGGAGGTCCATGATGTCCAGGTCGGTGCCCTCGATGATCCGCCGGTCGGCGCCGACGCGGGGCAGCACCTCGCGGGCGAAGAACCGGGCGGCGGCTACCTTGCCGGTGTAGAACGCCTTGTCGGCGGCGTTGACCTCGCCGGCCAGAGCCTTCAGAGCCACGTCGGCCTGCTTCTGGAGCAGCCAGCCGACAACCAGGTCGCCGATGGCCAGCAGGAAGCGGCGGCTGCTCAGGCCGACCTTGTAGAGCGCCCGGGTGTCGCCGCCCTGCGCCTCGCCCAGCCAGCCGGTCAGCACGCCGACCATGTTCTGGATCTCGGCGAGCGCCTTGCCCAGCGCCTGCCGCTCCTCCTTGAGCTGGCCGTTTCCGGCCTCGGTGGCGATGAACTCCTGGATCTCACCGGCGACCGCCATCAGGGCCTTGCCGTTGTCCCGGACGATCTTCCGGAAGATGAGGTCGAGGCTCTGGATCGCGGTCGTGCCCTCGTAGAGGGTGTCGATCTTCGCGTCCCGGACGTACTGCTCCAGCGGGTAGTCCTGGAGGAAGCCGGAGCCGCCGAAGGTCTGTAGCGACTCGTGCCCGAGCAGCTCGTACGCCCGCTCCGAACCGACGCCCTTGACCAGCGGGAGGAGCAGGTCGTTGACCCGCTTGGCGAGCTTGGTCGCCTTCTCGTCGCCCGCCGCCTCGGCGATGGCAACCTTGTCCTGCCAGGTGGCGGTGTAGCAGACCAGGGCGCGCAGGCCCTCGGCGTACGACTTCTGGAGCATCAGCGACCGGCGTACGTCCGGGTGGTGGGTGATCGTGACGCGCGGCGCGGTCTTGTCCGCCATCTGGGTCAGGTCGGCGCCCTGCACCCGGCTCTTGGCGTACTCCAGGGCGTTCAGGTAGCCGGTCGAGAGGGTGGCGATGGCCTTGGTGCCGACCATCATCCGGGCGCTCTCGATGATCATGAACATCTGCCGGATGCCCTCGTGCTTCTCACCCAGCAGCCAGCCCTTGGCCGGTACGCCGTGCTCGCCGAAGGTCACCTCGCAGGTGTTGGAGACCTTGAGGCCCATCTTGTGCTCGACGTTGGTGGCGAAGGCGCCGTTGCGCTCGCCCAGCTCGCCGGTGTTCTCGTCGAAGTGGTACTTCGGCACCACGAACAGGGAGAGGCCCTTGGTGCCCGGGCCACCGACGCCGTCGACGCCGACCGGGCGCGCCAGCACGTAGTGGATGATGTTGTCGCTCAGGTCGTGCTCGGCGGACGTGATGAAGCGCTTCACGCCCTCGATGTGCCAGGAGCCGTCGGGCTGCTGGATCGCTCGGGCGCGACCGGCGCCCACGTCCGAGCCGGCGTCCGGCTCGGTGAGCACCATCGTGGAGCCCCACTGCTTGTCGACGAAGAGCTTCGCCCACTTCTTCTGCTGCTCGGTGCCCTCGACCTGTAGCACGTGCGCGAAGGACGGGCCGGAGGAGTACATCCAGATGGCGGCGTTGGCGCCGACGATCAGCTCGGCGAGCGACCACACGAGCGCCCGGGGGGCGTTGCTGCCGTCCAGCTCCGTCGGGAGCTCCAGCCGCCAGAACTCGGAGTTCATGTACGCCTGGTACGACTTCTTGAACGACTCCGGCAGCGGCGCGGTGTGCGTGGCCGGGTCGAAGACCGGCGGGTTGCGGTCACTGTCCGTGTAGCTGGCGGCCAGATCCTCGCGGGCGAGGCGGTCGACCTCGGCGAGGATGTCGCGTGCGGTGTCGACGTCCAGGTCCGAGTACGGCGCCTGGCTGAACGTCTGGTCCGCCCCGAAGACCTCGAAGAGGTTGAACTCGAGGTCCCGAAGGTTGCTCTTGTAGTGGGTCATGCTCGCTGGCCCCGCTTCCGGACAGGTGTTACCGATCAGTAACCCCGACTGTATTACCGATCGGTAGTCAGCGACAACCCGATCTCGGAAGTGACGGCGATTACACACCTTCCGTTCGGATTGCGAAACGAGACGCAGCACCCGCCCGACCCGGGCCCTCCGGCCGGCTCAGCTCTCGGCCGCGCCGACCTCCCAGCTCGGCACGGCCACCGTCGCGGGACCGCGCGAGCCCGTGTATTCCATCAGGACCAGGGCGATGTCGTCGTCGAGCCGGCCGTGCACCCACTCGACCAGGGCGGTCTCCAGCGAGGCGAGCCCGTCACCGACCGTGCCGTGACCGAGCAGCCGCCAGGCCCGGTCGGCGGTCGGGAAGAACTCCCCGTCCCGACGCGCCTCGCCGAGCCCGTCGGTGAAGAGCAGCAACCGGTCTCCGGGCTCCAGCCGCTCGACCCGGGGACGGACCACCGGCATGAAGCCCAACGGTGGGGCGGGGGCCGGCGGTTCGAGCGGGATGACGGCGCCCCGGCGCAGCAGCAGCGGCGCCGGATGGCCGCAGTTGACGATGGTGAGCGTCCCGCCCCGCTCCTCGACGAGTGCGGCGGTGACGAAGTCCTCGTCGCCCACGCTGCGGGCCACCGCCCGGTCCAGGTCGGTGACGACGGCCCGCAGGTCCGCCCGCTCGAACGCCACGTGCCGGTACGAGCCCAGCACGATGCTGGCGAGCCGGACCGCGTCCAGGCCCTTGCCCCGCACGTCGCCAATGATCATCCGCACCCCGTACGGCGTGTCGACCGCCTCGTACAGGTCACCGCCGATCTCGGCCGTGGCGGTGGACGAGATGTACCGGGCGGCCACCGAGAGCGTGCCGACCTGCGGCCCGAGCGGGCGAAGCACGGCCTGCTGGGCGACCGAGGCCAGCCGGGTCAGCTCGGCGATCCGCTCGGCCTGACGCTGCCGTACGGCTGCGGTGGCCACCGCGATCGCGGTGCCCAGCGCGATGCACGCGACGGCGACGGCGGTGGGGAGCGCCGTGGACTCCTCGCCGAGCGCGAAGCCGGCCCCGAGGGCCGTGGCAGCCACGCCCACGCCGAGCGTGATGCGCCACGACGCCAACGCCGCGGTCAGGAACGGCGCGGCCACCATCAGCGCGATGTAGTTCGCCGCCCGGCCGTCGGCCAACTCCACGGCCGAGACGATCGCGAGCAGGACGAAGGCCGCGCCGAGGCCGGCGCGGGATCCGGGGCTCAGTGGGCCGGGGCCCGACTGGAAGGGTCGCGTGCGTACGAGGGACAGCATGCCTGATTGACGTGAGCGGGTGAATGAACCTGGCCCGTCGTCCGAGGGATGTTTGCCCACGCGGATCGTGTCGCCCGGCCGATCGCCACCGGCGGGGGTCAGCCGAGCACCTCGTACCGGACCTCGACGTGGCCGGCGTCGAGCGACGCGATGTCGGCGAACGCGGCCCGGGACAGGTCCAGGCAGCGCCCCTCGATGAACGGGCCACGGTCGTTGATGCGTACCGTCACGGATTTGCCGTTCGCCGGGTTGGTGACCCGGACCTTCGTGCCGAACGGCAGGGTCTTGTGGGCGGCGGTCAGCGCGGACGGGTCGAAGTTCTCACCGTTGGCGGTGAGCTGCCCCTCGGAGTAGAACGAGGCGCCGCACGAGCCACTGTCGACCACCGGGCGGGCGGTGCTGCTCTTCTTCGTCGCGGTGGGCTTCGGCGCGGCGGTGCGCGGCTTGCTCCGGGAGGGGGCCTGGGTGGACCGGGTGACCTTGGGGCTGGCGGTCGTGCTCGGCGACGCGCTGACACTCGGCGGGGCGGCCGGCGTGCTGGGGGTGACGCTGCTCGGCAGGCTGGTGGGCGCGAGGTCGACGGCGGCCGGCCGGGCGGTCTCCGCGCCCGAGGTCAGCTGTACGGCGCCGACGGTGCCGCCGACGACGAGGGCGACCCCGACCGCCGCGGTGGCCGCGATGCCGGCCGGCGAGGAGAACATGCGGGTACGGGAGTGCCTACCAGCCACCGTTCCGGTCCTTTCGTCATCTGAACAAACCGGGTCGGACCGTAACGAGAGAAGCACATCCGAAGTCAACGTGATCATGGCGCTATGCCCGTAATTGCGGTAATACGTGTAGCCGATCATCCGACCGACGGTGGGCCGGGCGGCCCAGGTGCGGTGGCGCAGGATGGGGGCATGCCCTTCGAGCTGAGCGGACGTCTTGCCGCGCTGGTCAGGTGGATCGATCCCGGTCCCGGCGCCAGTCACCTGGTCAGCGACGTCTCCGGCTGGTGGCGGGACCCGGAGGTCCTCGCCCGACTGGGGCCGGCCCTCGTGGAGCCGTTCCGGGCCGCCCGGCCGACGGTGGTCGTCTCGCCGGCCGTCACCGGCTACCTGCTCGGCCCGCTCGCCGCGACGGCGCTCGGGGTCGGCTTCGTGCCAGCCCACAAGCCGGGCGACGGCCGGCTGCCCGCCGGGCCGCTCACCTGGGCGCAGAGCCCGTCGGACTTCCGGGGCCGGCGGGTCGACCTGGCCGTCCGGGACCACGGCCTCGACCGGGGTGACCGGGTGCTGGTGGTGGACGACTGGGTCGCCACCGGGGCGCAGGTCCGCGCGCTCTACGAGATCTGCGCCGCGCGGGGCGCCGAACCGGTCGGCACCGCCACGGTCGTGCTCGACTGCCCCCCGGAGGTCGCCGCCGAGCTGCGCGTCCGAGGGCTCGTGGACGGCGCCGACCTGACGGCTTGACCTGAAGCGCAGTTCAGGTCGGAGGATCGGCCCCATGGGCGAGGAGATCCTGGACGAGGCGTACCGACGACTGCACCGCACCGGTCCCGAGTACGAGGGCTGGCTCTCCAACCACGGGCCGATGGCCGTGGAGGCGCTGGTCCGACACGGTCACGAGCGGGGGGTGCACCGCTGGCTGGACGCGTACCTGGGACGGCTGGACGAGCTGCCGCGCGGCCTGCGCCCGATCGAGGACTGGCGGGAGGCCCTCGGCGACCCGAAGCGGGCCGGCGACTGGCTCACCCACTTCGACCGGGAACTGCGGGAGCGACCCTGGCGGGAGGTGCTCGGCACCTGGTGGCCCCGGCTGCTGCCCGGCATCGCCGCCGGCGCCACCCACGGCGTCATCCGGGTCGGCCACGCCGTACGCGCCCTGCGGACACCCGCCCGGCTGCCCGGCATCGCCACGGGCGAGGCACCGGAGAGCCCGGAGCGGCTCGCCGAGCTGGGTCAGGCCCTCGGCTACTGGGCCGCTCGATGGCAGGCGGTCCCCGGCGTCGACCGGCCGACCGATGCCGCAACCGCCGATCCGGACGTCGCCGCCGCGCTGGCCGGACTGCCCCGGATCGCCGACCGGACCGGGGGCATCCGGGAGCGGCTGGGCCGGCTGCCGGCCGTACCGGAATGGCCGGCGGCGGTGGCGGCGCTGCGGCCGGCGCGGACCCCGGCCGAGGCCGAGCGGGACCTGATCGCGCTGGTGCACGGCGCGAGCCTCGACTACCTGCGTTCCGGGCACGCCGAGCCCGTGATGCTGGTGCACGCGGTGACCGCGCCGACCGCGGTGCTGCGTACCCTGCCGGCTCTCGACCGGGCGCTGTGGGCCCCGAGCGTCACCGCGGCCTGGTCCGCGACGGCGGCCGTGACCTCGGTGTACGCCTCACCGCAGCCGGCCGCGCCCCCGGCGGTGGCCGGCGGTGACCCGGCGGAGGTCTTCGCCCGGGCCGCGCGGCACGGCGACGCGCACGTGGTGAAGCTGGCCGACGCGGTCCTGGACGCGCACGCGGCGAGCGGCGACGACCGGGTGCTCGCCGCCGCCGGCTACGCCGGTCAACTGATCTGACCAGGACGTCACGGAACGCGCCGGGGTGGCCGCCGAACGGGTGTCCGCCGCGCCGAGCGTGGGGTGAAAATGCCGCGTCGGGTGGCCGGCGGCGACGGTACCGTCGGCAGGATGTGGCCTCGGATCGGTGGACTGCGCAGCCTCGCCCTCGGCACGCCCGGTGAGCTGCGGACACGGCTGAACACCCTGGTGCTCGCCGGGGTGAAGACGGCGACCGCCGGGCTGACCAGCGAGTACGCCGAGGAGGGCGAGGAGCTGGAGTACGCCGGCGAGCGGCTGGCTCTCGTCGACGACGGCGACGCGCTGGTCGGCGTCGTGGAGGTCACCGGCGTCGAGGTGGTCCGCTTCGCGGACGTGCCGTGGGACTTCGCCCGCTCGGAAGGGGAGGGCGACCGCTCCATCGAGGAGTGGCGCGAGGGTCACGCCGCCTACTGGGCGCGGGTGGGCACCCCCGTCACCCACGACAGCGAGATCGTCTGCATCCGGTTCCGGCTGGTCTCCGCCGGAGACGGCGGGATCGCCACCGGGGACCTCGGCACCTGAGCCCGCCGGCTCGACGCGTCCGTCGGTCCGGGGCGCGCTGGCCCGGCGGCACGGTCAGGCGCGGCGCAGCTCGGGCAGCAGGCGGGTGGCCACGTCCACCAGGACAGCCTCGTCGCCGGCATACCAACTGCTGGCCCGGGGCCAGTGGGTGACCACGTCGGTGAAGCCGAGGGCGGCGGCCCGGCCGACCTGGTCGGCGAAGAACTCGGCGCTGCGCAGCGAGAAGACCGGCGCGGAGTCGAGCGAGAGGTAACGGTCCAGGGTGCCCGGGTCGCGGCCGGCCGCGGCGAGCGTCCCGTCCATCCGGGCGGCGGCCTCGGCCACCCCGTCCCACCAGCTCTCCAGGTCGTCCTCGTCCGGGCCGGTGGTGACCCAGCCCTGACCGAACCGCGCCACCAGCCGCATCGACCGGGGCCCGTTGGCGGCCACCACGAACGGCACCCGGGGCGTCTGCACGCAGCCCGGGTTGTTCCGTGCGTCCACGGCGGAAAACCACTCCCCACGCCAGGTCGTGCCGTCCTCGCGCAGGATGAGGTCGAGCAGCTCGGTGAACTCGGCGAACCGGTCCACCCGCTGGCGCGGCGGCAGCGTCTCCCCGCCCAGCACGGCCGAGTCGAAGCCGATCCCGCCGGCGCCGAGCCCGAGCAGCAGCCGCCCGCCAGAGACGTCGTCGAGCGCGGTGACCTGCCGGGCGAACGCCGCCGGGTGGCGGAAGTTCGGCGAGGCGACCAACGTGCCGAGCCGGATGCGGGAGGTCACCGTCGCGGCGGCGGTCAGCGTGGTCACGGAGTCGAACCACGGCCCGTCGACCAGGTCCCGCCAGCCCAGGTGGTCGTACGTCCAGGCATGGTCGAAACCCCACTCGTCCGCCTGCTGCCAGCGACGCCGCGAGTCGGACCAGCGCTGGTCGGGAAGGATCACGATGCCAATCCGCATGATCGCCAGACTAGCGGCCAGTTCTGCCGCTACCACTGTCGTCGGCTCACGGTCCGTCGGCTCACGGCGCACCCGGCGCAAGCCCGGTGGGCGACCACATGACGGCCGCATAGGCTGCCCGGCGTGGATCAGACGGCGCCGCACACCATCGATTCCCTGGCCGCCGACCTGCGCGGTCTCGGCCTGTCAGCCGGCGACGTCGTGCTGGTGCACTCGTCGGTGCGGGCTCTCGGGTTCGTCGCCGGCGGGGCGCAGTCGGTCGTAGCGGCCCTGCTGGAGGTGCTCGGCCCGGGCGGCACACTGGTGGTGCCCACCCACACCCCCGACAACACCGATCCTGCCGGTTGGCAGGCTCCGCCCGTGCCCGAAGCGTGGTGGCCGGTGATCCGCGCGAGCACGCCCGGCTTCGACCCGGCGCGCACCCCCAGCCGGTACATGGGGATGCTTCCCGAGGTCGTCCGCGCCTGGCCGGGCGCGGTGCGCAGCGACCACCCGCAGGTCTCTTTCGCCGCCCTCGGCACGCGGGCGGCGGAGATCGTGGCCGGCCACCGCCTGGACGACGCGCTGGGCGAGCAGTCGCCGCTCGGCGCGGTGTACCGACTCGACGGCCGGGTGCTCCTGCTCGGGTGCGGGTACGACTCGAACACGTCGCTGCATCTCGCCGAGTGGCGGCAGGCGACCGCTCCCCGCACCGAGCAGGGCGCCTCGGTGCGGCACCCGGACGGCGGCAGCCACTGGCTGACCTGGACCGACGTACAGACCGACGAGGACGACTTCCCGCAGCTCGGTGCCGACTTCGAGGCGACCGGCGCGGCCGCCTCGGGCCGGGTCGGCGAGGCCACGGCGCGGCTGATGTCCCAGCGTGCGCTGGTCGACTTCGCCACCGCCTGGCTGGCCGCCCACCGGCGCCGGATCAGTTGACGCGGTCGAGAAAATCCGGAGTGCGCCCCATGAGCAGCGCCGCCGCCTGCTCGTCGTGGTCGACGCTGCCGCTGTCGGCGAAGAGGTGACCGGCGCCGGGGTTGCCGTCAGCGGAGCTGGCGGAAGAACTTCCGCACGTCGTCGACCAGGAGGTCGGGTGCCTCCAAGGCCGCGAAGTGGCCGCCACGGCTGAATTCGCTCCAGTGCACCACGTTGTGGTCGCGTTCGGCGAGGGGCCGGAGGGTGATGTCGTTGGGGAACACGGCCACCCCGGTCGGCACCTGTGACCGCGGGCTGGCCTGGCCCCAGGTGCGGGCGTCCTCGTAGTAGATCCGGGCGGCGGATCCGGCGGTGCCGGTCAGCCAGTACACCGAGACGTCGGTGAGGATCAGGTCGCGGTCGACGGCGTCCTCGGGCAGGCCGGCGCTCGGGTCGGTCCACTCCTTGAACTTCTCGATGATCCACGCGAGCTGGCCGACCGGTGAATCGGTGAGGGCGTAGGAGATCGTCTGCGGCCGGGTCGACTGGACGATGGCGTACCCGGACATGTCCTGGCCCCAGGTCTTCATGAACGCGAGGCGGGCCTGGTCTGCCTCGGTGAGGCCGACCAGCTCGGCCGGATCGCCGGAGGGGAAGGTGCCCAGGTTGTTGACGTGCACCCCGATCACGTGATCGGGGTCGATGCGGCCGAGTTCGGGGGTGACGATCGCTCCGGTGTCGCCGCCCTGGGCGCCGTAGCGGTGGTAGCCGAGGCGCTTCATCAGCTCGGCCCAGGCATGGGCCACCCGGCTGGTGCCCCATCCGGGTGCGGCGAGCGGAGTGGAAAAGCCGAAGCCGGGCAGGGACGGGGCCACGACGTGGAAGGCGTCGGCGGGATCGCCACCGTACCGGGCGGGATCGGTCAGCGGGCCGATGATGTTCATGAACTCCACGACCGAGCCGGGCCAGCCGTGGGTGAGGATGAGCGGCACCGCTTCCGGCTCAGGCGACCGGACGTGCAGGAAGTGCACGGTCTGTCCGTCGATGTCGGTGGTGAACTGGGGAAACTCGTTCAGCCGTGCCTCATGGGCGCGCCAGTCGTATTCGGTGCCCCAGTAGTCGGCCAGACCCTTCAGGTAGCCGAGCGGCACCCCAGCCTCCCAGCCGGCGGTGGGCAACTCGTCCGGCCAACGGGTGTTGGCGAGCCGGTGGCGCAGGTCGTCGAGGCGGTCCTGGGAAATCTCGATCCGGAACGGGGTGATCTGTTCGCTCATGAGGATCACACTACGAGCGAGCTAGGACAGGTCTGGCCCTAGCTTCCTGGCAGACTCGGGGCATGTTGGAAACCTCCGCCCGGTTGCTGCGGCTGCTCGGGCTGCTACAGACACCCCGCGAGTGGTCCGGCGCCGAGCTGGCGCAGCGTCTTGAAATCGACGTACGGACCGTGCGCCGCGACATCCAGAAGCTGCGTGACCTCGACTACCCCGTGCACACCACCCCGGGCGCCGCCGGTTACCGGCTCGGCGCGGGAACGAAGCTCCCGCCGCTGCTTCTCGACGACGACGAGGCCGTCGCTGTCGCGATCGGGCTGCGCACCGCCGCCAGCGGCACGGTCACCGGCATCGAGGACAACTCGCTACGCGCGTTGGCCAAGCTCGAACAGGTCCTGCCGTCGCGCCTACGGCACCGGGTCAACCTGCTGCACTCGGTCACCGTCACGGTTTCCGCCGCCGGTCCCACCGTCGACCCGGACGTGCTGGTCGCCATCGCCACCGCCTGCCGCGACCACCAGAGGCTCCGCTTCGACTACCGCCGCCACGACGGCACCTCGTCGGTACGCGACGCCGAGCCCCACCGGCTCGTCCACACCGGACGGCGCTGGTACCTCATCGGTTGGGACACCGACCGAAGCGACTGGCGCACCTACCGCGTCGACCGGATCCAACCGCGCATCCCGACCGGACCCCGATTCGCGCCACGGCAAGCACCCGACGCAGACTTCGCCGCGTACCTGACCCGCGGTGTGTCCACCGCCCCCTACCGCTACCAGGCTCGGATCACCCTGTACGCCTCAGCCGAGACCGCCGCCGAACGGATCGCGCCCACCGTCGGGGTCATCGAAGCCATCGACCCGCACACCTGCATGCTGCACACCGGGTCGAACTCCCTGGACGAGATCGCCGTCTACGTCGCGCTGTTCGGCTTCCGCTTCCGCATCCACCAGCCACCCGAGCTGATCACACACGTCCGAGGCCTCGCCGCCCGACTGGCCGAAGCCGTCGAGGCCTCCTGAGCACCGCGTTGGTCAAGGTGTACGTCGGGGTACGCCTAGACCAGACCCGCATTACGCCTACCAGGACCGGTGACACCACGCGGACCACATGATCTTCTGAATCCGCGGGGAAGCGGCGGGAGAGCGTGCCGTACAAGCATCGTCAGCCTGAGGCCTCCCCGACGCCGGCTCGTTCGCGCGCAGCGAGGATGTCCGGGACGTGCGTCTCGGCCCACTGTCGTACGGCACGCAGCGGAACCAGCAGGGAACGGCCGAGCTCGGTCAGGGCGTATTCGACGTGCGGCGGGTTGCCGCCCAGGTTGGTACGGGTGAGCAGGCCGTCAGCCTCCATGGCGCGCAGCGTCTCGGTGAGGGCCTTGGGGGTGATCCCGCGGATGTGCGCTTTGAGTTCGGTGAACCGCATCGGTCCGTCCTCCAGTGCGTTGACGGCGAACACCGTCCAACGCGCCCCGATGCGGTGCAGCACGGTGCGACTCGGGCACGTCGCCGCCATGACGTTGTACGCCTTGCCCATGGGGGTCCTCTCGGTAGCGTTGAAGATACCGGTAGCAAATGTATACCGTCGCGGTCATGAGCGAGAACCTGACAGGCAAGCGGATCCTGGTCGTCGGCGGGGCCCGCGGTATCGGCGCTGAGATCATCCGGCGCACCGGGCAGGCCGGCGCCGACGTCGTCGTCGCCACACGGTCTGGCCCCGAGGTCCAGATCGACGTCACCGACGAGACCACCATCGCGCGGGCCGCGGAGTCGCTCGGCGCCTTCGACCACGTGATCTCCACCGCGTCGGCTCACCATGACGTGCCGGTGCCCGACCTGGAACACGACAAGATCCAGGCCGCGTTCTCCGCAAAGGTCGTCGGCCCGCTGCTGCTGGCCAAGCACTTCGCCCCACGGATGCCTGCCGACGGATCGTTCCTGTTCTTCTCCGGCATTGTGGGCTGGCAGCCCAAGCCCGGCACCGTCGTCAAAGGTACTGCGAATGCTGCCCTGGCCGCGCTGGTCACCCACCTGGCCGTCGAGCTCGCGCCGCTGCGTGTCAACGCCATCGCGCCCGGTATCACCGACTCTGGCACCTGGGACCGGCTTCCGGACGAGCGTCGCCGTGCCTTGTACGACAGAGCCGCCGCGGCCTCCCTCGCAGGCAGGGTCGGGACGCTCGAGGACGTCACCGACACCGCCCTGTGGCTCCTGGGTGCGGGATGGGTGACGGGCGAGACGGTCCATGTCGACGGCGGCGCCCGGCACCGCTGATCCCAGCGCCACCAACACCATGGCAACCACCAAGATCCAGGCGCGTGCCCTCGTCCGTGCCTCCGGAGGCCCCCGCTATGCCGTCGCCCTGGCCGTGGACGCGCTCGGCACCGGCCTGCTGCGACCCTTTCTGCTGCTCTACGGGGTGATGGTGCTCAGGCTGCCCGCGTCGGCCACCGGCATCGCCTTGACGGCCGGCATGGTCGTTGCTCTCGTGTGCATGCCCGCGGTGGGCCGATGGCTGGACCGGGGCGCGCGCAGCACGGTCGTGGCGGCGTCGATGCTGGTACGGGTGCTGGGCGTGGCGCTGCTGCTGGCCACCCCGACGGGGAACGTCTGGCTGTTCGCGACAGCCGCGCTCTTCCTCGGCATCGGCAACCAGGCATGGCCGGCCGCCCACGCCGCCCTCGTGGCCACGGTCTCCCACGGCCGGGAACGCGACGCCGCTCTCGCAGGGGGCCGCGCCCTGCGCAACGCCGGCCTGGGCGCCGGTGCACTCCTCGCCACCGTGTGCCTGGCGGGCGGCACCACCGCGTTGCAGGCGCTGGCAGTCGTCACCGGGCTCGCCTACCTCGCCGCGGCGGCCCTGGCGTGGTCGGTTCACGTGCACGCTCATCCGGCCGCTACTCCAGCCAAGGACAGGGCCGATGAGCCCGCACCCCGGATGCGTACGCTGCTGGCCGCCAACGTGATCTACGTCTTCTGCCTCAACGTCCCCGAAATCGCGCTTCCTCTGGTCCTGGTGACCCAGTTGCACGCCTCTCCGGTGTGGTCGGCAGCCATCTTCGTGGCCAACACGGTCCTGGTGGTTACCCTGCAGGTTCCGGTCACCGTCCTGATGTCCCGCTTCTCCCGGCGGACCGTGCTTACTCTCGCCGGCGTGGTGCTTGCCGCGTCCTATCTCGGCTTCCTCGCGGCCACCTCACTGGGACACGGCTGGGGTGCCCCGGCTGTCGCCACGGTGTCCGTGGTCTGCACCATCGGCGAGATCATCTATGCCGGCAGCGCCACCGCGCTTGTCACCGCCCTCGCTCCGGCCCATGTCCTGGGACGCGCCCTCGCCCGCTTCCAGTTCTCCACGGGCTTCGGCCTCGCCGTCTCCCCGGCGGTCATCACCGCTCTCGCCTCCCGCGGCTCGGCCGCCCTCTGGGGCAGCCTCGCCGCTGCGACGCTCCTCTCCGCCTCCGCCGTTGCCACCGAGAAGGATCAAGGAACACGGCTCAACCGGGCGCGAGCAGGCCGCTGAACGAGGCGGTGCGCGCCGACAGTAAGGAGCCCAACCGGCCGCAGGTCGTGGGGATCATCCGATGACGCCACGGCTCTTGGCAGGTGATGCTCCTGAAATATCGAAGGCCCTGGTGGGACTCGCGTCCTGACCAGGGCCTTCGTGTTGGAGCGGGTGACGGGAATCGAACCCGCACTGTCAGCTTGGGAAGCTGATGTTCTGCCATTGAACTACACCCGCGGGCGGCACCACTGTACCTGAGTCGCCACGCCGGTGCACCCAGGTACCCCTCCGACGCGCGGGCCGCCGCGATCTTGACAGGAAGCCCTCAGCGGCCATCCGCACGAAGATCGCCAGGCGCGGCGGTGCAACCGCCCCGACGTGGGGTGCCAGCGGGACGTCGACACGACCGCCGCCGGCGACCACCTCGCGAAAAAGTTCCACCACGGCAACACATCGCCATTCTCAAATTCATCGATCGGTTGTAACGTCTGCCCAACGTTCTCAGCCACGGCGTGACACACCCCCTGTCGCGCGGCCAGAAAGAGGTGGGCCCATGGGACTCCGTCCCAACCTGCTGACCCGGCGTACGGCCGGCGTCGCGTCGACGACCCTCGCGCTGCTGCTCAGCACCGCCGCCGTGGGCGTCCTACCGGCCGCTTCGGCCTTCTCCGCCGCCCCGGCCGAGGTCTGCGCCGAGCCGGCCGACGTCCACTCGGACGCCCGCATCAAGCCGGGCGGCGGGGCCAAGCACGAGCCGAACGAGCTGACCCTCGCAGAGACCCGCGAGCGCGAGGCCGACCTGGCCGCCGCGGTGCGTGAGCGGACCCGGTTCCGCGCCGGCGCAGGTGCCTCCACGATGGCCGCCAGCGTCACCATTCCCGTCGTGGTGCACGTGATCCAGGAGAACAGCACCCGGGCCGGCGGCAACATCCCCGACTCGATGATCAACTCGCAGATCAGCGTGCTGAACCAGTCGTTCAGCGGGGCGACCGGCGGCGCTTCCACCGCGTTCGCCTTCCAGCTCCAGAGCATCAACCGGGTGACGAACCCGGCGTGGTACCCGATCGTGTCGGGCTCCTCGGCCGAGCGGTCGATGAAGACCTCGCTGCGTACGGGCGGCAAGAACACCCTCAACATCTACCTGGGCGAGCTGAGCAACAACCTGCTCGGCTGGGCGACCTTCCCGACCCGGAAGCTCAACACCATGGACGGCGTCGTCGTGCTGAGCGAGTCGCTGCCGGGCGGCACCGCCACCAACTACAACCAGGGCGACACGGGCACCCACGAGGTCGGCCACTGGCTGAACCTCTACCACACCTTCCAGGGCGGCTGCTCCGGCTCGGGCGACAGCGTCAGCGACACCGCGGCCGAGGCGTCGCCGGCCTCCGGCTGCCCGACCGGGCGGGACACCTGCACCGCCCCGGGCGTCGACCCGATCACCAACTTCATGGACTACAGCTACGACTCCTGCATGTACCAGTTCACCGCGGGGCAGGCCAGCCGCATGCTGACCGCCTGGAACGCGTACCGCGCGGCGTAGTTTCGCCGTACGACCCGACCGGTGCCGGCCTCGCTCGACGGGGCCGGCACCGGCGTCTGCGCGGCCGAGTGGGCGCGCGGGCAGGGGTCACGGTGTGACGCCCCGGACGGGGGACGGCCCGGGGCGCCACACCGCGTCAGGCGGCCGGGCGGGCGGCGTGGCCGCCGACGCTCCCCGACCGGGTCTCGGGCACCACGGCGGTGCCGGCGGCAGCCGCGTGGGGATCGAGCCACACCTGGACCGCGGGCCGCCCGTGCCCCTCGACGGCGCCACCCGGGACGCCGGACTCGCGGCGGGCCAGCATCGCCACGTCGACGGTGAACTCGAAGACCCGCCAGTCGACCTGCGGCGCGGCCCGCGAACTCCGGGCCAGCCGGGCGACCCGGGCCGGGTCGGTCACCGGCCGGGCGTGGCCGGCGACGTAGGCCTCGTCGTCACTCTCCTCCGGCGGGAAGGAGTGCAGCGCGTAGCGCCCGTCGCGCTCCAGGTCGCGCCGCTTGGGCGAGTCGACGACGAAGCAGAAGAGCCCCTCGTCGGTGATCACCGGGGAGACCGGGTGCACCCGGGGCCCGCCGTCGGCGCGGACGGTGGCCAGGTAGCCGAAGCCCGGCCCGTACTGCTGCATGAGGAGGCGGATCCCGTCGGCGAGGCGGGGCTCGTCGGCGGCGAATTCGGACCAGGAAGCCATGCGGGCATTCTATCGAACAAATGTACGAAGGCACACTCCGACACGCAGGTCACACGTATCGCTCGCTAAGGTGTTCGGATGCTGCTCTCCGACCGCGACCTGGCCTCCGAGATCGAGGCGGGAACGCTCGCGCTGGAGCCGTTCGAGCCCGCGCTGGTGCAACCGTCCAGCATCGACGTGCGCCTGGACAAGCTCTTCCGGGTCTTCAACAACCACCTCTACACCCACATCGACCCGGCTCAGCAGCAGGACGACCTCACGTCGATGGTCGAGGTGCCCGACGGCGAGCCGTACGTGCTGCACCCGGGCGAGTTCGTGCTCGCCTCGACGCTGGAGGTGATCTCGCTCGGTGACCAGCTCGCCGGCCGCCTGGAGGGCAAGAGCTCCCTCGGCCGACTCGGGCTGCTCACCCACTCGACGGCGGGCTTCATCGACCCGGGCTTCTCCGGTCACGTGACCCTCGAGCTGTCGAACGTGGCCAACCTGCCGATCACCCTCTGGCCGGGCATGAAGATCGGCCAGCTCTGCATCTTCCGGCTCTCGTCGCCGGCCGAGCACCCGTACGGCTCAGCCGTCTACGGCTCGCGCTACCAGGGGCAGCGCGGCCCGACCCCGAGCCGCTCCTGGCAGCACTGGCGCACCTGGCCGATCCGCTGATCCGACCCGCCACATGTAGGGAAGGGCCCTTTCCTGACGCCCGCCATGCGTTAGGAAAGGGCACTTCCCTACACCTCAGCGGGGGCGGCCGTAGCTGTGGATCGGGCCGTCGTCGACCTTCTTCATCCTGACCGGCACCCCGGCCCGGGAGGCGTGCACCACCCAGCCGCCGCCGACGTACATGCCGACGTGGTGCAGGTCGCTGTAGTAGAAGACCAGGTCACCCGGGCGCAGGTCGCCCCGGCTGACGGTCGCGGTCACCCGGCGCTGCTGGGCGGCGTTGTGCGGCAGCGAGACCCCGGCCTTCGCCCAGGCGGCGAGCATCAGGCCGGAACAGTCGTACGAGTTCGGCCCCTCGGCGCCCCAGACGTAGGGCTTGCCGATCTGGGCGCAGGCGAACTTCACCGCGGTGCCGGCCGCGCCACCGGGATAGCTGGCCGGGCAGGGGGCGGGACGTAGCGGCCCGCCGCCGCCGTTGCCGTAGACCCGCAGCCGCAGCTTCTGCAACCGGTCGATCTCGGCGTTGATCTGCTTCTTCTTCGCCGCGAGCTGGGCCTCGGTGCGGCCGAGCTGGACGACCATCTCGTCCAGTGGGGCCTTCTTCCCGGCCAGTTGGTCGCGCAGTTCGGCGACCTGCCGCACGTCCTGCTGCTGGTGCTGGGCGAACTGGTCGAGCAGTTCGAGCTGCCCGACCATCTCGCTCGGCGAGCGGCTGCCGAGCAGGGCGTTGATCGCGGACACCTGCTCACCCTTGTAGGCGCGGACGGCCAGCGCGCCGACCTTCTCCATCGCCTGGTCTACCTGCTTCTCCAGCGGCTTGATCTGCGCGGCGAGCGTGTCGGCCTGCTTCCGCTTCGCGGCCAGGTCCTGTCGGGTGGCGTTGTGCCGTTCGATGATCGGTTCGAGCTTGTTCCAGTCCTCGTCGATCTGCCGCTCGATCTCGGCGACCGTCGGTTCGGCGTGGGCCGCCGGTGCGCCGCCGGTCAGAACGACGGCGAACGCGGCCAGGGCAGCCAGGGCGGTGGTGCAGCGGTACCAGCGTGGGCGCGGCGCAGCCGTCGTCGGGTCGGTGAGGACCGACCGGGCGGACGGGGGCCGCGGGGCATGGTGTGCCACCGGGGTCCGTACTCCTTCTTCCGTACCGCCTACCGGGTTAGCTGACGGGTTCGGGCGGGAAGGGGCGCCCTACCGCAGGACTGCGGATTCACCCCGGGGAACCTGGGTCCCCGGCTCGCTCGGGAGCGACTCGGCGGTGTCGGGCCGGCACCGCCCTGGTTGGACGGATTGTCACCGGCCGACAAGGGACCAGAGTAGAGACGACCGTTATCGATCCGCAACCCTCCGGCCGCGACACTCCGCACCCGGGTCTGGCCGGAAACCGCGTCCTGGGCCGGGGCAACCGCAACCCGGCCGACGAAGATTTTCTTCCTTCTGAAGTGTCCGGTGGAAAGGTATTGACCAAAGGTGGCGGGCGGGGCGAAGGTGACCCCACCTTTGCCCGTCCGAACTGGGGGTCTGATGCACCTGTCAGCGACAACGAGGAGCAGACGCGTCCTGCTGGCCGCCGCCGTGGCCGCCGTCATGGTGGCGACGCCGCTCACCGCCGCCGGATCCGCCGCCGCCGCACCGGCGACCGACCGGCAGCAGCAGTACGCCGCCGCGGCAGCCGAGTACGGCGTGCCGGAGAGCGTCCTGCTCGGCGTCTCCTATCTACAGTCCCGCTGGGACACCAACGCCGGCACGCCGAGCACCAGCGCCGGCTACGGACCGATGCACCTCACCGACGCCGAGCACGTCGCCGCCCTGCCCGGGGGCACCCACCACGACGAGGGCACCGAGGACCCGCGCGGCGACGACTCCCGTCCGTCCCTGGCGGAGGCGCGCGAGCCGGCCGAGCCGGCTCCCGCCGAGGCGGCGCTCCGGACGCTCGACGCCGCCGCCGGACTCACCGGCGCCAGCGAGGAGGCGCTGCGGACGGACGTCACGGCGAACATCCGGGGCGGCGCGGCGCTGCTGGCCGCGTACCAGAAGGAGATCGGTGCCCCGGTCGGTGCCGAGACCGACCCGGCGGCCTGGTACGGCGCGGTGGCCCGCTACTCCGGCGCCGACACCACCGACGCCGCGGCGGCCTTCGCCAACGAGGTGTACGCCACCATCGCCACGGGCGACACCCGACTGACCGACGACGGGCAGCGGGTCACCCTCGCCGCCCGCGAGGTCCAGCCGGAGCGTTCCTGGCTGGACCGGCTGGGCCTGCGCAAGCTCGCCCGGCCCGACGGGCTGGAGTGCCCGAGCGACATCTCGTGCGAGTGGATCCCGGCGCCCTACCAGAACTACGGCACCACCCTCGGCGCGTACGGCAACCACGACCTGGCTGACCGGCCCGCACAGCAGAAGATCGAGTACATCGTCATCCACGACACCGAGGGCTACTTCGGGCCCAGCGTGAACCTGGTCAAGGACCCGAAGCGGGTGGGTTGGCACTACACCCTGCGCTCGGTGGACGGCCACATCGCCCAGCACATCAAGACCAAGAACGTCGGCTGGCACGCCGGTAACTGGTACGTGAACTCCAAGTCCATCGGCCTTGAGCACGAGGGCTTCGCGGGACACGGCACCTGGTACACCGAGGCGATGTACCGCACCTCCGCCAAGCTGGTCCGCCACCTGGCGCGGCAGTACAACATCCCGCTGGACCGCAACCACATCATCGGGCACGACAACGTCCCCGGCACCGTCGCCGCGAACGTGCGTGGCATGCACTGGGACGCGGGCCCGTACTGGGACTGGTCGCACTACTTCGACCTGCTGAAGGCGCCGTTCTGGTCGACCGGCACGCACCGGACCGGACTGGTCACCATCGACCCGGACTTCGCCACCAACCAGCCGCAGTTCACCGGCTGCAACCGGCAGCCGCCGGGCGTGCCGAACCCGCCCCCGCCGACGGCTCCCTGCCCGCTGCGCGGCTCGTCGGCGCTGCCCCTGCACAACGCGCCGAGCCAGGACGCGCCGCTGGTCAACGACATCGCGCTGCGGCCCGACGGCACCCCGAACACCATGTACGTCTCCGACCACGGCGCCCGGGTCTCGGCAGGACAGACGTACGCCCTGGCCGAGGTGCGGGGCGACTGGACGGCGATCTGGTACCTCGGCCAGAAGGCGTGGTTCCACAACCCGGCCTCGGCGCGGACCGCCAAGTGGTCCGTCGGCCTGGTCGCCACCCCGAAGGCAGGCAAGACCACCATCCCGGTGTACGGCCGGGCGTACCCGGAGCAGGCGGCATACCCGGAGGGCGTGCCATACCAGACGATTTCGCCGCTCCAGTACACGCTCTCGGCCGGTGAGCGGTACGCCGTCGGCAACCTGCTCCCCGGCGAGTACTACCGGGCCACCACGTTCGACGGCTCCGCCCCGGGTGACCGGACCGTCATCCGCGGCGAGAACAAGTACGTGCAGATCCAGTTCGGCCACCGCATCATGTACGTCAACCTGGCCGACGTGAACCTGCTGCCCTCGCCGCTGGGCGCGCCCCGCTGATCCATCGCACGACGAGGGCCCCCGGTCGAGGAGACCGGGGGCCCTTTCGTTGCGTTGTGCGGGATCAGCCGGGTCTGCGGAACCCGGCCACCGGCATGGTGTTGATGCTGGAGACGTTGACCGGCTTGCCGGCCCGGGCCGCGTGCACCATTTTGTCGTTGCCAAGGTAGAGGCCGACGTGGTGCAGGTCGCTGAAGAAGAAGACCAGGTCACCGGGGCGCGCCTCGGAGCGCGGGATGGCCTTGCCCTCGTTCCACTGCGCGCCGGTGAAGTGCGTGAGGTGGATCCCCGCCGCCTTGTAGGCGTACTGGGTCAGGCCGGAGCAGTCGAACGAGTTCGGGCCGACAGCGCCCCAGACGTACGGATCACCGATCTGGGCGCAGGCGGTCCTGATCGCGGTCCGGGCCGCGTCGCTGACCACCCCGTTGATGGTCGGGCACTTCTCCGTCTTGACGGTCGTCACCGGCAGCGACGCCTCGAGCTTCTTGATGTCGACGTCGATCTGCTTCTTCTTCGCCCCCAGGTCGGTCTCCTGCTTCTTCTGGGTGGCGATCAGCGTGTCGAGCTTCTGCTTCTCCCCGTCGTACTTCTCGCGGAGGGTCGTCACGCCCTGGAGCTGCTTGCGCTCGTTGGCGGCCAGCCGGTCCAGCATGGTCAGCTGCTCGGTCAGCGTGTCCGGCTTGGCGCTGACCAGCAGGGCCCCGATGTCGTGGGACGGGCCGGACATGTAGTAGCGGGAGGCGAGGTCGCCGACCCGGTCCATCGCCAGCTCGCTCTCCAGCGCCAACGGCTGGATCTTCTTCTCCAGCTCCGTCGACTTCTTGGTGTTGACCTTCAGCTGCGCCCGCACCTTGTTGTACTGCTCGATGGTGGGCTCGAGCTGCCTCCACTTCTGGTCGATCGCGGCCTCGATCTCGTCGACTGAGGGCTCGGCGTACGCGGGCGCGGCCAGCATGCCGGCGCCGACCGCCGCCGCGGCGACCAAGGTGAGCAGACGATGGGCGACCCTACGCAGGCCACCCGGACGAGCAGACCGTCCCGGCGCGCGACGATGAGGGGGCATGGTTGCCACCGGCACCGACTCCTTTTGCAACCCGACCGCCGGGCGCCTCGCGCGAGGGAAGAGGGGCGAGACAGACGACCCTCAGCGGCCGGTGCCCAACATTAGGGAAGGCTGGCAGCGGAATCAAGGCGACCATCGTTCACATCACGCCTGCGCAACCACCCGCGCACGAAGGGTGTCGGCCCGCCGCCATCGTGACCACCACGGCCTCCTGAACGACGACGGCGGCGGCACCGGGGAGGTGCCACCGCCATCGGGTGTCTCAGGGGGTACGCGTCAGCCGGCGACCGGTGCCCGCTCGGTGTCGCCCGGCGCCTGCTCGGGCTTGACCGAGCGGAGCAGCACGCTGGCCACGTCGACCACCTCGACCTCTTCCCCGGCGCCCTTGCCGTTCACGCCGTCGTTGAGCATCGTCGAGCAGAACGGGCAGCCGACGGCGACCGTCTTCGCCCCGGTGGAAATGGCCTCCTCGACCCGGTCCACGTTGATCCGCTTGCCGATCTTCTCCTCCATCCACATCCGGGCGCCGCCGGCGCCGCAGCAGAAGGAGCGCTCGCTGTTACGCGGCATCTCGATGAGGCCGCCGTCGCCCGGTCCGGCCTCGCCGGCGATGGCGCTGCCGAGCACCTCACGCGGCGGGGCGAAGATCCGGTTGTGCCGGCCCAGGTAGCAGGGGTCGTGATAGGTCACGCCGCCGTCGACCGGCTGCACCGGGGTGAGCTTGCCGGTGGCGACCAGGTGGGCCAGGAGCTGGGTGTGGTGGACCACCTCGAACTCGCCGCCGAGCTGGCCGTACTCGTTGCCCAGGGTGTTGAAGCAGTGCGGGCAGGTGGCGACGATCTTCCGCTTGCTCTTCTCCCGGCCCTCGAACGCCTCGTTGAGGGTCTCGACGTTCTGCTGGGCGAGCATCTGGAAGACGAACTCGTTGCCGATCCGGCGGGCCGGGTCGCCGGAGCAGGTCTCGCCCTCGCCGAGGATGGCGAAGGAGACGCCGGCCTCGTTGAGCAGCGTGGCGACCGCCCGGGTGGTCTTCTTGGCCCGGTCCTCGAACGCGCCAGCGCAGCCGACCCAGAAGAGGTACTCGAAGTCGTCGACCTCGCCGACCCGCGGCACCTCGAAGTCCAGGCCCTTGGTCCAGTCCTCGCGGGTGTTCTGCGGGGCGCCCCACGGGTTGCCCTTGTTCTCCAGGTTGCGCAGCATCACGCCGGCCTCGGACGGGAAGCTCGACTCGATGAGCACCTGGTAGCGCCGCATGTCGACGATGTGGTCGACGTGCTCGATGTCGACCGGGCACTGCTCGACGCAGGCGCCGCAGGTGGTGCAGGACCAGAGCACGTCCGGGTCGATGATGCCGCCTTCCTCGGCGGTGCCGATCAGCGGCCGCTCGGCCTCGGCGAGCGCGAGCACGTCCAGGTGGGCGAGTTGGGCGGCGGTGGCCTTCTCCTCGCCGGTCAGGTCCTTGCCGCCGCCGGCCAGCAGGTACGGCGCCTTGGCGTACGCGTGGTCACGCAGGCTCAACACCAGCAGCTTCGGCGACAGCGGCTTGGCGGTGTTCCAGGCCGGGCACTGCGACTGGCAGCGACCACACTCGGTGCAGGTGCTGAAGTCCAGCAGACCCTTCCAGGTGAACTGCTCGACCTGGGCGACGCCGAACTGGTCCTTCTCCGGGTCGGCCTCCTCGAAGTCCAGCGGCTTGCCCTGGCTGGTCATGGGACGCAGCGCGCCGAGGCCGGAGACGTTGGCGCCCGGGTCGCGCTTGAAGAAGATGTTGAAGAAGGCCAGGAAGCGGTGCCAGGCGACGCCCATGGTGACGTTGAGGGCGATCACGATGAGCCAGGTCATCGAGATGACGATCTTGATGAGGGCGGCGACGCTGACGCCTGCCTCCCAGTCCGGCAGCACCCCGCCGACGGCGTGGCTGAGCGGGGCGG
Organism: Micromonospora peucetia; assembly: GCF_900091625.1. Classification (NCBI taxonomy): domain Bacteria; kingdom Bacillati; phylum Actinomycetota; class Actinomycetes; order Micromonosporales; family Micromonosporaceae; genus Micromonospora; species Micromonospora peucetia. The sequence continues at coordinate 1,984,767 of NZ_FMIC01000002.1, forward strand.
CCCAGACCGGGTACTCGAAGTGGTCGGTGGCGACCTTGAAGCCCCGGATGACGAAGCCCATGATCAGTACGGCGAGGATGATGCCCTCGACGAAGTAGCCCTGCCACATGGTCGAGCCGGTGAACCGGGACTTCCCGCCCGGCCGGGTGGGCCGGTTGCGAAGCCGGATCGCGATCAGCACCAGGATGCTGACGATGCCGAGGATGGCCAGCCACTCGGTGACCAGCCCGTAGAGCGCCCAGTCGCCGACCAGCGGCAGCCCGCCGGTCGGAGAGACGACCTCGAAGTACGCCTCCAGCACCAGCAGCGACAGCACGACGAAGCCGACCATCACGAACCAGTGCGCCGCGCCCACCACGCTCCAGCGGAGCATGCGGGTGTGGCCGGCGGTCTCGGCCAGCATGGTCTTCGTGCGGGTGCCCTTGTCACCGAAGCGGGTCGGGTCCGGCTGCCCCAGCCGGATGACGGCCACCATCTTCATGACCGCGCGTACCGCAAGCCACACCGCCACGGCGGTGATGGCGAACGCGAGGATCGTGGTGACGATCTGGACGCTGCCCATCGAGTTGGCCTCCCGGTCTGCTGCCTGTCGAGCGGCTCGGCGACCGGGGCCGGGTCAGGGCGCGATCGGCAAGCCGCCGCCGCACCCTTGACCGGACCGGTCGATGACCTCGCTCCACTCGGTCATGCAGTGCAGCATACGTGCAAGGTTACCCAGCAGTAACGTGAATCATCTCGCACTCCGGCCAACGCCGCCCTGCGCCCACCTTAGGGCGCAACTACCCGAACCGCCGGGCAGGGGCTCCACTGAGTGACATGGATTGCCACCGCACCAGGCGGCCCAGGGCCGCAACGCCGTCGACGGCGGGCTGATCGCGCTCAGGGCCCCCGCCGCCGGGCCGGCGACGGGGTCGTGATGCTCAGCGCCAGCGGGAGAGCAGGATCAGGGAGCCGACCATGGCCCCGAAGCCCACCGCGAGGTTCCAGTAACCCCACGACATGACCGGGTACTCCTGCTCGGAAAGGTAGTAGACCACCAGCCACCCGATGCCGAAGACGATGAGGGCGACCGCCGAGATCGGCAGCCAGACCGGGCTAGGCTTGCGCGTCGCCGCCGTCGTCGTCGTCGGACGGACGTCCGTCGGCGGGGTGTACACCTTCTTCTTGCGAACCTGAGACTTGGGCACGACGCTCTCCAGAGGGGTTACGACCTCGTCCGGCCTGACAACCGGGCGCGGGGGCGACGGTCCATGGCCAATAATGTCCGACAGCTAGCGTAGTCCCGAAGGCCCGTCCAATCCACGAATGGGGTGAGGCCGGTGCACGCAGTGACCGAAAAAGGCGGGAGTGTTCTGCTCGCCGCAGCGGCCCGCGCCTCCGTGGGCTGAACCAGACGACGGGGAAGGAACGCTCGGTGGAATACACATCCGGCGCAGCCTCCTGGCAGAAGGTGCTCCGACGGGCGGTCGCCGGGCTGCTGCCTCGGCGCCCACGGCAGCGACGACCGGGCTGGTCGATCGGGGTGCCGCTGATCGCCGCGGCGGCCGGGCTGCTCTTCACCACCACGGCCACCACCGCCGGTGGCACCGCCCTGCGCGAGGATCGCCGCCCTCAGCTCAACCAGTTGATCGAGGACCGTCGCGCCGAGGTCGCGGCCAGCGAGCGACGGGCGGCCGACCTGCGCGACGAGGTCGAGGGCCGTACCTCGGCGCTGGCCAGTTCCGACGGCCCGATCAGGGAACAACAGGACCGGGCCGACAGCCGCCGGGACGACGCCGGCTTCACCACGCTCGCGGGGCCCGGAGTGACGGTGGAACTCGACGACGCGCCCCGGCGCAACGACGGCGCCCTGCCCGCCGGGGCCACCAACGACGACCTGGTCGTCCACCAGGGGGACGTGCAGGCCGTGGTGAACGCCCTCTGGGCGGGTGGCGCCGAGGCCATGTCCATCATGAACGTCCGCGTGCTGTCGACCAGCGCGGTACGCTGCGTGGGTAACACCCTGCTGCTGCACGGCCGGGTGTACTCCCCACCGTTCAAGATCGTAGCAATCGGCGATCCCGCTGCTCTGCAGCGGTCCCTCGCCGACTCTCAGGGAGTCCGGTTGTTCAGGGACCTGGTCGACGACTACAAGCTCGGTTACAAGGAAACCGTCTCCACGGTTACCGTGCCTGCGTTCGAGGACTCGACCACGCTGCGCTCGGCGACGGTGCCCAAGTGAGCCGCGCGCCGGACGACTGGCCCAAGGATCGCGACGGCCGTCACCGCGACCAGGGTGACGCACCGACCGCCTTCCTGCCCAAGGTCGACCGGCCCGGGCCCGCTCCGGCCCGCCCCGCTCCGGCCGGCGCCTGGCCGGAGCCCACGCTTCCGCCCCGATCATCGGCGCCCCGCCCTCCCTACGGGCCCGACCAGGCCACCGTCGACGGTCGCGCACCTGCCGGCTCCTCCACCGGGCGGTCGCGCGCCATGCCCGACCCCGTCCGTCCGACACCGGAGCCGGGCCGTCCCGCGAACCCCGGCCGGTTCCCGCCGGGCGCCGACCAGGCCCGCTCCGCCACAAACCCCGCCCGGCCCGCCGATCCCGGCCGCCCAGGCCCCACGGACTTCGGCCGGCCCACAGACTTCAGCCGCTCGACGGATTTCGGCCGCTCGACGGATTTCGGCCGCTCGACGGATTTCGGCCGACCCAGGTCCGCTGGCCCGGGTCGCCCGGGCTCGGGCGACTCCGACCCGTCCGCCCAGCCCGGCGGCGGCATGCCGCCGTGGTCGGGCGCCGGCCCGGTCCGGCCGGCCACCCCACCGCACGCGGCTCCGCCGGCCACCCGACCACACGCCGCTGCGCCGGCCACCCCACCACACGCGGCTCCGCCGGGCGGCGCCGGCTGGCAGCCGGACGGTCCCCGGGCCGCCGGTCCCGGTGACGGAAGCTCCCGTCGCCCGCCGGCCGACCGCGCCGTCGGGCAGCCCGGTGACGAGCACTCTTTCCGCCCGCCGGCCGACCGCGCCGCCGCGCCCGACGGCGGGCACTCCCTCCGCCCGCCACCGGGTCGGCCGAACACCGACGCGCCGACCGCCCACATCCCCAGGGTGGGCGCGTCGGGCACCGGCCCGTCGGCCCCGGGTTCCCCGGCCGGTCGGTCCACCGCGCCTCCGGCCGCCGCTGGCCCGGGCCGCGACGTCGACCCCGGGGCCACCGCCCTGATACCGGCCGTCACCGGTCGTACGCCGACCGCCCCGGCCGCCCTCGTCGAGTCCACCGCCCTGATGGGCGCGGTGCCACGTCCTCCGAAGACGGACGAGCCGGAAAGCTCCGACGCTCGCGCCGTGCAGCCTCGCCCGCGCCGAGGCGAGCGGGTCGTCCAGCTCCGCCCGGAGCAGACCGGCGAGGGCTACAAGAGCGTCTACTCGGAGCTCACCCGGCCGTCGCTGGGCTCTCGGCTGCGCACCGGCATCCGGATCAGCGGCGAGGTGTTGATCACCTTCGGCCTGGTGGTGCTCCTCTTCGCCAGCTACGAGATCTGGGGCAAGTCGGCGATCGTCGACGCCCACCAGAACGACCTCAGCCAGCAGTTGGCGCAGGCGTGGGGCCCCGAGGGCGACCCGACGGTGGCACCGTCGGCGAGCGCGTCCACCAAGCCGAAGCCGCCCGCGCAGGGCAAGCCCATGGCAGGGCTGTACATCCCCAAGCTCGACAAGAACTGGGTCGTCGTCGAGGGCGTCACCCAGAAGGACATCCGGTTCGCGCCGGGCCACTACCCCTCCAGCGCCCTGCCGGGACAGGTGGGCAACTTCTCCGTCGCCGGGCACCGCAACCGGGCCACTTTCTGGCGGCTCGACGAACTGAACGACGGCGACGCCATCGTGGTTGAGGGCAAGACCGACTGGCACGTCTACAAGGTGACCCAGAGCCGCATCGTCAAGCCCACCCAGGTCGAGGTCGTGGCACCCGTGCCGGGCAAGCCCGGGCAGAAGGCGACCAGGTCGATGCTCACCCTGACCACCTGCAACCCGAAGTTCGACAACTACCAGCGGCTGATCATCCACGCCGAGCTGGCACGCAGCCAGCCGAAGTCGGCGGGTCGACCGGCGGAGCTGAGGGCCTGACGATGTACGGCTGGATCTGGCGCAAGCTCCCCTTCGGGTTGCCCGGCAAGCTCGTCGGCAGTTTGCTGATCGGCAGCGCCATGGTGGCCCTGCTCTGGTACGTGGTCTTCCCGTGGGCCGAGCCCCTGCTGCCCTTCGACGACGTGCAGGTCACCCAGGACTCCGGCGACCCCGCCGGTGACGTGGTGCCGGGCGGCGGGGAGGGCGACGACGCCCCGGCCGGCGACGAGCACGACCTGCCGTACGACACCGAACAGAACAACACCCCGCCTCCCTCCCCGGACGAGTGAGCCCCTGATGCGTGTCCTGGTGATCGACAACTACGACTCGTTCGTCTTCAACCTCGTGCAATATCTCGGCCAGCTCGGGGTGGACTGCGAGGTCCGACGCAACGACGAGATCGAGGTCGCCGAGGTGGGCAGGGTCGGCGCGGCCGGCATCCTGCTGTCACCCGGCCCCGGCAGCCCCGACCGCGCCGGCATCTGCCTCGACGTCATCCGCGCCTACGCCGGCGAGATGCCGATCTTCGGCGTCTGCCTGGGTCACCAGGCGATCGGCGAGGCCTTCGGCGCCACCGTCACCCGCGCCCCGGAGCTGCTGCACGGCAAGACCTCCGAGGTCCGCCACCACGATGTCGGGGTGCTCGCCGGCCTGCCGGACCCGTTCACCGCCACCCGCTACCACTCGCTCACCGTGCTGCCCGAGACGCTGCCCGAGGAGCTTGAGGTCACCGGCTGGACGGATTCCGGGGTGGTGATGGCGATGCGACACCGGACGCTGCCGATCGAGGGCGTCCAGTTCCACCCGGAGTCGGTGCTGACCGAGGGCGGTCACCTGATGCTGGCGAACTGGCTCGCAGCCTGCGGTCACCCGGAGGCGCTGGATCGGGCCCCGGAGCTGGCCGCCGAGGTGGACGCGCGCCGCCGCGCCGCCTTCGCCGCCGCCTGACGCCAGCAGGACGATCCGCCGGCTGAACCCGACAGTCGGCCGGGTCAGCCCTTGAGCGCGTCCTGGAGTGCCGGGTCCGCGGGCGAGTGGACTGCGGGCGGCCTGCCTCGGGCCGCGTCCCAGGCCGCCTTGCCGCTGGCGAAGTAGTCCCGGACCGCCTTCCTGAAGAGCAGCGCGGGCCCGCAGCCGGAACAGCGGGCGGCCACTCCCTCGACGTCGAGGCCGAGGTGCCGGCACAGCGTCACCGCGCGGGACAGGTGATAGGACTGGGTCACGATCAGGGCGCGCTCGACGCCGTACACCTCGCGGGCCCGGGCGCAGGTGTCGTAGGTGTCCAGGCCGAACGGGTCTGCCACGACGCGGCGCGGATCGACGCCGAGCCGCTCGGTCAGGTGGGCGGTCATCGCCGCCGGCTCGTCACCGGAGGTCCCACCTCCGTCGCCCGACACGAGGACCACCCGGGCCCGCCCGCTGTTCAGCAGCGCGGCGGCGGTCTCCAGGCGGCCGGTGAGGCGGTCTCCCGGTTGACGGCGGTCTGCCGCCACCGCCGTGCCGAGGACGATCACGACGTCGGCAGCCGGGGCGTCGGCCTCGCCGTACAGGTGGCCGCGAGCGGCGGTCGTCGTCCACAGCCAGGGAAGACTGGCGAGGAGCAGCACGGCCACGCCCGGAACCGCCGCCCGGATCAGGCGTCGCCGCCACCGGTTCGCCCGACCCGCGGCGTCGGTCACCGCGCTCACGAGCGGGGTCAGCGCTCGGGAAGCCGGATCGGCGGGGTGGTCGGCAGCGGGAAGCCACCGCCACCGCCGCCACCGTCACCCGGGGTCGGCGTGGTGGAGGGCGTCGGGGTCGCCGAGTCGGTGGGCGTCGGTTCGGCCTGCGGCACGGTGACCGTGATCGTCACGGTCTTGCCCCGCGCCAGGTTGCTGCCCGCTCGCGGGTTCTGCTGGATGACCCGGCCGGCCTCCTCCGGCGGCACCTCCCGGCCCGGCTTGACGCTGATCCGGTAGCCAGCCTCGTCCAACTCCTCCTTGGCCTCATCCTCGGAGGAGCCGACCACGTTGGGCACCTGGCCGACGTTGCCCCGGGAAACGGTGAGGGTGACCTGGGATTCTGCGGCGACCTGCTTCCCTTCCTCGGGCGACACCGCGAGGACAATGCCCTCCTTCTCAGCGTCGTCCTTCAACTCCCGCCTGACCGTGAAACCTGCGGCTTCCAGTCGCTTCTTCGCGTTCTCGTACGTGGAGCCCTTGAGGTCGGTCGGGATGGCCTTCATCTCGACGCCGCCGCAGACCTGGACGGTGACCTCGCCATTCGCCTCCAGCGGGGAGTCGGCGGCCGGGTTCTGGTTGACCACCTGGCCCTTCTGGCAGGTGCCGAAGACCTGATCGCCCTCCTTGGGCACCAGATTGGCCTGCTCGATCCGGGCGAACGCCTCCTGCTGGGTCAGGCCGGTCACCGTGGGGACCGTGACCCGGTCGTCTTCGCGCTGGCTCAGCAGGGCGGCGGCGAGGGCGATCACCGCGAGGACGCCCACCGCGGCGAACAGCGCGATCAGCCAGGACGACGCCTTACGCCGGCGCGGGTCGCCCACCCGGGCCGGCATCTGCCGGGTCTGCGGGGCACCGGGGCCGCCCCCGTACCCGCCGGCGGCCGGGGCGAGCTGAGCGGTCTCCTCCTGCGGCAGCACCGGGGTCGCCATCACCGGGCGGCCGGCGGCGGCGCGGAGCATGTCGGCCCGCATCTCACCGGCGCTCTGGTAGCGGTTGAGCGGGTTCTTCGACAGCGCCTTGAGCACGATCGCGTCGACCTCTGGCGTGACGTCCGGGTTGATGTCGCTCGGGGTCGGAGGGGTCTCCCGCACATGCTGGTAGGCCACGCTGACCGGGCTGTCGCCGACGAACGGCGGGTGCCCGCAGACCAACTCGAAGAGCACGCAGCCGGCGGCGTAGACGTCGGAGCGGGCGTCAACCGCCTCGCCGCGCGCCTGCTCGGGCGAGAGATACTGCGCCGTACCGATGACCGCGCTGGTCTGGGTCATCGTGGTGGCGCCGCTGGCCAGCGCCCGCGCGATGCCGAAGTCCATCACCTTGACCTGGCCGGTCTGGGTGAGCATCACGTTGCCGGGCTTGATGTCGCGGTGGATGATGCCGTGCCGGTGGCTGAACTCCAGGGCCGCGCACATGTCGGCGCAGATCTCCAGCGCCCGGCGCGGCTGGAGCCGCCCCTCGACGCCCAGCACCTCCTTGAGGGTCCGCCCGTTGACGAACTCCATCACGATGAACGGCAGGGTCTCACCGGTCGGCGCGGTCTCCTCGCCGGTGTCGTAGACGGCGACGATCGCCGGGTGGTTGAGGGACGCGGCGTTCTGCGCCTCCCGACGGAACCGCATCTGGAAGGTGGCGTCCCGGGCGAGGTCGGTCCGGAGCATCTTGATCGCGACATCCCGCCCGAGCCGGAGATCGCGACCACGGTGCACCTCAGCCATACCGCCGTAGCCGAGCAGCTCGCCGACCTGGTACCTGCCACCGAGCAGGCGGGCCTGCGCTGTCATCGCGTCTCTCGTCCTTCGCTCGTCGTCTCGTCGCCGTCCGACCGGGGCGGTTCCTGTCGACGGTACGACGTCCCGGCCGGATCGTCGCGTCCGTCGGGCCGCAGCACGCCGGACGTCACCGTCGGCGGGCTGGCCGCCGTGTTCTGCCGCAGCTTGTAGGCAAGCGTGCCGGAGCAGACGAGAACCAGCACGGCCACCAGGATGGCGAGGAACACCATCCCGGCCCGGGACTGCTGCCCGCCCGGCTGGTGCGCCGGTGGGACGGCATGTCCCGCGTACGGCATCGGTCGGGCCTGCGACACGGGCGTCACGCCCCGGGGGTAGCCGGTCGGTGCCATCTGCGGGTGCTGGACCGATGCGGAGGGCGGGACCGAGGTGGGACGGTGCGGCGCAGCCGGTGGGACCGAGGTCGGGTGGTGTGGTCCGGCAACCGGACGGTGGGCCGCCACGGGCGGGCGGTGGGCCGTCATGGGCGGGCGTGGCGGCTGCACGGTGGGGACCGGCGGCCGGTGCGGCGACACCGGTGGGCGCGGCGGCGGCACCTGGGCACGGCCGGGCGGGGCGGCCGGCGACGCCGGTGCGGCGGAGATGGGCTGACCGGCGGCCCGAGCCTGCTGGGAGAGCTGGGACTTCAGTTGGCGGGCCACTCCGGCCAGCGCGGCGGCGCTCGACCAGCGGGCCCCCGGGTCCTTCGCCAGAGCCCGCTCGACCACCGTCCGGACCTGCGGCGGAATGTCGGCGGGCAGCGGCCGGGGGGCTTCCCGGACGTGCCGCATGGCGATCTCGAGGGGATTCTCGCCCTCGAACGGGCGCCGTCCGGCGAGGCACTGGTAGGCCACCACACCGAGCGCGTAGACGTCGGACGCGGGCGTGGCGACCCCGCCGGTGGCCTGCTCCGGCGAGATGTACGAGGCGGTGCCGAGCACCGAACCGGCCGCCGTCAGCTGGGCCACCAGCTCCGACCGGGCGATGCCGAAGTCGGTGAGCACCAGGGTGCCGTTGGGGCGGACCAGCAGATTGCCGGGCTTCACGTCCCGGTGCACGATGCCCTTCACGTGCGCCGCGTGCAGCGCGTCAGCGGCCTGGGCGACGAGCGCCATCGTGCGGGCCGGGGTGAGTCGGCCGACCCGGGCCAGGGTGGCCGACAGGGCGTCGCCCTCGACGTACTCCATGACCAGGAAGGCGATCTGCTGGTCGTTGCCGAAGTCGTAGACGTCGACCACCCCGGGGTGGTTGATCGTGGCCATGGTGCGGGCCTCGCCACGGAACCGCTCGGCGAAGTCGGGGTCGTCGAGCAACGCGGGGAGCAGGCTCTTGACGGCGACCGTCCGGCCGAGCACCTGGTCGGTGCCGCGCCAGACGTCGCCCATGCCACCGCTGGCGATCCGCTCGTCGAGACGGTAGCGGTTGCCGAGCTGCACCCCGGGGCTGAGCATGTCAGCGGCCTCCCGGGTCGGCGATGGCGGCACGCATGATCTGCCCGGCGATCCGGGCCGCCTCGGCGCTGCCGCCCGGGCCGGCCTGCTCCAGCATCACGCAGACCGCGGAGATCGGGTTGCCGTTCTTGTCCAGCGCGAAGCCGATGAACCAGCCGTGGTCGGGCCGGTCCGGCGCGGACTGCGCGGTGCCGGTCTTGCCGCCGACCGTGTAGCCCTTGAGCTGCGCGTTCCTCCCGGAGCCGTTGTTGACCACGCTGACCATCATGTCCCGCAGGTCGTCGGCGACCTGGCCGCTGACCGGCTGCCGCAGCTCCTTGGGCTTGGCGGTGTAGTAGCTGGTGGTGCGGTCCGGGGCGAGCAGCTGACGGACCAGGTACGGCCGCATCTGGCTGCCACCGTTGGCGACCGACGCGGCGATCATGGCGCCCTGGAGCGGGGTCATCCGCACGTTGTTCTGGCCGATCGAGGACTGCGCCAACGCGGCCGGGTCGGTGCCGCCGTCCGGGTTCTGCATGTCCCCGGTCCGGCTCGCCGCCACCGGGTAGCCGCCCTCGCCGAGCTGGCCGACGGTGAGGTCCTCCTGCTCGAAGCCGAACTGCCGGGCCTTCTCCTTGATCTTGTCCGCGCCGAGCCGTACGCCGAGCTGCGCGAAGCCCGTGTTGCACGACTCGGTCACCGCGTTCATCAGGGTGACCTCGTCCTCGGGGCAGATCGACGGGGCCGCGTTGCGGATCGGCGTGCCCGAGGTGGGCGGGGTGTAGCTGGCACCCGCCGGGATCCGGGTCTCCTGACCGACGCCGTTCTCCAGCGCCGCGGCAGCCACCACGATCTTGAAGGTGGAGCCCGGGGGCAGCACCTCGCCGAGGGCCCGGTTCTTCAGCGGGCCCGCCGGGTCCTGCTCCAGCTTGTTGTACGCGGCCGTGGCCTCGTTGGTGCGGTGGCTGACCAGCGGGTTGGGGTCGAAGCTCGGCATCGAGACCAGCGCCTGCACCGCCCCGGTACGCGGGTCGACGGCAATCGCCGCGCCCTTGGCGGCGTCGACGCCGTTGTTCCGCAACTGCTCGTACGCGACGTCCTGGGCGCGCTTGGAGACCGTGAGCAGCACGTTGCCGCCGCCGGTCTGGTCGCCGGTGAACATGTCCTTGACCCGGTTCGCGATGAGCTGGTCGCTGGTGCCGGCCAGGAAGTCGTTCTCGAACTTCTCGATCCCGGTCTCGGCCAGGTTGACCGGCTTGTAGCCGAGCACGTGCGCGTACTTCGCCCCACCGGGGTAGCTGCGCTGGAACTTCAGCTCGCCGTCCGTCTCCTTGCTGACTGCGAAAGCGGTGCCGCCGGCCTCGATGTTGCCGCGCTTGCGGTCGTACTCGGCGACCTGGACCCGGCCGTTGTAGTCGCTGGTGCGGTATTCGTCGGCCTTGTAGGCCTGGATCCAGTTCAGGTTCGCGAAGAGCAGACCGAACAGGACCATGACGACGACGCCGACACGGCGCAGGGGTGCGTTCACGGCCTGATCACCTCCGTGGGGGCACCGTGCAGCTGCTCCGGCGGACCGCCGGACGGTCGGGCCGCCTTGCCGCCCCCGCCGCCGACGGGCCGACGAGCGCCGTCGGAGATCCGGAGCAGGACCGCGATGAGCAGCCAGTTCGCCATCAGCGAGGAGCCGCCGGCAGAGAGGAACGGGGTGGTCTGGCCGGTCAGCGGGATGAGCTTGCTGATCCCGCCGACGATCACGAAGACCTGGAGCCCGAGGGTGAAGGCCAGGCCGCCGGCCAGCAGCTTGCCGAACGAGTCGCGGACCGCCAGCGCCGCCCGCAACCCGCGCTCGACGATCAGCAGGTAGACCACGAGCAGCGCAGACAGGCCGAAGAGCCCGATCTCCTCGCCGATGCCAGCGAAGATGAAGTCGTTCTGCACCTCGGGCAGCAGGCCCGGCTGACCGCCGCCCGGCCCCGCGCCGAACAGGCCGCCGGTGCCGAGCGCGAGCAGCCCCTGCACGAGCTGGTAGCCGTCGTTGTAGGGGTCGGCGAACGGGTCCAGCCAGATCTGCGCACGTAGGTAGAAGTTGGCGAACGGCCCGCCGACGACCTCGCCGAGCACGTATGCCAGGTAGACGCCGCCGAAGAAGAGCACCAGGCCGATGAGCAGCCAACTGACCCGCTCGGTGGCGATGTAGAGCGTCACCACGAACATGCCGAAGTAGAGCAGCGAGGTGCCGAGGTCCTTCTCGAAGACGAGGACCAGGACGCTGATCAGCCAGACCACGACCACCGGGCCGAGGTCACGCCCACGCGGGAAGTCGATACCGAGGAACCGGCGGCTCGCCAGCGACAGCACCTCACGCTTGCGCACCAGGTAGTAGGCGAAGAAGACCAGCAGGGCCAGCTTGGCGAACTCGCCGGGCTGGATGGAGAAGCCGCCGACCCGGATCCACAGCTTCGCGCCGTTGATCTCGGAGAACCGGCTGGGCAGCACCGCCGGGATCATCACCAGCACGATGCCGGCCAGCCCCAGCGTGTACGCGTAGCGGGACACCGAGCGGTGGTCCCGCATCAGGGCGAGCAGGCCGGCGGCGAGGATGACCGAGGCGAGCGTCCAGGCGAGCTGCCGGCCGCCCGTGCCGGCGAAGATGGCCAGGTCCTCCCGCTCGGCGGGGGTCGCGTTGCCCAGGTCGAGCCGGCGCAGGAAGCCCACGCCGAGCCCGTTGAGCAGCGCCACCGCCGGCAGCAGGGCCGGGTCGGCGAAGGGCGCCAGGAACCGGATCACCAGGTGCAGGCCGAGAAAGACGGCGGTGAGCGCGGCGGCCGGCATCCAGAAGTCCGCCGTGACCGTGTCGAGCACCTTCGCCTCGACCATCGCCCCGTACGCGGCCACCAGCACCATGGCGACCAGCAGCAGCGACAGCTCGGCGTTGCGCCTGGATCGGGCCAGGCGTACACCAGGCTGCTCGCCCGCGATGGCGGGCGAGGATGCCGGAATGGCCGCTGCGGTCACGGAACGTCCTCGGATCGAGCCGCGCCTACTCCGGCGACCGGCACACGGCGGGATCGAGCGCCGGCGATTCGGTGTCGGAGGGCGGGGCGTCAGGTGTGGTGGTCGGCGCGGCCGGTGTGCTCGGCCCGCCACTCACCGGCGCGCTGGCGGTCGGGGCGGGCGACACCGGGCCGGTCGGCGTCGGGGCGGTGGTAACCGTCACGGCGCTCGGGCTCGGGATCGGCGGGCAGACGGGCTTCAGGTTCGGGTTCGACGGGTCGTCGCTGGTCAACTCGGCCAGTCGACGCTCGGCGTCGGGCTCGCTCTTGGCCGGGATGCCCTGCTTGACCTGTTCCTGGGCGGCCAGCGTCAGGTCGTCCAGGTCCGCCGGGCTGGTGGAGTGCACGCTCGACAGGTCCATGCCGGCGATCTCGCCCTGGATGCCCCTGAACACGGCGACCTGGCCGCCCTCGGTGGCCCCGACGTAGTACTGCCGCTGGGTGTAGCTCCAGCCGCCGAAGACGGCGCCGCCGACGAGGATCAGCAGCGCCAGCGAGATCGCGGCGGCCCGCACCGGCCGACGCTTCGGGCGCTCCGACTCGTCGTCGGCACCGGCCGACGGTTCCTCGGGCACGGGCGGCCGGGGCGCGGAGAGGGCGGACGCCCGGGCGGCCGGAGTGGACACGTCGGCGGAGGTCGCCATGCCCCGGTCCCGGGCCGCGGCGCCGCCGACGATCGGGCTCGCCTCGACGATGTCCTGGTCGGTGGCGTCCGCGATGATCACCGTGATGTTGTCCGGGCCGCCGCCGCGCAGGGCGAGCTGTACCAGCCGCTCCACGCACTGCTGCGGGTCGGCGTATTCCCGCATGGTCTCGCCGATGGTGTCGGCACTGACCACACCCGAGAGACCGTCGCTGCAGATCAGGTAGCGGTCGCCGGCGAGCACCTGGCGGACACTGTATTCCGGGTCGATGTCGCGACCGTCGAGCGCCCGGGTGAGCAGCGACCGCTGCGGGTGGCTGCTCGCCTCCTCGGCGCTGATCCGGCCCTCGTCGACGAGCATCTGGACGTACGTGTCGTCCTTGGTGACCTGCGCGAACTCACCGTTGCGCAGGAGGTAGGCCCGCGAGTCACCGATGTGGACCATGCCCAGCTTGCTGCCGGAGAAGAGGGTCGCGGTGAGCGTGGTGCCCATCCCCTCCAGCTGGGGATTGGCGTCCACGGTGTCGCGGAGCTGCTGGTTGGCGGTGCCCACGGCAGAACGCAGCGCGTCGACGAGGGCGTCACCGGGGACGTCCTCGTCGAGCGGCGCCATGGCACCGATGACGATGTTGCTGGCGACGTCACCGGCGGCCATGCCGCCCATGCCGTCGGCAACGGCGAGAAGCCGCGGGCCGGCGTAGACGGAATCCTGGTTACCGTCTCGGATCAGACCGCGGTCGCTGTGGGCCGCATAGCGCAGGGTCAGAGTCATGGCCGTAATTCGAGAGAAGTGCGGCCGATCCGGATCGGCACGCCGAGGGGGACGGGGGTTGGTCCGGTGACCTTAGCGCGATCCAGGTAGGTGCCGTTAGTCGAGCCGAGGTCCTCGACGAACCACTGGCCGTCGCGTGGCACCAGTCGGGCGTGCCGTGCCGAGGCGTAGTCGTCGGTGATGACGAGGGTGGAATCCTCGGCCCGACCGATGGTGATCTGCGCTTCGCCGAGGGTGATCCGGGTCCCCGCCAGTTGACCGGCGGTGACCACGAGCTGGTGCGCCGCCCTGCCCCGCTTCGCCTTCGCCGGTTTCGCCGCCTGACCGAGCGAGGCGCCGACCGCCCGGGGGGCGGCCACCAGCCGGCTCGACCGGGCACCTGCGAAAAGGTCCCGGCGGATCACGCCGACCACCGTGAACACGAAGATCCACAGCAGGATGAGGAACCCGAACCGGGCGACGGTGATGACGAGTTCCGGCAAGGCGGGTCAGCCGTCCACGCGGAAGGTCAGCGTCGTGGTGCCGAGCTGGATCATGTCGCCGGGGTTGAGCGCGACGGCGGAGACCCGCTGGCCGTTGACCATGGTGCCGTTGGTCGACCCGAGATCGGTCAGCACGACCTGGCCACCGTCGAAGTCCAGCCGGGCGTGTCGCCGCGAGATACCGACGTCGGGCAGGCGCAGGTTGGCCTGGTCGCCACGGCCGATCACGGTCGAGCCCATCTGGAGCGGGTAGGTGCGCCCGTCGCCGGAGACCAGCCGCACGTTGCGGCCGCCGCCGTGGCCGGGCGGAGGACCGTAGCCACCACCCTGGTCGTACGCCGGGTAGGCGGGCTGGCCCGCGTCGTAGCCGGGCGCCGAGACCGGGGCGACCTCGCCACCGGTGTAGACCTCGGCGGTGACCCGGAACATGCCGGTGTCCAGCCCTTCGCCGCGTTCGATCTCGACGATCACGTCGCCGTAGACCGTCCAGGCCTGCTCGCCGATGAACTCCGCCTGCGACTGGGCCAGTTCCTGGGCCAACGCGGCAGCGTACGGCGCCAGACGACTGTGGTCGTAGGGCGAGAGATCGATCACGTAGCGGTTGGGCACCAACGTGCGCCCACCGGCCAGGATCGCCTTGTGCGCCTCGGCCTCCCGCTGCATGGCGTTGAGGATCTCCACGGGGTGAACCACCCCTTTGAAGACCTTGGCGAAGGCCCCTTCGACCAGGCCTTCCAGACGCTTCTCGAAGCGTTGCAGCACGCTCACCGGCTCCTCCTCGGGTCCCGAGGACATGATGGTATCCGGCCGGCGCGCGCGCAGCTCACACGCCGCTCGGCCGTCTGACGGCGACCCGGTCGGGCGGGCCGATACTGCCGTGCTAGTCTTTCGTCCGCCACGAACGGTAACCGCTCCTCGGACGGTAACCAATCGTCGCAACGATCACGGACCGGGTAGGATGTCCGGGGCCCGCTGGAGACAGCAGGACCGGCACAGACTACAGTGTTCGAGGTCAAGCCACGGGGAAGTGGCGGAATGGCAGACGCGCACGGTTCAGGTCCGTGTGCCCGAAAGGGCGTGGGGGTTCAACTCCCCCCTTCCCCACCAAATACGCGAGGGCCCCGCATCACTGCGGGGCCCTTGTGCCGTATCGGGGCGTGCCGTACGTCACGCTATGCTCCGATGGTTTCTGCCTTCGACGGACCAGGAGTGGCGTGTGAGTGTCGCGTTCGTGACCGGGTCGGGCGGTCTGATCGGCTCCGAGGCGGTCCGGCACTTCGCCGGCCTCGGTCTCGAGGTCGTCGGCATCGACAACGACATGCGGCAGGAGTTCTTCGGCGAGGAGGCGTCCACCGCCTGGAACGTCCGGCGGCTGACCGACGAGCTGGGGTCCGCCTACTCGCACCACAGCATCGACATCCGCGACCGGGCCGCGCTGGCCAAGCTGTTCAAGCGGTACGGCACCGACGTCGCCGTGGTGATCCACACCGCCGCCCAGCCGTCGCACGACTGGGCGGTGCGCGACCCGTTCACCGACTTCGACGTGAACGCCGCCGGCACGCTCAACGTCCTGCAGAACGTGCGCGAACACTGCCCCGAGGCGCCGGTCATCCACTGCTCCACCAACAAGGTCTACGGCGACCGGCCGAACAGTTTGCCCCTGGTCGAGCTGGAGTCCCGCTGGGAGATCGAGCCGGGGCACCCGTACGAGCAGGGCATCCGTGAGGACATGTCCATCGACGCCTGCCTGCACTCGATCTTCGGCGCCTCGAAGGTGGCAGCCGACATCATGGTGCAGGAGTACGGCCGCTACTTCGACATGCGGACGGCCTGCTTCCGGGGCGGGACGCTGACCGGCCCGGCGCACTCCGCGACGGAACTGCACGGCTTCCTCGGCTACGTGATGCGCGCCAACATGGAGCGCCGGACCTACAAGATCTTCGGCTACCAGGGCAAGCAGGTCCGCGACGCCATCCACAGCTCGGACGTGGTCTCCGCGTTCGAGGCGTTCTTCCGCAACCCGCGCCCGGCTGCGGTCTACAACCTCGGCGGGGGCCGGCACTCGAACACCTCCAACCGGGAGGCGTTCGCGCTGGCCGAGCAGATCACCGGCCAGGAGATGATCACCGAGTACGTCGAGGCCAACCGGATCGGCGACCACAAGTGGTGGATCGGCTCGAACGAGGCGTTCCAGGCTGACTACCCCGAGTGGAAGCAGGTCTACGACGTGCCCATGATCATGCGGGAGATCTACGAGGCCAACGTGGACAAGTGGGTGCCGGGAGCATGACCGGCAGTGGCAAGCGGAACGTCCTCGGGGTCCTGGTCGACGCCACCGACTATGCCGGGGCGACCGACCAGGTGGTGGCGGCGGCACAGGAGCGCCGTTCGCTGGCGCTGACGGCGCTGGCCGTGCACGGCGTGATGACCGGGGTGCTCGACCCGGCGCACAACGCCCGGCTGAACTCCTTCGACGTGGTCACCCCCGACGGCCAGCCGGTCCGCTGGGCGCTCAACCTGCTGCACGGCGCCGGGCTCACCGACCGGGTCTACGGCCCCACCCTGACCCTGCACGTGCTCTCCCGGTTCGCCGACGAGGGACTGCCGGTCTACCTCTACGGCTCGACCGAGGAGACCCTGGCCAGGCTGATTCCGGCGTTGGAGCAGATGTTCCCGGCGCTGAAGATCGCCGGGGTGGAGCCGTCCAAGTTCCGGGCGGTACAGCCGGGCGAGGACGTCGAGATCGCCGACCGGATCAGGTCCAGCGGGGCCCGGCTCGTGCTGGTCGGGCTGGGCTGCCCCCGCCAGGAGGTCTTCGCGTACGCCATGCGACCGCTGCTGGACATGCCGCTGATGGCGGTCGGGGCGGCCTTCGACTACCACGCCGGGCTGCTGCGCCAGCCCCCGCCATGGATGCAGCGGGCCGGCCTGGAGTGGTTCTGGCGCCTCGGCCTGGAACCGAAGCGGCTCTGGCGACGCTACGTGATCCTCAACCCGGCCTACCTGACCCGGCTCGCCGGACAGAAGACGGGGCTGTGGAAGGCGAGGCCGCCGGCCCCGGCCACGGAGCAACCGGCGACCTTCGCCGTCTGACCGCCGACAGATGTGAGGAGGGCCCCTTCCAGTCGCTGAGCGATTGGAAGGGGCCCTCCTCACATCCCTGCTAGAGGGTCAGGGTCCAGGTGTTGAGGTAGCCGGTGTCGCCGGAGTAGACGTCCCGCACCCGAAGCTGCCAGGTGCCGTTCGCCGCCTCGCTCGACAGGTTTGCCGTGTAGGTGGTGTTGATGTTGTCCGTGCCGTCGAAGAGGCTGCTGTTCTTCAGCCGGTAGGACGAGCCGTCCGGGGCGACCAGGTCGATGACGAGGTCACCACGGTAGGTGTGCACGATGTTCACCGCGACGGTGGAGGCCGACGAGGCGTTGCGGGCGCACCCGGAGATCGGGATCGAGCTGCTGACCGTGACGCCCGTGTCCGGGATCGCGACGTCGGTGCCGTTGCTGCCGGAGCAGCCGCCGCCACCGGTGCCGGTCACCGTCAGCGAGTAGGACGCGGTCTTGCTCCCCGAGGTCGCGGTGCCC
Source organism: Micromonospora peucetia (assembly GCF_900091625.1). Lineage (NCBI taxonomy): Bacteria > Bacillati > Actinomycetota > Actinomycetes > Micromonosporales > Micromonosporaceae > Micromonospora > Micromonospora peucetia. The sequence continues at coordinate 2,002,319 of NZ_FMIC01000002.1, forward strand.
GTCACGGTCACCGGGTAGGTGCCGGGCGGGGTGCTCGCCGAGGTGCTGATGGTCAGCGTCGAGGAGGCGCCCGAGGTGACGGTGGCCGGGCTGAACGAGGCGGTCGCCCCGGACGGCAGCCCGCTGGCCGAGAGGCTCACCGACTGGGCGGAGCCGTTGGTCGTGGCGGTGCCGACCGTGGCGGTCACCGAGCCGCCCGGCGCGGTCGAGCCGGAGGTCGGCGAGACCGAGACGGAGAAGTCGTTGGTCGGCGGCGGGGTGTCGCCGTTGACCACGTAGAGCAGCTTGTTGGGCGAGCCGGTGCCCGGGCTGCCCACCACGTTGCTGGTGGCGTTGTTCACCAGGTAGTCGCGGACCTGCTGCGGCGTCCAGGACGGGTTGACGCTGGCCACCAGGGCCGCCGCGCCGACCACGTGCGGGGTCGCCATCGAGGTGCCGCTGATCGTGTTGGTCGAGGTGTCGTTGGTGTGCCACGCCGAGGTGATCGACGAGCCGGGCGCGAAGATGTCCAGGCAGGTGCCGATGTTGGAGAACGACGACCGGGCGTCGGTGTTGGTCGTCGAGCCGACCGTGATGCCCTCGGCGGTCCGGGCCGGCGACGTGTTGCAGGCATTGCCGCCTGAGTCGTTGCCGGCCGCGAGGCCGTAGCTCACACCCGAGTTGATGGAGTTGCGAACGGCGGTGTCGAGCGAGGCGTTCGCGCCGCCGCCGAGGCTCATGTTGGCCACGGCCGGCTTGACGGCGTTCTGGGTGACCCAGTCGACGCCGCCGATGACGCCGGCGTTCGTGCCACTGCCCTGGCAGTTCAGCACCCGTACGCCGACCAGCTGGACGCCCTTGGCCACCCCGTACGCCGAGCCGCCGACGGTGCCGGCGACGTGCGTGCCGTGCCCGTTGCAGTCGTCGGCCGAGCCGCCGTCGACAGCGTCGAAGCCGGTGACGGCCCGACCGCCGAAGTCGCTGTGGCTGAACCGGATGCCGGTGTCGATGATGTAGGCGTGCACGTTGCTCGCCGTGTTGGGGTAGGTGTAGGAGCTGTCCAGCGGCAGGGCCCGCTGGTCGATCCGGTCCAGGCCCCAGGAGGGCGGGTTGGTCTGGGTGCCGGTGATGGAGACCGTGTGGTTCTGCTCGACGTACGCCACGGCGGGGTCCGCGGCGATGCGGGCGGCGGCCTGGGCGCCGACCCGGACCTCGAAGCCGCGCAGGGCGGCGCCGTAGGTGCGGGCGACCGAGCCGCCGTGCCGGCCGACGAGCCGCTGCGCGGTGTCACCGACGCTGCTGCGGGCGACCGAGCTGTCCTTGAAGACGACGATGTAGCTGTCGGCCACGGCGGTGGCACCACCCGCGGCGCGGATCGTGCCCACCGGCTCGGCGGCCATGGCGGGCGTGGCGGTGGCCACCATGGCCAGCGCGGCCACCCCGACGAGTAGGGACCTGCGTGGAAGACCCATCTTCTACTCCCTCCGACCGGCACCGACCGTCCAACTGTTCGTGACGAGTGAATCGATGAATGCCGATCAGGCCGAGGGTAGAGCGACGTGAACAGAAATTCAAACATGTCGAATCATCTATAACACCGGGAAGATGGCCCCTAGGGGAGGCGGTTACGGGACGAACGGGGGACCAGCCCGGATTCACGATCATCGAAAGCGGGCAAGGCTGTTCGTCATGGAGAGTCACCTCACCGTGCTGCTGCCGCTGACCGCCGTCTGGCTCACCGCCGGCTGGTTCGCGGACGGGCTGCCCCGGCTGGACCACGCCCGGGCCCTGCACCGGCGTACCGGATGGGTGCTCGCCCTGACGCTGACCGGCCTGGGGCTGACGGCCGGCGTGCTGGTCGCGGGGCTCTCCAGCGCCGGCGCAACCCCGGCGGACCGGGCGGCTGCCGGTCTCACCCTCGCCGCCGCCCCCGCGCTCGTGGTCGCGGCCTGCACGGTGCGCCGGGTACGCCGGCTGCGGGCGGGCGCCGCCGCTCTCTCCTCGGCATCGGAGACCCCGGCGCCGCACGGCCTGCGGGCCTCCGCCGCACACCCGCTGATCGGGCTCCCGGTGCAGGTCACCGGCCTGGGTATCCTGCCGGCGGTGGCCGCGGCGAGCACCCCGGACCTGCCGTTCGGGGCCGGCGTCACCGGCCTGGCGATCACCGTGGGCGTGCTGGGCGTCGCCGCCATCGGCGTACGCCACGCCCTGCGACACAGCCGGCTCGTCGAACGGGCCGTGCCGGCACACCCGACGTCACCGCGAGCGGCCGGGGCCCTGCACGTATAGCAGCTCCAGGATCGCCCGGGTCGCCTCGAACCAGCGGTCGAGCCAGCCGGGCGGCGGAACGCTGCCCTTCGGCGGCAGCTCCATCAGCAGCCCGCGCAGCAGCGGATGGTCGACCAGCGACTCGGCCGGCTCCACCGCCCAGCCACCCGGCGGGAACGACGGCTCGGTCAGCGGGTTGGGATCCAGCGAGGGCAGGGAGAGCGGCGGGCCGGCCTGCTCCGGCGGGGCGGCCGGCGGCTCCCGGCCACCGATCTCGGTGTCGGTCGACACCACCTCGGTCAGGACGGTGTCGCGGCGTGCCCCCCGGTACTTGCCCCCGAACCGTTCCGGCTTGCCCGGCCCGTTGGTGAGGTTGTCTGACCCGATCGTCGTCATCCGTCCCGCCTGCCTCGCTCGGTTGCCGATCCGTGCGGCCGGTCGTCGACCAGCGCCGTACCGAGGGGTACAACGACACGGGACCCGATGTGGCGACGCCGACGGCGGGACGTCTTCGCGTCCGGCCCGGACACGGGCACGACGGTGCCCCCGCCCGGCTCTACCGCCGGACGGGGGCACCGTCGTCACATCACAACCCGTCAGCCCCTGTCGAACACACCGCCCCTGGCGCCAGCGACGAAGGCGTGCCAGCCACCCGGGGCGAAGACCAGGGCCGGGCCCGTCTTGTCCTTCGAGTCCCGCACGCCGACCGCCCCCGTCACGTACGCCACCTCCACGCAGTTGTCACAGTTCGGCCCGCTCTTCGAGCTCTTGAACCACGTCGCCTGCGTCAGGTCCACGGGGAACCCTTTGGTCGCCATTTCCACAACGGCTCCTCTGCCAGTTTCGCGATGTGTGCGATGGACTCCTCCGGACGAATGGCCGCCGCTCGGATGTGATCAAAGATGAAGCTGTACTTCTGCAGTTCGTCACTCTTCTCCAGGAAGAGCCCACCCGTGGCATTCTCCGCGTACACGACATCCGGATCACCGGGCTCAGGGAAGCTGAGGATCGTGAAGGTGCCGTCCATGCCGGCGTGCGCTCCCACCCCGAAAGGCAGTATCTGGAGCGTCACGTTCGGCAGTTCCGCCACCTCGACCAGCCGTTTGAGCTGATCACGCATGACCTCGTCCCCGCCCACCGGACGGCTCACCACCGCCTCATCGAGCACCACCCACAGATCGACCGGATCATCCTGCGTCAGCAACGACTGACGGCCCAGACGGACACGCACCCGTTGTTGCACCTGGTCGGGCGTGAAGTCGGGCCGGGCGGCCCGGATCATCGCGCCCGCGTACTCCTCGGTCTCCAGCAGACCGGGCACCACCTGCTGCTCGTACGCCCGGATCGAGCTGGCCGCCGCCTCCAGTCCGACGTACGCGCCGACCAGCACCGTGCTGTAGGGGTGCCACCAGCCCTTCTGCCGCGCCTCCCGGGCGATCTGCACCAACTCGTCGCTCTCGGCGCCCACCACGCCGTAGATCCGCAGCATGTCCCGCACGTCGCGCGGCGTCGCCGTGGTGTGGCCGGTCTCGATCCGCGACACCTTCGACGCCGAACACTCCAACTGCTCGGCGACCACCTCGATGGTGATCCCGGCAGCCTCCCGCTGCCGGCGCAGTTCGGCGCCGAGGCGACGACGTCGGATGGTGGGGCTGCGCCGCTCGCTCACGGGATCAACCCGCCCTCTGGTCGGGACCACCGGCTGTCAGGCCTCACCCGGCCCACCTCCGCCTCGCCGTGCGCCACCCTCGTCACCCGCCAGGGGCGCGACCGTCGTACGGCGGGCATCGTTCGCGGCGTGGGGTGGTGCCGGTCATCGGCCGGCCGCGACGGGCGAAACCGGCCCCCAGTGTGCCGGGCGGACGTGAACGGCTTCAAGCGCCGCTTTGCGCGAGCCGCTCACGTATCGGCAAAAGTCGACATGCAACTTGCATGTAGCACGTCGCTGATGCAGTCTGTCCGTATGGCACGGGTTACTCACCGTCTCCGTCCGCTTCCCCGCCTTGGTGACCCCACGGACCGCGGGACGCGCGGCGGCGGGTCCGCCCGACAGTCCACAACCAGACCTGCCCCGGGTTGATGACCTCGCCGCTGCACGCCAGTTGGCTGCGGCGGCGGGAGCGGTACCCGGAGTAGCCGGGTGTTGGTCGGGTGGCGGTCCGCCACCAGCGGGTACGGCCCGACCACCACCGCCCGCAACACCGGTCCACGAGGCATGACCCCGCCATCGGGCCATCGACGTCCCCCGACCCACAGCCGCCGGCCCGCCCGCCGGCCGACCCTTCCCAGGAGCCCATGTGCTTCCCCGCTCCGGTGACGTACTGCACGTGACTCGCGCGGCGAGTGTCCAGTTCCTCAGACCCATCATGTTCCGGGTCATCCGGGTGCTCGACTGGCCGACCTACGACGGCTGGATCTGGCTCGAAGGCTACGAGTTGAACGCATCAGGGGACGCGGTCACCCGGCGGTCGATCTTCGTCCAGCGGGAAGGGCTACGGCAGCTGTCCTCGGCCCCCGAGCCGCGGCCGCACACCGTGCACGCGCCGCGCCGACCCGTCTCCCGCACCCCGGCCCGGGTGGGCTGACCTGCGCGATCGGCAGCCTGGGGGCGTGCCGTCGCCATAGGATGAGGTACGCCCACCCCGGCACGTTTCCACCCCGCGCGTCCAGGACCCCGAACCTGGGATGGCCATGGTCAATCAGCCCGCCGCGCGGCGGCACCACCGCTCCCGTATCGCCTACGCCTTCGGACTCCTGGCGCTGATCGGCGCCGCCATCACCCTGGTGGTCGTGGTCCGCGATCCCGCCCTCTCGTCCACCACCCGGCTGACCACCCCGGTCCCGGCTCCGGAGATCACCGTGGTGGACGAGGACCCGCCCGACGACGGGCCGGACGCCCTCGACGCCCCGTACGCACTGACCGGACCGGACGAATCGGATGCGCTCGACGCGACCGACGATCCCGGACCCGTCGCCGCCGGGGCCGACGTCCCCGCCGGCTCCCAGGGCGGCCCGGCGCAGGCCGGCCGCCCCTCACCGGACGACGTCCGCCAGTCCCTCTTCTGGTCCGGGATCTTCGGGCTGGCCATCTCGCTGGCCGGGCTCGGCCTGATCGGGACGAGACGGCGCATGTGGTGACCTGGCGGCACTCCGTCCGGGGATGCGGTCAGCGGCTCACCGGGTGGCGGTCGGTTCGACCGACGGCGTGACCTCGCCGGTCGGCGAGGCGGCCTCGCGGGCCACCACCAGCGTGACCTCCCTGTCCTCAGCGACCAACTCGCCCGCCTCCGGTTCGGTGCGGAGCACCGTTCCGGCGGGACGGTCGGACGTCTCGTACTCCACCCGATGGTCCAGCCCGACGTCGTCCAGGATCGCCTGCGCCGTCTCCAGCGGCAGATTGACCACCGGCGGCATCGGCACCTCAGCCGCCGCAGAGGGCGTCGGGGAGGCCGACGGCGACGAGGTGGTGGGGGCGGGCGAGGTCGGCGCGGCGGTGGTCGGCGAGGCGCGGGGCACCGACGGCGACGGCTCCGGTCCGCCCGGATCGTCGTCCGCCGACTGGAGAGCCAGCCACAGCCCGACGCCCAGCAGGCCGAGCAGCAGCAGCACGACCACACCCCACAGGATCGGCAGCCACCAGCGTCGCGCGGCCTGGTCCTCGGCGTACCAGTCGGCCTCCGGCTGGTCGGCGGGTCGGGCGGGACGCACCTCCGCCCGGCCGGACCAGGGCGCCGGCCCGGACCGCTCCGGCTCCATGGCGGCCGTACGGTCCGGCGGGGCGGTGCCGTCGCCAGGCACGGGTCGGATGGCGTCGCCGTCGCCCCGGGCGGGACCGGGCAGCGACTGCGTACGGTCGGGTTCCGCCCCGGCCGGGGGATTTCCCGGCGGGGGCAACGGACGGGTCCGGTCGTCGTGCTCCCCGGCGGGCGGTTCCTGGCGGTCGTCGCTCATCGCACGTCCCTTCCCGGCCCGGGCGGGCGTCGTGGGCCCCTGACCGCCAACCTAGCGGTCCCGGGGGCCATCGGCCGGGATCAGCGTGCCGGACGCTCCGTCACGGTGTCGGGGTGGCCGATCCGCCGTCCTCCGGGGCGTCGCCGCACCAGATGGACACCTGGTCGTTCCACCGGGCCGCGCCGTCACCGGTCGGGTCCTGACGGCTCACCGTGCCGGTCCTTCCGGTCCGGTACTGCGGGTAGAAACCCTCGTCGACGAGTTCGGCCGCCGCCTCGGCACACTTGTCGCCCACCACGTCCGGCACGGTGGCGGCCGGCGCCGGCCCGCTCACGTAGAGCGTCACGGTGCGCCCCGGCTGCACCTCCGTCCCGACCTCCGGGGAGGTGCGCTCCACGGCCCTCCCGGTGCCGTGGCCGAAGACGAGTCGCCAGCCCAGCCGCTTCTCGCGCAGCTCGTCGCGGGCGTCCGTGAAGTCCTCGCCGATCACCGCCGGGACCGTCAGCCCTGCGGAGCGGCTCGGCGCGGTCGTCCGGGGAGCCGACGGCGACGGCCGGCGTGAGGTCGGCGAGGCCGCGTCAGGGGTGCCGGTGGCGGGCAGGCTCGCCGCCGCCGGCGGTCGGGCCGGTGGACCGTCCTCGCCGGCCAGGATCCAGCCGCCGGTCGCGCCGACGGCGGCGAGCAGCACGACGGCCACCCCGCCCCTGAGCAGCACCGTCGACCGGCCCGTCCCGGCGTCGTCCCGAGCGCCCGCGTCCCCGTCCGTCATCCACCCACCCCACCTCGATCACCGGCGACCGTACCCGCCGCCGACGACGCGGACGCGTCGCGGTCCGCTGACGGCGGATCGCCACGACTCGCCGCGCCGAGCACGGGACGTTACGCTCCCCGGCATGGCCAGACGAGGCTGGGGAGGATCGATCGCCACCGCGGTCGGCGTCGCTGCCGGCGCGGGTGCGGCCCAACTGGGCTTCGGCTACGGGCTGGGCATCATCAACTGGGCACCGGCGGACGCGACCGCCGGCGGGACCGCCTGGGTGGCGGGTCTGATCTGGGCCACCTGGATCGCGGCCACCTCGACGGTCTTCGGCGCGGTCTGCGCGCAGCGCCTGCATGACCGCGCCCCGGCACCGGACGCCGGGCCGGCCGACGCAGTTCCGACCGGGCCGGCCGACTCGGCTCCGACCGGGCCGGCCGGGCACGCCCTCGGGTCCGTCGCGCTCGCCGTGGCCGCCGGGGCGGGCGCACTGATCACCGTGCTGCTGGTGGCCGTACCGGCCCGGGAGGCGGTGGCGGTGGCGGACACCGGCTCGCCCCGGAACGTCGCGGCGGGTTACGCGGTGATCGGGGTGCTGGTCGGGGTGCTGACGGCGGTCTGGGCGCTGCGCTCGCGGGCCGCCGCGAACAACGTGATCGCCACGGTCGGCTGGCTCTGGCTGCTCGCTGTGGTCGCCGTCGTGGACGGCGTACTGGCCGGGCGCGGGCTGACCAGTGCGCAGCTCGGCATCTGGCAGCTCGGCCCCGACGACGGGCGCTACTGGATCCGCGACTACTTCTACTGGCCCGGTGCGCTGCTGTCCCTCGGATCCGCGCTGGTGATCGGTGCCCTCGCCGCCCGCCGGGACGCCCGGCATCCCGACCACCGGGTCGGGGCGGCCGTCTCGGGCGCGGCCGGGCCGCTGCTCGTCGCGACCGCGTACTTCCTGGCGGTGCCGAGGCTGACCGCGATCAGCCCGGAGCAGGTGTCGGCGCACCTGATCGCGCCGTACGCGGTGATCGTCGGGGTGGGCGGCGCCGTACTGGTCGCCGCGCTCGCCCAGCGGGCCGCCCGACGGGTCGCGAACCGGGGACCGGCGAGGGTGCCCCGCCAGCGCACCGGCGAGCCCGCCGACCACCCGGGCGACCCGGCTGCGGGCCGGCACACCCAGCCGGCCGACGGTCCCGCCGATGACGCCGAGGCGCCGCCGGACGGCACGGACACCTTCGCTGCGCCGGGCGGTACGGACACCTTCGCGACGCCGGGCGGCAGCGCGCCGGCCGTTTCGCCGGCACATCGCCACCACGACGCTGCCGGTCGGGTGGAGGCCGAGGAGGGCATGCCGGCGTCGACGACGGCCGAAGAGCCGTCCGTCCCGGCTGCCGACGATCCGGCCACCGGCCGCCGATCCCGCTCCGGCCGCCGGACCCGCTGAACTTGGGCCGGGCGCGGGACGGCTCCGGCACGCGACGCCCGGACGCGGGTCAGTCGACCGGCCAGGTGTGCACGGGCTCGTTGCTGCGTTGCAGCTCGGCGTAGCGCTGCACCATGTGGTGCAGGGCGGCGTCCCGGTCCATGCCGCGTTGCCGCTCGGCCGCCCAGACCGCCTCGGTCTGCCAGACCGCACCGTTGCGGCCGGTACGGCAGCGCTGCTCGATGATGCCGAGCAGCCGGTCGCGTTCGGCCGGGGCCACCCCGAACCGGTCGAGCCCGGCGGCGGCTTTGGGCAGCAGGACGTCCAGGACCAGCCTGGTCACCGGCACCTCACCGAGGCGGGGCCAGTGCAGGACGGCGTCCATGCCGCGCCGGGCGGCGGCGTGGAAGTTCTCCTCGGCGGAGCTGAAGGTGAGCTGGCTCCAGATGGGGCGTTCCGCCTCCGCCAGCCCCCGCGCCAACCCGAAGTAGAAGGCGGCGTTGGCCAGCATGTCGACCACGGTCGGGCCGGCCGGCAGCACCCGGTTCTCCACGCGCAGGTGCGGGCGGCCGTTCATGATGTCGTAGACCGGCCGGTTCCACCGGTAGACGGTGCCGTTGTGCAGGCGTAGCTCGCCCAGCTCCGGCACGCCGCCGCCGTGCAGGACCTCGACCGGGTCCTCGTCCTCACAGATCGGCAGCAACGGCGGGAAGTAGCGGACGTTCTCCTCGAACAGGTCGAAGATCGAGGTGATCCAGCGTTCACCGAACCAGACCCGGGGGCGTACGCCCTGCGCCTTCAGCTCGTCCGGCCGGGTGTCGGTGGCCTGCTCGAACAGGGCGATCCGGGTCTCCGCCCAGAGCTGCCGCCCGTAGAGGAACGGCGAGTTGGCCCCGACGGCCACCTGCACCCCCGCGATGGCCTGGGAGGCGTTCCAGTAGTCGGCGAAGCTGTCCGGGGCGACCTGGAGGTGGAGCTGGAGGCTGGTGCAGGCGGCCTCGGGGGCGATCGAGTCGGTGTGGGTCTGTAGGCGTTCGACACCCCGGATGTCGAGCTCGATGTCCTCACCCCGGGCGCCGACGATCTGGTCGTTGAGCACCCGGTAACGCTGGTTGGTGGAGAGGTTGTCCTCGACCAGGTGACGCTCGGTGAGGGTGGGCAGGATGCCGACCAGGACGATCTTCGCGTCCGACCTGGCGGCCCGCTCGTCGGCCCGGGAGAGGCTGCCGCGCAGGTCCTGCTCGTAGTCGGCGAACCCGTTGCCCTCGATCAGCCGGGGCGGCGCGTTCAGCTCCAGGTTGAACTGGCCGAGCTCGGGTTGGAAGAGCGGATCAGCGATGTCGGCGAGGATCTGGTCGTTGCGCATCGCCGGCTCGGCCGACGAGTCGACCAGGTTCAGCTCGATCTCCAGCCCGGTCGTCGGCCGGTCGGCGTCGAATCCGAAGTCGTCCAGCATCAGGGCGAAGACGTCCAGGCACCGCCGGACCTTCTGTCGGTAGCGGACCCGGTCCTCCCGGGAGAAGGCGCCCTGCTCGACGTCCCTGCCCATGTTTCCTCCCGGCGCGAGGCGCAGTCGGACCGTGCCGGCCCGGTGAGCGCGTGGTGAACCCTCCACGTTAGGAGCGTCGGCATCGTCGGGACCAGAGGCAGGTACCGGTGGTCCCGTGGCCGGGACGACCGTTCTCCGGTTCGGCGGGCGCGCTCCCGGGGCATCTCTACCCAGCCGATGTCGGGCCGGACCGCGAGTAGGTCGTGACAAATTGCACCCCGTCCGGCGGCCTCCGTTTCCGCGTACACACGTCGGGCCCGCGCCGTGGTGCGGCGCGGGCCCGGAGGCGGTACGGCGGATCAGGCCTGGCGGACGGCCTCGCCCTCGATCTCGATCTTGATCTTCCTGCCGACCAGCACGCCGCCGGTCTCCAGGGCGACGTTCCAGGTCAGGCCGAAGTCCTCGCGGTCGATCTCGGTGGCGGCGGAGAAGCCGAAGATGTCCTGCCCGAACGGGCTGCGGCCGACGCCCTCGAACTCGACCTCCAGGTCGACCGGGCGGGTGACGCCCTTGATGGTCAGCTCGCCGGAGAGGACGAACTCGTTGCCGTCGCGCGACTTCACGGCCGTGCTGCGGAACTCCAGGGTCGGGAAGTTCTCGACATCGAGGAACTCGGGGCTGCGCAGGTGCCCGTCCCGGTCGGCCTGGTTGGTGTTGATGGTGGCCGCCTGGATGGTGGCGCTGACCGAGGACCCCATCGGGTCCTCGGCGACGGTGATGGTGGCGCTCGCGTCGGCGAACTCACCGCGTACCTTGCTGACCATCATGTGCCGGGCGACGAAGCCCACGCGCTTGTGTGCCGCGTCCAGCAGGTAGGTGCCGGCGGCCGGGATCGTGAGGCCGTCCCAGTCGCGGGTAACCGGTGCGGTGCTGCTGGTCATGGAATTGCCCTCCGTGGGAAGATTGTTTAGTAGCCCAATGACTGCTGAAGCAACTATAGGCACAACAACATTCCCCCTGTCAAGGACTGCTACGATGGAACGCGTGGACCAGAACGTGTTCGACGACCCCCGGATCACCGCCGTCGGCCTGCTCGTCGAGGCGCACGCCGGGATCTCGGCCCGGTTCGCCACCCAGTTCGAGGAGCACGGCCTCTCACCGGTCGAGTTCGAGGTGCTGACCAGGCTCGCCCGCTCACCCGGCAACCAGTTGCGGATGACCGATCTGGCCGCGCAGACCTCTCTCTCGACGAGCGGCGTCACCCGGGTGGTGGACCGGATGGAACGTGACGGCCTGCTCGCCCGCCGCGCGTGCCCCTCCGACCGGCGCAGCTCGTTCGCCGTGGTCACGGCCTCCGGCCTGCAACGACTCGACGAGACCCTGCCCGGGCACCTGCGGATCATCGAGCAGTGGTTCACCGGCCAGCTCGACCCGGAGTCGCTGGCCGCCCTGCTCGACGGGCTGCGCCGGGTCCGGGACGCGGTGCACCCCGGCGCCACCGCCGGAAGCACCGGCGCGACCCCCGACTGGGACGGGACGGTCACCCCGTCCTGAGCCGCCCCCGGGGCCGCTCGGCACCGGCAGAAAGAGCGGCAGAACTGCCGCGCCCACGGGGGGATAGGCGACCAAACCGGACGGAGCCACGGGCGGGCGGTGGCTAGTCTTCGGCGGTGGGGACGCACCGGGGGGTGCTGGCGCGGGCGACGGGTGAGGGGTAGCAAGAGGGGCTTCGTCGCCCGCGTCACCCCCGGTTTACTTTGTGGGGCACCCACGTCCGGCCGGCTTCTCCCCGGCTACCCGCTCCGGCTCTCGGTCGACGCGTGGAGCAACTCCTCCTCGTGCGGCAACAACCGGACACCGCTCTGCCGGCAGGCCCGGTCGAGACGGTCCAGCACGGCACGATCGCCCGAACTCGCGGCCCACCCGACCAGCGCCTCCACCACGTCGCGCCGGTCCTGGCCGCCGACGTCTGCCTCCGCCGCGGCGGCGAACCACTCCGTCGCCAGCTCACGATCGCCCCGGCGCAGCGCCAGGTGCCCCTCGACCAGCGCGCAGATCCCGTCCTCCGGACGCGCCCCGGGCGACGTCGCGCCCTGCGAACGCCCGGGGGACCAGACCTCCCCGAGGCCCGGCACGGGCGATCCCGAGGGCGGGCGCAGCTCGGCCAGCACCTCGGCCGCCTCGGCGGACCGGCCGGCCCGGGCCAGCGCCAGGCCCACCGTGCCGAGCACCCGGCGACGGTGGCCGGGGTCGCCGAGGTCCGCCAGCGCCGCCACCGCCCGCCGGCCCTGGTCGACGGCTTCGGCGTACCGGCCGTCGAGGCGGGTCACCTCGGCGAGGTTGGCCCGCGCGAGCAACCGCAGCCGCTGCTCCCCGCTCTGCGCCGCGAGCCGGTCGACCGCGGCCAGCCGGCGCCGGGCAGCCGCCAGGTCACCGACCCGGATGTCGTGCCAGGCGAGATTGTTCTGCGCCACCGCCATGTCCCGGACCCGCCCGTGCCGGACAGCCAGTGCGAGCACCGCCTCGACCTGGGTCCGCGCCTCGTCGTGCTCGCTGACGGTGACCAGGAGCGCGCAGAGCACCGTACGCGCCTCCAACTCCCCGGTGACGTCACCGGCCTCCCGGAACGCGGCCAGCGCCTCCCACGCCGCCGACAGCTCCTCGGCCCCGGCGCCGTGCTCGGCGGCGAGCCGGGCCACCCCGAGGGACGCCCACGCCCGCAGCACCGGGCCGGCATCGGCGGTACGCGGATCCGCCAGCAGGCGCCGCAGCCACTGCCGGCCGGGGACGTCCCGCCCCCGGAACCGCCACCACCGGGACAGCGCCGCCGCCAACCGCAACGCGGTCAACGGATCGTCGACGGCGGCGTGCGCCAGAGCCGAACTGATGTCGCCGCTCACCTCGTCCAGGCGGTGCACCGCCGCCAGCAGGTCGGCGCCGGCCAGCTCCGGTGCGGTCCGCGCCACCAGCCGCGCGACGACCTGCGCGTGCCGGCGCCGGATCGCGGTCAGCTCGCCGGCGCCGGTCGCCTGCTCCATGGCGAAGTCCCGCACGGCGTCGAGCAGCCGGAACCGGAACGGCCCGGTGCCCCGGACACTCAGCAGGCCGAGTTCGACAAGCCGGTCCAGCAGCGGGACCGGATCCACGACCACCGTCCCGTCCCGGTCGGCGGCGTCGGCGAGCATCTCCTCGGCCAGCTCGACCGACCAGCGGTTGCCGAACGCGGCGAGCCGACGCAGCGCGGCCCGCTCGTCCGGGGCGAGGAGGCGGTAGCTGACCGCCACCGCGTCCCGCAGGGTCTCCGCCACCGCTGCCCGAGAACCCTCCGGGCGGCCCGGCTCCGCCGTGTCCCAGCCCGGCCGCTCGGCCGCCCCCGGCGAGGTGGCCAGGTCGAGGACGCGGTCGCCGTACCGGTCGAGCAGCTCGTTGAGATCGAGAATCCGGCCCCGGGCCGCCATCAGCTCGATGGCGAGCGGGAGCCCGCCCAGGCGGCGCACCAGCGCGGCCAGGGCGGGCAGCTCGGCGGGACCGGGCGGCTCCCGGCGGACCTGGGCGAGCCGGGCGGTGAAGAGAGCCACGGCGGGGTAGTCGGCCAACGCCGCCGAGCCCGCCCACTCACGGCCCGGCGGCGGTACGTCGAGCGGGGCGACCGGCCACACCCGTTCCCCGGGCAGGCCGACCGGGCGCCGGCCGGTGACCAGCACCCGCAGCGACGGCACCGCCGCGCCGAGCCGGTGGACCGCCTCGGCGACCACGTCGGGTGCCCGCTCGGCCGCGTCCACGAGCAGCAGTGCCGGTCGGCCGTCGAGACGGGCGGGCAGTTCGGGAAGGCGGGCGACGCCGAAGACGGCGACCGAGGCGGAGAGCACGTCGGCGGTGTCCGAGCCCTCGCCGACGAGCACGCCGGCCGCCCCGCCGGAATGGTCGCCGGCGACCGCGTGCGCCACCGACAGGGCCAGCGCGGTCTTGCCCACGCCGGCCAGCCCGACCAGGCTGACCAGCCGGGGCCCGTGGCTGTCGGTGAACAGACCGACCAGCTCGGTCAGGTCGCGGTCCCGGCCGATCAGCGCGACCGGGGGCGGGAGCACGGCCGGCGTACCGGCGTGTCGGTCGAGGTCGACACGGGCCGGCGCGGCGTTTCCGGGGGCGATCGGCCCGGCGGCCGGGGCCGGCCCCCGGGCGGCGGCCAGGAACGTCGACCGGGCGGCTCCGGCCAGCTTCAGCGCGCCGGTGAGCAACTCGACCGTGGTGCGATGCGGCCGGGACGAGCGGCCCCGTTCCAGGTCACGGACGGTCCGGATGCCCACACCGGCTCGGCCCGCCAGCTCGGCCTGGGTCAGGCCGGCGGCGAGCCGGTGGCCGCGCAACAGCTCCGGCAGCCCGGTGGGACCGCCCGGATGCCGCGAACGATCATGATCCGGAGTCATGGGCAGGAAGGGTACGGACGGGGTGTGACCGACGGCAGTCGAGCGTCACCCTGCCGACGCCCCGGCGCGGATATCCGACAACGGCACGGACGGACAGCGGCGCGAACCGGCCCCGGCAGTGCGAAACGGGCCCGGTGGCGCGGCGGCTGCCGGACCCGCCGCCGTCACATACCGAGATCGCGCGCGATGATCATGCGCTGCACCTCGGACGTGCCCTCGCCGATCTCCAGGATCTTGGAGTCGCGCCAGAACCGCGCCACCGGGTACTCGTTCATGAAGCCGTAGCCGCCGTGGATCTGGGTGGCCTCGCGGGCGTTGTCCACCGCGATGGTGCTGGCGTGCAGCTTGGCGATGGCGGCCTGCCGCTTGAACGGCTCACCGGCGAGCATCCGCGCCGCCGCGTCGTAGTAGGCCAGCCGGGCGGTGTGCGCCTTCATCTCCATGTCGGCGATCTTGAACTGGATCGCCTGGTAGTTGCCGATCGGCTGGCCGAACGCCTGGCGCTCCTTCGCGTACCTGACCGACTCGTCGACGCAGCCCTGGGCGAGGCCGACGGCCAGGGCGGCGATGGCGATCCGCCCCTCGTCGAGGATGCGTAGGAACTGGGCGAAGCCCCGGCCGCGCTCGCCGAGCAGGTTCGCCGCCGGCACCCGACAGTCGTCGAAGGTCAACTCGTGGGTGTCCGAGGCGTTCCAGCCGACCTTCGAGTAGCCCGGCGCGACGGTGAAGCCCGGCGTACCGGAGGGGACGATGATGGTGGACAGCTCCTTGGAGCCGTCCGGGCGGGTGCCGGTGACCGCGGTGACGGTGACCAGCACCGTGATGTCGGTGCCCGAGTTGGTGATGAACGCCTTCGAGCCGTTGATCACCCACTCGTCCGTGGCCTCGTCGAGCACCGCGCGGGTCTGCGTGCCGCCGGCGTCCGAGCCGGTGCCCGGCTCGGTCAGCCCGAAGCCGGCCAGCGCCTCGCCGCTCAGCAGCTTCGGCAGCCACCGGGCCTTCTGCTCGTCGGTGCCGAAGCGGTAGATCGGCATCGCACCCAGCGAGACCGCCGCCTCCAGCGTGATGGCGACGCTCGAATCGACCCGGGCCAGCTCCTCCAGCGCGAGACAGAGCGCGAAGTAGTCGCCGCCCATGCCGCCGTGCTCCTCGGCGAAGGGCAGGCCGAACAGGCCCATCTTGCCCATCTGCCGGATCACCTCGTACGGGAAGGTGTGCTTCTCGTAGTGCTCCGCGATGACCGGGGCGACCACCTCGCGCGCGAGTTCCCGCACGCTCTCCCGCAGCGCCTCTTGCTCCTCGGTGAGCCGGAAGTCCATGCAATCCTCCTGTGTGGATCGGCCGCCGGGCGCTCGTGACGCCGGGGACGGGTCGCTGGTGCGGTGCGGGCCCGCGCCGGCCGGGTGGGCCGGCGGCGGGATCAGACCGGGGTGACGCCGTGCCGGCGCCGGGAGAAGTGCCGATCCTTGGTGCGGGCGGCGGCGAACCGGCGGACCAGTTCGGCCCGCAGCTCGTGCGGCTCGACGATCGCGTCGACCACCAGCTCGCTGGCGAGCCGGACCACGTCGATGTCGCGCTCGTACTCCTCGCGCTTCGCGGCGACGAACGCGGCCCGCTCGGTCTCGTCCTCGATCGCCGCGATCTTGTTCGCGTAGACCGCGTTGACCGCCGCCTCGGCGCCCATCACCGCGATCTTGGCGGTGGGCAGCGCGATCGTGGCCTCGGGCTCGAAGCCCGGGCCGGCCATCGCGTAGAGGCCGGCGCCGTACGCCTTGCGGACCACCACGCAGATCTTCGGTACGGTCGCCTCGGAGATCGCGGTGATCATCTTGGCGCCGTGCCGGATGATGCCCTGCTTCTCCACCGCGCTGCCGACCATGAACCCGGGTACGTCGGAGAGGAACAGCAGCGGCACGTTGAACGCGTCGCAGAGCTGCACGAAGCGGGTCGCCTTGTCGGCCGAGTCGACGAAGAGCACCCCGCCCTTGAACATCGAGTTGTTGCCGACCACGCCGACGACCTCGCCGTTCAGCCGGCCGAAACCGATGGTCAACTCCTTGGCCCAGAGGGCCTGGATCTCGAAGAAGGATCCGTCGTCGAGCAGGCCCTTCACGTACCGCCGCATGTCGAACGCCTGCCGCTCGCTCGCCGGCACCAGCGCGGCCAGGTCGACCTTCTCCGGCGCTCCGACGGCCGGCGCTGCCGGTGGCTGCTGCGTCCAGTTCGCCGGCAGGTACGACAGGTAGCGCCGGACCACGTCGAGGGCGTCCGCCTCGGTCTTGCAGAGGAAGTGCCCGACGCCCGACTCGGCGCAGTGCACCTTGGCCCCGCCCATCGCCTCCAGCGTGGTCTTCTCGCCGGTGACCATCTCGACCATCCGGTCGGAGCCGAGATACATGCTGGCGTTGCCGTCGACCATGGCGACCACGTCGCAGAACGCCGGAATGTACGCCCCGCCGGCCGCGCTCGGCCCGAACAGCGCGCAGACCTGCGGGATCGAGCCGGAGGCACGGACCTGGTTCCAGAAGATCTTGCCGGCGCCGCGGCGGCCGGGGAAGAGATCGACCTGGTCGGTGATCCGGGCGCCGGCCGAGTCGACCAGGTAGATCATCGGCACACTGGTCGAGTAGGCCCGCTCGATGATCCGGATGATCTTCTCGACGGTGCGGGCGCCCCAACTGCCGGCCTTGACCGTGGAGTCGTTCGCCATCAGGCAGACCGGGCGGCCGTCGATGGTGGCGGTGCCGGTGACCACGCCGTCGGCCGGGAGTCCGTCGGCCGTCGCGTTGGCGTAGAGGCCGTCCTCGACGAAGGAGCCCTCGTCCACCAGGAGCGCGACCCGCTCCCGGGCGAAGAGCTTGCCCTTGGCGGCGTTCGCCGCGTGGTACTTGTCCGCACCACCGGCCCGGGCCCGCTTGCGCAGCTGCTCCAGTGCCTCACCGTCGAGCGTCACGCCGACTCCCTCGCCACCTGAGCCGGTCACCTCGCGGGCGACCGACTGACCTGAACGATCGTTAGGCTAGCGCATTCGCGCGATGCTCGGCGACCCGCGGGCGACGGCGGAGACATCACCCGACCGCGCCCGCCGAGAGGCATTGAAAATCATGAATCTATATGGCTAGGCTCCAGACACCCCTCCTCCCGGAATGGAGTCAACGATGACCTCACGACTCAACCGGCTCGCGGTCGCGTTCGTCGCGACGGCACTTGCCACCCTCGGCGTCACGGTCGCCAACCCGGCACCCGCCTCCGCCGCCATGACCATCTGCTACAACACCAGCCAGGCGGGAAGCTACGCCGGCACCGCCAACCAGGCCGCCTCGATCTGGAACAACGCCACGTCGAACCTGACGCTCACGGCGAACTGCGGCTCCAACCTGCGGATCTACCAGATCACCGGCGGCGGCTCGTACGCCGTCCGGACCAGCCTCGGCAACGGCCGGGTCTACATCGACACCCAGCAGGCCGCGCAGTACAGCCCGCTGCGGATCATGACCCACGAGATCGGGCACATCCTCGGCCTGCCCGACAACTACAACGGGAACTGCTCGCTGCTGATGTCCGGCGGCAGCGCCGGCACCAGTTGCACCAACCCGTACCCGAGCACCACCGAGGCGAACCGGGTGAGCAACCTCTTCGCCGGCACCCGCAGCACGGACCGCGCCGGGTCCGAGATCTTCCGCGACAGCTGGCCGGCCGCGCTCACCACGGTGGGCTGACCGACCGGGTACGTCGGAGGGGCCGGCACGACGCCGGCCCCTCCCCGCATTCCCGAGCGGTCAGCTCGGCATCGGCGTCAACCGGGTACGCGGGCCCGCGCGGAGCACCCCGGACGGGAGCTGCCCGCCGACCAGCCGCTCGGCCAGCTCGGCTGCCTCGATCAGGGCGGCCAGGTCGACGCCGGTGTCGATGCCCATGTCGTGCAGCATGTGCACCGCCTCCTCGGTGGCCAGGTTGCCGCTGGCCCCCGGCGCGTACGGGCAGCCGCCGAGGCCGCCCACGCTGGCGTCGAACTCGGTCACCCCCAGCTCCAGCGCGGTCAGCATGTTGGCCAGGGCGGTACCCCGGGTGTTGTGGAAGTGCAGCAGCACGGGGACGTGCGCGTTGCGGTCGCGTACCGCGGTCAGCAGCTCGCGGACCCGCCGGGGCGTACCCATGCCGGTGGTGTCGCCGAAGGCCACCCGGTCGGCGCCGTCGCGGACCACCCGGTCCACGATGCCGGCCACCCGGGCCGGGTCGACGTCCCCCTCGTAGGGGCAGCCGAAGCTGGTCGCCACGATCACCTCGGCCTGCGCGCCGGCGCCGTGCAGCAGGTCGATCAGCTCGGCGATGTCGTCCAGCGACTCGTCGGTGCTGCGGTTCACGTTGCGCCGGTTGTGCGTGTCGCTGGCCGAGACCACCACCTCGATCTCGGTGAAGCCGGCCGCCAGGGCCCGCTGCGCACCCCGGGTGTTCGGCACCAGCGCCGAGTAGCGCACGCCGTCGGCCTTCACGGCCCGCTGCCACACCTCGTCGGCGTCGGCCATCTGCGGGATCGCCTTCGGGTGCACGAACGAGACGGCCTCGATCCGTTTCACCCCGGTGCCGGAGAGGGCATCGAGCAGCCGCACCTTGGCCTCGGTCGGGATCGGATCCTCGTTCTGGAGCCCGTCGCGCGGCCCGACCTCACGGATCGACACGGAGCCTGGCAGTTCCGCCATAAGGGGTCACCTCACTGTGACGCGTGCTGTCCTGTCCTCCCCAGCCTCCCACCCACTCCGCCCGCTCCGCACCCAGCGGCATCGATCATGAGGTTGACCGCGGCAACAACGAGGAACCGCACGGCCAACCTCATGATCGACGCAGCGAACCGGGGGGTGGGGGTGAGGTGGGTCAGGATGGTCAGCGCATGCGGCCGACGATGCCGGTGTCGTAGTCGCCGGAGAGGAACTCCTCGTTCTCCAGGAGTTCGGCGTGGAAGGGGAGGTTGTTCTTCGGGCCGGCAAGCTCGAAGGCGGCCACCGCCGCCCGCGCCCGCTCGATCGCCTCGGCCCGGGTCGCGCCGCTGACGATGAGCTTGGCCATCAGGCTGTCGTAGAACGGGGTGACGGTGTTGCCGTCGACGTAGCCCGAGTCCACCCGGACGCCCTCGCCCGCCGGCTCCACCCAGGTCTTGATCACACCGGGACCGGGCAGGAAGCGCTTCGGGTCCTCGGCGTTGATCCTCAGCTCGATGGCGTGTCCACGTGGGGCGAGCGCGTCCGGGTCGAACGTCGGCGCCAGGCCGGCGGCCACCCGCAACTGCTCCTCGACCAGGTCGACGCCGTAGACCAGCTCGGTGACCGGGTGCTCCACCTGGAGCCGGGTGTTCATCTCCAGGAAGAAGAACTCCTGCGTCGACGGATCGAACAGACACTCCACGGTGCCCGCGTTGCGGTAGTTCACCGCCTCGCCGGCCCGCACGGCCGCCGCCAGCAGCCGCGAACGCAGCTCCGGGGAGACCGCCGGCGACGGCGACTCCTCGACCAGCTTCTGGTTGCGCCGCTGCACCGAGCACTCCCGCTCGCCGAGGGCCACCACCCGGCCGTCGGCCAGGCCGAGGATCTGCACCTCGACGTGACGCACCCGGGGGAAGTACCGCTCGATCAGCACCGAGCCGTCGCCGAACATCCGCTCGGCGAAGGAGCGCACCTTGTCGTACTCGCTGCGCAGCGCGGCCTCGTCGGTCGCCACGCCCATGCCCATGCCGCCACCACCGGCGGCGGCCTTGACCATCACCGGGTAGCCGATCTCCGCCGCCGCCGCGACCGCCGCTTCGAGGTCGGCCGCCGGCTCGGTGGTGCCGGGCGCGACCGGCACCCGGGCCGCCGCCATCAGGTTCCGGGCGTTGATCTTGTCGCCCATCGCGGTGATCGCGTCCGCGCCGGGCCCGACCCAGATCAGCCCGCTCGCCTCGACGGTACGGGCGAAGTCGGCGTTCTCCGACAGGAAGCCGTAGCCGGGGTGGATGGCCTGCGCGCCGGTCGACTTGGCCGCCGCGAGGATGGCCTCGACGTTGCGGTAGCTCTGGGCCGGGTTGGCCGGGCCCACGCACACCGCCTCGTCGGCCTCCGTCACGAACGGCAGGCCGGCGTCCGCCTCCGAGTGCACCGCGATCGCGCGGATACCGAGCCGCCTGGCGGTACGGATGATCCGGCGGGCGATCTCGCCCCGGTTGGCGACCAGCAGCGACTCGATCATGTTTCCTCCCAGCGTCCAGGGGTCGGGACGGTGCTAGGGAACCATGGCCGGAAGGTTACTGACGAGTTGGCGTCGGGTCAGGAACCGGGGTGGGCCAGGAGAGCGGCCAGGGTGGCGGCGCGGAGCAGCTCGGCCCGCCGGCGCCGGTCCACCTCACCGCCGAGGAACGGCGTCGAGTTCATCAGGCCGAACGCGGCGTGGGCCAACACCCGCGCCTCGCCGTCGGGCATGCCCGGATGCAGTGTGGTCAGCACGGTCACCCACTGTTCGACGTAGAGCCGCTGGAGCCGGCGGATCCGACGCCGGGGCTCGTCGGGGAGCCGGTCCAGCTCGTGCAGGTGCAGGGCGATCACCGCCGGGTTGGCCAGCGCGAACTCGACATGGAAGTCGATCAGCGACTCCAGCGCGCCGCGCGGGTCGTCGGGGTGACCGGTAGACCGCTCCTGACCACCGGTGAGCAGCTCCTCGCTGACCGGAATCAGCGCGGCGACCAGCATGGCCTCCTTGCCGGCGAAGTGGTGGTAGAGCGCCGGGCCGGTGACCCCGGCCGCCGCGCCGATGTCGTCCATCGAGACGCCGTGGTAGCCCCGGGAGGCGAAGAGGCCGACCGCGATCTCCAGGATCTCGTCCTTGCGGGACCGGCGCCGGCCCGACCCCGCGGCACCGTTCCTCCCGCCCCGTGCCTGCTGCTCCACCGTCACCGGGCAAGCGTAGACCTCGACCGGCCCCGCGTGGAGCCTCTGTTACCCGTCGGTTGGCTCACGTTCGGGCCGGTGATCGCCACTTTCGCGCCGGTGACCGCCGGGCCCGCCCCCTTGACCCTCGCCCCGATCGAGCCCCGAGGCTCGCCGGCACGCCCGCCCCACACCGCGGGAGCTCCGCCCACACCCGCCCACACCCACCCCCGCTCCCTTCTCCGCGATCTTGCACTTTGTGCCCGGGCGAAACGGCTGATAAGCCGCGAATCAAGGGCCACAACTGCAAGATCGCGGGGAACGGGCGGGGGCGGGGAAGGGGCGGGGGTGGTTGGTTTGGCGGGAGGGGGTTGAGGGGGTGCAGTGGGTGCGGTGGGTGCGGTGGGTGCGCGGGACTCCTCCCGGCCACCGCCCAACCTTTTCCGGGTCCCGGTGCGTCTGCTTGGTGACGCGGTATGCGTGACGGCCGGTTGGAGGGGAGGTCGGATGGGACCGCCGACGACCGACGACGGACGGGACGGCTACGTCGCTTTCGTCGAGTGCCACCAGCACCGGCTGCTACGCGCGGCCTACCTGGTCTGCGGCAACCGGCACCAGGCCGAGGACCTGCTCCAGGATGCCCTGCTCAAGCTGGCCCTGCGCTGGCCCGCCGTGCGGCACGGCGACCCGGCCGCGTACGTGCGCGCGATCCTCTACCGCGACACCGTCTCCTGGTGGCGGCGCCGCCGCCGGGAGTGGCTGAGCGCGTACCCGCCGGAGCGGGCGACGGCCGAGGGCGACGGAGCACTGCGGCTCGCGCTGCGTGACGCCCTCGGCCACCTGCCGCCCCGGCAGCGGGCCGTACTGGTGCTGCGTTACTTCGAGGACCTCACCGAGGCGGCCACCGCCGAGGCGCTCGGAGTCACCGTCGGCACCGTCAAGAGTCAGTCCCATGCGGCGCTACGCCGGCTCCGCGAGGTCGCGCCGGAGCTCGGTCACGACGAGGAACGGCCCGGCGACGGCCTGGTCACCGGGATGGAGGTGAACCCGTGAGGGAAAAGGAACTACACCAACTGCTCACCGTCGCTGCCGAGGACGTCCGGCCGGCGCACCCCGCGGCGACCGGCTGGGAACGGGCCCGCCGGGTGCGTCGCACCCGCCGCGCTGCCGGCGCCGCCGCGCTCGCGGTCGCCCTGTTCACCGGCGGTACGGCGCTGGCTCTGCGCCCCGCCGATC
This sequence comes from Micromonospora peucetia, assembly GCF_900091625.1. NCBI lineage: Bacteria > Bacillati > Actinomycetota > Actinomycetes > Micromonosporales > Micromonosporaceae > Micromonospora > Micromonospora peucetia. The sequence goes on from NZ_FMIC01000002.1 coordinate 2,024,733, forward strand.
CGCCGTCACCGGCAACCATCGCGACACCGGGCCGAAGCGCGATCCCGACCCCCGTGCCCGTACTGACGCTCCCGGCCGACCTGGCCTATCCCGGGCACCCGCTGGGCCGTCTGGGCGATCCGGTCGGCGCGACGCTCTCGGCCCGCCCGGTCCGCAAGGCGCTGGCGCTGTACCAGCCGGTCGACCCGGAGACCGCTGTCGAGGGGCGGATCCGGGTGCTCGGCGACGACGGCATCGTCCGGGACCTGGACGTGGTCACCCCCGCCAGGACCCGCGACGCGGAGGGCAACGAGGCGGTGCCACTCAAGACCGGAAGTCTCTCCCCGGACGGACGGACCGCCGCCTTCGCCCAGACCGGCGAGGTGATCGTGGTCGACCTGACCACCGCCGCCGTGCGCCGCCACCCGCTCAAGGGCTACCTGGAGCACGTCCTCTGGTCAGGCAACCGGCTGCTCGTCGGCGACCAGAACGCAACGTACGAGGTGGACCGGGCCACCGGCACCGCCAGGAAGCTGCCGGTGTCGCCGTGGGACGTGGTCGCCTCGGACCCGGCCGCCCGGCCGGATGCCCTACTCGAACTGGGCGGCACGCCGATGAGCGTGACGCGGATCCGACCGGTCGGCGAAGTCACGCACCGGGACAGCCGCCCGGTCGACTTCCGAGCGCTGCCCCGCGGCAACGTGGTCGACGAGTTCTACGGGCGGGGCTGGCAGCGGGGCGACCTGGTGGCCCGGGCCGGCTGGCTCACCATCGGAGACTCGAGCGGGATGGAGGGGGTCGCGCTGCTGAACGCCGGAACCGGCGTGGTGACCCACCTGCTCAACGTGGGCTTCGGCCGCTGGAAGAGCTGCTGTGAAGTGCTCGGCTGGGACCCGGACGGGACGGTGCTGCTCCGCTACGACCCGGGCGGGCTGCTGCGCTGGCGGCCGGAGACCGGTGAGGTCACCGGCGTGGTCCAGGACCTGTACGGCGAGGTCTCCCTCGCCACCGGCTGACCGCGCCGGCCTGTCCCGGCACCACCGCGTCCGTCAGTCCCCGTACGGGCCGCCCGTACTGTGGCCGCCATGACAGCTGCCCTGGTCGGAGCCGGCTCTACGGCACCTATCAAGATCTTGCTGGCCGAGGACCAGGGGATGATGCGCGGGGCGCTCGCCCTTCTGCTGGACCTCGAAGAGGACATGGAGGTCGTGGCCCAGGTGGCCACGGGCGACGAGATCGTGCCGGTCGCGCTGAGGATCCGGCCCGACGTCGCGGTGCTGGACATCGAGTTGCCCGGTCGTACTGGGCTGGACGCCGCCGCCGAGCTGCGTATTCAACTGCCCGACTGCAAGGTGCTCATCGTGACCACGTTCAGCCGTCCGGGCTATCTGCGCCGGGCGATGGAGGTCGGGGCGATGGGGTTCCTGTCGAAAGACGGCCCGGTCGACCAGTTGGCGGCGGCCATCCGGCGGGTGCTCAACGGTGAGTCGGTGATCGACCCCGCGCTGGCGGCTGCCGCGCTCAGCGCGGGGCCGATCCCGCTGACGGCCCGGGAGCGGGAGGTGCTGGAGGCCGGGCGGGGCGGGGCGACGGTGGCGGACATCGCGGTGAAGCTGTGGTTGTCGGAGAGCACAGTCCGTAACTACCTGTCGTCGGCCATCGGCAAGACCGGCGCCCGCAACCGTACGGAAGCGGCCCGGATCGCCGACGAACGAGGCTGGCTCTGAACCGGCTGCTCTGAACGGCTCTCCACTGTGCTGCCGGCAATGACATTTGTCCTGCCGGAGTCCGGACATTCTCTTCTACAGGACGTCTGAACTGCGCAATAGCGTTCTCGGCATGACGAGAACACACGGGGCGACAGCGACGGTGGCCTTTGCCGGTGCGGTCCGGACGTTCGGAGACGTGCAGGCGGTCGCCGGGCTCGACCTGACGATCGGGTCGGGCGAACGGGTCGCGCTGCTAGGCCGCAACGGGGCGGGCAAATCGACCTCGATCAGCCTGCTGCTGGGTCTGGACGAGCCGACCGCCGGCCAGGTGCGGCTGTTCGGGGATACGCCGCAGCGGGCGGTCCGCGCCGGGCGGGTCGGCGCGATGCTCCAGGACACCAAGCCCGTTCCCCGGGTCACGGTGCGCGAGCTGGTGGCCTTCGTCGCCAGCACCTACCCGAAGCCCATGCCGGTCGACGGGGCGCTGGCCCTGGCCGGGCTCGATGAACTCGCCAACCGGCGGGTGGACCGGCTCTCCGGCGGCCAGGCGCAGCGGGTCAACTTCGCCGTCGCCCTCGTCGGTGACCCGGACCTGCTGGTCCTCGACGAGCCGACCGCCGCGCTCGACGTGGCGGCCCGCCGCTCGTTCTGGGCGTCGATGCACGCGTTCACCCAGCGGGGCAGGACGGTGCTCTTCTCCACGCACTACCTGGAGGAGGCGGACCAGAACGCCGACCGGGTCGTCGTCATCGACCAGGGTCGGGTCATCGCCGACGGCAGCGGCACCGACATCAAGCAGGCCGTCGGCGCCAGCCTGGTCTCCTTCGACCTCCAGGGCCGTCCGGCGCCCGCGGGCCTCGCGTCGCTGCCGGGCGTGCTCTCGGTGACGGTCCTCGACGGCCGGGTGCGCCTGCGGACGGCCGACTCCGACGCGACGGCCCACGCCCTGGCCCAACGAGGGCCGGTACGGGGCCTCGAAGTGACCTCCGCCGGCCTGGAGGACGCCTTCCTGGCCCTCACCTCCGCCCCGTCTGACTGACGTCGTCCTCCGTCCCACCAGAGCGTCTCCTCCATACCAACCCAGAAGGCAGGTTCGTGATGCTCGGCCAGATCGTCCCGGTGTACCAGTACTCCAAGCTGGAACTTCGCCGCATCTTCCGGGACGCCGGTTTCGTCATCTTCGGCATCGGCACTCCGGTACTGATGTACCTGATGTTCACCAACGTCGGCGGCAGGACCGACGGCTCCTCCGGCTGGGCGGTCACCGCGATGGTGGGCCTGGCCGCGTACGGTGCGCTGAGCGCCGGGCTGACCGCCGGCACGGCGGTCGCCGAGGACAAGGCGGTGGGCTGGCTCCGGCAGCTACGTATCACCCCGCTGACCCCGGCCCAGGTGGTCGCCGGGCGGGCCGTGACCGGTTCACTGACGGTCCTGCCGACGATCGCGGTGGTGCTGCTCACCGGGGCGATCGTCAACGGCGTACGACTCGGGCTCGGCCAGTGGGTGGCACTGATCCTGCTGCTGTGGATCGGATCCCTGCCTTTCACCATGCTCGGCCTCGCCAACGGCTACGCCCTCTCCGCTCAGACCACCAACGTGGTCAACGTGATGACCAACCTGGTGCTCGCGTTCGTCGGCGGCCTGTGGTTCCCGGTCTCGGAGTTCCCCGACTGGCTGGCCGCCGTTGCCCGGTGGACTCCGGCGCACCGTTTCGGGGAGCTGGGCTGGGACACCGCGCGGGGTGTCGTACCGGGCCTCGACACGGTTCTGGTGCTGGTCGCCTGGCTGGCGCTGTTCAGCGGGTACGCCGGCTACGCGTACCGTCGGGCCAGCCGTCGCGCCTAGCGGTGGGACCAGGGCTGTCGTCGGGCAGTGAGACCACGACACGGGCAGGAGACGGCCGGACATGCGAAAGCCCCGATGGCCGACCACGAACGTCGACGCCGACCAACTGCCGGAGCTGACCGGGGGAAAGGCTTTCCTTCCGTGGCTGATGTTGACCGCCGGTGCCGTCGCTGACCTCGTACGGGGTGACGTGTCCCTGCCCTGGCTGGCCGGTGCCGGCCTGCTGACCTTCATCGCTCTCTACGTCGCGGTGACGTTCCGAGCGTTCGGCTCCCGTCGCCGTACGAACCCGACCACGCTGGGCCTGGTCGCCGCCCAGGCCGCCGTCACGTACTCGCTCGCCCTGGGGTACGGCGGCAGCTGGATCCAGCTGTTCATGCCGTTGGCGCTGGCGTGCGGTGTCGCACTCCGTGGTCAGCACCTAATCGTGGCGCTGATCGTCCTGGGCGGTTCGGCGGGCGTGATCTCCGGGGAACGGGACCACGACCCGCTGGCGGCGATGATCAACGGTTACGGGACCTTCATCTCCGGCGTGGTGACGGCCGCGATCCTCGGTCTCGCGGCGACGACGGCGGAACTCCGCCGGACCCGGGAGGAACTTGCCCGGTCCGCGGTGGATCAGGAACGCCTACGCTTCGCCCGCGACCTGCACGACCTGCTCGGACACAGCATGTCGGTCATTGTCGTGAAGGCCGAGGCGGTGCGACGACTGATGGAGCGAAACCCGGCGCAAGCAGCGGCCCAGGCGTCCGACATCGAGACCGTCGGCCGGCAGGCCCTGACCGAGATCCGGGAAGCCGTCTCAGGCTACCGCGAGAGCAACCTCGCCATCGAGCTGGACCGGGCCCGGTCGGCCCTGACCACTGCGGGGGTGACGCAGGATGTCCGGCTCTCCGGTCCACCACTCGATCCGGAGCCCGAGGCGGTGCTCAGTTGGGTGGTGCGGGAGGCGGCGACGAACATCATGCGGCACAGCAAGGCCACCCGTGTCGAGATCGTCATGGCACACACCAGGCAACAGATCCGACTGGAGATCACGGACAACGGCACCGGTCCGCCCCCGTCCCGTCCGGCGGTCCGGCGTGATGCGACCGCCGGCACCGGGTTGAAGGGCTTGGCGGAACGCCTCGCCGAGGCGGGCGGATCATTGGTGACCCAGGCCGGACCACAGGGCGGTTTCCAGGTGATCGCCGAACTACCGAAGCCGATGTGACCTCGAAGCCGCAGCCGGCACGCGGGGACCGACTGATGTGTCAGCTCGCGAGGCCGCCGGGCTGGTCGCCCTTCACGACGGGGGCCCGGACCAGGTTTCCCCACTCGGTCCACGAGCCGTCGTAGTTGCGCACCTGTGGGTAGCCCAGCAGGTGCCGCAGCACGAACCAGGTGTGACTCGACCGCTCGCCGATCCGGCAGTAGGCCACGATGTCGTCGTCCGGGCTGAGCCCGAGCTGGTCGGCGTAGATGGCGCGCAGCTCGTCCGCCGACTTGAACGTACCGTCGTCGTTGGCGGCGGACTTCCACGGCTTGCTGACCGCGCCCGGGATGTGCCCGCCGCGCAGCGCGCCCTCCTGCGGGTAGTCCGGCATGTGCAGCATCTCGCCGGTGTACTCGCCCGGCGACCGGACGTCGACCAGCGGGCGGCCCGCCGCCACGTGCGCCATCACCTGCTCGCGGTACGCGCGCACCGGCGCGTCGTTGCGCTGCGGCACCGGGTAGTCGGCGCGGGGCCGGGTGGCCTTGTCCCGGGTCAGCTCGCGGCCCTCGGCGACCCACTTCTGCCGGCCGCCGTCGAGCAGCCGCACGTCCGGGTGGCCGAAGAGGGAGAACACCCACAGGGCGTACGCGGCCCACCAGTTGAAGTTGTCGCCGTAGAAGACGACCGTGTCGCCCCGGCCGATACCCTTGGCGGCGCACAGCTCGGCGAAGCTGCGGGCGTCGAGATAGTCCCGGGTCACCTGGTCGTTCAGCTCGGTGTGCCAGTCCACCTTCACGGCGCCCGGGATGTGGCCGGTGTCGTAGAGCAGCACGTCCTCGTCGCACTCGACCACGACGAGACCTGCGTCGCCCAGGTGCTCGGCCAGCCATTCGGTGGTGACCAGCCGCTGCGGGTCCGCGTACGACTGGAGTCGGGGATCAGGATCGCTCGGCACAGACATGATCCCCAAGGTACGCCCGATCGCGGGCCCGCGGCCGGTCATCGGAAATCGGTGCAGCGGATGTGACGCGTCGCGCGTGACAGTGGCGAAACCACCGACCACCGAGGATCGCCATGACCGTACGGCACCGAACCGGGCCGCCCCGGGCCGCCGCGTCACCAGTGGACTTCACCGACTTCTACCAGGCGCACTTCCACCGGCTGGCGGTGCAGCTCTACGCGTATCTGGGGGACCACGCCGAGGCACAGGACCTGACCCAGGAGGCGTTCTGCCGGGTGCTGGAGCGCTGGGACCGGATCAGCGCGTACGACGACCCCTCCGCGTGGGTCCGTCGGGTCGCCTGGAACCTGGCCACCAGCCGCCTGCGCCGGGTCCGCACCGCCGTGCGGCACCTGGCCCGTCAGCGGGAGGAACACATACCCGGCCCGGAACCGGACCGGGTGGCGCTGAGCCGGGCCCTGGCTTCCCTGCCCGCGAGTCAGCGCCGGGCCATCGTGCTGCGTCACCTGGCGCACCTGAGCGTCGCGGAGATCGCCGATCAGATGGACGCCCCCGAGGGCACCGTCCGCTCCTGGCTGTCCCGGGGCCGGGCGGCGCTGGCCATCTCCTTCACCGAACGGCAGGAGGCCCACGATGCGTGAGACCGCCGTGGACGAGATGTTCGCCGAGTTCGAGGCCGACGCCCTGACCAGCTTCCGGCCACCGGGCGTACCAGCGGCGCAACGCCGGGTACGCGACCGCCGGCGACGTCGCCGGCGGCTGTTGGCGGGCGTGGGCGCGCTTCTCCTGGCCGGACCGGCCGGAGCGTTCGTCGCCGCCGGCCGGGACGCGGATCCCGGCCCGCTGATCCCGACGCCCGCCCCCTCCGTGTCGCCGACACCCACCGGGCAGCTCCCGGAACGGAGGGTCATTTTGCCCGGCGCGCCCGGCGAGCTGACCAAACTGCGATTCGTCGACGCCCGGCACGGCTGGGTGCTCTTCGACACCTGCGATCCGGGCGATCCGGACGCGACCGGTTGCCGGCGGACTGTCGGGCGGACCACCGACGGCGGGGCGACCTGGCAGCCGACGGCCAGGCTCGCCGACACGGAGGGACTGGCGTCCCTGTTGCCGGTCGACGACCGGACGCTCACGGTGATGGTCGGCGGTGGGTACATCGTCACCACGGACGGGGGCGCGGCCTGGTCCCACCACCCGTTCAGCGCCCCGCCGCCGAGCACCGCCACCCGCAGCGGGTTCCTCGTCCGTTGCCCGGGCGGACCCGGGCTGGGCGACGACGCGACGGGCAGGAAATGTCGCCTGGCGCGGGTCGGCTCCGGTCCCGTCCAGTCGCAACCCCCGGTGACCCTCACCCGGGAGAACACCGACCAAAGGCTCGTCGAGGGCGGCGACGGGCGGCTCTGGCTGACCGTACGCGACAGGGACCGGCTCACCGTCCTGGTCAGCACCGACGAGGCGGCGACCTGGCGGAAGCTGCCGGCCGTGACGGGGGCCGGACGGCTCCTGGTCTCCCCGGACGGTGCCGACGCCTGGCTGGTGAGCGTTCAGGAGGACGGATTCGACGTGAAAGCGACAAAGCAGGTGTGGCGGCTGGTCGGGAGCAGGTGGGAGCAGCGACCGGGCCTGCCCGACAGCACCAGTGACGTCGCCGCCGCGAACGGAGGGGTCCTCGCCGTCACCGGTGCCTACGGCAGCGCCGGCTTCTGGGCCGGCGGACGCTACGTCGACGTGCCCGAGTTGAGCGCCGCGCTGCGGTATGGCACCGACGAGAGCCCTTCGGTCGAGGTGCTGCGGGACGACACCGTCGTCGTGAGCACCGGAGCCGCCCAGATCACCGGCGTCGGTTCCGGCGTCGCACGCACGTGGACCCGGATCTCCTGACGACGCACCACGAAGAAGCCGGGGGGACAGCATGGGCCAGGCTGCCGGTACCGTCGACGGGCCCGACCGATGCCGTCGGGTTCGTCGACGGGCCCGTCGGCGGCGCGGGCATGCTCGACGGCGGGTTCGCCCGGCGTCGCAGGCAGGCGCGGGTCAGGCGCGGCGGTGGGCGATCCGCCCGGCGACCACGGTCACCAGGCAGGTGCCGTCGGCGTCGTGGACGGCCAAATCCGCGCGCCCACCGGCAACCAGCGTCGGCGGTACCGCGGCGGGCAGCACCAGCAGGTCGTTGCGCTCCACGGCCGCCCGCAGCGCCGGATCGGTCAGGTGGCCGGCCAGCACGGCGGTCACCCCGAGGCGCAGCAGCGCGTACACCCGCTCGCGCGGCGTGTCGGCGGCCGGCAGCGGACCGTCGTGCACCAGCCCCGGCCCGAGCGTGCCCGGCCAGCGGCGGGACCGGGCCCCGGCGTACGTCCCGGTCAGTTCGGCCAGCGGACCGACCGCGACGATCCGGTCGGCCCGGACCACGACGGCGGTCCCGGCGGTGGCCGGGGCGTCGGGCGCGGTCCGCAGCAGCGGCGCGGTGTGCAGGGTGAGCACGGCTCAGTCGGTGATCGGGCCGAGGGACGGGCGCTTGGCGGTGACCGTGTCGCCGGAGGACCGGCCGGTGAGCCGGCGCTTGATCCACGGTGCCAGGTGCCGCCCGGCCCAGTGCAGGTCGGCGGCACGGGCAGCCAGCCAGGGCGTCGGCGCGGGGTGTTCCGGCACCATCAGCCACTCCTCGTCGCAGCCGACGCCCAGCGCGTTGAGCACCTGCGCCGCGACCCGCCGGTGCCCGGCTTCGGAGAGGTGCAGCCGGTCGGTGCTCCAGAGCATCGGGTTGAGGTACGTGTCGTCGGCGTACAGGTCGACGAGCGTTGCGCCGTGCCGCTCGGCGGTCTCGCCGACGGCCCGGTTGAGCAGTTGCGCCCGGGGGGCGACGAGCCGTTGACCGGGCAGCCGGGCCATCACGTCGGCAAACCGGAAGAGGATCACGTCGGCACCGCCGGAACGCAGCTTCCGCACCACGTCGTCGAAGCGGGTAACCAGCGCGTCCGGGTCGAAACTGCGGCGGAGCATGTCGTTGCCGCCGGCGGCGAAGCTGATCAGGTCGGGCTTCATTGCGAGTGCGGCGGGCACCTGCTCGGCCACCACACCCGGGAAGAGTCGGCCCCGGATTGCCAGGTTCGCATACCGGAAGTCGGGGCCGGCGTCGACCGCCAGCCGGGTGGCCACCAAATCCGCCCAACCCCGGTAGCTGCCGTCCGGGTACGCGTCGTCCATGCCCTCGGTGAAGCTGTCCCCCACCGCCACGAAACTGCGCCAGCGCACCTGATCATCCCTCCGCCATACGGTGAGGAAGGGCACCTTGCCAACGCTTCCGATAGAGGAAGGGTCCCTTCCCAACGCGGGACAGTCTTCCACCAGAGAGTCCGTCGTCGGGGCCCGTGCACGGGCAACGTGGCGGAGGTCATCGACCCGGATCAGGAGTCGGGCCCGGTCCGGCCCGACGAGCGGCGGTACGACCCCCACGCTGCCGCCGACCGCTCCCGCCTCGGAGGCGGACGACGAGCAGCGCCAGGGTGGCACCGGACAGCGCCGCCGCGGCCAGGAACGTGCCACGTGTCGAGGTGGCCGCCTGGACCGAACCGAGCAGCAGCGGCGAGACGAACAGGCCAGCGAAGGTGGCGCTGGCCAGCAGGGCGGTGGCCTGGCCTCGTCGGGCGGGTGGGGCGTGTTCGGCCACCATGACGGTCAGTGCCGGCACGGCCAGTCCCATGCCGATCCCGAACACGGCTGGTGCGACCAACATCAGCACCGGCGCACCGGTCAGCCCGAGGGTGATCAGCGCGGCCGTGAAAACGGCGAGGGTGACCGCGAGCAGCCGCAACTGGCCCAGGCGGGCCCGGATCCGCGGGTAGCCCAGGCCAACAATGCTCATGACCAGCGACGGGGTACCCGTGAAGACCGCCACGACGGCCGTCTCGGTGATGCCGACCTCGGCCAGCCGCAGCGGGAGGAACACCAGCACCCCGTACAACAGCAGGCTGGTCACCGCCTGGAGGCCGTAGATCCCGACGAGCGCGGGGTGGCCGCGGAGCAGATTCCACAGCGACCCCGACCGGCCCGGGCGGCCGGCCGACACGTCGCCGGAGGCGTTGGCGGCCCGGCGGCCGGGAAGTGCCCACAGCGTGACCAGGCCGAGCGGCACCCCGAGCAGGTAGACGCCGAACGGCGCGTGCCAGGAGATCCCGCCCAGCACCCCGCCCAGCAGCGGGAACAGGACTCCGCCCAGGCTGATCGCGGTGGACCGCCAGCCCATCGTCCGGTCCCGGGCCGCCCCCTCGTGGAGGTCGAGCAGCCCGAGCGTGGTCCCCGCGAAGACCAGCGCCGCACCGACGCCGAACAGCAGGCGGGTGGCGATCAGCAACGGATAGCTGTCGGTGGCCAGACCCGCGCCGCCGGCGAGGCCGTACAGGATCAGCCCGAGGGCCAGCGGGGTACGCACGCCCCACCGGTCGATGGCGCGGCCGACCAGCGGGCCGGCGAGAGCGAGGGAGAGTCCGTGCGCGGTCAGGACGAGCCCGGCGGCGGTGCCGCTGATTCGGAGCTCGGTGCGGATCAGTTCGACCACCGGGGTCAGCACCGCGCCCGCGAGCACGGTCAGCAGGGAGCCGGCGAGCAGGACGGCCAGCGCCGTCCGGCGGCCGGCGACCGGGGCGGTGGTGGGCGCCGCGACGCCGGTCACGAGCGGGCCGCCGGCCAGGTGAGCGGTCCGTGTCGGCTCCATGACGTGAGTCTTCAACCTCAACCACAGTCGAAGTCAAGCTGCCAAGCGGCACCGCCGAGAACCGCGGAGGTGGCGATGGCCCACTGGGTGCCCAGCCGACGGGATTTACCAGGCAGGAGCGTTGTCGGCCATCCGTCGGGCCGTCCCATTTGCGGAACTGCCGGCTGATCGGCCGGGTCCGGTCAGCTGGATGGCGGTGCTACGGATGCGCCGCGGCCTCCGGTGTGCGAGCCTCGTCCGAACCATTTTTCACGGGGTCGTGTCACTTGTTAACCGCCGGGTGTACCCAGCACAGCAGACGGTGACGCCGCCCAGTTCCGGGGAGAAACACTGTGCCGAACCTTGACGTCGCACTGAAGAGTGCAATGAGCATCGACGGCGCGATCGGCGCCGCACTTGTCGACTACAACAGCGGCATGACGCTCGGCGTGGCCGGAGGCACCGGGGAGATCGACCTGACCGTCGCCGCCGCCGGCAACACCGACGTCGTCCGCGCCAAGCTGCGCACCATCGAGATGCTCAACCTGAACGACGAGATCGAGGACATCCTCATCACGCTCGGCAGCCAGTACCACCTGATCCGTCCGTTGACGAGCCGCACCGGCAAGGGGCTCTTCTTCTACCTGATGGTGAGCAAGAGCGGCGCCAACCTGGCGATGGCGCGTCACCAGCTGCGCACCATCGAGAAGAGCCTGGAGCTGTGAGCGGGATCGGCGGCACCGAACCCCCCCTTCCCCGCCGCGCCGCCCGCGACACGGACACCCTGCCGCCACCGCGCCGATTGCCTCCGTCGCTGGCCGGGAACACGGCACTGCCGTACCCGGCGATCGGGCAGGAACTGGCGGAGCTGCGCCTGCACATCCCCGGGGTGCACGGCTGCGTCCTCGGCGGCGTGGACGGCCTGCTCATCACCCACAACCTGCAGACCGAGGTCGACCCGCACGACCTGGCGGCCCTCGCCGCCACCACGTACGGGCTGGGTCGGCAGGTCGGGCTCCGGCTGGGGCAGGGCGACTTCCAGCAGTCCACGGTCCGCAACGCCGACGGCTACCTGAGCGTCTACGCGGTCAGCCCGCAGGCGCTGCTCGCCGTGGTCGGCGAGGACAGCATCAACGTGGCCCGGCTGCACCTGCACGCCCCGGGGGTGGCCACACGGCTCGCCGGCCTGCTGGACGAATCCGCGCACGCCACCGGCCACAGGTCCTGAACGGAAAGGACTGGTTGACCCGGAGGGCCGGGTGGTCGGGCCGCGCGGGCCTCCGGAATCCGCCTCACCGACGTACCGAAATGGATCGTCGCTCCACCGCCCGCCGCCGTACGCTGCGCCAATGCTGCTACGCATGTCGACCCTGCTGCTCCGGACCCTGCGCGAGGACCCGGCCGACGCGGAGGTGCCGAGCCACCGGCTCCTGCTGCGGGCCGGTTACATCCGTCGCGCCGCACCGGGCGGCTACACCTGGCTGCCGCTGGGCAAGCTGGTGCTGGACCGGATCACCGAGGTGGTCCGGCAGGAGATGACGGCGATCGGCGACCAGGAGGTGCACTTCCCGGCGCTGCTGCCGGCCGAGCCGTACCGGACCAGCGGCCGGTGGACGGAGTACGGCGACGACATCTTCACCCTCGCCGACCGGCGCGGCGCGGAACACCTGCTCGCGCCCACCCACGAGGAGTTGGCCGCGCTGCTGGTGAAGGACCTGTTCACCTCGTACCGGGACTTCCCGGTGACGCTCTTCCAGATCCAGACCAAGTTCCGGGACGAGGCTCGGCCCCGCGCCGGCCTGCTGCGCGGGCGCGAGTTCCTGATGAAGGACGCCTACTCGTTCGACCTCGACGAGGCGGGCCTCACGGCGGCGTACGAGCGGCACCGGGGCGCGTACCGGCGGATCTTCGACCGGCTCGGGCTGGAGCACACCGTCGTGCACGCGACGTCCGGGGCGATGGGCGGTTCGGCGTCGGAGGAGTTCCTGGCGGCGACACCCGTCGGCGAGGACACCTTCGTCGGCTGCACCGCCTGCGACTACGCGGCCAACACCGAGGCGGTGACCACACCCGCCCCGCCGGCCGGCGACCCCGACGCGCAGCCGGCGGCCCAGGTGCACGACACCCCCGAGACCCCGACCATCGCCAGCCTGGTCGGGCTGGCCAACGCCCGGCGGCTGGGCGGGCGGGACGACTGGACCGCCGCCGACACCCTGAAGAACGTGGTGCTCGCCCTGCGCCACCCCGGCGTGACCGAGCCCGAACTGCTGGTGGTCGGGTTGCCCGGCGACCGCGAGGTCGACCTGAAGCGGCTCGGCGCCTCGGTCGCCCCCGCCACCGTGGACGTCTTCGACGGCTGGGACGCCCACCCCGAGCTGGTCCGTGGCTACCTCGGCCCACAGGTGCTGGCGAAGCTCGGCATCCGCTGTCTGGTCGACCCCCGGGTGGTGCCGGGCAGCGCCTGGCTGACCGGCGCGAACGAGCCGGGCCGGCACGCGACGGGGGTCGTCTGCGGCCGGGACTTCGTGCCTGACGGCACGATCGAGGCGGCCGAGGTGCGCCCCGGCGACCCCTGCCCGGCCTGCGGCAGCGGCGAGCTGACCACGCGGCGGGGCATCGAGATCGGGCACATCTTCCAGCTCGGTCGCCGCTACACCGACGCCTTCGCCGTCGACGTCCTCGGCCCCGCCGGCAAGCCCGTCCGGCCGACCATGGGCTGCTACGGGATCGGCGTGTCCCGCGCGGTCGCGGCGATCGCCGAACAGCACCACGACGAGCGGGGACTGGTCTGGCCGGAGTCGGTCGCGCCGTGCGACGTACACCTGGTGGTCGCCGGCAAGGGGCCGCAGTTGGAGGCGGCGCTGGAGCTCGGCGGGCGGCTCGCCGCCGCCGGCCTGCGGGTGCTCGTCGACGACCGGACGCAGGTCTCCGCCGGGGTGAAGTTCACCGACGCCGAGCTGATCGGCATCCCGCGCACCGTCGTGGTCGGCCGACGTCTCGCCGACGGGTACGTGGAACTTCGCGACCGGGCGTCCGGCGAGCGCGTCGAACTGTCGGTCGACAAACTGGCGGAACTGCTCGTCGATCGGGTAGACCGGGAGCGCGGGGACGTGGTGTAGCGAATGTGTCACGGGGTACCGCAGTCTGATCGACTGAATGCGTTCTGGAGGCTCTCATGACCGGTTACCGGGTCAGCGACGTGATGACGAAGCAGGTCATCTACCTGCCCGCCGAGACCACCCTTGACGAGGCGGCCAGGGTGATGAAGGAGGCGGACATCGGCGACGTGGTGGTCACCGACGGTGCCACTCTCGCCGGCATGCTCACCGACCGGGACATCGTCGTCCGGGCGGTGGCCGAGCGCAGCGACCCGGCCAGCACCACGATCGGCTCGATCATCACCCGCGAGGTGGTGATGATCGAGCAGCACTCGACCGCGGCCGAGGCGGCGGCCCTGATGCGGGAGCGGGGCATCCGGCGGGTGCTGGTCTGCGACAGCGACCGCAAGCTGGTCGGCATCGTCTCCCTCGGCGACCTCGCCATGCAGCTCGACCCCAGCTCCGCGCTCAGCGACATCAGCGAACAGGCACCCACCGTCTGAGGTGTCAGGAGGGGCTCCTTCCTGACACCTGCGGTAGAGGAAGGAGCCCCTCCTGACGGCGGTAGCCTCGGGGGCATGTCATCCATGCCGGCCAGGCTTTCCGAGATCGTCGACGAGTTCGCCGACGCGCCCCGCGACGTGGTGCTGGAGATGCTGCTGGAGTATGCCGACGTCATCCCGCCGCTACCCGCCGGCTCCGCCGACCGGGAGGGCATGGAGCAGGTGCCGGAGTGCCAGACGGCGTTCTTCCTGCGCGCCCGGGTGACTTCGGAGAAGACGGTGGAGACCCTCTTCGACTGCCCGCCGGAGGCGCCCACCACGCGCGCCTTCGCCGGCATCCTCGCCGAAGGGCTGGCCGGGGCGAGCGCGGACGAGGTGCTCGACGTGCCCGACGACCTCTACCAGCGGATGGGGCTGGCCCAGGTGATCAGCCCGCTGCGGGTGCGTGGCGGCACGGCCATCCTGGCCCGGCTCAAGCGGCAGGTCCGGGAACAGATCGGCTGACCGGAGGGTTGTCACCCGGCATGGAGATCGAGATCTACGCCGACGTCGCGTGCCCCTGGTGCTACATCGGCAAGCGTCGGCTGGAGCAGGCCCTGGAGTCGTACGACGGCGAGGTGACCGTCCACTACCGGCCGTTCCAGCTCGACCCGTCGCCGGTGTCGGAGCCGCGTCCGCTGGTCGACGCGCTGGCCGCGAAGTTCGGCGGGCCGGACCGGGTCCGACAGATGTTCGGGCAGGTGACGGAGGTGGCCTCGGCCGCCGGCCTCACGCTCGACTTCGATCGCGCGGTCACCGCCAACACCTTCGACGCGCACCGCCTGGTCTCGTGGGCCGCGGACCGGGGCCGGGCCGCCGAGCTGGTCGACGCGCTCTACCGCGCCCACTTCACCGACGGCGTCGACGTGGGCTCCCGGGACGCGCTCGCCACGCTCGCCGCCGAGGTGGGCCTGGACGCGGCCGAGGCACGCAGTTTCCTCGACTCCGACGAGCGGGTAGCGGAGCTCTCCGACGAGCTTGCCGCCGCCCGGCAGATCGGGGTGACCAGCGTGCCCACCTTCGTGCTGGCCGGCAAGTACGCGGTCACCGGCGCCCAGGAGCCGGAGACGCTGCTCGCCGCCCTGACCGAGGTGGACCGCCGCGAGGCCGAGGCCGACTGAGTCGCCGACCCGGCGACAGGCATCGATCAACGTGATGTTTCACGTGCAACGGTATCGACGCTCATAACGGGTCAGGCAGGCCTGGCCAGCCCTTCCACCACGCGGGCGCCGGGCAGCGCACCGAGCGCCGACCCGGGCAGCGCAATCTTGCTGTGCCGTACGCCCGAACCGATGATCACGTACGGGGCGGCGACCACCCGCGCGTCGACCAGGATCGGCCACTGCTCCGGCAGGCCGATCGGGGTGATGCCGCCGTACTCCATGCCGGTCAGCTCCACCGCGTCGGCCATCGGCGCGAAACTCGCCTTACGGACGTCGAGCGCCCGGCGGGCCACCCCGTTGACGTCGGCGCGGGTGGTGGCGAGCACGACGCAGGCCGCGTAACGGACCACCCCTTCACGCTTGCCGGCCACCACCACGCAGTTGGCCGACTCGTCCAGCCGTACCTCGTACGCGGCACAGAAGGCGGCGGTGTCGGCGAGCTCGGCGTCGATCGGCGCCACCAGCACGTCGTCGATGTCCACCGGCGCCTCGGCGGGCCACTGCCCGAGGGCGGCGGCGACCGGCGAGGCAAGCAGGTCGAGCCGACTACGGGCGGGTTCTGTCTTCAACGTCCCCATCACGACTGCGATCCTCGCACCCGGCCACCCCCACCGCCCGCCGGAACGCCACGCGTCCCGAGGACCGGTCCCCGCCCGCCGGAACGCCACGCGTCCCGAGGCCCGGATCCCCGTCCACCGAACCCACGCGTCCTGTGGGCGGATCCCGTCCATCGGGAGGACGCGTTCCGAAAGGCCGGATTCCCGTCCGCCGGTGACCGGTCACCGGCGGACGGGACGGGCGAGCCGGTCAGTTGCCGGTGAGGAACCCGTTCTCGCGAAGCATCGTGCGGTCCCGGGCGACGGACAACTCCTCTGCCCGCTCGGCCTGGACCCGACGCGTTTCCATTTCTTCCAAGGCGTGACGGACGGCGAGCCGGATCACGCCGTAGAGGAAGACGAACCCGGCGACGTAAAGGATGACGGTGGTGACCATGGCGAACATGGCGTCACGTTAGGCCGGACATGAACGCGCAGGCCGTTCATCTTGCGCCGGTTCCCCCGTACGTGTCGGCGAGGTGGTCGGCCCAGGTCCGGGTGCCCGTCGGGGTCGCCCCGGTGATGAGTCCACCCGACCGCAGGGCGCGGCCGAGCCTCCCGGGTATCCGGATCGGGAGCAGCGGGCGGCAGGACCGCCTGGCGGCCGTCCACGCGTGGACCGCGTCCTCGAAGCGGAGCACCTCCGGGCCGCCGTACTCCTCGATGCCGCGCAGCGGGCCCACGGTGAGCCGCCGGACGAGGCGGTCCGCGACCTCGCCGGGGTCGACCGGTTGGGCGAGCACCGCCGGGTCTCCGAGCACCGGGCCGAGCCGGCTCGCCCCGCGCAGCATCCCGTCGAGGAACTCCGGGAACTGGGTCGCCCGCAGCACGGTCCACGGCACCGTCCCGGCCGCCACGACCTGCTCGGCGGCGAGCTTGTGCCGGTAGTAGGGGATCGGCACCCGGTCCACCCCGACGATCGAGACGTAGACCAGGTGCCGTACGCCCGCCTGGCCGGCGGCGACGACCAGCCGGCGGGTGCCGAGCACGTCGACCCGGTGGGTCTGCCGCCCCCGGTTCGGTGCCGAAGCGAGGTGCAGAACGGCGTCCACGCCGGCCACCGCCTCGGCCAGCCCTTCCCCGGTGGCCAGGTCGACCACCACCCACCGCACCGACGATCCGGTACGCGCCCGCCGGCTCGTCGCCCGGACGTCCCAGCCCTCGGCGCGCAGCCGGGGCAGCACCACCCGCCCGAGCCGACCGCCCGCCCCGGTGACCAGCACCCGCATGGTTTCCTCCCGCTCCGGCCGTCGCGCGCCCGCCGCCCGACGGTGGTGGTGACGGTGCCGGGCCTCCGTACGTGACCGGCTGTGCGGCGGGTCACCGGAGCAGGTCGGCCGCCGTGATCAGCACGAAGAACCCGATGACGATCTCGCTCACCACCCACGAGTGCTGTTGGGCCCAGTCCCGCATCCGGGGCAGCACCGCCTCGGCGCGGTGGCCGAGCAGCAGCAACGCCAGCAGCGGCAGGCCCAGCAACGTCAGGGTGAGCAGGACGAACGGCAGCAGGTGCCACCAGGACAGGTCGTGCCGGGCGGCGCTCGCCCCGACGGTGAGCATGGTGAGGTCGTCCGTCGGCATGGCCAGGAAGAGCAGCACGCCGAGCCGCAGCGCATACCCCGGGCTGGCCTGTTGGAGGCCACTCATCCACTTCGGCGTGCCGGTGGTGTGCCGGCGCAGGAAGACGACCACCGCCAGGACGACCAGCAACGCCAGCACCACCACGTCGATCCAGCGTCCGACCGTTCGGTGCCCACCCGAGCCGGCCCCGATGTTGATGTTCACGACCCGGATGAGCAGCCAGCTCACCGTCACCCCGCCCGACACCACGAGCCCCGCCCCGGCCAGGTAGCCCAGCGACGCGGCACGCGGCCGGTCGGCCGAGGCGAGGAAGACCGCCGCGACCAGCTGCGTCCCGGCGACCATCACCACGGCCATCGGCAGGATGGTCAGGAAGTTCATCGCCCGCCCATCCTCCCGGGCGTACGGTCCGGACCGGGCCGAATCGGCGCATCCCCCGGAGATCGGGGGATCGGGACGTCGACGGGTCCGGTGCCGACCACCAGCGCCGGGGCCGGCACCGGACCCGGCGGAGGGCGGTCAGCCGGCGCGGATCCCGGACACGCCGGGCACCACCCGGCCCGCCAGCACGACGCCCAGCAGGGCCAGCCCGCAGGCCACCGCGAGGGTGCCGGCGTAGCTGCCCGGTCCCGGAGCCGCACCGGCGGCGAGCACCGCGCCGGTGAGCGCCAGCACGGTCGCCGCGAAGAGCGAGTCGCCCAGTTGCAGCGAGGAGCTGTTGCGGCCCTGCTCGCCTGGGGCGGACAGTTCCAGCGTGAGAACCGACAGCGAGGGGTAGAGCAGACCCATGCCGAGGCCCGCGCCGGCCCAGCCGAGCACGCCGACCCAGACCGGCACCGCCGGCGCAACGGCGAGCGTGACCACGGCCGTGCCGGCGGCGATGCAGATCAGACCCGCCCTCGGCAGGGTGGCCCGGGAGCGCGGCGCGGGCATCCGCCCCTGCGTCCAGGCACCCGCCGACCAGGCGAGCGCGCCGGTGGTCAGGACCAGGCCGGCGGCGGTCGGCGACAGCCCGCGCTCCCGGGAGAGCATCAGCGGGATCACCACCTCCGCGCCGACGAACGCGGCCGCGGCGAGCCCGCGCAGTCCGATCACCGTGGGCAGTCCCCGGCCGGCACGCAGAAACCCGGCCGGCAGCAGCCGGGGCGCGCAGACCAGCAACCCGACCAGCGCCAGGGCCACCAGCCCGACGGCGGCAGCGCCGCGCTGCTGCCCCCCGACGTGCAACAGTGCGGCGCTCACCGCCGCCCCACCGGCCCAGCCGATCCGGACCGCCGCGCCGGCCGGCAGCCCCGTCACCGTGGTCGCGCCGACCGCGCGCAGACCGGGGTGGATCAGCAGCACCGCCGGCACCGCCACCGCCGGCACCGCCAGGAAGACCCAGCGCCAGCCGAGGTGTTCCACGATCAGGCCGGCCAGCGCCGGCCCGACCAGCGACGGTACGACCCACGCGGCGGCGAACGCCGCGAAGATCCGCCGGTGCAGCGCCTCCGGGTACGCCCGCCCGACGATCACGTAGAGCGCCACCGAGAGCAGGCCGGAGCCGAAGCCCTGCACGGCACGACCGGCGACCATGACGCCCATGCTCGTGGCGCTGCCGGCGAGCACCAGTCCCAGCACGAACCAGACGAGCCCGTGCCACATCGGAGCCCGGGGACCCCGCGAGTCGCACCAGATGCCGGAGACGACCATGGCGAGCACGCCGGCGGCGAAGGTGCCCCCGAAGGCGATCCCGTAGAGGGCCAACCCGTCGAGACTGCGGGCGACGGTCGGCATGGCGGTGCCCACCGCCAGCGCCTCGAAGGCGAGCAGCGAGATCAGCGCGACGCTGCCCACCGTCATGGCCCGCAGCCGGGGCGCGAGGAGTCCGGCCTCGCCGGCGACCGGGACGGTGGGGGCGTCGGCTCGTGGAGAGGACCGCCTGGCTGACCGCGCTGCCGTGTCGGTCACCTCCGGCCCGCCGGACGCGGCAGCCACCGCGGCCGGTGGCCGCCGCGGGCCCGTGGATCCGACAGGCCCGCCTCGGCGCGGAGCAGTTCGATCAGCATGTGCTCAGCATCGGGCCTCAACCCCGATTGAGGTCAAGGGTGACCCGGCTCTCAGGCCGCCTCCAGCGCGTCCCCGAGCCCCTTCGCCAGCCCCGACAGGTGCTGGTCCGCCAGCACGTGCCCGCCGCCGATCACCAGTGCCACCGGCCACTCGACGATCTGGAGCGCGGCGAGCAACCCGACGCCCGCGTAGAAGGCGAGCCGGTCCGGCGAGGGTACGGCGACCTCGCCCAGCAGCGGAATCTCCACCCGCCGACTGAACGCCCGGATCGTCTCGTGCGTCCCGCTGAGCTGTCGTGTCAGTGTGCTCATCCCTGCCTCCCCGATGACGACGGTGACGACACCGGCATTCCACCGGCATGGCAGGCCATGTCCGCCGAGCGGCAGAAATTCGGTCCACCACGCGGAACGAACTTCCGCTTCCCGCCGGGCATAACGGGCGGTCCGCCGGGGAAGCCAGGCCGCCGGAGCGGAACGTGGGAGGCGAGATGGCGTACGGCAGGAACAGCGGCAGCGGGGGGCCTGACCGGCGCCTGTCCGGTCGTACGCCTCAATGACCTCGCTGGGTCGTGCCGCCGGCCGGCTCCTTCCACCGATCGCCGTGCCGCGTGTCGTCAATGAGGCGTCCCGAAGCGTCGGCGCAGCCGCGACCCGGGTGGCCCGGGTGGCCGGGCTGACCCGGCGTCGGGTCTGGTCCCGCCACGGCCGGCACCACATCGAGGTGCTCGGGGTCTGCCAGGACGGCGGCGACGTCCTCGCGCGCCAGGTCGAGGCGGCGTTGGAGCGGATGCCCGGGGTGCAGTGGGCCCGGGTCAACGCCCCGTCCGGCCGGGTGGTCGTCGCCGTCGGTACGCCGGAGCCTGCCCTGCGGGACCTAATCGCGACCGTCGCCCGCACCGAACGCGCCTGCCCACACGAGCCGGACCCGGGAATCCCGCCGCCGCACCCGCCCGAGGAGGGGCCGCGTACGCCACGCACCCTCGGCGCGCTGGCCTCCGACGCCCTCGGCCTGACCATCTCCGCCGCCACCCGGATCCTGCCGTTCACGCCGGTGCCCGGGGAGGTCGCCGGCCTGCTCGTCGCGGTCGACCTGCACCCGAAGCTGCACGCGCTGGCGGACCGGGGACTACGCGCCGACCCCCGCGCCGATCTGCTGTTCCCGCTCGCCGAGGCGGTCGTGCTGGGCCTGACGGGCAGCTGGGCCGGGCTCGTGCTCGACGGCGCGCAGCGGGTGGTGCAGTGGGGCGAGGCGCGAGCCCAGGCCCGCGCGTGGGCGCAGGCGGAGCATCGGCTGACCGGGCATCCGGAGCGGGCCGCCGCCCAGGCGCCGAAGGTCGAGCGGCCCCGGCCGAAGCCGGACGGCCCCGTCGAGAAGTACATCAGCCGGATGCTCACCGCGGGCGCCGCCGCAGCGGCCACGATGCCGGTCGTCGGCCCGAAGCGGGCTGCCGCGCTGGGCCTCTCCACCCTGCCCAAGGCCCCTGGCAGCGGACGCGAAGGGTACGCCTCGCAGCTCGGTCTGCTCCTCGCCCGGCGTGGGGTGATCGCGATGGACCGCAGCGTCCTGCGCGAACTGGACCGGATCGACACCCTGGTGTTGGACGCCGCCGTGCTCGGCTCCGACCGGGGCGTGCTGGCGGACCTGGCGCCGCTGGCCGGGGCGGACACCGGGCAGGTGGCGGCGCGCGCGTTCGCCCTCTTCGACCCCGCCGCGCCCGGGGAGCTGCGGCATGCCGACGGCTGGCGGCTCGGACCGCTGGACGCGCTGGACGTCGAGAACCCGGGCGACACCGCCGACAGCCGGCGGCTGCGCGACGCGGGCGGCACCATGCTCGGCCTGTCCGACGGCGACACCCTCGCCGCCGTACTGCGGGTCGAGCCGGAGCCGGCGCCGGGCGTCGACGTCCTGCCGACCGTCGCCCGGCAGGCGGGCCTGCGGCTGGTCGTGGCCGGCGACGACGAGCGGCGGTACGGCTTCGCCGACGCCCACCTGCCGGGTCGCGACCGGCTGGCCGAGTCGGTGCGGGCGCTGCAACGCGACGGGGCGGTGGTGATGGTGGTCTCCGCCGACGGCGCCGCGCTCGGGGTCGCCGACTGCGGCCTGGGGCTCTCCGCCCCCGAGGACCTGCCGCCCTGGGGCGCGCACCTGCTGGTCGGTGCCGACCTGCCGGTGGTGGCACTGATGATCGAGGCGACCGGGGTGGCCCGCCGGATGAGCCGGCAGAACATCGGCCTGGCCGTGGCCGGCACCGGCCTCGGCGCGCTGGGGGCGCTCACCGCGGCACCCGCACAGTTGCCCGGCCGCGCCGTCGCGGCCGTGAACGGGGCAGCCGCACTGGCCTTCGCCCACGGCGTCCTGCGAGCGCGCCGGCTGCCCGGCCCGGCGGACACCGCGGCGCCGGCCGTCACCGCCTGGCACCTGATGCCGTCCTCAACCGTGCTCGACCAGCTCGGCAGCGGCCCGGACGGGCTCGCCACCGGCGAGGCCGAGCGCCGCCGGGGCGACGGAACCGGTCAGCCCACGGGCCCGACGGGGCTGCTCCGGGCCTTCGTCGACGAGCTGGCCAACCCGCTCACCCCGGTCCTCGCCGCCGGGGCGGTGCTCTCCGCCACCTTCGGCTCGCTGGTCGACGCAGCCCTGGTCGGCGGGGTGGTCGGCGGGTCGGCACTGCTCGGGGCGGTGCACCAGCACAACACCGAGCGGTCGCTGGCCGAGCTGCTGTCCCGCTCGGCGGTGACCGCCCGGGTACGCCGGGACGGCGCGGAACGGATGCTGCCGGCCGATGACCTGGTGCCCGGGGACGTCATCGTCCTCGAATCGGGGGATGCCGTCCCGGCCGACTGCCGGGTGCTGGAATCGGCCGGCCTGGAGACCGACGAGTCCTCGCTCACCGGCGAGTCGCTGCCGGTCGGCAAGACCGACCAGCCCGTCGTCGCCGCCGCCGTCGCCGACCGGCGGTCGATGCTCTACGAGGGCACCACCGTCGCCGCCGGCAACGGAACAGCGGTGGTGGTCGCGACCGGCGCGAACACCGAGGCTGGGCGGAGCCTGGCGATGGCCCGGCAGGCCCCGCCGTCGAGCGGTGTGGAGGCGCGGCTGGGCCGGTTGACCCGGGCGGCGATCCCGCTGGCCGCCGGCTCGGCGGTTGCGGTGGCCGGCGCGGGGCTGCTGCGGGGCGTACCGCTGGCGGAGACCGCCGCGACCGCCGCGAACCTGGCCGTCGCGTCCGTGCCGGAGGGGCTGCCGTTCCTGGTCAGCGCCGCGCAGTTGGCCGCCGCGCGACGGCTGGCGGAACACGGCGCGCTGGTCCGCAACCCGCGCACCATCGAGGCCCTCGGCCGGGTGGACGTGCTCTGCTTCGACAAGACCGGCACCCTCACCGAGGGGGAGCTGATGCTCGCCGGGGTCGGCGACGACGGCCGGTACGCACCGGTCGACCGGCTCGACGGCGGCCTGTCGATCACCCTCGCCGCCGCGCTGCGCGCCACCCCGGCCGCCGCCGACCCCCGCGATCTGGCCCAGCAGACCGACCGCGCGGTCCGGTCCGGCGCGCAGGCGGCCGGGGTGACCGAGCAGACCGGCGCGGACGGTTGGGAGCCGGTCGGTGGACTGCCCTTCGAGCCGTCCCGCGGCTACCACGCCACGGTCGGCCGAGCCGGGGACCGGCTGCTGCTCAGCGTGAAGGGGGCGCCGGAGTCGGTGCTGCCCCGCTGCTCCGGCCGGAGGCTGCCGGGGGGAGTCGACGAGCCGCTCGACGACGAGGGGCGCGGCGGGCTGCACGCCATGCTCGCCGACCGGGCGGGGGTGGGGCACCGGATCCTGGCCGTGGCCGAGTGCCGGGTCTCCTCGTCCGACGTCACGGACGAGCAGGTGCGCGACCTGACCTTCGTGGGCTTCCTGGCCCTCGCCGACGGGGTACGCGAGAGTGCCGCCCCCGCCGTGCGCCGGATCCGTCAGGCCGGCGTGCACACCATCATGATCACCGGTGACCATCCGGCGACCGCCGAGGCGATAGCGGCCACCATCAGCGACCACGAGAACCAGCGGGTGGTCACCGCGTCGGAACTCGACCAGCTCGACGACGACGCCCTCGCCGCGCGGCTCGCCACCACGGACGTGGTGGCCCGGTGCACCCCCGCGCACAAGGTACGGATCATCCAGGCGTTGCAGAAGTGCGGGCGTACGGTGGCGATGACCGGCGACGGCGCCAACGACGCCCCGGCGATCCGGCTGGCCGACGTCGGCATCGCCCTCGGCCAACGGGGCACCCCGGCGGCCCGGGCCGCGGCCGACCTGGTGGTCACCGACGACCGGCTGGAAACCATCATCGCCACCCTGGTCGAGGGCCGGGCGATGTGGTCCTCGGTACGCCACGCGCTCAGCATCCTGGTCGGCGGGAACCTCGGCGAGATCGCGTTCAGCGTGCTGACCGCCG
This sequence comes from Micromonospora peucetia, assembly GCF_900091625.1. NCBI lineage: Bacteria > Bacillati > Actinomycetota > Actinomycetes > Micromonosporales > Micromonosporaceae > Micromonospora > Micromonospora peucetia. The sequence goes on from NZ_FMIC01000002.1 coordinate 2,048,576, forward strand.
CCGCGACCGGCCGCTCGGCGCTCACCGGCCGGCAACTGCTCCTGGTCAACCTGCTCACCGACCTGGCGCCGGCGTTGGCGATCGCGGTCCGGCCACCCGGTGCGGACCATGCCGACGGACTGCTCCGGGAAGGCCCCGACACCTCGCTCGGCGAGACGATGACCCGGGAGATCGGGCTACGCGCCGCCGCCACCACGCTGGGCGCCACCGCCGGTTGGACGTTGGCCCGCTACACCGGGCGACGCCGGCGGGCGGGCACCGTCGCGCTGGTCTCGCTGGTCGGCACGCAGCTCGGGCAGACGGTGCTGGCCGGTGGCACCAGCCCGGCCGTACTGGCCTCCACCGCCGCGTCGGTCGGGGTGCTGGCGGCGGTCGTCCAGACGCCGGGAGTCAGCCAGTTCTTCGGCTGCACACCGCTCGGTCCGGTCGGCTGGACCATCGCGACGGGCTCCGCGCTCGGCGCCACCTTCGCGAACGGCGCGCTCACCCGCCTGGTGGAACGGCTGCCGCCGGCCGCGTCCCCGTCGGCACACCCACCGAACCCCGACGGCCGTTCCCCGACCCACGACGCGCACGACACGGCCGACAGGCCGGCACGGCCCTGAACGCCACCGGTGGCGTCCGTTGGGGGTGCGCGTCGACTCTGCCCCGTCGATGCTGTCGAGCTGCCCGCACAGATGGGGCACGTCGGCCTCGCCGCCGACGTCGCCCGCCCACTCAACCCTCCGCCGCACCTGCCGGTCTCACAGATGGGGCAGCTCGACAGCGCCCCGCCACACTGCCCGGAGCCCTTTCCGGGCGCGCCGGGCACCCGACGGCCGCGATGCCGACGAACTCGTGCCCCCGTCCTCCCGGCCCGTGCACCCCTGTCTCACCCTGCCGGATGCCAGGTGGCGGCGGCGCGGCGCAGCCGGTCGTTGATCGCCCGGCCCACGCCGACCTCGGGGACCGGCTCGACCAGGATCTCGCCGACCCCGGTGGCGTCCAGTTCGTGCAGCGCGTCGAACAGCCGCGCGGCGGCCTCGGTCAGATCACCGTCGGCGGAGAGCACCTCCACGGCGGCCCAGTCGCCCGCCGGCCGGTCCCGGAAGGCCAGGAAGCCGCGCCGCACCCCGTCCGCCGCCGGCGGCTCGCCGCCCGATACCAACCGCAGCGGCGTACGCGGGGCGTAGTGCGCCGCCAGCGTGCCGGGCGCGACCGGCCGCCCCGAGCTGCCCGGGCGTACGGTCACCGGGCCGGCGGCCTCCTCCAGCGCCTCGACCGGCAGCGCGCCGAGGCGCAGCACCACCGGCTGCCCGCCCCGGGCGTCCACGATGGTCGACTCGATCCCGCACCGCGTCGGCCCGCCGTCGAGCACCACGTCCACGGCGGCGCCCAGGCCCCGCACCACGTGTTCGGCCCGGGTCGGGCTGAGCTGGCCGAACCGGTTCGCGCTCGGTGCCGCCACCGGCACCCCGGCCTCGGCGATCAGCGCCCGCGCGTGCGCGTTGTCCGGCACCCGGACCGCCATCGTCGCCAGCCCGGAGGTGACGATCGGCGGGATCGCCGCCGGCCGGTCCACGATCAGCGTGAGCGGCCCCGGCCAGAACCGCTCGGCCAACGCCGCCACCGCCGCCGGCACCGCCCCCACCAGCTTCTCCAGTTCGGTCGCGTCGGCGAGGTGCGTGATCAGCGGGTCGAAACTGGGCCGCGCCTTCGCCTCGAAGATGCGGGCGGCGGCCCGGGCGTCCAGCGCGTTCGCGCCGAGCCCGTAGACGGTCTCGGTGGGAAAGGCCACCAACCCGCCGGTACGCAGGACGGAGGCGGCCTCGGCGATGCCGCGGTCGGCCGGGAGCACGCGCGGGGACGGTCCAGTGGTCACACCTGCGACGCTAACCTGCCGGGGTCGGCGTCGACTCGGCGGTGGCCGGGGCGTCGTCCGGTGCGCGAGGATGGCGGCATGCTTCCTGCCCCTCGGGCTCTCCTGCTGGACTTCGGCGGCGTCCTGGCCGACGCGCCACCCCAACCACCGGCCGCACCGGGGCTGGTGCGGCGGCTGGCCGGGCTCGTCGACGACGCCGTCCCGGACGAGCAGATCGCCCGGGACCTCGGCGAAGGCACCCGGGCGTACGCCCGGTGGCGCGACGACGTGGGCCGGACAGGTGACCCCGTCGAGCTGCCGCACGGCCAGGTCTGGGCCGACTTCGTGACCCGGTCCTGGCCGCGGGAGGCCCGCGACGCCGTCGAGCGGGAGGCGACCCCGCTGGCATACGCCTGGACCTGGCGGGAGGAGTGGGCGGTGCGGCCCGGCATCCCCGAGGCCTTACGCCACGCCGCCGACGCCGGCCTGCCGATGGCGGTCGTCAGTAACACGCTCTGCGGCGCCGCCCATCGGGACTTCCTCGCGGTCGCAGGGCTCTCCGGGCTGTTCGAGGCCGAGTTCTACAGCGACGAGGCCGGGCCCCGAAAGCCGAACCCGGAGCTGGCACTGCTGGCGGCCCGCGCGATCACGGTGCCGATCGGCGACTGCTGGTTCGTCGGCGACACCGTGCACCGCGACATCGCCTGCGCCCGTCGCGCCGGCGCCGCCGCCGCGATCCTCATGCGGTCACCCCGCACCGACCGGGAGGCGGCGCTGCCGGGAGTCGAACCGGACGCGCGGATCGAGGACGGCTACGGGCTCCTCGCGCTCCTGCGTGAGCACGCCCCCGCGTGACAGTGGGTCCCCGAGGCCCATCGCCACGGCTCATCGATGACCTGCTCGTCATCGACGACCCACCAGCGCCAACAGGATTGTCATGCTCCGGTTTCCCGCGTCCTATCCGGTCGTCACCGTACGGATCTTGTCCAGAATGCGGCCGGCGTCCTGACCCAACTCCACGACGATGTCCAGCGCCTCCCGCCACACCCCACGCGCCGCCGACCGCTCGCCCTCGGCGAGATGGGTGTCGCCGAGGTGCGTGAGCGTGGCTGACTCGTAGTAGCGTTCACCCGCCTCGCGCCAGAGCGACAGGGCCTGTCGGTAACACTCGGTGGCCTCGGAATATCGGCCCAGGTGGTGGTACGCGCACCCCAGGCTGTCCCAGGTGTGGGCCTGCCAGTAGCGGTTACCGGCCTCCTGGTGCAGCGCCAGCGCCCGCTGGCAGTGGTGTAGCGCCAGCTCGTGGTTACCGAGCTGGCTGTGGTACCAGCCCGCGTTGTTCAGGGCGTTCGCCTGCCCGGATCGGTGCCCGGCCGCCCGGAACAACCGCAGCGCCTGTTCGGCGTAGCGCAGCGCGAGCCGGGGCTGGCTCCGATGCTCGGCGACCGTGCCCAGGTTGAGCAGGGTGCGGGCCTGCCCGACCTGATCGCCGAGCCCGCGGTAGAGCCGCACCGCGTGCCACAGGTGGTCGCGGGCCTCACCGTGCAGGCCCCGACGCAGGTGCGCGATGGAGATGTTGCGGTGCGCTCGGGCCTGCCCGTCCCGGTCCCGGACCCGGTTGGCCGCCTCCAGCGCGAGCTGTTGAACGATCGCCTGGTCATGCCAGTGGCCACGCCGGTCCAGGAACGTGGTCATGGCCCAGCCGAGCTGCCACGCGTGGACGTCGTGGCCATCGCTGCCAGCCCGCCGCAGAAGATTGAGCAGCACCGGATACTCCTGGCTGAACCAGGCCCGGGCCGCCTCGCGGTCGCCGATGACCGCTACGGTCACGCCGAGGACCGCCGCCGGCAGCCGGATCGGATCCCGGTGTGGGTGCAGCCGCAGATCGGCAAGGTGGGCGCTGCCCAGGTAGTGGTCGAACATCCGGTGGGTCACGGCCGGCCGCTCGGCGCTGTCCTCCTCGATGTCCGTCCGCTCCACGGCGTACGCGCGGAGCAGGTCGTGCATGGCGTACCGGCCGGGCGTGTGCTCGGTGACCATGTGCGCGTACGCGAGTTCGGCCAACAGCGGGCGCACCCGCGAGGGTGGAACACCGGCGAGGCTGGCCGCCGCGACCGCACCCAGGTCCGGGCCGGGATGCATGCTGAGCAGTCGGAACAGGCGCGCGGCCGGACCACTCAGGGCACGGTACGACCAGGAGAAGACCGACCGGACGTCGGTTTCGGCGTCCATGCCCGTGAACCCCTCCAGACCCCCGTGGGCCAGCTCCAACTCCTCGGCGATGGCCCGCAGGGAAAAGTGGGGGTGACTGACCATCCGGGACGCCACGATCGCCAGTGCCAGGGGCAGCCCCGCCGACCGGGCGGTGATCGTCGTGACGGCCGCCGGATCGGCGGTGAGCCGGGCCGCACCGAGACGGCGGATCAGCATGCGGTGCGCGTCGCCGAGCGGCAGCGGATCGAGGGTGATCGGATGTGCGCCCTCGGTCGTCACCAGGCCGGTCAGCCTGCTGCGGCTGGTGATCAGGGTGAGGCAGCCGGGTCCACCCGGCAGCAGCGGGCGGACGTGCGTGCTGTCGCGGGCGTTGTCCAGCACCAGCAGAACCCGGCGCTCGGCCAGCAGCGTGCGCAGCAACGCCGACTGGGCGGCGAGGCCCTCGGGCAACTGCTGTGCTGGCACACCGAACGCGGCCAGGAAACCACGGACCGCCTCGCCGGGGTCAACCGGCGGACCCGTCGGATAAAAGCCGCGCAGGTCGACGTGGAGTTGGCCGTCCGGAAACCGGTCGACCACGAGGCGGGCGAAGTGGACCGCCAGGGCCGTCTTCCCCACCCCCGCGATGCCGGAGACGACCGCCACCATTGCCGTGCCGGCCCGAGCGGCCGCGTCCAGCAGCCCGCACAACCCGTCAAGCTCAGCGGTACGTCCGGTGAAGGCGTGCGGCGACGCGGGTAGCTGCGCTGGAACCGGCCTGGCCGGGGTCGGCGCCGCCGGCCGGCTGGGCTCCGGCCGGGAGATGGCCGTGGGCGCCGTGACCGGCGCCAGTCGCGGGTCGGCTTTGAGGATCGCCCGGTGCAGCTCGGCCAGTTCCTGTCCCGGCTCGATTCCCAGCTCACCCACCAGCAGTCGCCGCACCTGGTGATACGCCCGGAGCGCCTCGGTGCGGCGGCCGGCCCGGTAGAGGGCGAGCATGAGCTGCCCGTGGGCCCGCTCGCGCAGTGGTTCCGCCGCGACCAGGTCGGCGATCTCATCCACGAGTTCGACTCCCCCGCCCAACGTGAGTTCGTGTGACAGGCGTTCTTCCTGGAGGCTGCGGCGTTGGTCGTTGAGCTGCGCCGCCGCCGCCTCGATCAGCCGTCCGGTCACCCCGGTGAAGGCGGGCCCGCGCCACAGCGCCAGGGCCTCCCGCAGGTGGACGACCGCGCCCGCCAGCTCTCCGGCGGCGGCGAGCCGGCGGCCGTGCTGTGCCCGGTCGGCGAAGACCCGCAGGTCGATGTCGTCACCCGGGACGCGCAGCACGTACCCGCCGGACTCGGTGCCGATCTCGCCTGCCGTCACCAGCCGCCTACGTAGCATCGACACGCAGTTGCGAACCACCTTGACCGAGCTGGTCGGCGGATGCTCATCCCAGATCGCCTCGACCAACCGGGACATTGGCACCACCCGGTTCGCGTCGAGCAACAGGGCGGCCAGGACACGTTGCTCCCGTGATGCGGCCAGGGGAATCTCGCCACGGTCGAGCTGCACTCTGAACGGACCCAGTACCTGAAACCTCACGTACCTCCCGCCCTCGTCCGTGCGCCGGTCGGTGCGAACCCGGCCCGGCCGCCACCCGGACGAGCCGTGCCACTTCGGATTGTCACACCGCCACGAGCGCGTGCATATCTGGTTGTTGACGGCGGACGGAACCAGTCCGGTCCCGTGGTGTTCGGGGTGCCGGGCCAGGCGCCAGCCGGGGACGCTCCGGGGACGAATCAGGGACGGTCCGGCGCAGAGTGTTCCGGGAAGGTCACTTTGATTGGCGGGAGGTAGTCATGACACACCGCAAGGTCTGGCTCAGCCTGTTCGTGCTGGTCCTGGCAACGGTGTCCGTCGGCTTCGGGGCACGCAGCCAGGCGAACCCCGGCTGGCCGGGCGGGACGCCACGGTACACGGCCACCCAGCTCTCCAACGCGATCCTGTTCAACGACGGGCCGGCCGCCCATCGGCTGGTCTACCTGGAGCGCCCGCCGACGCGGTGGACGCCGATGCTACGGCTCGCCCAGAACGCGCTCAACGCGGAGCTGACCCGTCGGGGCGCCTGGTCCGACGGGTACATCTCGCAGCGGGTGCAGAGCGGCAATCCGGTCCTGGTCCGGGATGGCCTGGTCACCCTCGTCGCGCTGGCCCGCGAGGTGTTGAACCGGGAATTCGGCAAGGCAACCGTGGACTCCGCCGTGCTCCTGGTCAACGACGCCCTGCTCGAGAACGCGTACGAGGTCGTCCGAGCCGACTCCTACATCGACATGGACAACAACAACCGGACCCCACTGGAAGTCGGCACAATCAGGGCGATCTTCGCCGGCGGGTTCGCCGACTGGTCGTGGGACATGGCCGGCAACCCGGCGCCACAGGCCAAACTGGTGCAGGACCAGCTCATCCAGATCATCAGCCGCGACCTGCGGGTCAGGTAGTCCGCAGTGGACGACATCGGGCTGGGCCGGCGGATCGCCGCGATCGCGTTGGTCGCCGGATTGCTCGTGGGCTACATCGTCCGGGCGGTGGTGCCGGTGGCCGCGATGCCGGCCCCACCCGGCCGGTCGGTCGCCCGCGTACTGATACCGGAGGGCTGGGCGTTCTTCACCCGCGACCCCCGCCTGCCCAGCCCGGTGGCCTACACCACGGACCGGGACGGACGGTGGCGGGTTGCCCCGGGCCGCAGCCGTGGCCCGGCCGGCCTGGACAAGCGGGACCGGGCCCGCAGCGCGGAGATCTCGCTGCTCACCCGCCAGTTGGACGGGCCCGCGTGGACCAGGTGTGACCGCGAAGCCGCCGCCTGCCTGGCCACTGCCCGGGAAACCGAAGCAGCCAACACCGCCACCGTCCGCACGCTCTGTGGCAACGTCGGAATCGTCCTTCAGGAGGTACTCCCGTGGGCCTGGAAAGACCTGCCTACCGTACTCCCGTCGCGAGTGGCCCGGCTCACGGTGGCCTGCTAGACGGGTGGCTGGCCCGGGTCGGCCGTCGCTGCCGACCTGGGCTGTCGGTCGCGCCCTGGTCCAGCGGGGTCGGGCTGGCCCGGACCCTGCTGGCCGCCGGCACCAGTGCCACCCTGCTGGTCAACCCACCGGCGATCCTGCTGGCCGTGGACGGCGTCGAGCACTGCACGGGACCGGCCGCCGCCGGTATCTGGTGCGCTCTTCCCTCCGGGCACGGGCAACTCGCCCGGTGGATCGGAATCGCCGTGCTGATCGTGGTGGCCAGCGGCTGGCGTCCCCGGTGGACCGCGCTGCCACACTGGTACATCTCCTGGAGTGTGATCGCCAACCTGTCCGCGTTGGACGGCGGCGACCACATCACGGCCACCCTTACCCTGCTGCTGCTCCCGCTGGCGCTCACCGACCCCCGGCGGTGGCACTGGCAACCGCCGCCGGCCGACACCAGGATCGGCACCGGCCGGGTGGTCGCGCACGCCGCTCTGATCCTCATCTGGCTCCAGGTCGCCTTCGTGTACCTGCACGCCAGCATCGCCAAACTAGACGTGACCGAGTGGGCCGACGGCACCGCAATGTTCTACTGGCTGCGCACGCCCGGGTACGAGCCGCCCAGCCTGCTGCGCCCGCTGACCGAGACGGTCACCGGCTCCGCGGCGGGGGTGACGCTGTTCACCTGGTCGGTGCTGGTGCTGGAGTTCGCTCTGGCCCTGGCCCGACTGTTGCCTCCCGGGCTGCGCCGCGTACTACTCGTCGCCGGCCTGGCGTTCCATATCGGTATCGCGGTCGTCCTGGAGCTGGTCACGTTCGGCTTCGCGATGAGCGGGGCCCTGCTGCTCTACCTGTCGCCCGTGGGACACCAGGTCAGGCTGCCGGCAATTCACGGTAGCGCGGGCGCGCAGTACGTGACAGCGCACGTCGGCCCGGACAGGCCTACGGCTGTACCGGAGCAGGACACGGCGTAACCGGCTTGGCTGTACTCGGAACCGAGATCAACCGGTGTTCGTGCTGGTGGAGCCCAGGGGACTCGAACCCCTAACCCCTGCCTTGCAAAGGCAGTGCTCTGCCAGTTGAGCTAGGGCCCCGAGGCGGACGATGCCGCCGGTGCTGGCAAGTGCCAGCGGGGTCAGCGTAGGTCGGGCGCGGTGGTTGCCTCGTGCCAGAGGGCGCGCTCGTCGTTGGAGTCCTTGACCTTCTTGGCCACCAGGGCTGCCACACCGACGATGCCGGCCAGAATCAGAAGCTTCTTGAACATGGGGCCTACCCCTCGTGCTCGACTGCCGTCCGACGATGTGCGGTGGGGCTAGCTGGAATCGAACCAGCGACCTCAGAGTTATCAGCTCTGCGCTCTAACCGACTGAGCTATAGCCCCGCGTGGCGACGAGCAAGGTTAACCCATCCGTCCGCCCGGCCCCAAATCGGGGGCTGGGCCGACGCCCGGGCGTTGCCGTCGCCTCTGAACCTACCGGAGGCTTCGCGCCCGGCCCAGCCGATTACGCCGCCCGCGCGGACCGCTGCGACGCCCGGTGACGTGCTGCGCAACGCACGAAAGCCGGGGCTCCACGCTCGGTGGTGCCCCGGCTTTCGAGGTGGTTCAGTCGCGCTCGGCGAGGGTCAGCTCGACGCCGCCGACCAGGTCCGCGCAGACGTTGTAGACGAACGCCCCGAGGGTGGCGAGCGCCGTGAACAGCACGACATTGACCAGGCCGATCAGCGCCGAGCTGAGGATCACGCCCTTGGCGGTGATCTGGAAGCCGCTGGTGCTCTGGCCGCCGCCGGCGCTGACCAGGTCGGTCAGGCTGTCGTTGACGCTGGTGAACACGCCCATCGCGTCGAGGGCCAGGTAGAGCACCGAGGTGGCCACCACCACGACGATGAAGAGCACCACCGACACCGCGAACGCGAACTTCATGACGGACCAGGGGTCGATCCGCTTGAGGTTCAGCCGGGCCCGGCGCGGCCCGCGCGACGCGGCCGAGCTGACCGACGTACGCGCGGCGCGTACCGCGTCACCCACGCGGGCCGCCCCGACGGCGGCCGCGCCGCTGACGCCCGGCGGAAGGCCGCCCCCGTTGGCGGGGCGACCCATGCCGGTCGGACGGTTGCCGTCCGGCTGGGGCTTCGCGGTGCCGGTGACCCGGGGCTGGGTGCCGGTGGCGCCGGTGACCCGCGGCTGTGTCCCGGTGGTGCCGGTCGGCTGGCCGGCACCGATCTTCAACGGTTGCGTCGTTGTCGGTGCGGCGGGGGCCGGCTTGGCGGCGGGGGCCGGCTTGTCGGCCTCCACCGCTTCGGCCCGTTCCGTCGCGTCCCCGCCCTCGGAGGGCTTGTCCGGGGGCGGTGTCATTCCGGGAGCCCGGGTGAATTTCGGGGCAGGCGCGTCGGCGGGGACGGTGGCCCGACCCACGGCCGCGCGGCCGGTCGCTGGTGTGCCACTCTTCGCGGCCTCCTCGTCGACCGGGGTGGCCGAGGTCCCCGTGTTCCCCGACTTCGCCTGTGTCTCCGTCATTCAACTAGTCCTGTTCGTCAGGCTCGTCGGCATTGCGAGCAATTGCCACGATAGTCACGCCATCCGGAAGGTCCATCAGCTTGACCCCCATTGTGTTCCGGTCACGCGTGCGGCGTACAGGCTTCACCGGAGTCCGGATGACACCACCGTTGCTGGTGATCGCGAACAACTCGTCGTCCGGGTCGATCACCACCGCACCGACCAGGCCACCGCGCCGCTCGGTGATCTTCGCAGTCAGCACGCCCTTACCTCCCCGGCCCTGCACGGGGTATTCCTCGATCGGGGTACGTTTCGCGAATCCCCCGTTCGTGGCCACCAGGACGTCCAGCCCTTCGCGGACGACCTCCATGGCCAGCAGGACGTCGTCCTCGCTGAAGCGCATGCCGATCACGCCCGAGGTGGCCCGCCCCATCGGGCGCAGCGCCTCGTCGCTCGCGCTGAACCGGATCGCCTGCGCCCTCTTCGAGACCAGCAGCAGATCCTCCTCGGGGGCGACGAGCGCCGCCCCGACCAGCTCGTCCTCGTCGCGCAGATTGATCGCGATGATGCCGCCGGACCGGGGGGAGTCGAACTCCTCGAGCCGAGTCTTCTTCACCAGGCCGTTCTTCGTGGCAAGTACCAGGTAGGGGGCCACCTGGTAGTTCGGAATCTCGATGATCTGCGCGATCTGCTCGTCGGGCTGGAATGCGAGCAGATTGGCCACGTGCTGGCCCTTGGCCACCCTACTGGCTTCGGGCAGCTCGTACGCCTTGGCCCGATAGACGCGCCCCTTGTTGGTGAAGAAGAGCATCCAGTCGTGGGTTGAGCATACGAAGAAGTGGCTGACGATGTCGTCCTGCCGTAGCGTGGCGCCGCTGACGCCCTTGCCACCGCGCCGCTGGGAACGGTAGAGGTCGACCTTGGTCCGCTTGGCGTAGCCCGTGCGGGTGATCGTGACGACCACGTCCTCGCGGGCGATGAGGTCCTCCATGGAGACCTCGCCCTCGAACGGCACGATCTTGGTCCGTCGCTCGTCGCCCCACTTGGCGATGATCTCGCCCAGCTCCTCGGAGACGATCCTGCGCTGCCGCTCGGGCTTGGCGAGGATGTCCTTGAGGTCGGCGATCTCCACCTCCAGCTTGGCCAGGTCGTCGAGGATCCGCTGCCGCTCCAGCGCGGCGAGCCGGCGCAGCTGCATGTCGAGGATCGCGGTCGCCTGGATCTCGTCGATCTCCAGCAGCCGGATCAGGCCCTGCCGGGCGTCATCCACCGTGGGCGAGCGCCGGATCAGGGCGATCACCTCGTCGAGGGCGTCCAGCGCCTTCGAGAGACCGCGCAGGATGTGCGCCCGCTCCTCCGCCTTGCGCAGCCGGTACGCCGTCCGCCGACGGATCACGTCGATCTGGTGCTCGACGTAGTAGCGGATGAACTGGGCCAGGTTGAGCGTGCGCGGCACCCCGTCGACCAGCGCCAGCATGTTGGCGCCGAAGGTCTCCTGGAGCTGGGTGTGCTTGTAGAGGTTGTTCAGCACCACCTTGGCGACCGCGTCGCGCTTGAGCACGAGCACGATCCGCATGCCGGTACGCCCGGAGGACTCGTCCCGGATGTCGGCGATGCCGGCGAGCTTGCCCTCCTTGATCAGCTCGGCGATCCGCTCGGCCAGGTTGTCCGGGTTGACCTGGTAGGGCAGCTCGCTGACGACCAGGCAGGGGCGGCCCCGCTTGTCCTCCTCGACCTCCACCACGGCCCGCATCCGGATCGACCCGCGCCCGGTGCGGTACGCGTCCTGGATCGCCTGGGTGCCCACGATCAGGCCGTGGGTGGGGAAGTCCGGCCCCTTGACGATCCCCAGCAGCGCCTCGAGGGTGGTGGCCTCGTCCTCCTCCGGGTGCTCCAGGCACCACTGCACCGCCGCGCCGATCTCGCGCAGGTTGTGCGGCGGGATCTTGGTGGCCATCCCGACCGCGATGCCCTCGGAGCCGTTGACCAGGAGGTTCGGGATCCGCGACGGCAGGATGGTGGGCTCCTTGGCCCGGCCGTCGTAGTTGTCCTGGAGGTCGACGGTGTCCTCGTCGATGTCCCGCAGCATCTCCATCGCCAGCGGGTCGAGCTTGCACTCCGTGTAGCGCATCGCGGCGGCCGGATCGTTGCCGGGCGAGCCGAAGTTGCCGTTGCCGTCGACCAGCGGGTAGCGCAGCGACCAGGTCTGCGCCATCCGGACCAGCGCGTCATAGATCGCCGAGTCGCCGTGCGGGTGGAACTGACCCATCACGTCGCCGACCACGCGGGAGCACTTCACGTAGCCCCGGTCCGGCCGGTAGCCGGAGTCGAACATGGCGTAGAGGATCTTGCGGTGGACCGGCTTGAGCCCGTCCCGGACGTCCGGCAGCGCCCGCCCGACGATGACGCTCATCGCGTAGTCGAGGTAGGAGCGCTGCATCTCCACCTCGAGCCCGACCGGTTGGATGCGGTCGTGCTCGACGACGGCGGCGACGGTCTCCGGGGCCTCGGGCTCGTTCGGTGTGGACTCGGGGATATCGGTCACTGTTAACCCTTATCAGACTCAGAGTCGTTTTCGTGCTGTGGATAACGGCTGTGGATACCGGCCATGCTGTGGATAACCCTGTGGATGGGCGGGCGGGCCGGTGGATGGCCGGCCAGCCCGCCGAGACCCGTCAGATGTCCAGGAACCGAACGTCCTTGGCGTTGCGCTGGATGAACGAGCGGCGCGCCTCGACGTTCTCACCCATCAGCACACTGAACAACTCGTCGGCGGTGGCCGCGTCGTCGAGCGTGACCTGACGCAGCGTACGCGTCGCCGGGTTCATCGTGGTCTCCCACAGTTCGGGGTAGTTCATCTCGCCGAGGCCCTTGAAGCGCTGGATGTCGTCCGGCTTCGCATTCGGCTTCTTCTGCTGGCGCAGCGCGATCAGGCCGTCCCGCTCCCGGTCCGAGTACGCGTACTGCGCGTCGTCGCCCTTCTTGTTCCACTTGATCTTGTAGAGCGGCGGGGCGGCCAGGTAGACGTGCCCCAACTCGACCAGCGGACGCATGAAACGGAAGAGCAGCGTGAGCAGCAGCGTCTGGATGTGCTGGCCGTCCACGTCGGCGTCGGCCATCAGCACGGTCTTGTGGTAGCGCAGCTTCTCGATGTCGAAGTCGTCGTGGATGCCGGTGCCCAGCGCGGTGATCAGCGCCTGGACCTCGGCGTTCTTCAGCACCCGGTCGATCCGGGCCTTCTCCACGTTGAGGATCTTGCCCCGGATCGGCAGGATCGCCTGGGTACGCGGGTCCCGGCCCTGCTTGGCCGAGCCGCCGGCCGAGTCGCCCTCGACGATGAACACCTCGGACTCGCGCGGGTCGGTGGACTGGCAGTCGGCCAGCTTGCCCGGCATCGAGCCGGACTCCAGCAGCGACTTGCGCCGGGCCAGCTTGCGCGCCTGCTGGGCGGCGATCCGGGCCCGGGCGGCCTGGGACGCCTTCTGGATGATGATCTTCGCCTCGGCCGGGTTGCGGTCGAACCAGTCGACCAGCCACTCGTTGCAGACCCGCTGCACGAAGCTCTTCACCGGGGTGTTGCCCAGCTTGGTCTTGGTCTGGCCCTCGAACTGCGGGTTGGCCAGCTTGACCGAGATGATCGCGGCCAGCCCCTCGCGAATGTCCTCGCCGGAGAGCTTCTCGTCGCCCTTGAGCACCTTCTTCTCGGTGCCGTAGCGGTTGACGACGCTGGTCAGCGCGGCGCGGAAGCCTTCCTCGTGGGTGCCGCCCTCGTGGGTGTTGATCGTGTTGGCGAAGGTGTAGACCGACTCGCCGTACGACTCGTTCCACTGCATGGCGATCTCGACCGACATGCCCTCCTCCTCGGCGCCGAACTCGACCACGGTCTTGTGGATCGGGTTCTTCGAGGCGTTGAGGTGCCGGACGAAGTCGGCGATACCGCCCTTGTAGCAGAAGGTGACCTCGCGCTGCCGGCCGTCCTCCTCCTCCGGGACCCGCTCGTCGAGCAGGTGGATGGTGAGGCCCCGGTTGAGGAAGGCCATCTCCTGAATCCGCCGGTAGATCGTCTGGAAGTCGAAGTCGACCGTCTCGAACACGTCCGGGTCGGGCCAGAAGGAGACCGCGGAGCCGGTCCGGTCGGTCGACTCGCCCTTGTCCAGCGGGCCCGGCTTGGAGTTGTGGTACTGCTGCCGCCAGACGAAGCCGTCCTTGTGGATCTCAACCGCCATCCTGCTGGAGAGGGCGTTCACCACGGAGACGCCGACGCCGTGCAGACCACCGGAGACCGCGTACGCCTTGCCGTCGAACTTGCCACCCGCGTGCAGCACGGTCAGCGCCACCTCGACACCCGGCTTCTTGAGCTTCGGGTGCAGGTCGACAGGGAAACCCCGGCCGTTGTCGGTGACCCGGACCCCGCCGTCGGCGAGCAGCACCACGTCGATGGTGTCGCAGTGGCCGGCCAGCGCCTCGTCCACGGCGTTGTCGACGACCTCCCACACCAGGTGGTGCAGACCGCGCTCACCGGTCGACCCGATGTACATACCGGGGCGCTTCCGAACCGCCTCCAGCCCCTCGAGGACGGTGATCGACCCGGCGCCGTACTCCTGCTTGTCCTGCGCTGCCACCTTCGGCCACTTTCTCGCTCCGTCCGCACCTGGTGGCGCGTCGGGCGCGGGTTCGGCGGACAGGACGCGACGTCGACGCGCAGACCGGCACCGGGCACAATCTCCGGGGTACGGGTCGAACGCGCCGGTCGCCGCGGTTGCCCGCGGATCGCGATCGGCTCAACCCGGCGTGGACAATGATCGCGGGCCCGCTCCGGGCCCGTGTCTCGTCGCTCCGCACCGGGTCTTCGTCTCAGTGTCAATCTTACTGTGCGCGGGCGACAGAACCACCACTCGGCACCCCTTGCGAGACGGCTGAGACCGACGTAGCCGGCCGAACCGCGCCGCCCACGACTCCCCCTACACGCCAGGGGACAATCGGGGGCGCCGCCGCCTGACGGTCGGTGCCGGTCGGGCAGCCGGAGACGACACCCGCCACGCCGCAGGCCCGGCCTTGATCTTTTCCGGCCGGAACCGGACGATCGAGCCGATACGAACTATCCGTGCTCTCGAAGAGGTGACGCCAGATGGGGCTGGACAACGTCGCGGTGCAGTGGCCGCGGACCGGCCGCTTCTACGATCCGGTCGCGCCGGCCGAGTTCGTCGACTTCGGCGACATCGTCGAAATGCCCCGCATCTCCGCGCCCACCGCGGCGCTCGCCGAGCTGATCGCCAAGACCGGCACCGTGCGGGCGACCGCGTACACCGAGTTGGTGGATCTGCTGCTCGGCCTCGAGGGTGTGCTCTACGCCACGGACGCGGCAGCCGAGGACGAGGACCCGGTGATCGACCCAGACGGGTGCGGCTGGGTCGCCGGCGGCATCGAGCGGTTCGTGACGGGCCACCGCCCGCACGGCGAGGAGGTCTCCTTCGACTCGGTGAGCCAGGTGCTGCGGTCGCTGCTCGCCGACGGGCGGCTGGCCGAGCAGCAGCTGCGCTGGCTCGACAGCCGGCTGGACGCGCTGCGCGACGAGAGCGGCGCGGCACCGCAGTGGAACTTCACCTGCGCCGAACTGGCCGTGCTGGCCGCCTTCTACCGGCGCTGCGCCGACCGCGGCTTCGCCGTCTACGCCGACGCCTGAGCGGGACCGGCCGCGCCGGCTCGGTTGGCGGCGGCGATGACCCGGGTCAGCACGGTGTGCAGGTGGCGCAGTTCCTCGACCGGCATGCCGAGCCGTTCGACGATCGCGGGCGGAATCTGCTCGGCGCGCTCCCGCAGCGCCTCGCCGGCGGCGGTCAGCGTCACCGCGAGGCTCCGCTCGTCGGCGGAGTCCCGCTCGCGCCGGACGTAGCCGGCCGCCTCCAGGCGCTTGAGCAGGGGCGACAGCGTGCCCGGATCGAGCTGGAGCAGGCGGCTGAGGTCGCGCACGGACAGCGGCGCGTGCTGCCAGAGCGCGAGCATCACCAGGTACTGCGGGTGGGTCAGCCCCATCGGCTCGAGCAGCGGCCGGTAGACGGCGACGACGCCGCGCGCGGCGACGGAGAGCGCGAAGCAGACCTGTTGTTCCAGCGCCAGGGGATCCCCGTCGATCGGGTCGGTCACGGGCGGCCTCCTCGTCGTCATTGCGAGCCTACCAACGATTGGTGTACTAATGATTTGTACACCAACAGAAAGGGCCGGGCGATGAGCGAGGACAAGCCGACCCCGAAGGCCCCCGGCGAGGGCGGACGCCTGATGGCCTTGGCCTTCCGACGCTTCGCCGGCCCGCCGGAGGTGCAGGGCGCGGTGCAGGGCGGCT
Organism: Micromonospora peucetia; assembly: GCF_900091625.1. Taxonomy (NCBI): domain Bacteria; kingdom Bacillati; phylum Actinomycetota; class Actinomycetes; order Micromonosporales; family Micromonosporaceae; genus Micromonospora; species Micromonospora peucetia. The sequence goes on from NZ_FMIC01000002.1 coordinate 2,064,433, forward strand.
CGAACCAGGCCCGCGAGGCCTGGAAGCAGGACCTGGAGCGGCGCAAACAGTGGAGCCGCGAGCAGCGGGAACGCAAACGCGCCGAGCGCGAGGCCCGACGCGACGGTCACTGACCGTCAGCCGTAGGTGTCCCGGGGCCCGCGGCCACGAACCCGGCGCGGCCCCTTTGACCAGGACGGCGCGGCAGGGCCGTGGATGTGCAACTTGCGCACCACGTTGTGGCCGACCTCGCTGGCGATCTGCTTCAGCAGCGAGCCGGCCAGCAGCCGCAACTGGGTGGCCCACGCGGTCGAGCGGGCCTCCACGGTCAGTTCGCCGTCCTCCAGCTTCACCGGCCGGCTGTGCTGGGCCACCTCCGAGCCGACCACCCGCTCCCAGGCGCCGAACACCGTAGCCTCGGCCGCCGGTTGCTGCCAGCCGCGCGCCTTGACGAGCCGGTTGAGCACCGCGCCGAGCGGCTGCGGATCGCGCGGGTCCGGCCCCGGGCCGGAGTATCCACGCAGGCGCCGCTGCTGGCCGCCCTCGCCGTCGCCGCCATCCCCGCCGGGGTTACGCCGACGCGTGCGGGCCGCCGCCTCCCGGCGGGACCTCGCCGCGTCCAGCACCGCCCGGGCCAGTTCCGGCCCGTTCGCCCCCGCCGCCTCGCCGCCCGCCGCGCCGTCGGAGTCCCCACCGGGCTTCCCGCCGGAGCCGCCGGGCTTCCCGCCACCGCGCCCCGGGCCGAGACGGGCCGGAGGAAGCTGCTCATCCGACACGGCGCACCGCCCCCTCGGCCACGGCGTACCGGGCACCGCGCAGGGAGACCGGCACGTCCTCGTCGACCGCACAGGTCACCAGCAGCTGACTCGCCCCGCCGACCAGCTCCGCCAGCCGCTCCCGCCGCCCGGCGTCCAGCTCGGCGAAGACGTCGTCAAGCACCAGCACCGGCTCGATGCCGTCGGCGCGGAGCAGGTCGTAGCCCGCCAGCCGAAGGGCCAGGGCGTACGACCAGGACTCGCCGTGGCTGGCGTACCCCTTGGCGGGCAGCGGGCCCAGGGTCAGCGCCAGCTCGTCGCGGTGCGGGCCGACCAGGGTGGTGCCCCGCTCGACCTCGGCGGAGCGGGACTCGACGAGCGCGGCGGTCAGCGCCTCCGTCAGCGCCTCCCGGTCGGTGGTGGGCTCCGCCAGCTCCACCGACGGCCGGTACGCCATCGCGGCGGCCCCCCGGCCCGCCGCCACCGCGTCGTACGCCTTCGTCACGTGCGGGCCCAGCGCGGCGACCAGCTCCAGCCGGCCGGCGAGCAGCTCCGCCCCATGCCGGGCCAGGTGGGTGTCCCAGACCGCCAGGGTCGACAGGTCCCCACCCCGCGACCCGCCCGTCTTGCGGGCCAGGTACGCGGTGCGCAGCAACGCGTTGCGCTGCTTGACCACCCGCTCGTAGTCGGCCCGCACCCCGGCGTACCGGGGCTGGCGGCTGACCAGCAGGTCGTCGAGGTAGCGGCGGCGCTCGGCCGGGTCGCCCCGGACGAGTTCCAGGTCCTCCGGGGCGAACAGCACGAGCCGAAGCGCGCCGAGCACGTCCCGGGCCCGGCGGGCCGGCGAACGCCCCAGCCGGGCCCGGTTGGCCTTGCCCGGGACGATCTCCAGCTCGACCAGCAGCTCACGTCCCTCGTGGGCCACCGCGCAGCGGATCACCGCCGAGAAGGCGCCCATCCGGACGAGGGGGGCGTCCGTGGCGACCCGGTGCGATTCCAGGGTCGCCACGTAGCCCAACGCCTCGACCAGGTTCGTCTTGCCGACGCCGTTGGCGCCGGTCAGGACGTTCGCCCCCGGCTCCAGGTCCACGCCGACCCGCTCGTACGAGCGGAAGTCGACCAGTTCGAGCCGGCGGACGTACACAGGTGTGTGGATTCCCGTCAGCGCTTGTGGACGGCGTGCCCGCCGAACTGCTGGCGCAGCGCGGCGACGGCCTTCATGGCCGGCGAGTCGTCCTGGCGGGAGGCGAAGCGGGCGAAGAGCGAAGCGGTGATCACGTTCAGCGGCACGGCCAGCCGGACCGCCTCGTCGACCGTCCACCGGCCCTCGCCGGTGTCCTCCGTGTAGCCGCTCAGCTCGGCCAGCTCCGGATCCTCGTCGAGGGCCCGGTCCAGCAGGTCGAGCAGCCAGGAGCGGACCACGGTGCCCTCGCGCCAGGACTTGAACACCCCGGGCACGTTGGTTACCAGCTCGGAGGCGGCCAGCAGCTCGTAGCCCTCGGCGTAGGCGTGCATCAGGCCGTACTCGATGCCGTTGTGCACCATCTTGGCGTAGTGCCCGGCGCCGACCGGCCCGGCGTGCACGAAGCCGAACTCGCCTTCCGGCTTCAGCGACTCGAAGATCGGCATGAGCCGGTCGACATGCTCCTGGGCGCCACCCACCATCAGCGCGTAGCCGTTCTGCCGGCCCCAGACGCCGCCGGAGACGCCGGCGTCGAGGTAGCCGATGCCGCGCTCGTTCAGCCGCTCGGCGCGGGGCGCGTCGTCGCTGAACCGGGAGTTGCCACCGTCGATGATGATGTCGCCCTCACCGAGGACGTCGGCGAGCTCGTCGATGGTCGCGTCAGTGACGCCGGCGGGAACCATGACCCAGATCGCCCGGGGAGACTCCAGCTTTTCCGCAAGCTCCGCCAGGGTCGCGACATCGCTCAGCTCCGCGTTGTGGTCGAAGCCGACCACCTCGTGCCCGGCGGCGCGCAACCGCTCACGCATGTTGCCGCCCATCCGGCCGAGCCCTACCAGGCCGAGCTGCATGTGTTCCTACCTCCGTGCGTCGGGGTCTTCTCGGGTGCGATCAGCGGGAGACGCGGATCGGCATGATGAGGTACCGGTACCCGGGGATGACCTCGCCATCCTCGCCGGAGGGCGAAATCACCGCGGGCTTGAAGGCATCGACGAACGAGAGCACGGCGAACTGGGCCCCCAGGTTGGTGAGGCCGTCGATCAGGTACTGCGGGTTGAAGCCGATGGTCAGCGGGTCACCGGTGAAGGTGGCCTCCATCGCCTCGCTGGCCCGCGCCTCCTCGGTGCCGCCGGCCTCGACCACCAGGCCGTCGGCGCTGAAGCTGAGCAGCACCGGGGTGGCCCGCTCGGCCACCAGGGCAACGCGCTTGACGACCTCGATCAGGGTGCTGACCGGCACCCGCGCCTCGGCGTTGTGGCTGGTCGGGAAGAGCGAGCGCACCGGCGGGTAGTTCGCTCCGTCGAGCAGCCGGCTGGTGGTGCGCCGGGTGCCGCCGGCGAAGCCGATCATCCCCTCGCCGGCCGCGCCCTGGGAGAGCGCCATGGTGACCTGGCCACCGATCGGGCCCAGCGCCTTTGCGGTGTCGTTCAGGGTCCGGGCCGGCACGAGGGCGTTGACGCTCACCTCGGGGTCGTCCGGGTTCCACTGCATCTCGCGCAGGGCCAGCCGGTAGCGGTCGGTGGCGAGCATGGCCAGCGTGCCGCCGGAGATCTCGACGCGTACGCCGGTCATCATCGGCAGCGTCTCGTCGCGGCCGGCGGCGATGGCGACCTGGGCGACGGCCGCCGCGAAGGCGACGGCGTCGACGGTGCCGGCACTCTCCGGCATCTCCGGCAGGGACGGGTAGTCCTCGACCGGCATGGTGGGCAGGGTGAACCGGGCGCTGCCGCAGACCAGTTCGAGGTGGGCGCCGACAGCGGCGATGTCCACCGGCTTGGCGGGCAGTGCCTTGGTGATCTCGGCCAGCAGCCGACCGGAGACCAGGGCTGCGCCGTCGGCGTCGCCCTGCACCTCGACGGTGACCTGGCTGGAGACCTCGTAGTCGAAGCCCGAGACCTGCAGGTTGCCGTCGGTCACCCGCATCATCACGCCGGCGAGCACCGGCACGGACGGCCGGCTGGGCAGGCTCTTCGCGGTCCAGGCCACGGCCTCGGCGAGCGCGTCGCGCTCCACTCGGAACTTCATCAATGCCTCCGCGTCGACGTCAGCGACAACTCTCTCATGCCGACCGCTGCCTACCGACCCGCCTGTCCGTGCGGGTACCCATCGCACCTTAGGGCGCGTGGGCATCGGCTGTGCGCCCGACCCCGTGCTCTTCCCCGGTGCCGGAGAGCCGTCCACGACGGCGTTCCGGCCGATCCACAGGAAGTCCAACGGTGATGATTGGTTTTTGTTGTCTTAGAAGAGATAACTCGTCATCTTCATCGCACCTGTGCAAACTGTGGAAAACCGGCGTCTGCGCAGCTCAGACAGCTTATCCACCGGTGGTTTAGCTGTGGATAAGCAGGGGTATAACTCGGGCCCCCATCCACAGGCTGTCGTCGTCCACAGGCTGTCCACCGTTGTCCACAGGCTGTCCACCGGTTGTCCACCGACTTTCTCCCCAGTTCTGTGGACAGCCGGAAGCCGCGCAAACGGCGTTATCCCCAGAACCTTCAACAGGTCTCCCACAGGCGAACCGTCGCCTGTGGACAACCACCCGGTTTCCCACAGGCGTCCACAGCCTGTCCCCAGGGTTTTTCCACAAGCTGTGGGTAACCGAGAGGTGGGCAGACGGTAGTTTTCCACAGGTTGTGGACGACGAGTTGTGGACAACGATCCGGGCGGTGGACGGACACGGCTCAGATGTTGTGGTCTCCACCATGTCGAGGGTCAAGCGCCGGGCCGTCGGGAACGCCAGAAACGCTTCCGTGGCGGACGAAAAAACGCCCGGCCGATGGTCCGGCCGGGCGCGTCGGTCGCCCCTCTCCGCCGTGGGCGCGGGCGTACGCGTCAGGTGTTCTGCTTGATCCGGTTGGTCAGCTCGGCGATCTGGTTGTAGAGCGACCGGCGTTCGGCCATCTGCTGACGGATCTTGCGGTCGGCGTGCATGACGGTGGTGTGGTCCCGGCCGCCGAAGGCCTGCCCGATCCGGGGCAGTGACAGGTCGGTCAGCTCCCGGCACAGGTACATGGCCACCTGGCGGGCGTTCACCAGCACCCGGGAGCGGGAGTGGCCGCGCAGGTCCTCCAGGCTGACCCCGAAGTAGTCGGCGGTGGAGACCATGATCTGGTCGGCGGTGATCTCCGGCCCGGTGCCGTCCGGGATGAAGTCCCGCAGCACCTCCTCCGCCAGCGACAACTCGACCGTGGCGCGGGTCAGGCTGGCGAACGCCGTCACCCGGATCAGCGCACCCTCCAGCTCCCGGATCGAGTTCGACACCCGCGAGGCGATGAACTCCAGCACGTCCGGCGGGGCGTAGAGGCGCTCCTGCGCCGCCTTCTTCTGGAGGATGGCGATCCGGGTCTCCAGGTCCGGCGGCTGGATGTCGGCCAGCAACCCCCACTCGAAGCGGGTACGCAGCCGGTCCTCCAGGGTAGCGAGCTGCTTCGGCGACCGGTCGGAGGTGATCACGATCTGCTTGTTGGCGTTGTGCAGCGTGTTGAACGTGTGGAAGAACTCCTCCTGCGTGCGCTCACGGTTCTCCAGGAACTGGATGTCGTCGATCAGCAGGATGTCGACGTCGCGGTAGCGCCGCTGGAACGCACTGGTCTTGTCGTCCCGGAGCGAGTTGATGAAGTCGTTGGTGAATTCCTCGGTCGAGACGTACCGGACCGAGCGCGCGTTTCCCAGCGTCGTGGCGTAGTGCCCGATGGCGTGCAGCAGGTGCGTCTTGCCCAGCCCGGAGCTGCCGTAGATGAACAGCGGGTTGTACGCCTTCGCCGGCGACTCGGCGACCGCGACGCTCGCCGCGTGGGCGAAGCGGTTGGACGAGCCGATGACGAACGTCTCGAACATGTACTTGGGGTTGAGCCGGTTGCCACCGCTGTCGGCGCCGGGCATCCGGCGGTCGTCCCGGCCACCTGTCCGGTGATCCGCGCCACCCCGGCCGGGGCCGCTGTCGGTGCCGGTGTCGCGGGGCATGGCCCGGATCACGTGCTGGTCCCGTGGAGAGTCGGCGTCCTCGCGGTAGCGGGGCTCGTACCCCCGGGCGTCGGCCGGCGGGTCCAGCCGGGAGGCATGCTCGTCGTAGCCCCGACGCTCGGCCGGGTGCCGGACCGGCGCCGACCGGTCACCCCGCGGCGGCTCGGCGAAGGCCGTGCTGAAGAGGGCCTCCTGCCCGCCCCGATCGCCCGGCCGGTGCCCGTCGTCGTCCGGCGACGAGGCGTCGGGCCGCCGCTGGGGGTGCGCCTGCTCGGGGATGTGTGGCGGCTGCCCCGCGTCGAGGGCCGCGCCGTCCCGGTGCCCGACCATCCCGTCGAAGCCCGGCGGTGCGTCGGTGTAGTCGAGCGGCCCGCCGTCGTGGTTGGCCGGCCCGGTCTCGGGCCCGCTGCGATAGACGGTGCCCGCCGGGCGGCCGGAGCCGCCCTCGGGCAGGCGTACGGTCACCGCTACCTGGATCGGCCGACCCAGCCGGCGGGTGAGCGCCTCCGTGATCGCCGGGCGCAGCCGGGACTCGATCACGTCCCGGGTGAAGGCGTCGGGAACGGAGAGCAGCGCGGTGTCCTCGACGATGGCCCGTAGCCGGGTCAGCCGCAGGTACGCCCGCTGCTGCGCGGAGATGATCTCGTCGGCGAGTTCGTCGGTCGTCGCTGTCCACACCGCGGCAAGGTCGGTCGTACCGGTCACCGTCGTGCCACCCCCTCGCCTCTGCTCCGCCGACGCCGCTGTCTTCTCCGGTCGGCCGTCCCGGGCCCGGCGCGTTCGCGCGGGTGGAAACGACACCCACCGGGCGACCGACCGGTCCTCGTCCACAAGTTATCCACAGCCTGTGTACGCACCGATTGTGGCCGCCCGCCGGACGCGGGTCGGACCTGCCCCCTGCCTGAACGGGCGCTGAAGCGGGTTCATCGTGCCGAACGATTCACTACCTTGTCCGGTCTTGGCCGCCGGCGACGACCGGACTTTTCGACGCTGACCGCAATCGGGCACGGTAACAGCGTTGTCCGCGCGCCATCAACCGGTGACGCGCGGCGACCCTTGTCAACATCAGCGAAAACCGCCGCTTCGGTCGCCGGTGGGGCCCGGCGTACCGCCCTGCTGGGGGTGTTTGACGGTGGTTGTCGCCCTGCGTAGGCTGAAATGGCTGCTCTCTCGCCCTCTGCTAGGGTGATGGGTGCTTGCTGTCCGCGGTCGCTTCCCTGCATCGCCGAGGTCCCGCTCCGCCGGGCAGCACCGATCGGGGGCCACCGCCGAGGTGGCCTGGACCACCACACGATCCCGGCGACCCCTCGCCCGGGGCGTACGAAAACGGAGAGCCTGACGTGAGCAAGCGCACCTACCAGCCGAACAACCGCCGCCGCGCGAAGACCCACGGCTTCCGGCTGCGCATGCGCACCCGTGCCGGCCGCGCCATCCTTTCGACCCGTCGCTCCAAGGGCCGCACCCGCCTGTCGGCCTGAGGCCGACACGGTCAGGTCCGGGGGACGTGGACAGTCGTGCTGGCGGCCGCACAGCGACTGCGGCGTAGCACTGACTTCGCCGCAGCGGTCCGGGGTGGTCGACGTGCCGGCCGTGGTGCCGTCGTTGTCCACCTGAGCCTGCCGACGACCCCCGACGCCACGACAGCAACCTCGCCGGAGCCGGCGCGGAGCACCGGGACGGAGCAACCCTCCGGACCGGCCCGCGCCGGCTTCGTCGTGTCCAAGGCCGTCGGGAACGCCGTGGTCCGCAACCGGGTCCGGCGTCGCCTGCGACACCTGGTCCGTGAGCGGCTGACCGGTCTGCCCGCGGGAAGCACCCTGGTCGTACGGGCGTTGCCCGCCGCGGCCGACGCGTCGTACCCGCGACTCGGCACCGATCTCGATGCGGCTATCGCCGCGGCGACGGCGCCCCGCGGACGGCGGTCCCGGTGACCGCCGGACCGACCGGGCCACGGCCGACGACGATCGGTGCCCGGGTGCTGAGCGGGCCCATCGTCGCGTACCGTCGGTGGATAAGTCCGGCTCTGCCGGCCCGCTGCCGGTTCTACCCGTCGTGCAGTGCCTACGCCCTGGAGGCGGTGGCGGTGCACGGCGCGATCCGGGGAGCGGGCCTGACGGCCCGGCGGCTGTTGCGCTGCCACCCCTTCCACCCAGGTGGACACGACCCGGTGCCTGAGCCGGGCGACCGCCGCCGTGCCGATGCGACTGGAGCCTGAGAATTGAGTCTCGACTGGATCTACTACGCGATTTCGTGGATCCTGCTGGCCTGGCATGGGGCCTGGGACGCCATCCGGGTGCCGGACACGGCGGTAATCGGCACGAACTGGGCCTGGATCCTCGCCATCGTCTTCCTGGTGGTCACCGTCCGGGTGATCCTGTTCCCCGTCTTCGTCAAGCAGATCAAGTCGCAGCGCGCGATGCAGGCGCTCCAGCCGCAGGTGAAGGCGCTGCAGGAGAAGCACAAGGGTGACCGGGAGACGCTCCAGAAAGAGATGATGGAGCTCTACCGGAAGGAAAAGGCCAACCCGCTCATGGGCTGCCTTCCGATGTTCCTCCAGATCCCCGTCTTCCTGGGCCTCTTCCACGTGCTCCGCCGGCTCGACCCGGCCAACGGGGGCAAGACCCTCTACGGCTGGACGGTCACCCAGTTCGAGAGCGCCTCGGCCGCGAAGCTCTTCACCGCACCGATCGCCGGCAAGTTCGGCTCGACCGCCGACGAACTGGCCCGGCTCGGTGCCAACGGCACCACCGTGAAGGTCATCGCCGGCATTCTGGTGCTGATGATGATGGGCACCACCTACCTCACCAGCCGTCAGATGATCCTCAAGACCGGCTGGGCCGAGGACCCGCAGCAGCGGATGATCCAGAAGCTGATGCTCTACGGCATCCCGCTGTCGCTGCTCATCTCCGGCGCCATCTTCCCCATCGGTGTGATCATCTACTGGGTCACGAACAACCTCTTCACCCTCGGCCAGCAGCAGTGGGTGCTGCGTAAGTTCCCGCCGCCGCCGACCGCCACCAGCAAGCCGGTCACCTCGACCCGCAACCCCGTGCAGCCGGCGAAGTTGGGCGGCCTGCTGGGCCGCGGCAAGCCGGCCCCCCAGGCCCCGGCCAAGCCGGTCGCGCCGAAGATCGCCGGCCCCAAGCCGGGCGCCAAGCCGGCCAACCCCAAGAAGGGCCGCCCCGCCAAGCGGCAGGGCTGAGAACCTCCGGGCCGCCGTCGGGACACCGGCGGCGGCCCGTTCCGCACTGTGCAGCCGCCGTACGGCCGGCGCCGGGCGGAACCGCCGCGTGCGACGCGGCCCACGGGCGAGACTGCCCGTACGACAGACGTGCCCGTGGGTACCGGCGACCTCCCGCCGGCCCCGGGGAACCAGCGGACCCGACGGTCCGGCCGAGCGAGTACGGAGATGAGACCGTGACCGACACCAGCACCCCCCAAGCCGACCAGTCCCTGGACGACGAGGGGACCGAGCCGACCGCGGTGAACGGCGACACCGCGGAGACCGACGAGGAGTCGGGCATCCGGGAGAAGAAGACGGTCGGCGAGAGCGAACTGTTCCGGCAGAGCGAGATCGCGGCCGACTACGTCGAGGGCCTGCTCGACATCCTCGACTACGACGGCGACATCGACGAGCTGGTCTCCGGCGGTCGCCCCGTCGTCGAGGTGGTCGGCGCTCGGCTGCAGAACCTGGTCGGTCAGCGCGGCGCCACCCTGGAGGCGCTCCAGGAACTCGCCCGGCTGGCCGTCTTTCGGCAGACCGGTACCCCGAGCCGGCTGCTGCTCGACGTCGGCGGCTACCGGGCCACCCGCCGCAAGGAACTCGCCGCAGTCGCCAAGAACGCCGTGGAGAAGGTCAAGGAGCACGGTGAGCCCGTGCGCCTGGAGCCGATGTCCGCGTTCGAGCGCAAGTGCGTACACGACGTGGTCAACGCGATGAGTGGCGTGGAGAGCGAGTCCGAGGGCGTCGAGCCGACCCGGCGCATCATCGTCCGGCCGGCGGACTGACCGGGTGACCCACGACGACACCACGGCCGGTGCCGTGGACGGCCCGGGTGGCACGCCGCCCGGGCCGTCCCCTGTCCGGCCCGAGCCGAACGTGACCCCCGCCGCGCCGTCGCCGGCCGCGGATTCTGACGCCGCGCCGTCGCCGGCTGCGGATGCCGACGCCCGGCTGGCGCCGGCCGTCACCGAAGCCACGCCCCCGCCGGCTGTTGCGGTGCTGCCGCCGGAGCTGGCAGGTGCGGCACGCACCCTCTTCGGCGACCGGATCGAGTTGGCTGCCGCGTACGCCGAACTGCTCGCCACCGACGGCGTGCTCCGTGGCTTGATCGGCCCGCGCGAGGCGCCGCGGATCTGGGATCGCCACCTGCTCAACTGCGCGGCGGTGGCCGAGCGGATCCCGGAGGGCGCGACGGTGCTCGACGTCGGTTCCGGGGCCGGGCTGCCCGGCCTGGTGCTGGCCATCGCGCGCCCCGACCTGACGGTGACCCTGATCGAACCGCTCGCCCGGCGCACCTCCTTCCTCATCGAGGCGGTGCAGCACCTCGGGCTGACAAAGATGGTCCGGGTGTTCCGGGGGCGGGCCGACGAGGCGGCGAACGGGTCGACAGGCGTCGGCCCGTTGAGCGGTGACGTGGTGACCGCGCGTGCCGTCGCACCGCTGGACCGGCTCTCGACGTGGTGCCTGCCGCTGGCCGTGCGCGGCGGTCGGCTGATCGCCCTCAAGGGCGCGTCCGCCGCCGACGAGGTCGCCGAGCACGCGCAGACCGTGGCCCGGCTGGGCGGCGGTGAGCCCGAGGTGCACCGCTGCGGCGAGGGAGTGATCGATCCGCCGACGACGGTGGTGGAGATCGTGCGGGAGCGGATGGTCGGGCCGGGTCGACCCAAGGCCGCCAAACGGTCGGGTGGCGGCCGGCCCCGGCGGCGCTGAGTCCCTGTCGGAGTCCACGCCGGATGTCCGGGTGCCGGCTTCCCGTCCGGCGGTTGTGTCGTTGAACCGGTGCGGGTGGGCGGAAGGATGAGAACCCGACGTGGACCGGCTGCGCCCGTGAGCCGTAGGCTGGCTGCGCGTCGATAGTGTGGAGCGGGCGGCAACGGACGTTCACCGGTCCCGCCGCTCCCGCCGGGCCGCACGCTCCGCGGTGCGATCGCGTGCGGCCAGTTGACGCGGTGCGGACCGACCATCCGAAGCGGGCAGGGATGACAGGTGCATGACGACGGCAGGTACGACGATCCACGCGTGACCGGGTCGACGGGCGACCCGGTTTCACGTGAAACCGACTACCCGAGCTGGGCGCCCGACGGGCCGCCCCGCGGCCGGTCGACCCGACCGCCGGATCGTGATGCGGCAGCCCGGCCGGACGGTGTTGCGCCGGAGCCTCCGGCGCCGCGCGTCACGTTCGACGGGCCGCGCCCCGGCAATTCGCCCGGCGGTCGGGCGACCCCCATCCGGCGCAACGCCTCGACCTTGGCCCGGTTCGAGTCTCCCGTGCCGCAGCAGCCCATCCCCGACTCGGTGCCGGGCTCGACCCCCGAATCCGTTCCCGTCACGGACACGTCCGCGTCCCCGGCCGGCTCCCATGGGGCCGCCGCCGCCAAGGCCGCGTACGTTTCACGTGAAACCCCGACGCGCGAAGAGGATGACCCACCGTTGGCTATGGAGGCGATGCGCGCCGTGCAGATCCTGAATCCGAGTGGCGAGGTGACAATGCCTCGGCCGGAACGGACCCGGGTCATGTGCGTCGCGAACCAGAAGGGCGGCGTGGGAAAGACCACGACCACCGTGAACCTTGCGGTGGCGCTCGCCCTGCACGGCAACCGCGTGCTCGTGGTCGACCTGGACCCGCAGGGCAACGCTTCGACCGGGCTGAACGTCCCGCACCACACCGGCGTGCCGGACGTCTACGACTGCCTCATCAACAGCGTTCCGCTGGAGGAGGTCGCCCAGGGCGTCGAGGGCATCCCCAACCTCTGGTGCGTACCGGCGACGATCGACCTTGCCGGCGCGGAGATCGAGCTGGTGTCGGTGGTCGCGCGCGAGTCCCGGCTGTCCCGGGCGATCGACGCCTACCCCGGCCAATTCGACTACGTCTTCATCGACTGCCCGCCCTCGCTCGGCCTGCTCACGGTCAACGCGCTCGTGGCCGCGCAGGAGGTGCTCATTCCGATCCAGTGCGAGTACTACGCGCTGGAAGGGCTGAACCAGCTGATCAACAACATCAACCTGGTCCGTCAGCACCTCAACCCCAAGCTCGACGTCTCCACCATCCTGCTCACCATGTACGACCGGCGTACCCGGCTGGCCGACGCCGTCGAGCAGGACGTGCGGAACCACTTCGGCGACAAGGTTCTCCAGGCGGTCATCCCCCGCAACGTCCGTGTTTCGGAGGCACCCAGCTACGGCCAGTCGGTGATGACCTACGATCCGGGATCGCGGGGGGCGACGAGCTATTTCGAAGCCGCCCAGGAGATCGCCGAGCGTGGCGTCAAGGAGCCGGTGAACCGGAATGCGTAGTGCGGAACAGTCGCTGGGAGGCGTGGCATGAAGAACCGTCCTCGGGGCGGTCTGGGACGGGGCCTTGGGGCGCTCATCCCGACCGGGCCGGCGCCGACCGCCGTGATCGAGCCGATCACCCCCGCCGAACCGATCAGCACGGCTGAGACGTTGGCGGCCGACGTCGTCGCCGGCGCGCAGACGGCCGCCGACGACGGCGCCGGCGCGCAGACCGAGGCGGCGGCAACGGCCGTGGTGAGCCCGGCCGTTGCGGCGCAGCCCGAGCCTCAGCCCGTGCTCAGCCCGGTGCCGGGTGCCAGGTTCGCTGAGATCCCGGTCGACGCGATCGTGCCGAACCCGAAACAGCCCCGCCAGGTCTTCGACGAGGACGCCCTGGAGGAGCTGAAGACCTCGATCCAGGAGGTCGGCTTTCTCCAGCCGATCGTCGTACGGCAGCTCGACGACGAGAAGTACGAGCTGGTCATGGGCGAACGGCGCTGGCGGGCCGCAGAGGCCGTCGGGCGGGAGAACATTCCGGCGATCATCCGGGACACCCGCGACGACGCCATGCTCCGCGACGCGTTGCTGGAGAACATCCATCGGGCGAACCTGAACCCGCTGGAAGAGGCAGCCGCCTACCAGCAGCTGCTGGACGAGTTCGGCGCCACCCACGAGGAGCTCGCCCGACGCATCGGGCGGAGCCGGCCGCAGATCTCGAACACCATTCGCCTGCTCAACCTGCCGGCGCCGGTGCAGACGCGGGTCGCCGCAGGCATCCTCTCTGCCGGGCACGCTCGCGCGCTGCTGAGCCTCGACGATTCCGAGGCGCAGGAACAGCTCGCACTCCGCATCGTCGCCGAGGGGATCTCGGTCCGCGCGACCGAGGAGATCGTCGCGCTGGCCCTGAGCGATGGTACGAGCACGAAGGAGGCGGCCAAGCGCCGTCCGAGGCCGCACGCCCCCGCGCTCACGGATCTGGCCGACCGGCTCTCCGACCGGTTCGACACCCGCGTGAAGGTGGACATCGGCCGGAGTAAGGGCAAGATCACGATTGAGTTCGCGACGGTCGACGACCTGGAGCGGATCGTCGACCTCATCGGCGTCGGCCAGGAGGAGGAGCCGGAGGCCTGACCTCCGTCGGCCCGGTCGGCTGTACGACCGGGTTCGGTGCCGATGTGAACGGCAGTATCGCCGGCCGCGTGACCCCTCAGGTCACGCGGCCGCTTCGTGTGCTGCGGGTCGAGGCGCCGGTAGCTCATCAGGTGAGGCGACTCGTCCGAGCCCCGCTGGTGATTATCGTCCAGTTGACTCTGATGCGTCATGACTGTCCAACGCGGGTGGTGTGCCGGTGGCCGAGGGCCGCCGCAGCGAGATTGGCCGCTCGCACAGGGCAACCGAGTTGCGACCCGGCACGTCGACCGTTCTGACGTGCCGGAAGCCTTGACCGAGGTAGTAGCGGTGCAGGGCGGCGTTGGCCTTCCAGGCGTTCAGTCGCAGGTAGGCCTCCTCGCCTGGGCGGCCCGCCAGGCCGCCTCGTGCAGCATCCGGGCACCGAGTCCCTGACCGTTGTAGGACCGGCCCACGGCGAGGTGGCGGACGTGCAGCGGTACGTCCAGGCCGCCGGAGGCCGTCCAGAATTCCTCGTCCGGGTGTACTTGCGGAGCCATGGGAAGCAATCCGGTGTTTCACGTGAAACCCAAGGCGTGGATCAGGGGAATTCGGGAGCCCTCGCCGCCGTTTCCCGGTCGCCAGGTGCAGGGCGGCCGGTTTCACGTGAAACCCGTCCCGCCTGTGCACCCGCCGGTCTGTGCGGTCCTGATCGCGGCGTGGGTCGTTCGACCCGCGGGTGAACCCACGCCGGCCTCCCTCCCGGCGAACAGGGGCCCGCAGGGCGTCGGAGTGGAGGCCGGCCTCGGCGAGTTGGAGCCGAGCGCCGTCATGGCCCCCTCCGGTATCACGGCACCGCCGCGACACCGCCGCCGTTCTCGGAAGCCGGGGCTGGGCGGGCGCCCCGCACGTCCCACCGTTAGACGCCCTCAGAACGTCGTGCCGGCGCGTTGACGTCCCAGCCGTGACGGCACCACGGTCGTTGGCGTCCAGCGTGCCCAGGGCCGTACCGCCGGGCTTCTGATTCGCTTGGCGCCCTGGCGCCGTGAGAGAACCTGGTTCGTCTGGGGTCCCACCGCCTCGACGGCGGCCGTCCCCGGTGGTCGGGCGCTCTCTCCGCAGGTGCGCGGTTGGTGCCAGCCGGACGCGTGCGTCGCGGTGAGGGTGACCCCGAACAGGTCGGCGACACGAAGATGCGGAACCCGCTGTCGCCCGGCGCGACTGGCACCGCCCCGTGACCAGGGTGCAACTTCGGTGCCCGACGGCGTGAGTGCAACTCTGGCGAAGATGCTCCGCCACCGCTACCCGTCGGTGGCGGAGCGACATGCGGCCAACCGTCGTCGCTGGCCCGCCTGTCCGGTCTCACCCCTGCCCCGACTTGCAGGCGCCGACCCGCAGGTTTCGCCGACCCGACCTCCAACGATTCCCGAGCTGCGGGGCATCAGCGGTGGCTGGCTGGCGAGGGCGAAGCCTGTCGGTCGCGCCTCTGGTTTCACGTGAAACCGGCGCCTCCGACTCGACAGAGAATTTGGGAGGCGGGCCCGAAAGTTATCCACAGGGGTTATCCACAGGGTCACCCCGTTTCACGTGAAACCCCGCGTGGAACGGGGTGCCAGCCTGTGGATGACGGCATGTGTTCGGGGTCTCATCGGCCTGTGGATACCTGTGGACAGAGTTGCTCTCCGCCCCGTATCGCGGCCGGAGTGACACCGCTCCGTCGATCGTTCGGGGTAGGGACAGCGGTGCCGGAACCGGTTAGTGTCAGCGTCGTGCACGACACCCCTCCGTTAGTTCCGGACTTCACCCAGTGGCCGTCCTTTCCCTTCGAGGGCGACCTTCGTGTAAGGCAACTCGATGACCCGGTCCCGGTCGAACCGCCGCGTAAGGGCGAGGGGCACCGGGAATGCACGGCCTGCAAGGCCCCCGACGACGCCTACATCTGGGTGGGTGAGCGATGGCGGGTACGCGCCATGGACCGCCCCACCGGGCTGCCGATGGTGCTGATCCTGGAATCCCGTTCGCATCTGGATCTCGGAGACCTGCCGAATCTCCTCGCCGCCGAGTTGGGCGTGATGACCGTACGGCTGGAGCGGGCCATCCGGTCCCTCGACGGGGTCGCCCGGGTGCACGTCAACCGCTGGGGTGACGGCTCGGCGCACCTGCACATGTGGTTCCTCGCCCGCCCCTACGGACAGCTCCAGCTACGGGGGACCTTCCTCTCCCTGTGGGACTCCATCCTGCCGCCCATCTCGGAGGCGCGGTGGCGGGAGAACCTCGCCATGGTCGCCGCCTGGCTGGCGGAGTTCGGGGGGCGCCCGCTGGCTGAGCCCCCGCGTATCCAGTGGCAGGCGCCGTCCAGCTTCACCGGGCAGCCCCCGGCCGACGAAGAGCCTCCGGAGGGCGAGCCGGTGTCCGTGATCGGGTCCGCCGAGGAGACTCCGCCAACAGAGGAGCCGGAGGTCGAGGCACCCACCAGGGACGCCTAAGGCCCGTGTCGAAGTCGGTCACAGCCACTCGTTGATGGCGCGAGGTGAATGGTGGCCGCCTGCTCCACGCCGAACGGTCACTCCGGTTCGGGCACCACCGCAGACTCGACGGGCCCTAGCATCGGCGGCATGGCAACGCGGCTGGTTCAAATCAACATGAAGGCTCGGGACGACTCCGCGCTGGGCGGTTTCTGGGCGGAGGCGCTCGGCTGGAGAGTCTCCAGCGAGGGACCCGGCGTGACCAACCTCGAACCCGAGGGCTTCGTCTACCCCGACCCCGTCGCTGTCTGTCTCGACCTCATCGTCTCCCCGGAACCCAAGACGGTGAAGAACCGCGTGCACGTCGACCTCGCCACCACCTCGGCGGCCCATCAGGCGGAGGTGGTCACGCGCCTGAAGGATCTCGGCGCAACACCTGCCGACGTAGGCCAGGGCGACGTCCCATGGACGGTCATGGCCGATCCAGAGGGCAACGAGTTCTGCGTGCTGGACTGGCACGACCCGAACCGAGACACCGGACCGATCGCCACGGTAGTGGTCGACTGCGCGAATCCGCGAGCCATGGCCCGCTTCTGGGGCAAGGCCATGGACTGGACCCTGCACAAGGTGACCGACCACAACGCGGTACTGCGCTCCGCCAAGGGCGTCGGCCCATATCTGCAGTTCCTCCGCACACCCGACGTGAAGACCGTGTGGAACCGCGTCCATCTCGACCTCCGCCCATACCCAGGTGACGACCTGGAGGCCGAGGCGGCCAGACTGCGGACTCTCGGCGCCACCGCCATCGACCTAGGCCAAAACGATGTCCCGTGGACCGTCCTCGCAGACCCGGAAGGCAACGAGTTCTGCCTCCTCACCCCAGGCTGACCTGAGCCCCCGTCAGCCGCTCACTACGGCCACCAGCCCGGACTTTGCGACACGCTCTGGACGCGCGACGGGCGGCCACTCGGAGGAACTTCCTCCGAGTGGCCGCCCGTCGCAGGTCGGAACGGGGTGTGGCTGACCGTGGCAGATCGGGACCGGTGCGGCTGGCCAGTGCGGGTCGGACCGCGGTGCGGCTGACCTGTGGGGTGTGGCAGACCGGTCGGTCAGGGGTGTCGGGCTGCGGCGCGGGCCACCAGGGTCCCGACCATCCTGCCGAAGTCCAGGCCGGCTGCCTGGACCGCGAGCGGCAGCAGCGAGGTCTCGGTCATCCCCGGCGAGACGTTGACCTCCAGCACGTGCGGCTGCCCGGCGGAGTCCACGATGAGGTCGACGCGGCTCAGATCGCGTAGGCCCAGCGCGGTGTGTGCGGCCAGCGCGACGTCGGCCACCGCGTTGGCCACCTCCGGCTCCAGTCGTGCGGGCGTGTGCCAGGTCGTCCGGCCGGCGGTGTAGCGGGCGGCGTAGTCGTACACCCCGTTGCGGGGGACGATCTCCACCGCCGGCAGGGCGCGCGGCCCGTTGCCCAGGTCGACCACGGAGACCGCAACGTCCATGCCGGGCACGTACCGCTCGACCAGCGCCGTCGAGTCGTACGCGAAGCAGCCGACCATCGCGGCCGGCAGGGATGCCGCGTCCCGGACCACGGCGGCGCCCAGCCCCGAACCGCCCTGGGTGGGCTTCACCATGAGCGGCAGCCCCAGCCGCTCGACGATCCGGTCCAGCACCGCCACAGCGCCCAACTCGGAGAACCGGTCGTGCGGAAGGGCGACCCAGTCGGGGGTCGGGATGCCGGCCTCGCGGAGCACCGCCTTTGCCGAGGGCTTGTCCCAGGCGAGCCGCGACGCGCGGGCGTCGCACCCCACGTACGGGATGCCGCAGAGGTCGAGTACTCCGCGCAGCGATCCGTCCTCGCCGGTGGCACCGTGCAGGGCGATCACGACGGCGTCCGGTGGATCGGCGGTGAGGGCGGGCAGCAGCGCCACGTCGGCGTCCCGCAACTCGGCGTCCATCCCGACCGCGCGCAGCGCGTCGAGCACCCGGCGCCCGGACCGGAGCGAGACGTCACGTTCGTAGGAGAGGCCGCCGGCGAGCACCAGCACCCGCAGGTCGGCGGTGACGGCCGGGTCGGTCACGAGAGCACGGTCGGCAGCGGTGGGAGCCATGCCGGAATCATGCCAAGTCGGGTCCCGGCGTGTCCGCGCCGGCCTGCCCGCGCCGCGCACCGGGGCGGCCGACCGCGCCGAACACCCGCCGCATGGCGATGTCCTGCTCCATCACGCCGGCCAGCCGACGCACACCCTCGCGGATCCGCTCGGGGGACGGGAACGAGAAGTTGAGCCGCATGTTGCCGGTGCCGGTGCCGTCGGCGTAGAAGCCGGTGCCCGGCACGTATGCCACCCGGGCGGCGATGGCCCGCGGCATCATCGCCTTCGAGTCGAGGCCGTCGGGCAGGGTCGCCCAGACGAAGAGGCCGCCGCCCGGCGTCGTCCAGGTCGTGCCGGCGGGCATCAGGTCGTCCAGTGCGGCGAGCATCGCGTCTCGGCGTTCCCGGTAGACCTCGCGGTAGACCTTGAGCTGCTCCCGCCAGGGCATGGTGCCGAGGTAGGTGGAGACGGCGGCCTGCGCGTAGCCGCTCGGGCAGAGGATCTGCGCCTCGCTGGCGATGACCAGCTTGTCGCGGACGGCGTGCGGCGCGAGGATCCAGCCGACCCGCAGACCGGGGGCGAAGGTCTTGGAGAAGGTGCTGAGGTAGAAGACCCCGTCGCGGCGCCGCGCGCGCAGCGGCGCCGGCGCGTCCCCCTCGAAACCCAGCTGACCGTACGGGTCGTCCTCGACCACCAGCAGGCCGGCGCGCTCGCAGATGTCGAGCACCCGCTCCCGCCGCTCCTCGGTCAGCGTCACGCCGGTCGGGTTCTGGTAGGTGGGGATGGTGTAGAGGAACTTGACCCGCCGGCCGGCGCGCGCCTGCTCGGCGATGACCGCTTCCAGCGCCTCCGGAATCAGCCCGTCGTCGTCCATCGGCACGTGCGCGACCTGCGCCTGGGCGGCCTGGAACACCCCGAGCGCGCCGACGTAGGTCGGCCCCTCGGCGAGCACCACGTCCCCCGGGTCGAGGAAGAGCCGGGCCACCAGGTCGAGGGCCTGCTGCCCGCCAACGGTGACCACCACGTCGTCCGGGGAAGCGCCGCAGGCGGCGTCGATGCCGGAGAGGGCCATCACCTCGCAGATCCGCTCGCGCAGCTCAAGGGTGCCCTGGCCGATGCCGTACTGGAGGGTGGTGGCGCCGTGCTCGGCGCCGAGCCGGCCGAGCATCTCGCCGACCGCGTCGAGCGGCAGGGCCGCGATGTAGGGAGCGCCGCCAGCGAGCGAGACCACCTCCGGCCGGCTGGCCACCGCGAAGAGCGCGCGGATCTCCGAGGCGGTCATGCCCCGCACCCGGCGGGCGTACCGGTCGGTGTAGTCGTCGAGCGTCGTGCCGGTCATGACATCACCTCGATGGCTGCTCGGGTGGCTCCCACCCCGGCGTACCCGGGACACCGACGACCATGGCGACGCGGGACGCCGGTGTCGATCCTAGCCGCCACCTGGCAGGACGTCACCGGGACGTGACGGGCGTCCACATCGCGGACCCCGGTCGGCAACCTCGGAAGGAGGGGCATTCGCGCGTCCCCTCCCACGGCGTCCGTTCGCGGCGTACGATCGCTCGTCGGGGGCAGGAAGGCGGCGTTGTCATTCCGGTGCCGCTCTCGCCCCTGAGCCTAGTGTGGGGATGCGTCAATGTCGCGACGTCTGGTCAGCTTGACCCTCGACACCCTGGAGGACCTGCCCCGTCCGTGCCGGCAGTGCGTCTACTGGGAGCTTGATCCGGTTTCGGCGGACCGGGCCTGTGCCGCGGGCGACCCGGGGCTGGAGAAGGAGGCCTGGGTCTCGCAGACGCTGCTGGAGTGGGGATCCTGCGGAAAGCTCGTCTACGTCGACGGGATGCCAGCCGGCTTCGTCCTGTACGCCCCGCCGGCCTACGTGCCCCGCTCGATGGCGTTCCCCACCTCCCCGGTCTCCGCCGACGCCGCGCTGCTGATGACGGCCAACGTCGTGCCCGCCTTCGCCGGCGGCGGGCTGGGCCGGATGCTGGTCCAGGGCGTCGCCCGGGACCTCACCAAGCGCGGCATCAAGGCGATCGAGGCGTTCGGCGACGCCAAGTTCGGCGACGCCAAGTTCGGCGACGCGGCCGACCCCACCGGCGCCTGCGTCGCCCCGGCCGACTTCTTTCTCTCCGTGGGCTTCAAGACGGTCCGCCCGCACCCGCGCTTTCCCCGCCTGAGGCTGGAGCTGCGGACCGCGCTGAGCTGGAAGTCCGACGTCGAGTACGCGTTGGAGAAGCTGCTCGGCTCGATGAGCCCCGAGACGCTGCTCCGGCCGGTCCGTCCGGCTCCGGCCACCCGTTCGACGGCCGGCTGACACCGGGCCCCGACGCGTCCGGAGGGCCGGCGGTTCAGTCGACCACCGTTCCGGCGGCCACCACCGCCCGCAGCTCGCTCACGTTGATCGAGCCGGTGGGGACGTCCCGCTCGACGGGGAAGTACATCCGCTGCACGGCGGCCACGATGGCCTCCACCACCCGGTCCCGGAACCGGGGGTCGACCAGCCGGGCCCGGTCGGTGGGCGAGGTGAGGTAGCCGACCTCGACGCGTACGGCCGGCATCCGGGTCAGCCGGAGCAGGTCCCACGCCTTCGCGTGCGTACGGCAGTCACGTAGCCCGGTGCGGGCGACGATCTCTCGCTGCACCAGCCCGGCCAGCCGCTCCCCGGTCGCCGAGGTGACCCCGTTGTCGGTGCCGTAGTGGTAGGTCGCCACCCCCTCGGCCTCCGGGTTGTCGTGCCCGTCGAGGTGTAGCGAGATGAACACGTCGGCGCCGAGCGAGTTGGCCAGCTCCGCCCGCCCGACGTCCGGCAGGCAGTCCTCCGGGGCCGGCCCGCGGGTGAGCAGCACCCGGACGCCGGAGGCGGCGAGCCTGCCCTCCAGCCGGCTTGCCAGGTCGTGCACCAGGTCCGCCTCGGTCCACCGCAGTGGCCCGGACAGCACCACCACGCCCGGGTCGGTGCCCCCGTGGCCGGGGTCGACGACGACGGTCCGGCCCACCAGCGTCGGGCCGGACTGCCGGATGGCGTCGGACTCGCGCAGCCACTGCGGCCGGCCGCCGACGACCTTGCGGCCGAGCCGGCGCAGCGCGTTCATGGTGTGTGGCCCGCACGAGCCGTCGGGCGTCAGCCCGACCTCGCGCTGGAACTGGGCGACCGCCCGGGAGGTCCGTACGCCGTAGATGGCGTCCGCGCGTCCGACGTCGTACCCCATCTCCAGCAGTCGTTCCTGAAGTGAACGGACATCCTCACCGGTGAGTGGCTCCGGGACGGCGTGGTAGAGCGTGCGGGCGCCGAGCCGCCAGCGGGCGGCGTCCAGGGCCCGCCAGGTCTCCGCGCCGACCCGACCGTCCACGCTGAGCCCCCGGGACTGCTGGAAGGCCCGCACCGCCCGTTCGGTGTGCGTGTCGAACTCGTCGGCGTCCGGCGCCGTCGGCGCGAGCAGGTCGAGGCCGGTCAACACCGTACGGATCTCGGTCACCGCCGGTCCACGGTCACCGGGTCGGATCGGACGCACGCACGACCCCCTCTGCGCGGACGGTTGCTGGCCGGGCGGCCCCGGGTTGAGGCTATGCGGTCCGGGGGGCCGGGTGCGGCCCGTCGGGGAAAACCCGTCGGCCCCGTACCTGGTCCGACCGGGTACGGGGCCGACGTGCGTCGGTGCTGCTCAGAGCGCTGATTCGATGAGCTTGACGAGCTCGCCCTTCGGCTTTGCACCGGCGATCGACTGCACCGGCTCGCCGTGCTTGAAGACGGTGAGGGTCGGGACCGACATGATCCGGTAGGCGCGCGCGGTCTCCGGGTTCTCGTCGATGTTGAGCTTGACGATGGTGACCTGGTCGCCCATCTCGCCGGCGATCTCCTCCAGCAGCGGCGACACCTTGCGGCACGGGCCGCACCACTCGGCCCAGAAGTCCACCAGGACCGGCTTGTCGGACTTCAGTACGTCGGCGGCGAAACTCGCGTCGGTGACCGACTTCGTTGCTCCCACTATGACCCCTCCTCCGGGACGTGTTTTGGTTGTTCAGCCCTGCAGCGTGGCGATGAAGCGTTCGGCGTCCAGCGCGGCGGCACAGCCCGTGCCGGCGGCGGTGATCGCCTGGCGGTAGGTGTGGTCCACCAGGTCGCCGGCGGCGAAGACACCGGGCACGCTGGTCCGGGTGCTGGGCGCCTCGACCTTCACGTAGCCCTCGTCGTCCAGCTCCACCTGCCCCCGGAAGAGCTCGCTGCGCGGGTCGTGACCGATGGCCACGAAGACGCCGGTGACGTCCAGGACCTTGGCCTCGCCGGTGTGCGTGTTGCGTACCCGCACACCGCACACCTTTCCGTCGTCGCCGAGGATCTCCTCGACCACGGTGTTCCACTCGACCTTGATCTTGTCGTTGCTCAGCGCCCGCTCGGCCATGATCTTGCTGGCCCGGAAGGAGTCCCGGCGGTGGAGGATGGTGACCGACTCGGCGAACCGGGTGAGGAAGCTGGCCTCCTCCATCGCCGAGTCACCGCCGCCGACGACCACGATGTGCTGGTTGCGGAAGAAGAAGCCGTCACAGGTCGCGCAGGACGAGACGCCGTGGCCCAGGTATTCCTGCTCACCGGGCACGCCGAGCGGGCGCCACGCGGAGCCGGTGGTGAGGATGACCGCCCTGGCCCGGTACGCGGTCTGGCCCACCCAGACGGTGCTGACGGCGTCGGAGCCCAGGCTGCCGGTGTCCTTCAGCTCGACCCGTGTCACGTCGTCGGTGAGGAACTCCGCGCCGAACCGCTCGGCCTGCTTGCGCATGTTGTCCATCAGCTCGGGGCCGAGAATGCCGTCGGCAAAACCGGGGAAGTTCTCCACCTCGGTGGTCGTCATCAGCGCGCCGCCGGACTGCACGCCCTCGATGATGAGCGGCTTGAGGTTGGCGCGCGCCGCGTAGACCGCAGCCGTGTAACCGGCCGGCCCGGAGCCGATGATGATCAGGTTGCGGACCTCGTCCACTGCCGTCTCCCGATTGTGTTGTTCGCCATCGGCGCGCACCGATGCCGATCCGATGCCGACGCCCCTCGCGGGCGCCGGCAGCCTGATGTGCAGAACGTCATCGTACGAATCGGGGATTCCCGAGCCGGCCTTCCGGTGGGTCAGGTCACGTATACGGTCAAACGTCCGGTGGCCGCGAATTCACCCTACCCGCGTGCGGTAGCGGCTGTCCGAGCCGGATCCGGGCACACCACATTCCGGCCCGCTCGCCCAGGCCCAGTGCGCGCCCGTGGCGTCGGTGAAGCGCACGATCAGCGCCGGGCGGCCCTGGAACCGGGCATAGTCGACCACTTCGACCACCAGCGGACCGTTGCCGTGCTCGGCCTTGATCTCGCCGATGCAGGTGCCCAGCGCGGCGGGGTCGGTGAGTCGGTCGAGCCCGGTGGCGGAGCCGGGCAGCCGCCCGCCCTCCGCCTGGACGCCGGGCTTTTCTCCGCCCGGACCTCCGGTGAACGGCTGCGACAGCGGCGATGACCGAAGGACGGCCAGGGACTCCGGCGTGTAGTCCGTCCCGCTGCGCACCGACGGTTCGCCGGTGATCCGGAACGGTGTGGCGGCGGGGCCGCCGCTCTCGCGGCTCGCTGTGCCCGGCAACGCCGTGTCCGCGGCTCCGTCCATCTGCTGGTTCCTGGTGAGCTGGCTGATGCCGAACCCGACCGCCGCGATCGACACGGCGGCCAGCGCGACCGGCCCGGCCAACCGGTTCCAGCGGCGCCCCCGCCGGCCCGGCCCGGTGATCCCGCCAGGTCCCGGCTCCGACCGGGGTGCGCCGGCAGGACGTCTCCCGGACCCGCCGAGCGGCTGTGCCGGCACCGCACCGGCTGCGCCCACCCTGACTGCCGGCCGTCCATCGGCCGGCGTCACGTCGTGCCTCACCGTCCGCTCGCTCGGTTCGGAGCGACTCGGTTCGGACTGGCCCGGCTCGGAGCGGTCCGGCTCGGAGCGGTCCGGCTCGGAGCGGTCCGGCTCGGAGCGACTCGGAGTGGGGCTTGTGGCGCCGAGGCCGGCTGTGGTGGCGTTGGCCAGCGCGGCGACGATCCGGTCGGTCACGTCAGTCGGCATCTCGGGGGCGGGTGCGCCCCAGGCGGCCAGGTCCGCGCGGACGTCCGCCACGGCTGGGGCCAGCAGCGCGTACGCCTGCGCCCAGTCCTCGTCCTCGTCGACCAGTCGGGCGACCAACTCCTCGTCCGGGGTGCCGTCCAGCGCCCCGCCGAGGTAGTCGGCGAGCAGGTCGTGGTCGACCTCCCTGAACCCCCCGGCAGTCACGATTCCTCCTGGTGGGCATCCCGCCGAGACCGTCCCGACCCCGATCGGACGCCCCCGGGCGACCGTGGGTTCCCTCGGGTGACGGCCGGCACGTTCGGACCTGTCGCCGGGCCCGGCTCCGGCTGCTGCTCGGTCTGCTGCGGGGCGGGCTGGGGCTTCGCCTGCTGCGGCGCGGGGCGGGGGCGCAGGTGCCCGAGCTGGACCGCCAGGCGGGCCCGGCCCCGGGCGCACCGGCTCTTGACCGTTCCCTCGGCCACGTCGAGGATCCGGGCCACCTCGGCGACGGGGTAGCCCTGGAGGTCGACCAGGATCAGCGCCGCCCGCTGCTCGGGCGGCAACTCGGCGAGCGCCTGACGGACCACGAGCGCCGTGTCGTGGTCCTGGACGGGTGCCGCCGGTTCAACTCCCCCGGTGCCGGAGTCGGCGTCCCGGACGCCGTCCGGCAGCGGCACCGTGGGGTGCGCCTGGCGGCGGCGGATCCGGTCCAGGCAGGCGTTCACCACGATCCGGTGCAGCCAGGTGGTGACTGCCGAGTCGCCCCGGAACCGGCCGGCGGCCCGGTGGGCGGACAGCAGCGCGTCCTGGAGGGCGTCGGCAGCCTCCTCACGGTCGCCGAGCGTGCGCAGGGCCACCGCCCAGAGCCGGTCCCGGTGCCGGTGGAAGATCTCGGTAAAGGCGTGCCGGTCGCCGGCGACGTGGGCGTGCAGCAGGTCGAGGTCCGTCGCCCCGGACGGCTGCGCCGACGACGCGACCGGTGGGTCCACCGGCCCACCGGCCGTTCGTTCCCCGCGTACGCCCATCACCACGTCCGGCGGAGGCGGTGCCCGGCGTGCGGCGGCCGGCTCACGACCCCTGGACCGTGATCTCCTGGACGCCGAGCTTGTAGCCGCCGTCGTTCGACGGCAGCTCGGTGATCCAGAACAGCAGGTAGCGGTACTTCTCGTCGGCGTTGAAGCCGTTGAAGGTCATCTTGGTGCCATCGTGCTCCTCGAACGGCTGGCCGATCGCCGTCTTCTTGTAGTCCGCGAAGAGCTGGGCGTCGCCGGAGGACGACGACGGTCGGTCGGTGGCACCGGCGTACAGCTGGGCGGACGCGCCCCGGGCGGAGAGGATGACCTGCACGGACTTGACCGTGTGTTCGCCGCCGAGGTCGACCCAGACCCCCATGCCCTGCTTGAGGTTGCCGAAGTTGGCCCGCCCTTTGTAGGTCTGGGTCTCCCAGCCCTCGTCCACATCCCCGTCGAACACCTTGTCGGCGTTCCTGACCTCGGTCCGGTCGCCCTGCGGGTCGATGATCCGGGCAGCACTGATCTTCAGGGGCCCGGCTGTGACGGCGGCCGGGGTGGCCTCGTCGGTGGGTGCGCTCGACGACGGCGCGGCGACCGGGTTGGTCTGCGGGCTGTCGTCGCCGCCCAGGGTGCTGATGCCGATCAGCAAACCGACCAGGGCGACCGCCAGCAGGCCGGCGATGCCGATCGCGACCTTGCGTCCACCGGCGGCGGCCAGCGGTGACGGCTCCTCGCCGGTGTCGGCCGTGAAGCGCAACGGGCCGCCGTTGTCGAGGAACTGCTCGTCGGCTGACACGTCCAGCCGGGCCAGTTCGGCCGCGAGCACGTCCGACGAGGGCGGCTCGATCTCGGCGTCGAGCAGGTCCATGGTGAGGTCGTCGAGGTATGCCGGCACGCCCGCCCGGACCTGCCGGGGTGCGGCGAGCGCGCCGCTTGCGTCGCGTACGGCGTCGGGGATGGCTGCCCGGCCGTGCCCGGCGGTGGCGCCGCGCAGCGGGGCCTCGGCGTGCGGCCAGTGCCCGGTCAGGGCGAAGTAGAGGATCCCGCCGACCGCGCGGACGTCGCTCTGCTGGCTGTCGGCGCCGTCGGTACGCGCGTCGGCCAGCACGACCCGGCCGTCGTCGCTGATCATCACCGTGCCGGGGTGGACGTTGCCGTGCACCATCTCGGTGGCGTGCACCGCGGCGAGAGCGCTGGCCACCGCGTTGCCGATGGTGGTGGCGCGGGCCGGGTCCAACGGGCCGGCGGCGGTCAGCTCGCGCAGCGACTGCCCGTCGACCCACTCCCGCACCACGTACGCCCGCTCGGCCTCGTCGATCGCGTCGTAGACGCCGACCAGGTTGGGGTGGATAACGCGGCTGGCGGCGACGGCGCCCTGAAGCATCTCGGTGGCAGAGCCGCCACCCGGGTAGCGCAGCACGACCGCGACGGGACGGCGCAGGATGACGTCGACTCCGCGCCAGACCAGCCGACCCGCGCTGTCGTTGTTGATGTGCTCGACCAGCTCGTAACGCTCGGCGAGGATCTCACCGGCCGTGGGAGCACCGAAGGTCATGACCTGAGGAGCGCTCTCCTCCGCCTCCTGACCTTCGCCGACCTGGGTCACCCGTCCTCCCTCGGTGATCGTGTCGATCGATGGACCCGCACTGCTGGGCATGTGGCTTCCCGCTCTGCCTTCGAAGGAACCGGCCAGCCGGTGTCGACGCGGAGCGCCGGCGCCTGCCGTACCCGTCGAGAGCGACCTTACCCGGGTTGGCCGTCTCCCCGACATGTCATCTTCGCGCCGCTCCCGGGCCGAGCTGCCGGCAGGCGGCCGGCTTGTCCGGTTGCGCCCGTTGTCAGCCACGTTGCTGGCACATGTACTGGCCAATCTAGAGGTTGACCGCAAGCGCCCCACCGGGAGGGGCCAGCCGGTACGGCGATCGTGCCGACGTCGCCCGGGTTCCCTCCGACCGGCCCGTCATGCTCAGCCGTACGGCTGGTTATCCACAGGCCGATCTGGTGGCTGAGCGGTCAATCACGGAGTTATCCACAGGCGCATCCCCAGGCTGGTGATCCTCGTTCACAGAGAGTGCAGTCCGCCCGAAGGGTGCCCGCCGCCCGGAGAACGCGTCTCGGTCAGCGACCCAGCCGCCGACGGATCATGCCCACGACCTCGGTGATCTCGCCGATCCGCAGGACCATGGCCAGCCCGAGGTAGGTCCCGCCGATCACCGCGCCGCCGACCACGAGTTGGACGATCGCCTCCAGCCGGGTCGGCGTGTCGTCGCCCGGCAGCAGCTTGACCACGATCAGGCCGACCACCGCCGCGCCGAGCGCCGCGACCGCGACCCGGGCCAGGGTCCGCAGGATCCCGCCGAGGCCGATCCGGCCGATCCGTGGGCGGAGCAGCCAGGCGGAGGCTATCGCAGCGGCCAGGTACGAGACGGCGTTTCCGATCATCATTCCGGCGGCGGCGAAGTGGGCGGCGAAGGCTGCGAAGAGGACGATCTGCACGCCGATCCGTAGCGCCACCACCGGGATGTTGATCAGCGCTGGGGTGCGGGTGTCAGGAAGCGCGTAGAAGGCGAAGTTGAAGAGCTGGCTGACCGCGAACGGAACCAGCGCGAGCGCGGCGACCAGCAGCACCACCGAGGTGTCGGCCGCGTTGTCGTCGCTGAACGCGCCATAGCGGAACAGCATCACCGACAGCGGCGTGGCCAGCACGGCGTAGCAGACGGCGATCGGGGCCAGCACGGCAGAAACCGTCCGGGTGCCCCGGGACAGGTCGGCGGCGACGTCGGCGTACCGGCCGTCCGCGGCAGCGGCGCTCATCCGAGGCATCAGTGCGGTGATGATCGAGACGGCGATGATGCCGTGCGCCATCATCAACAGCAGGAAGACGTTGTTGTAGATCAGCGCGCCAGCGTCCCCGTCGCCTGCCCTGTTCAGCAGGTTGAACAGCACGATCAGTCCGACCTGGCTGACCGCGACGTAGCAGAACATCCAGGCGCCGAGCCGGCCCAGTTCACTCAGGCCCAGGGCGCGGAAATCGAAGCGGAGCCTCCAGCGGAAGCCGACCTTGCGCAGCGCCGGCAGCAGGCCGATGACCTGGATGGCCACGCCGAGCAGCGTGCCGCCGCTGATCAGGATGATCCGCCCGGCGGTCATCTGCTCCGGCCGGATGATCTCCGCGCCGAAGATCGCGATGTAGAGGCCGGCGGTGGCGATCACCACCAGGTTGTTCAGGATCGGCGCCCACATCGGGGCGGCGAAGTGACCCCGGGTGTTCAGCACCGCGCTGATCAGCGCGCTGAGGCCGGCGAAGAAGATCATCGGCAGCATCAGGTACGACAGGTAGGTGACCAGTTCCCGGTAATCGTCGCCCCGGGTGTCGCTGGTGTAGAGCGCGGTCAGCAGCGGCGCGGCGGCCACCGCGAGCAGCGCGGCCCCGGCCAGTGTGACCACCGCCAGAGTGAGCAGCCGCTGGGCGTACGCCTGGCCGCCGTCGGCATCGGCCTTGCGCCGGCGCACCAGCACCGGGATCAGGACACTGGTGAGGATGCCGCCGAGCAGGAACTCGTAGACCATTCCCGGCAGGATCTGCGCGGTGGTGTAGGCGTCACCGACCAGCGCGCCGCCCAGCGCCGCGGTCAGCACCAGGGTGCGCAGGAAACCCGTACCGCGGCTGACCAGGCTGCCGATCGCCATCACCGCGCTGTTGGTCGCGGCGCTGGCCTCGCCCACCTGCTCCTGCGGTGGCGCGACCGACTCCATCGCCGGCTGGTTGAGCGGCTCGGCGGAGATGAACGTGGCGTCGTCCGACGGCCGGCCGGACGCGGCGCCGCCCTGGGCGGCGTTCGCGCTGCGGTAGAGACCGCCGCTCATCTTGTCGCCTCCAAGGCAGGGGTACGTCGGAGCCGGGCCCGGGCCCGCACGTCACAGACGATAGTCAACGGCCACCCGTTACCCGCGCCCGGCGGACCACATCCCTGCCGGGACCGATAGTCTGGCGCTCCCATGTCCGAAGCCTCCGCTCCCCACGCCGCCGACCGCCGCGAACTCACCGCCGCACAGCGCAACGCCGTCGCCGAACTGCTCCGGGTCTCCCCGGTCGCCGACGAGTTGGGCCGCCGGTTCGCGCGGGCCGGCCACGAGCTGCACCTGGTGGGCGGTTCGGTACGCGACGCCCTGCTCGGCCGACTCGGTGACGATCTCGACTTCTGCACCGACGCGCACCCCGACGAGACCCTGGGCATCGTGCGCGGCTGGGCCGAGTCGATCTGGGAGACCGGCCGGGAGTTCGGCACCATCGGGTGCCAGCGTGACGGGCTGCGGCTGGAGATCACCACCTACCGCGCCGAGTCCTACGACCAGGTCAGCCGCAACCCGGTGGTCGAGTACGGCACCGACCTCGCCGAGGACCTGAGGCGGCGCGACTTCACCATCAACGCGATGGCGGTCAGCCTGCCCGAGCACCGGTTCACCGACCCGCACGGCGGGCTGGACGACCTGGCCGCCAAGGTGATCCGCACCCCGGGCACCCCGGCGGAGTCCTTCGGCGACGACCCGCTGCGGATGCTGCGCGCGGCCCGGTTCGCCGCCCAACTGCGCTTCGCGGTGCACCCCGACGCGTACGCGGCGATGACCCGGATGGCCGCCGACCTGGACCGGATCACCGCCGAGCGGATCCGCGACGAGTTCACCAAGCTGCTCTGCGGCGCGGACCCGATCACCGGGCTGCGGCTGCTGGTCGACACGGGGCTCGCCGAGCACTTCCTGCCGGAGCTGACCGGGCTGAAGCTGGAGATCGACGAGCACGCCCAGCACAAGGACGTCTACGAGCACACCCTCACCGTGGTGAGCAACGCCGTCTCGTACGAGACCGAGGGCCCGGACTTCATCCTGCGGATGGCCGCGCTGATGCACGACGTCGGAAAGCCGGCGACGAAGGCGGTGGGCCCGGACGCCCGGGTCAGCTTCCACCACCACGAGGTGGTCGGTGCCCGGCTCACCAAGGCCCGGATGAAGGCGCTGCGCTACCCGAAGGAGATCATCGCCAAGGTCACCACGCTGGTGGCGCTGCACCTGCGCTTCTACGGCTACGGGCGGGGCGAGTGGACCGACTCGGCGGTGCGCCGCTACGTCGCGGACGCCGGCGACCTGCTGCCGCGCCTGCACAAGCTGACCCGGTCGGACTGCACCACCCGCAACCGGCGCAAGGCGGCCCAGCTCGCCGCCGACTACGACGCGCTGGAGGAGCGGATCGCCCGGATCTCCGCCGAGGAGGACCTGGCCCGGGTCCGGCCCGACCTGGACGGCAACGCGATCATGGAGCTGCTGGGCGTGCCGCCGGGGCCCGTCGTCGGGCAGGCCTGGAAGCACCTGAAGGAGCTGCGCCTGGAGCGTGGCCCGCTGGACCGCGACGAGGCCGAGGCGGAGCTGCTGCGCTGGGCCCGCGACGAGGGCATCATCGACTAGTCCGTGGCTGCGGCCCGGCGCGGGCCGGGCACGACGTACACGAACAGGGCGCCGCCCCCAGCCGGGGACGGCGCCCTGTGTGGCGTCAGTGGGTTCGACCGCTGCCGGGTCGCGTCAGCGGGCTTCGACCGCCGTGCCGTCGACCGGCGGCTTGCCGTTGCCGGCGGTCGTCGACGCGGAGCCGAGCTTCGCGAGCAGGCCCGCCAGGTCGATGCCGGTCAGGTCGCTGCCGAGTTGGAGCCCCTGGGCGACGTTGCCAGCCACCGACTTGGTCAGGGACGAGGCGCCGTCGGTGGAGATGACGGTCAGCTTGTCGATCGCACCGATCGGGGCGCTGGCCGCCTCGACCACCTGCGGCAGCATCTTGACCAGCAGGTCCAGCACCGCGGCCTCGCCGTACGCCGCGAACGCCTCGGCCTTGCGGGCCATCGCGTCGGCCTCGGCCTGCCCCTTGGCCAGGATGGCCGCGGCCTCGGCCGTGCCCTCCCGCTCGACCGCCTCGGCGATGGCGGAGCGGCGGCGCTGTTCGGCCTCGCCCTCCTTGGCGCCCTCGATCGCGTTGGCCTCGGCCAGGGCGGCCCGGCGGGCCCGCTCGCCCTCACCGGTGAGCCGGGCCTGCTCGGCGGAGGCCTGGGCGGCGGCGATGACGGCCTGACGCTGCGCGTCGGCGTTCAACACAGCCGCGTTGCGGGAGGCCTCGGCCTCCTGTTCCACCTTGTAGCGGGCGGCGTCGGCCGGCTTGCGTACCTCGGTGTCGAGTTGCCGCTGCTTGAGCTCCGCGTTGCGCTCGGCGACCTTCTGCTGCTCGGAGAGGATCGCCTGGTCCCGTTCGGCCTGGGCCAGCGGTCCGGCGGCGGCGGCCTTCGCCTTGGCCGCGTCGATCTCCGCCTGGATGGCAGCCTGCTTCAGCGACAGGTTCCGGTTGGCCACGGCGATCGCCTCCTCGGCGAGCAGCCGTTCCTGCTCGGCCTGCTGCCGGGCACGCGCCTCGGCGATGGCCGCGTCCTTGAGTACCCGGGCCGCCTCCGGCCGACCCAGGTCCTGCAGGTAGGAGCCCTCGGCCAGGATGTCCTGGAGCTGGAAGGTGTCCAGCACGAGGCCCTGGTTGGTCATCGAGTGCTCGGCCTCCTCGGCGACCGCGCTGGCGAACGCCGCCCGGTCCCGGATGACCTCCTCGACGGTGAGCCGGCCGACGATCGAGCGCAGCGCGCCGGCCAGCACCTCCCGGGTGAAGTCCTCGATCTCGTCCTGCTGGTGCAGGAAGCGCTGCGCGGCGGCGCGGATGGCGTCCTCGGTGCCGCCGACCTTGACGATCGCGACGCCGTGCAGGTCGGCGCGGATGCCCTGCTTGCTGACCGCGCCCTTGATACCGACGTCGATCCGCCGGCTGGACAGGTCGAGGGACTGGAGCTTCTGCACCACGGGCAGGACGAAGACGGACGCGCCGAGCACGACCTTCTGCCCGGAGTTGTCGGTCGACCGGCCGCCGTCGGCGGTCTGCGTGGTGCGGCCCTTGCGGCCGGTGACGATGAAGGCCTCGTTCGGCCCGGCGACCTTGATCCGGGAGAGCACGAAGAGCACGAGCACGAGGACGAGGAGGAACGCGCCGCCGATGGCGATGAGAAGGGGCATGTGACCGTCCTGTTTCTTCTTGAGGGGGTTCAGTAGGTCTCGACGTACACGCTGGTCTCGCTGAGCGCCTCGACCACGAAGATCTGGGCGCCGACCGGGATCGGTCGGTCGGCGCGAGCGTTGAGCTTGACCGGCTGGCCGGCCACCCGGACCCGGACCTCGCCGTAGCCGTCGGCGGGCACCGGGGTGACCACCAGGCCGAGTGCGCCGACCAGGTGGTGGCGGGTGGGGGTGGGATCGGTGCGCATGTCACGGGCCGCCCGGCTCAGCCGGGCCGCGGCCCAGGCGGTGGGCACGGCCGCGACGACGCCGCCGGCCAGGGCCAGCGCGATCATGCCGGGGGTACGCCCACCGAGCAGTTCGTTGACGATCGCGGCGCCGAAACCGAGGGCCCCGGTGAACCCGGCGACCGCCTCCACCGACACCGGACCGTCGAAGTCCGGGTTGCCGAAATGGAGCAGCTCGGCACCGAGCAGGGCGAGCGCCAGCACCGCGACGCCCGTGCCGCCGATGATGAGGAAGATCAGGGTCCCCGTGGCCACGGCCTGCACGATATCGGTGCCTCGCAACGCGGACCGGGGCGCCGGCCGCTCAGCGGGGCGCGACCGCCAGGGTCAGATTGACACCCAGCGAAGCGGGGAGGGCCTGCCGCGCCAGTTCCCGTCCGTCGAGGTCGACCAGCACCATCTCGGCCGTCCCTCCGACGCGGTGCAGCAGCCGGTCGTCGGCCACCCACACCGCGTTCTCGGCGGGAGCCGGGCCGATCACCCGCCCGGTCGCCACCTCGGCCAGCTGCGGTCCGTCCTGGCCCTTGATCACCACGAGCCGTCCGTCCGGTGACCACGACCAGGGGCCGGCGGGGTCGCCCGGGACGGGCACGAACCGGCTCGGTCGGCCGTCCGCGACGGAGAAGAACTGCACGCCCCGGCGCGGGTGCGGCCGTCCCTCCGACCGGGGTGAGTCGGGATCGGTCTGCTGGAGCGCGACCTCCCGGCCGTCTCGGCCCCAGGTGAAGAAGCAATAGTCGGTGCAGAAGTACCGGTCGGTGTCCACCGGGAAGGTGCGGTAGGCGCCGGTGGCCGCGTCGAGCACGCCGAGGGAGAACCCGCCGCTCTCCTTGTCCGACACGGTCAGCGCCAGCTGCCGTCCGTCCGGCGACCAGTGCGGGGTCATGATGTGGGTGCCGGTGCGGATCCAGCGGACCATCCCGTCGCGCAGGCCGAGCAGGCCGATCTGGCCGGCGCGTTCGTAGTCGACCACGGCGGCGACGCCGCCTCGGGGCGCGGCCCACACCTCCTCGTACCGGCGGTCGGCGGCGACGTACCGGCCGCGGTCGCGGTCCAGGGCGTACCCCTGCTCGGCGGGGGTGCCGGTGGAGCTGGCGCCGGTGAGCACCCAGCCGCCGGGCAGCGTCACGGTCGCCTGCGTCCAGTCGCCGGCCGGGGCGGGTGCGACGGGCACCGTGGGCGGGGCGGCCGACGCCGACGCCGCCGGGGCGTCGACCGGCGCCCAGGTGGCTGTGTCCTGGGCTGCGTCGGGTCGCAGCCAGACGTACGGCCCGACGAGGGCGACCAGCGCCGCGAGGGCGCCGCCGGCCGCAGCCGTGCGACGTCGGCGACGCAGCCGTCGGCCCTGCCGCAGGGCCCGGCCGGCGAGGTCGGGCGCCGTCCGGGCCTCGGCCGCCATCTCCCGTACGGCGGAACGCAGCACGTCCTCCCCGGAGCCGCTCATCGGACCTCCTCAGTGACGCTGTCGTCGAGGGCGGGCACCAGTTGCCGCAGTCTGGCCAGTGCTTTCGACGTCTGGCTGGCGACCGTGCCGGCCCGACAGCCGAGCAGCGCGGCGGTCTGTTCGACGCTGAGGTCCTCCAGGTAGCGCAGGGTCAGCACGGCCCGCTGCCGGGGCGGCAGCGACAGCAGCGCGTCGCGCAGCAGCATCCGCAGGTCGGCGTCCTGCCCGCTGTCCCGGCTGACGACCCGCTCGGGCAGCACCGCGACCGGCACCTCCGGCCGCCGGGACCGGCGCCGCCATCCCGACACCTGGTCGTGGTAGAGGATCCGTCGTACGTACGGCTCGGCGTCGCCGCGGATCCGGGACCACCGGGCGTACGCCTTGGCCAGCGCATTCTGCAACAGGTCCTCGGCGCTGTGCTGGTCGCCGGCCAGGACGTACGCGATGCGTAGCAGGATGTCCCCCCGTTCGTTGACGAACGCGGTGAACTCCCCGTCGGTCCCTTCAGTCACGGGCACCTCCGGTAGTTCTGACGCCGGCCGGCGTCCGAACTTTGCCACCGTCCGCAATCTGGCTGTTGACGAGATTTCGGCGGGCCCGGGGCGGGCGACCCGGACCGCCCGGCGGCTCGGACGGAACGACGTCGGGCCACCGGGGACAATGGGCGGATGCGTTGGACCGTGCTCGACTCACCCATCGGCGAGTTCTCCGTGGCCACCGACGGAGCCCATGTGTGCCGGGCCCACTTCGGTCGGGTCGACAAGGCCGCCGAGGAGCCGGGCGACGAGGCGGCCCGGCAGGCCGTGGCGGAGCTGAGGGCCTACTTCGCCGGCGAGCTGACCGAGTTCGCCGTGCCGCTGGCGGTGCCGGGCGGTTCCGACTTCGAACGGGGCGTCTGGCGGGAGATGACCGGCATCCCGTACGGGGAGACGCTCACCTACGGCGAGGTGGCCCGGCGGTTGGGTGACCGGGGCGCCGCCCGCGCGGTCGGGGTGGCCTGCAACCGGAACCCGATCCCGGTGCTCGTGCCGTGTCACCGGATCGTCGGCGCCGGCGGCAAGCTGGTCGGCTTCGGCGGCGGCCTGGACCGCAAGGTGAAGCTGCTGGAGCTGGAGGCCGGGATCGCCCTGCGCCGCGCCTGGTCGTGACCGATGCGCTCGCGGGGGTCGTAGCGTCGGCGGTTCAGCCCGCGACGAGGAACGCGATGCCCAGGCCGATCAGGGTCAGCACCGCGATCCCGCCACCCGCGATCGCCCCGATCAGCCCGATCTTGGTGTTCCGGTCCATGGCCCGCCGCCAGCCGGACGGGACCAGCACCGAGTCCACCAGCGCGGTCAGCTCGCGGGAGTCGAACCGGTAGCCGCGCGCCAGGCTGCCGTCGTCGTGGAGGCCTGCGACCACACCGCGCTGGAGGCTCAGTTGGGTGCCCTTGAAGACGTCCTTGCGGAACGAGGCACCGACCACCTGCCCGTCGAAGCCGAACCGGTAGCTCATCCGCCGGCTCTCCTGATGCCGGGTGTAGATCCGTTTCGCGTCGTCGAAGCGCAGCACGACGGCGTGGTCGATGGTGAGCCCACTGCGGTGGAACAGGGTGGTCCAGCGCAGGTCGGCCACGTTCAGCCCGATCCGCGCGCCGCCGGGGAGGGGCGTCACCGCGTACGGGGTGTCGCGGGTCCGTTCCACGAGCCGGGCGACGATCTGCGAAGAGTCCACGGTCTGCTCCCGAAGGATGAGGGGCGGTGAGCTGCTCCGTGCGCACCCCGGCCGGATCAGCTGGGGGCGGGGAGGCAGCCGCCGTCGGCGATGCGGGTGCCGATCTCCACCACGACGTCGCCCGCCCGGACGTTGCCGAAGACACACGCCTGGCCGGTCCAGCCCGCGAAGACCAGTCCGTCGACGGGGCCGAGGTCGAGCCGGCCCGGCGGCCGCACGTTGACGCCGGTCAGCCCGGTCGCCACGATCGCCCGCCGGACGGCCTCCTGCCCGGGGTCGTCCTGACCGCCGGCGGTCAGGAGGTTGAGGCTCCTCCGGACTTCCGCAGCGCAGGATCGGGCACCGCTGGCCGCCTCCGGGCTGAGCGTGCCGCGCTGCCGGAAGCCGTCGTTGGCCGCCTGCTGGCGGCGGAACTCCTCCGCGCGACGCTGCTCGTCGGTCAGCGGTCCGGGGGGAGGCGATGTGGTGGCCGGAGCGCCGGCACCGGGCCGGCTGGCCTCCCCGGGGCGCGCGGTTGGCGTACCCGCGCTGACGCAGTCGGCCTCGGCCGGTGCGGAGGTGGCCGGGAGGGCCGATGCCGTGCTGCCTGCCGGTGTGGTCGGACCGGTGCCCGGCGCCGCGCAGCCGGCGAGGACCGGAAGGAACACCACCGTGCCGGCGACCGCCCCGATCACCCGTCGTGCCGCGCCGCCGAGGCCGGGGCGGGGAAGGGACGTCACGGCGACCAGCCTAACGGCACATCTCCGACCGCTCGACCCCGTGTGACCTCGGGTGGTTGGTGCGCCTACAACGGTGAAGGGCCGGACGCGGCGAGGGCCGGGCCCGCACGGGCCCGGCCCTCGATGGTGCTGGTGGTCGGCGCGTCAGCTCTTGATGTCGCCGGCGATGAACGCCTCGACGGCGGCGTGCGCGTCGTGGTCGGCGTACTGCACCGGGGGGGACTTCATGAAGTAAGACGAGGCCGACATGATCGGGCCGCCGATCTTCCGGTCCAGCGCGATCTTCGCGGCGCGGACGGCGTCGATGATGACACCGGCCGAGTTCGGCGAGTCCCACACCTCGAGCTTGAGCTCGGCGTTCAACGGGGTGTCGCCGAAGGAACGACCCTCCAGGCGGATGTACGCCCACTTGCGGTCGTCGAGCCACGGCACGTGGTCCGACGGGCCGATGTGCACGTCGCTCTTGCTCATCTCGTGCGGGATCTGGGACGTCACCGACTGGGTCTTCGAGATCTTCTTCGAGACCAGCCGCTTGCGCTCCAGCATGTTCATGAAGTCCATGTTGCCGCCGAAGTTGAGCTGGTACGTGCGCAGCAGCTCGACGCCGCGGTCCTCGAACAGCTTCGCCAGCGCGCGGTGCACGATGGTGGCGCCGACCTGGCTCTTGATGTCGTCACCGACGATCGGCAGGCCAGCGTCCTCGAACTTCTTGGCCCACTCCGGGTCGGAGGCGATGAAGACCGGCAGGGCGTTGACGAACGCGCAGCCGGCGTCGATCGCCGCCGCGGCGTAGAACTTGGCGGCCTCCTCGGAGCCGACCGGCAGGTAGCAGACGACGACGTCGACCTGCGCGTCGCGCAGCGCCTGCGCCACGTCGACCGCCGTGGCGTCGGACTCCTCGACGATCTCGCGGTAGTACTGGCCCAGACCGTCGAAGGTCGGACCGCGCTGCACGGTGACGCCGGTCGGCGGCACGTCACAGAGCTTGATGGTGTTGTTCTCGCTGGCAACGATCGCCTCGGCGAGGTCCATGCCCACCTTCTTGGCGTCCACGTCGAACGCCGAGACGAACTGCACGTCCGAGACGTGGTAGTCGCCGAAGGTGACGTGCATGAGACCCGGGACGCGGTCGTTCGGGTCGGCGTTCCGGTAGTACTCCACGCCCTGCACGAGGGACGAGGCGCAGTTACCCACACCGACGATGGCGACGCGGACGGAGCCCATAGCGTCTGCCTCCTTCTTCTTCATCACGGCCGCTCTTTCCTGGACTCTCCAGGCGGAGGCGGGCTGTTGTCTTCTCGTGGGCCGCCGGCCGTCCCGGTTGACGGGACCGCCGGGGCACGGCCGGAGCGCTCGTTGGCGATGAGCTCCTCCAGCCAGCGGACCTCGCGCTCACAGGCGTCCAGGCCGTGGCGCTGTAGTTCCAGCGTGTAGGCGTCGAGGCGCTCGGCCGCCCGGCCGAGCACATCGCGAAGCCCCTCGCGGCGTTCCTCGATCTTTCGCCGGCGACCCTCCAGGATGCGGAGTCGGGTCGCCTGGTCGGTCCGGGCGAAGAACGCGAAGTGCACGCCGAATCCCGTGTCGTCGTACGTCTCGGGCCCGGTCTGTGCGATCAGTTGGGCGAAGCGTTCCTTGCCCTCCGCGGTGATTTCGTAGACCACCCGACCTCGTCGGCTGGTCAGCGCGGGGACCTCCTCGGCGGTGGTGGGTGGGTCGGCGGCTTCGGTGATCCACCCGGCCGCCTGCAACCTGCGCAGGGTCGGGTAGAGCGAGCCGTAGCTGATCGCCGCCCTGATCGCGCCGAGCTTGGCGGTCAGCTCCTTGCGCAGCTCATAGCCGTGCATCGGAGACTCCTGCAGGAGGCCGAGGATGGCGAGCTCGAGCACGGGCCATCCTCTCTGTACCCTCTACGCGGAGCGGCAACCGCCGCGATGTATCGGACCGATACATCGCACGCTAGCGGATCGCTGTTATCACGGCAAACCACCGCTCCGGGGTTCTTTGGTCACGCATCGTCACCGTGGTCGCCTCGTCCCGCGTGACCGCGTACCCTTCTCCGCATGCGTACGCAGCGCCAGGTGGTCGACTACTCGCTCCGGAAGCGAGCGGTGCTGCGTGAGCTCCTCGCCGGCAGGGTCGGCACGTACGACGTCTGTGACGCCTCGCCCTACCTGAAGAACGCGGCCCACTTCCACGGCGAGCCCACCGACGAGCGGTGTCCGATCTGCCGGAGCGAGAACCTCACCCACGTCCACTACATTTACGGCGACGAACTCAAGCAGTCCGCCGGCCAGGCCCGGACACTGGCCGAGTTGCCGGTGCTGGCGATGACGGTGCGTGAGTTCCAGGTCTTCGTGGTGGAGGTGTGCCTCGGCTGTGACTGGAACCATCTGGTCGAGCAGTACCTGCTCGGTCGGGACGGACTGGCCGGCAGCCCGGAGGGCGGGCCGGATCAGGACGCGGTGGGTGGCGCGGCTGTTTCGGGCACCGGTGCGGGCGGCCGACGGAGGCGAGAGGCGCAACGGTGATCTTCGCTCGATCGGCCGACCCCGGCCAGCACGCGCACGCCCGGGGAGACCGACGGATCGTTGGTCTGATTAGCCCGATTGATTCGCAAGTGGCACCGGTCAACCGGCACGCACGTGCCGCTCTCGACGGGTGTCCCATCTCACGGCAACCGGTGGCGGCGCAGCAGCGCTCCACCGCGACGGCAGGGTGTGAGGAATGAACTCGTACGGCGATTCCAGTTCCACGCGCGGGCGGGCCCAAATTCCGGGCCAGCACGGCGACCCCGGCGGTGACGCCTCCGGGGACGGCTGGTCGGCTGCACAGGAGGGTACGGCACCGGGTGGTCGCGCCCCGGTCGCGCCCTGGGCCGCCGCTGGCGGACGGGCCTCGGTCGGCGGCTCGGCGGCCGTGCCACCACGCGGTGGTTCCGCCTCCGGTTCGGCGTCGGCGGCCGTTCCGCCGCGTGCGGGCTCAGCCGCCGGTTCGGCCTCGGTGGGTTCCGCCTCCGTCGGCCGGGCCGGGCCGGGCCGGGCCTCGGTGCCGGTCCCGCCGGCGCCCGGCGTGGGCCGGGCGGGCGCGGGCCGCGCGTCGGTGCCGGTCTCCCCGGCGGCCGGCGGGTCGGCCGGGCGTGCCTCGGTGGGTTCCGCCTCCGTCGGCGCAGCCCCGGCCGGGCGGGCCAGCGTCGGGTCGGCGGCCGTCAGCGGCCGGGCCACGGCGCGAGCGAGCGTCTCGCCGGTCTCGGGCGGCCCGGGAGGTGGGCCTGGCGGTCCCGGAGGGCCGACCGGCCCCGGCCGTGGTGGCCGCGGTGCGGGTGGCCCGGCCGGAGCAGGGCGGTCGAAGAAGCGCAAGCGGGTGAATATGCTGATCGCCAGCTTCGCGGTCTTCATCATGCTCGCCGGGCTCGGCGTGGTCGGCTTCACCTACTACTCGACCAACGTCGTCCTTCCCGACGAGGTTCCGCTGCCGCTCTCCACCACGATTTTCGCCAGCGACAAGAAGACGTCGGTGGCCCGGCTGGGCAACGAGAACCGCACCTTCGTCACGATCAAGGACATTCCCGAGCACGTCCAGTACGCCGTGGCGGCGGCCGAGGACCGGAACTTCTACAAGCACTCCGGCGTGGACTACAAGGGCATCGCCCGGGCTGCCTGGAACAACCTCAGTGGCGGCGACAAGCAGGGCGCCTCGACGATCACCCAGCAGTACGCCCGCAACGCGATCGAGAACCTCAAGGACGACAGCTACGCCCGGAAGGTCAAGGAGGCGATCTTCGCCTCCAAGCTGAACGAGAAGTACGAAAAGCCAGAGATCATGCAGCACTACCTGAACGTGATCTACTTCGGGCGGGGCGCGTACGGCATCGAGGCGGCGGCGCAGACCTACTTCGCGAAGCCGGTGAGCAAGCTCACCCCCGCCGAGGGGGCCGTACTCGCATCCCTGATCAAGCAGCCGGTAGCCAGCACGACCCACAAGGGCTACGACCCCGCCGTCAATCTCCCCGCAGCCAAGGACCGGTGGGATTACGTGCTCGGCGGCATGGTCGAGGAGGGGTGGCTGAACGCCGCGGAGCGGCCGACCGCGTACCCGAAGGTGCAGCCGGTGGCCAAGGACGGCAACGGCTTCGGGGTGAAGAGCCCCCGGGGCAACGTCGTCAACTACGTCCGCCAGGAGATGGAGCAGTGGGGGGTTTGCTCCGACTCGGGCGCGGCGGGCAAGCCGACCTGCGTCGACGTGCTGCGGACCGGCGGTTACCGGATCACGACCACCATCAACGCCAAGATGCAGGACGCGCTGGAGAAGGCTGCCCAGCCGGACCGGAAGGGCTCGGTGCTCAACGGGCAGCCGAAGAACCTGATGGCGGCGGCGGTCTCCATCGACCCGAAGTCCGGCCGGGTGCTCGCCTACTACGGCGGCGACAGCGGCGCCGACTTCGACTACGCGGGCAAGAACACCAACCTCAACGGCGACATCGTCGGTGGTCATCCGCCGGGCTCGTCGTTCAAGGTCTACACCCTGGCGGCTGCCATCGAGGCCGGCATCTCGGTCAAGTCACGCTGGGACGCCACCCCGTTCAAGCCGGAAGGCTTCAAGGACAAGGTGCAGAACGCCGGCCGCACCGCGGCCTGCGGCGAGTCCTGCACGCTGGAGGAATCGACCCTCAAGTCGTACAACGTGCCGTTCTTCCACCTGACGGAAAAGATCGGTCCCGACAAGGTGGTCAAGATGGCGAAGCAGGCCGGCGTCAGCACGATGTGGACGGTCGACCCGCCCCAGCCGTTCGACCTGGTCAAGGAGAAGCCGGAGGACCTCGCGCCGAGCAAGTTCGACCGGGTCGTCGGCTACGGCCAGTACCCGATCACCGTGCTCGACCACGCCAACGGGCTCGCCACCCTCGCCAACGACGGCGTGTACAACAAGGCGCACTTCGTCCTCACGGTGGAGAAGCAGAACAAGGCCACCGGCAAGTGGGAGAAGGTTCCCGGGACCGGTGAGCAGCGCAAGCCGCAGCAGCGCATCAAGCGGGAGGTCGCCCAGGAGGTGACCGCCGTGCTGAAGGAGATCCCGGAGAAGAACAACGCCGGACTGGGCAACGGGCGGGACGCGGCCGGCAAGACCGGCACCTGGGAGCACAACGGCACCCCGCGTAACGCCCACGCCTGGATGGTCGGCTACGACGACAACCTCGCCACCGCGGTCTGGATCGGCAGCCGCGACACCAAGAGGCCGACGATCGTCGACAAGAACAAGAAGGACATCGGCGGTAGCAGCTTCCCGGCCGAGCTCTGGAAGCGGTACATGGACGACGCGCTGAAGGGCAAGGACAAGTCGGACCTGCCGAGTGTCACCGGCATCGGTGACGACAAGGCCGGCAACGGCAAAGAGCCCCCGCCGCCTCCGCCTCCGACGAGCCCGCCGGACTGCGGTCCGCTCGGCCTGCTCTGCCCGCCTGGCGGTGGCAACAACGGCGGTGGCAACAACGGTGGTGGGAACAACGGCGGTGGCAACCCTCCGGGCGGCCCGACGGCACCCACCAACCCGATCGAACCGCGGCCGGGGGGTGGCAACGGTGGTGGCGGTCTGCTACCGACCACCAGCCCCAGACCAGGCGACGACTGATCGAGGACTGAACGACGAACGCCGCCGGCGGCCGGAGCATGTCTCCGGCCGCAGGCGGCGTTTCGCGTACCGACTTTGTCGTGGTCGGGAGGGGACGCGGAGGCCCGAAGTACGGCAGGATGCACCTTCATGAGCACGCAGTCGACGCCAGGCATCGACGACGCCGGTGCCCCTGACCACCCGTCCCGCTCCGACGGCTTCGTCCGGGGTGTCTCCGGCACCATCGGCGGCCCGCTGGGCGACCACGCCGTCGCGCTGGACCGGCCCGCCGGGCGGGAGAGCCGGTTCTGGACGGCGGCCCGCATCGTCCTGGCCCTGGTCTGCCTGACCCTGGCGTTGCACTGGGTGCAGAAGTCGCCGTGCCAGGACGGCGCCTGGCAGGACAACGAGCAGTACACCCGGTTCTGCTACACCGACGTGCTGGCGCTCTACTACGCCGAGCGGCTCAACGAGGGCGCCGTCCCCTACCAGGACCACCCCGTCGAGTATCCGGTGCTCACCGGGTACTTCATGGGCGCGCTCGGCCTGCCCGTGCACGCCCTCGGCCAGAACGACCCGGGGCTCAACCAGGGCATGTGGTTCTACAACCTCAACGCGCTGGTGCTCGGCGCGCTGGCGGTCGCCACGGTGGCGGTGATCCTCGCCCTGCGCCGCCGCAGACCCTGGGATGCCGCGCTCTTCGCGCTCGCCCCCGCGCTGATGCTCACCGCCACGGTCAACTGGGACCTGCTCGCCATCGGCCTGGCCGCGTTCGGCCTGCTCGCCTGGGCCCGCAGTCGACCTCTCGTGGCCGGCCTGCTGCTCGGTCTCGCCGGGGCGGCCAAGATGTGGCCGCTGTTCATCCTCGGCCCGATCCTGGTGCTGGGGCTGCGTGCCGGACGGCTACGCGCCGCCCTCACCGCCCTCGGCGCGGCCCTGGTGGCCCTGGTCGCCGTGAACCTGCCGGTCGCCATTCCGTACCGGGAGAACTGGGACCGCTTCTTCGAGCTGAACTCGACCCGTCCCATCGACTGGGGCACCCTCTGGTACATCGGGCGCTACCTGGACGGCAAGTTCGGCAGCAGCAACCCCGCCGATCTCGGGCCGTTCGAGTGGTTGAACATCAACATCCCGACGCTGAACACCCTGTCGTACGCCCTCTTCGGGCTGGCCTGCCTCGGGGTGGCCGCGCTGGGGCTGCTGGCCCCGCGCCGGCCCCGGCTCGCCCAGCTCGCGTTCCTGGTGGTCGCCGCGTTCCTGATCTTCAGCAAGGTGTGGTCGCAGCAGTTCGTGCTCTGGCTGCTGCCGCTGGTGGTGCTCGCCCGCCCCAAGTGGGGTGCCTTCCTGGCCTGGCAGCTGGCCGAGGTCTGCTACTTCGTGGCCTTCTATGGGGAACTGCTCGGCGCGGCGACCAGCCGGCCGGTCTTTCCGGAGGGGGTCTTCGTGCTGGCGTCGACGCTGCGCCTGGCCACCGTGGTGCTGCTCTGCGTGCTGGTCGTCCGGGAAATCCTGAACCCCGAACTGGACGCGGTCCGCAACACCTATCCGGACGATCCGGACGGTGGCCTGTTCGATGGAACCAGGGACGCACCCTGGATGGCCCGCTGGCGTCGACCCGACCTGGCCTCGCCGCAGCCGAAGGAGCCGGTGACTGTCACGGCGCCACCAGCCTCGGCCAGCAACAGCGAGGATGGGCGGACGGTGGACGGCGGATGACGTTCTGATGGCGGCCTGTCGGATCCTTCGGGCATCCGACAGGAGCCGGAGGGATCCTCATGTTGAGGAAGAAGATCGCCCACCTGGGCGGTGCGCTGGCGTTCTGCCTGGCTGGCGTCGTTGCCCCGCAGACAGCGTTGGCTGCCCCGCCAACGGTGCCGGCTGCTCCGAGTGCGGTGGAGGAGCAATCGGCCACGGTGAGTGCCGAGGAGTTGGACCCGCAGACCGCCACCATGATTCCGGAAGCCGAAACTGGCGGCCACCGGCTGTGGATCGGTGTGTGACGGCAAAACCCGGCGACGTACAAGATCTACCACAGTGGGTGCTCAACCTGTTACCACTACTGCGCCGACGACGCGCAGACCGTCGCGAGTAACACCGACGGCATAAACCTGGAACTGCGGTACAGCCCCTCGCTGCCGGACGGCCTGGACCCGGGTCTCGTCGGACTTCTACTACCCGACCGTCCGCAGTTACTACCTGGACGGCGGGGTCCGGACCTCGTACAGCGGCTTCGCGGGCGCCTACTACACGCCGATGGTCAACGATGCGGGTTTACTCGCCCGGGCGGAGGCGAGCGCCGGCCCCACGACCTGGTGGACGTCGAAGTACTGAGACCCGGACCAACGGCGGTACTGACAGGGAGGCACCCTGCCCGCTCCTGGATGTCGCGTTCCGGGCGTCCACGTTGACGCCGGTCGGCTCGTTGAGCACTATCAAACATCCGGTGGTCGAGCTGCTTTCCCGCACCGCTGGGGCAGCTCAACGGCGTACCGGTCGGGAATCCCTGACCCGTCTGGACGCAATCTGGGAATGACCCGGGATTACCTGCCAGACCGGGCGAGGCGGCTGTGACGGAAGGCTGACATGGAGTTGACCGGTGCGAGCGCCGTCGATGTAATCCTGCCCGCATTGCTCGGCACGGCCTGGCTCGGCCTGACCCTCGCCCGTCGGATGTCCGGGTGGTTCTTCGGCCTGGGCGGATGCGTCGCACTGCTCTGCTTTCCCGCCGGAATTATGGCTGGCCGGTTCGAGCTCGGCGACACCGACTGCACACCGGGCAACCTGTGTTTCTCCGCCAACATGGTCGACTGGTGGCTAAACGGGC
This sequence comes from Micromonospora peucetia, assembly GCF_900091625.1. Lineage (NCBI taxonomy): Bacteria > Bacillati > Actinomycetota > Actinomycetes > Micromonosporales > Micromonosporaceae > Micromonospora > Micromonospora peucetia. The sequence goes on from NZ_FMIC01000002.1 coordinate 2,109,220, forward strand.
TGTTCGGTCTGTTGACGGTCGCGGTGTTGGCGATCCTTTCCGGGGTTCGCAAGATCTTCGCCGGCGTGGACGACGGGGAGGTGGCGCCGGAAGAACGAGGATGACGTGGTGCGGGAGGAGGTTCTGACACATCAGGAGTTTTCTCCGGCATCCATCGGACCGGTCCGGGGTCGGCTCGTTACCAGGTGAATCCCCAACGGCCCGTCTCGGCTCACGGGATGCCTGTTCGTTACCCCAGCGGATACGTCGTCAGCCGAGCGTGGCATGCGTTCCCTTCACCGCGAGGATCTCCGCCGGCCCTTGGGCATCCGCATCGTTGATCAGAGTCTGTACTGCCTGGGACAGATCGACGAGCGCGGTCTGGATTGCCTTGAGTGTCGGCAGGTTGGTCGTCTCGCCTGGCTGGGTAGCATTTGCCGGCCCCCGCAACTGCGTCTCCAGCCGGAGCAGGGCAGGGCCCAGGCCGAGCCCCAGTTCCCGGTCCAACCGCTGGCGGAGTCGTCGGAGCACCTCCAGCGCGTCGGCCGTACGGAACGCGTGGTGTAGTGCCTGGGCCAGACAGGCGTGCAGGAACTCGTTGTACGGATAAATCTGCGTCCACAGGCTCAGGTCGGGGACCCAGGGCCCCGGCAAAGTCGCGGCGTGTCCGATACCGCACCGCATCGGAGCCGCATGCGTCGCTGCCGTGCGTATCCGGAGCCCCGCCAGCCTCGGTGATCATGAAGTTGACTGGCGGGAACCGGGCATTTTGCACCGCTAGCTTCATGATCAACACGGTGGGAAGAGGCGCTCCTGGCCACGCGCTGCTCCAGAATGTATTGGGACCCGCGCCTCAACACGGTCTGTGGGTGTCCGTGTTCAACTAATCGGGAATTGAGGGAGCCGACGCAGCTTTGCACCTGTTGACGGGCCGTGGCCGGCGGATTGCCTGGCCAGGTGGCGTCGATCAGCCGGTCCACCGATACGGCGGCGTTGTTGCTTATCAGCAGTGCGGCCAGTAGGTTTCGTTGGCGTGGACTGGAAAGCGGGAAAAAGAAGTCTCCGCTGGAAATCATCAGTGGCCCGAGAATCTTGAACCGCACCATACGTACCCCGTGCTGGCGTAGTCACGCGACTATGTCATTAAAGCATCAGAAAGTCAGGAGACTTCGATGTCTATGGCCGGGCGTACTTCGAGGCGCTATGTCGGTGGTGAATGTCACAAGCGGTAAATCGCCATGTTCCCTATTTCCTCGCGGGTGATGCCGAGCCCGTCGACCGGTGCGTCGATGGTGATCTCCCACGGTGTCCCGGCGATCTGGTCGCGCATCAGCAGCACGTTGCGGACCCCGAGGACGCGAAGGTAGTCGACGCTGGTCTGGTCGGGGAAGGAGAGCGTCACCCGGCGTACGTCGTCGAGTTGGCTCGGTGTGAAACCGCTCCCTCCGTTCACCACGTCCTGGAACTTGGTCGTGGACCAGAGCATCACCGGCTGGTCGAGGCTCTGGTTGCTCGGCAGCACCAGCATCGGCCCGTTCACGGTCCGCATCGCGGCCGGCTGGGACGGCACGATCGGGTGCGGCGTGGAGTTCAGCCCTTCGCCGATCACCAGCACGAGCGGCAGCAGGGTGGCCAGCCGCAGCCACGGGCCCGGCCAGGAGGGGATCCGCTCGGCGGAGATCTCCCGGACCCGGGCCGCGAACGCGCTGACCGCGCCCGCCGCCAGCAACCCGAGCAGCAGCGTCGTCCAGAGCATCAACCGGCCCGGCGTACGCAGGCCGTTCCACCCGGGCAGGTGCTCGAACAATGGCACATAGGTGAAGGCGCCGTCGAAGAACCGGGTGCCCATGGCGAACACCATGGTCACCACCACTCCGGCGAGCAGCAGCAGCCGGTGACGCAGTTTCCAGACCGAGAAGAAGAGCCCGCCGGCAGCGAGCGCGTAGAGCACGAAGCCAGGCAGCAGGGTCATCTCCGGGTGCCAGGGCAGCGAGGCCCTCGCTCCCTCGTGCAACGCGCCCCAGATCCGCGACTCGGCGGGCGCGGTGAAGAAGCCGCTCGCCGGTGGGGAGTAGACGGCGATGTCGCCGATGGAGCGCTCCGCGTTCGGGTGGGCCTTCGCCACCGTGAAGAACGGGATGGCCAGCAGCACGCCGACGCCGGCGAAGAGCAGGCCGCCGACCAGGTCCGCGATCAGCAGCCGGCGGCCGAACGGGCGCTTGACCGGCCGGATCACCCACCGCCGCAGGAACCAGGTGACGGCCGCCACCAGCACGGTGCCACCCAGGAAGTACGCGAACGGCAGCCCGATTCCGAAGCCGAGACTGAGTTGCCAGGCCGCGACCAACCAGCCCGTGTAGACCCAGCCGTCGTGCCGGCGCTCGGGACGGTATCCGTGCCGCAGCGACCAGCCGTGCCCCCGGGCGAGCATGGCCAGCGCGAGCGGAATGCCGCCGTTGGAGATCACGTGCAGGTGCCCGGCCTGGGCCAGCAGCCAGGGCGCGTAGGCGAAGCTCGCCCCGGCCACCGCGGAGCCGATCCGGCCCGCACCGAGCTGCCGGGCCAGCGCGTACGCCCCGAGCGTGGCGAGCGCGTGGGCCAGCACGAACATGATGTTGTAGCGGAGCACGGCGGCCTCGGGGCCGGTGCCGATCATGCCCGCCGGGGCGTACCCGAGCAGGGTGTCGGAGAAGGCGAAGCTCCAGTTCTCCGGGAAGAACGCGTTCGACTGCCACAGCTGGGCCGGGTTCGTCAGCAGGATGTGCCCCGACCAGGCCATCTGCCACGCCTGGAGGCTGGGATCCCAATAGTCCTGCGGCAGCGTGTGCAGGGGGTAGCGCAGGGTGGGCCAGGTCAGCAGCACGGCCAATGCCAGCGAGGCGAGCGTCGCGAGCGTCCACTCGTGGACCAGCAGTCGGCCGACCGCCCGGGTGGTGGCCCGTGCGGCGCGTCCGAGCAGGGAGGGCACCGGCTCGGGGGCGGACGCGAAGGCCTCCCACCGGTCGGGCTTCTCCTCCTTGGTGCTTCCGTCCTCGCCCTTTCCGGCGGCAGTCTTCTCGTCGCCTTTACCCGCGCCCTCGGTGCCGCTCCTGGCCCCGGCCTTGCCGGCCTTGTCGGCCGCGTCAGCCTCGGCATCGGCCTTGCCGGCACTGGTCTTGACCGGTCCGGCCTTGTCTGCCGGGTCGGCCGCGCCGCTCCCGGTCCCGGCGGTGCCGGCCGTGCCGGCCTTGGATCCGGCCGCACCGGCTTTGTCGGCTGCGTCAGCCTTCGTGTCGGTCTTGCCGTTCCTGGCCGCCGTGCCGGGCGTGGCGGCGGGTGTGCTGACCTTCTCGACGGGGTCAGCCTTCGTGGCGGGGCGGGCGGCGTCGGGCGGGTCCCCGGTGGGCTTCGCACCACCGGTGCCAGCCCGTTCCCCGGTGTCGGTGGTGCCGGCCGTGGTGCCCGTACCGCCGGTCGTGCGGGCCCGGTCGGAGGCCTTCCGGTCCGCGGAGTCGCCCGACGTGCTCGGGCGGGGCCCGCCGCCGGCCGCTGCAGCCTCGCCGTCGTCCGGTGCGGCCTCGCCGCTGGCCGGTGCGAACCGCGCGGCGGCATTGTCGGGACGGGAGCTGCCGGCGGCGGACTGCTCGGTCGTCATGCCTTCGGGCTCCCCGCGCCCAGCCGGTCCCGCAGGAAGGCGATGTCGGCGCCCTGACCGTCGACCCCGCCCGGGGTCTCGACGATGACCGGTGCGTCGGCCGCACGGATCAGCGCCACCACCAGCTCCGGATCGATCGTGCCGCCGTCGAGGTTGTCGTGCCGGTCCTGGCCCGAGTTGAACGCGCCCTTGGAGTTGTTGGCGTGCACCAGGTCGATCCGCCCGGTGATCGCCTTGACCCGGTCGACCAGCCCGAGCAGTTCCTCGCCGCCGGCGTGGGCGTGGCAGGTGTCCAGGCAGAAGCCCACCTCGTGGTCGCCCACGGCGTCCCAGAGCCGGGCGAGCGCGTCGAGCCGCCGGGCGCACGCGTTGTCGCCGCCGGCGGTGTTCTCGATCAGGACCGGCACGCCGAAGCCGCCGGAGTCCGCCGCGTACGCGAAGGTCTTGCGCCAGTTGTCGAAGCCGACGGCCAGGTCGTCGCCGGCGTTGACGTGCCCGCCGTGCACGATCAGCCCCTTCGCGCCGATGGCGGCGGCTGCCTGGGCGTGCCCGAGCAGCAGCTTGCGGCTGGGGATCCGGATCCGGTTGTTCAGGGTCGCGACGTTGATGACGTACGGCGCGTGCACGTAGAGGTCGACGTCGGCGGCCCGCAGCCGCTCCGCGTCCTCCCGCGGCTTCGGTGCCTTCCACCCCTGCGGGTCGGAGAGAAAGAACTGCACGGCCTCGGCCCCGCGGGCGGTCGCCTCCGCCATCGGGTCGGTCGAATCGACGTGGGCTCCGATACGCATGCACGGGAGCCTACGTCGCGTCGCTGACAGCCGGCATGACGGCGGTGGCGGTGTCGCCGGCCCACGCGTCACCTCCCGGCGTCGGTGGTCGTTGATGCGAGTGGGATCCATGGTGCCGCCGTCGGCCCCGGGACGGCCGTCGGTGGGCCTGCCAGGGACGCGTCGAACCGCCCGAGAGCAGGGGCACCCCCGCCGCGCGGCCCGGCGTGGCGGGGGCCACCCTGGCCCGACCGGGATCATTGGGAAATTTGTCAGTGAATTCTGCTATTTCCTCCGACAAGGTGTAAGAGCCGTTGTAACGTCGGTAACAACACGATAAAGCTCCGCGGGGCGTCCCCGGTCCAACCTCATCGGTGTGGTCGTTCCTCCCCAGGTCCCACCCAAGGAATGCGGACGGGACGCCCCGCGGCCTCGTGTACGGGGGCTCGCATCGACACCGAAGTCGACGCGGGCCCCCGTCGCTCTGGCCCGGTGGGAAGGGTCCCGCCGACCACCCCGAACATGATCGTCCGGACCGGGTATCCTGGTCAGGTTGTCCGCGTCCGGCCGGGTTCCCCCGGAACCGGCGTGGGCCACGACGCACGACCTCCTGCCACGGAAGGACCGTGGCCGCTTAGCCCACAGGAGGTGAGCACGTCTTGCGTCATTACGAAATCATGGTGATCCTCGACTCCAGCCTCGAGGAACGCACCGTCGCACCGTCGCTCGACACGTACCTGAACGTGATCCGGACTGCGGGTGGCTCGGTGGAGAAGACCGACGTGTGGGGCCGTAGGCGCCTCGCGTACGAGATCAACAAGAAGGCCGAAGGCATCTACGCCGTCATCGACCTGCAGGCGACGCCCGCAGCGGTGGCCGAGCTTGAGCGTCAGCTGCGGCTCAACGAGTCCGTGCTGCGCACCAAGGTCATCCGGCCGGAGATGCGCTAAGCATTCAATCCCCGATTCACCCGGATCAGCCTCATCGGTCCTGTCGGAGGGCTCTGAGAGCCTGTACGGCAGAACTGATGAGTGCGCGAGGAGATGGTCATGGCAGGAGACACCACCATCACGGTCATCGGCAACCTGACCGATGACCCCGAGTTGCGGTTCACCCCGTCCGGTGCGGCGGTCGCCAAGTTCCGGGTCGCTTCGACGCCCCGATTCATGGACAAGGCCTCCGGCGAGTGGAAGGACGGCGAGCCGCTCTTCCTGGCGTGCACCGTGTGGCGGCAGGCGGCGGAGCACGTCGCCGAGTCGCTCCAGCGGGGCGCCCGCGTGATCGTCTCGGGCCGGCTGCGTCAGCGGTCGTACGAGACGCGCGAGGGCGAGAAGCGCACCGTCATCGAGCTTGAGGTCGACGAGATCGGCCCGTCGCTGCGCTACGCCACGGCGAAGGTGCAGAAGATGTCCCGCTCCGGCGGTGGCGGCGGCGGCTTCGGTGGCGGCGGTGGTGGTGGAGGCAGCCAGGGCGGCGGCGGAGGCAACTTCGACGACCCCTGGGCCTCGGCTGCACCGGCAGCACCCTCGCGCGGTGGTTCGGGTGGCGGCAACTTTGACGAGGAGCCCCCGTTCTAATGGCGCCGAGCGCCCGCGATCGCAAACCAGGAGCACGAGCAATGGCCAAGGCCGCTGCACTTCGCAAACCGAAGAAGAAGGTGAACCCGCTAGACAAGGACGGGATCACCTACATCGATTACAAGGACACCGCGCTGCTGCGCAAGTTCATCTCCGACCGCGGCAAGATCCGCGCTCGGCGGGTGACCGGCGTGACCTCGCAGCAGCAGCGGCAGATCGCCCGTGCGGTCAAGAACGCCCGCGAGATGGCGCTCCTGCCGTACACGGCCACGGCCCGCTGAGAGGAGGCACCGATATGAAGATCATCCTGACTCAGGAGGTGTCCGGCCTCGGTGCCCCGGGTGACATCGTCGAGGTCAAGAACGGCTACGGCCGTAACTACCTGCTGCCGCAGGGCTTCGCGATCACCTGGACCAAGGGTGCGGAGAAGCAGGTCACGGTCATCAAGCGGGCCCGCTCGGCCCGTGAGATCCGCGACCTCGGCCACGCCAACGAGGTCAAGGGCCAGCTTGAGGGCCTCAAGATCAACCTGAAGGCCCGCGCCGGCGACGGTGGTCGGCTCTTCGGCTCGGTCACCCCGACCGAGATCGTCGAAGCCGTCAAGGCCGCCGGTGGTCCGGCCCTCGACCGTCGTCGGCTGGAGCTGACCGGCGCCATCAAGTCGACCGGTTCCTACCCGGTGCGGATCAAGCTGCACCCCGAGGTGACCGCCAAGTTCGACCTCAACGTCGTCCAGGGCTGACACCTCACCCCAGCACCACGACAGGGCCCGCACCGACCGGTGCGGGCCCTGTTCGCTGCCCGGTCGACGCCGGCCCTCAGGGGCGGCACCGAATCAGCCGATCGGCTGGCCGGTGACGACACTGATCAGCACCGTCGAGAGGCCGCCACCGACCACGGCCGCCGCCAGCGCCACGCTGACCGAACGCCACATCGTCCCGACCCGACGCAACAGCAGCGCCACGACCAGGCTGCTGGCCAGCGCCAGCCCGAAGCGTGGCAGGCCGGACGCCAGCGAGCCCGACGCCCGCGACCGGGACGAGTCGCAACCCCCTCCGCTAATGTCCGTGACGCACCCCGCCGGCACCTGCCCGTCCAGGGTCAGCAACCAGACGAAGATCAACACTGCCGGCACCAGATAGCAGGCAAGGGTGTAGAGCAGTGGCCGCCACGGCCCACCCGGATCGGGATCGAGCAGGTCATCCTCGATACGACGGGCCCCTGCCCCTGCGGTCGCGGCCCGACGGCGTACGGTCGCTGCCGTCGCGGCACCGACCGGCTCCGCCATCCGCTGACGTGGCGCGGGAGGCGGCACGATCTGGTTCCACCACCCGCTGTCGTCGGAGTGTCGCTCCCACTGGCCACTGTCGTCGGGCTGGTGCCACTGGCCGGTGCCGTCGGTCCGGTCCCACCAGCCGGCGGGACCGGCATGGTCCCAGCGGTCCACCTCGCCGGCGGGGCGCCATGCCTGCACACCCGACGCGTCCCACGCGTCCACGGCCGGAGGCCGGGAGGGCTCGGACGTACGCGGCTCCCCGTCCCAGGGATCGACGGCGGGTCGTTCCGCCGGCAGCCGCCGCCCCCGGCGGGCAGGCCGCCCGGCCTCTTCCTCCGGTACGCGCTCGGACGCGTCCGCCTCCGTCAGGCCGGACCAGACGGCCTGCGGGTGGTGGGCCGGCGAGCGCCTCGGCAGGCTCGGCGGTGGCGCCCCCGAGACGGGATCGTTCTCGGCCCGCCGCCGCCCGGCGTATCCCTGCTGTTCCCGGGTGTGGTCGAACGTCCACTCCCCGGTGTGCTCCGACCGCGGGGCCGCGCCCACCGCGGAGGACTCCCGCCAGCTCGTCTCGCTGACCCGGCGCCAACTGCTGGTGGTCCCGGTGGTCCGCCCGGCGCCGCCGGGACGTGGCCGGTCGGAGTCGATCTGCACCTCGTCGTCGGGCGCGGCGTGCCGGCCGCCACCGTCCGCGCTGCGTACTCCCGACTCCAGCGCCCAACGCGGCAGGTAGCTGTCGACCGGCTCGGGCTGGCCGCGCTCGACGGCCCGGCGTCGACTCGGCGTGCGGTGCCGGTCGGGGGAACGCTCGTCGGGGTCGACCCGGGTCGGGTCGGCGGGATCGCCCCAGGGGACGACCGGCCGTCGCTCGCGCGGACCGTCCTCTCCGCGTCCCCAGTCCCGGTTACTCACGGCGGGAGCGTGACCCTTCTCAACCGATGGCGCAATCCGCTGTCCAGGTGTAGCCGTTCGCTGGAGATAGTACGGGACGTTCGACCCCGCAGTTTGACCGAAAACTTTCCATCCACAGGCTGTGGATAACGTTTCCGCAGTTCACGGGCCTGCTCTGGGGAATTCCCCAGGTGTTGTCCACAGGCTGTGCACACCCTGCACACATGTTCGTCCACCGGCGTCCACAGGTTGTCCCGAGGCTCGTCCACCGATGTGGTTGAGGGGCTGACCTCGGGTTCCGTATGGTGGGCCCCCGACCGGCCGCGCGATGACCCCCGATCGACCGGCAGGTCGAGGTTGTCGTACCCCGGCGATAGGGCTGAATCCGGATCCGACGCAGTGGAGGGGGGACCCGTGTCGGTCACCGACGACAGGCGGGCGGACTCGCGGCCGGGCGGGGGGCAGTCGTCCGCGCCCCCGCAGCGCGACGGCCAGTTCGACAAGACCCCGCCGCAGGACATCGCCGCCGAGCAGTGCGTCCTCGGCGGCATGCTGCTGTCCAAGGACGCCGTCGCCGACGTCGTGGAGATCCTCAAGACCACCGACTTCTACCGGCCGGTGCACGCCACCATCTTCGACACCATCCTGGATATCTACGGCCGGGGCGAGCCGGCCGACTCCATCACCGTGGCGGCGGCCCTGGCCAACTCCGGCGATCTCGTCCGGATCGGCGGCGCCCCCTACCTGCACACGCTGATCGCCAGCGTGCCGACCGCCGCGAACGCGGCCTACTACGCCCGTATCGTCAGCGAGCGGGCGGTACTGCGGCGTCTGGTCGAGGCCGGCACCAAGATCGTGCAGCTGGGCTACGGCACGGCTCAGGGCGGCAGTCGCGACGTCGACGACGTCGTCGACCTCGCCCAGCAGGCGGTCTACGACATCACCGAGCGCCGTGTCAGCGAGGACTTCGCCGTGCTCGCCGACATGCTCCAGCCGACGCTGGACGAGATCGAGGCGGTGGGTGCCCAGGGCGGCATGATGACCGGCGTCCCCACCGGCTTCACCGACCTGGACCGCCTGCTCAACGGCCTGCACGCGGGGCAGCTCGTGATCGTTGCGGGAAGGCCTGGTTTGGGCAAATCGACTGCAAGTATGGACTTTGCCCGAAATGCCGCCATTCGTGCCAATCAGGCGGCGGCGATCTTCTCGCTGGAAATGAGCAAGGTCGAGATCGTCATGCGACTGCTCTCGGCCGAGGCGCGCGTGCCGCTGCACGTCCTGCGCAGCGGCCAGCTCTCCGACGACGACTGGACCAAGCTCGCCCGCTGTATGGGCGAGATCAGCGAGGCGCCGCTCTTCGTCGACGACACACCGAGCATGAACCTGATGGAGATCCGGGCCAAGGCGCGCCGGCTCAAGCAGCGGCACGACCTCAAGATGATCGTGGTCGACTACCTCCAGCTGATGACCTCCCCGAAGCGCACCGAGAGCCGGCAGCAGGAGGTCGCGGACCTTTCCCGTGGCCTGAAGCTGCTCGCCAAGGAGGTCGAGTGCCCGGTGATCGCGGTGAGCCAGCTGAACCGTGGCCCGGAGCAACGTACTGACAAGCGGCCTCAGTTGTCCGACCTCCGTGAGTCCGGTTGCCTGACGGCGGAAACCCGGCTGGTCCGGGCCGACAACAACTCCGAGGTCACCCTCGGCGAGCTTATGGCGGGGGAAGCCAAGGACGTTCCGGTCTGGGCACTGGACGAGAGCCTTCGCTACACGCCGCGGACGATGACGCATGTCTTCCCGAGCGGCAACCGGGAAGTGTTCCGTATGACGTTGGCGTCGGGAAAGCAGATCGACGCGACGGCGAACCACCCCTTCCTCACCTTTGCGGGATGGGTGCCGCTCGGGGAGTTGACGGAGGGGACGCGTCTCGCCACACCCCGGCACGTACCTCCTCCACTCGCGATCCAGCCGTGGGCGGAGGCCGAGGTGGTCTTGCTGGCACACCTCCTGGGCGATGGCTCGTTCGTACGCCGTCAGCCGATTCGGTACGCCAGCTGCGACGAGCACAACCTTCAGGCCGTCGCGGAGGCAGCCAAGCATTTCGGCATCACTGCCATCCGTGACGACTACGAGGCGGCCAGGGTCACAACCCTGCGGCTTCCCGCCCCCTACCGTCTCGCTCGTGGCCGGCGTAACCCGGTCGCCGAGTGGTTGGACGGTCTAGGGCTGTTTGGTCTGCGGTCGCACGAGAAGTTCATTCCGGCATCGGTCTTCAATATGCCGAAGGAACAGATCACTCTTTTCCTCCGGCACCTGTGGGCGACGGACGGCTCGGTGAGCGTGAACAAGTCGGGTCGTGGTGGCCGCGTCTACTTCTCGTCAACGAGCCGCCGGATGCTTGAGGACATCTCCCGTCTGATGCTGAGGTACGGCATCACCGCCCGCCTCAGGGCGGTGCCTGTCGAACGTCACCGACCCCAGTACACCCTCGACATCTCCGGGCGGGATGACCAGTTGCGGTTTCTCCGGGAGGTCGGCGTGCACGGCGACAGGGCACGCAACTGCGCCGACCTGCTCGAATCCCTCTCGGCGATGGAGAGCAACACCAACGTCGACACGGTGCCGCGCGAGGTGTGGAGCCGGGTCCGGGAGATCCTCGCGGAGAAAGGTATGACCCACCGTGAGTTCGCGGCGGCGATCGATTCTCAGTTCTGTGGCAGCACCCTCTGGAAGCGCGCACCCAGTAGATCCAGGCTCGCGAAGATCGCTTCGGTTCTCGACACGGCCGATCTCGACCTGCATGCCACGAACGACATCTTCTGGGACGAGATCGTGTCGATCGAGTCGATCGGCGAGCGTGACGTCTTCGACGCCACCGTCCTCGGTACCCACAACTTCATCGCCAACGGCATCGCCACCCACAACTCGATTGAACAGGATGCCGACGTGGTGATCCTGCTGCACCGTGATGACTACTACGACAAGGAGTCGCCACGGGCCGGCGAGGCGGACTTCATTGTCGCCAAGCACAGAAACGGCCCGACCGACACCGTGACGGTGGCGGCGCAGCTGCACCTGTCGCGCTTCGTCGACATGGCCATCGGGTAGCGGCAGCAGACAGGGGCACGGGCGCGGGAGGCCGCGCGGGACGCGTCGGCTCAGGGACGCTCAACGTCTGATCACTGCACTACGGTGTTCCGGCGTGGACACCGAAGACTGGCTGGCCGATGTCCGCGTCTCCTACGACACCGTCGCCGAGAGCTACGCGGACCAGGTACGTGACTTCCTGGACGAAGCACCGTACGAACGGGCTGCCCTCGGATTCGCGCGCCGGCCGTAGGTGAGCGGCGCTGCGGCACCCGGGCGGACCACGGGTGACCGGGCCGGTCGAGGCGCCGGCCCGGTCGACGGAGTGGCTCAGCCGAACATCTCGTCCAGGAAGCCCTTGTGCTTCTTGCGCTTGTAGTGCCCGTGGTAGCCGTGGTGCTGCTGGCTGTGCCCGTACGCGGGGGCCGGCGGGTAGCCGTGCGCCGGCGGGGGCGGCGGCGGGACGGCACCGTAACCCGGCTGGTGCGGGGCAGGCGGGGGCGGCGGGGGCGCGTAACCGCCCTGCTGGTGGCTCGGCTGGCTGGGGTAGCCGCCCTGCTGGTGGGCGGGCTGCGCCGGGGGCGTCGCGCCCTGCTGACGGCTCCAGTTGGCCTCGGCCTCGAACAGCTTCTCCAGCTCGCCGCGGTCGAGGAAGATTCCCCGGCACTCGCCGCACTGGTCGATGACGACGCCGCTGCGCTCGTACTGGCGCATTTCTCCGTGACACTTGGGACAAGTCATGCTCATCCTCCGACCGTACCCGGTCGGATCACGCGGTTGCTGTCAGCGCTTCCGCGACTTCTTCGTCGGGGACCTCGTGGAAGTCCTCGTAGTAGGCGCTCACCGCCATGAACTCCGGCGGGCGCTGGGCGCAAATGACCTGGTCGGCCTCGGCGGCCAGCATCTCGTACGCCTCCTGGGAACCGACCGGGACGGCGAGCACGACCCGGCGGGCGCCGAGGTGGCGGGCGACCTGGACGGCGGCGCGGGCGGTGGCCCCGGTGGCCAGGCCGTCGTCGACGATCACGGTGGTGCGGCCGGTCAGGTCGAGGGGCGGCCGGCCGGCGCGGTAGAGCCGCTCGCGCCGTTCCAGCTCGGCCTGCTCCCGGCGGCGCACCTCGGCGATGTCGTCCGCGCCGAGCCGGCCGGCCACCGCGTCGTTGAGCACCTGCACGCCGCCGGGGCCGAGCGCGCCGAAGGCCACCTCGGGCGCCCACGGCATGCCGAGTTTCCGGACGACCAGCACGTCCAGGGGTGCGCCGAGGCGCTCGGCGACCACCCGGGCCACCGGCACGCCGCCGCGTACCAGCCCGAGCACGATGACGTCTGGTTCACCGATGAGCGCGGTGAGCCGGTCGGCGAGCGTCCGGCCCGCCTCCTCGCGGTCGCGGTAGGTGGTCATGTCTCAGGTCTACGCCGTGTCGCCGGCCTCCGCCCGCCAGTTCGCGGAAACCGGCGGGTGCAGGGCGGGCGCCCAGACCAGGAGCGCGAGCGGGTAGAGGAGATAACCGAAGCGGGTGGTGGGCATCAGCAAGATCGCGGCGAGCAGCCCGTACCCGCAGATCAGGGCGGCGGCGACGGCGGTGCGGGGCGGGCGGCGGGCGAGCCGGACGGCGATCGCCAGCCCGGCGGCGAGCAGCAGCGCGGCAGCGACGGCGCGGCCGGCGGGCAGGGCGGTGGCGATCAGGTGGCCGGGAAACGGCGACTGCGCGGGGCTGGTCACCAGGCCGTGCCCGAGCGGGAAGCGGAGCACGTTCTCGACCAGTGCGTCACGGTCGACGAGCAGGGCCGGCAGCAGGGCGGCGGCGGGCAGGCCGAGCGCGCCCGCGGCGACCCGCAGGCCGGACCGCCGGGTCATGCCCCAGATGATCAGCACGAGGGCGACCGGCCAGGCGAAGAGTTTCAGTGCCCCGGCCAGGCCGACGGCGAGGCCGGCCCGGCCCGGCCGGCCGGCGGCGGCGAGGGCGAGAGCGAGCAGGCAGAGCGCGAGTACGGGCAGGTCGTCGCCGCCGGTGGCCAGGGTGAGCGCGCAGACCGGGAGGACGGTGGCGGCCTGTACGCCCCGCAGTACGGCGGCCCCGGTGTGGTCGCCGGCCCGCCGGTGGCCGCCCCGGACGAGGGCGTGGACCGCCAGGGCGAGTGCCAGCGCGGTGCCGACGGCGAACCAGACGCGGGCGTCGGTCCACCAGGTGTCGACGGCAGCCCGGGGCAGCCCGAACAGTGCCATTCCCGGCTGGTACGGGGTGTAGCCGAGCAGTTGCTCGCCGGGCGGCAGGGCGGCGATCGCGTCGTGTCCGAGGTACGGCGTGCCGGTGTCGACCAGCCGCCGGCCGGACTCCTCGACGACCAGCACCTCCTCCTGGGCCCGGTCGGTGCGTCCGCCGGCCCGTTGGATGCTCTGCCAGGCCAGCGGCAGCAGGGCGGTGGTGAACCAGGCGAATCCGGTGACCGCCCAGCGGGCCCGCAGCCCGGCCAGCGGCGATCCGGGCTCGCGCCGGCGCAGCAGGAGCTGACCGGTCGCCGCGAGGGCGGCGATGAGGTATCCGACCGCGGCGACGCCACCCCAGGCCCGGTGCGGGACCAGGGTGGACGTGGCGGCGGTGATCGCGGCGAACACCGCCGACACGGCGTACAGGCCGAGGTCGAGGGCGAGGCCGCCGGCGGCGGAGTGGAGGGACTGCCAGCCGCGGCGGCGGGCGGTCGGGGCGGCGGTCACGCGGGCCAGTCTGGCACCAGGTGCGCGTCGGCGCGTCAGGCGGGCAGGTGTCGGTCGTTGCGCCCGCGCCCGCCCTGCCGGCGGCCCGGGGCGAGCCGGATCACGGCCCCGGCGTCGTGCAGCGGAGGCGCGAGCGTGCCGGGGCTGCCGCCGGAACCACGCCGGAACGCGGCGAGGAGGGTGCCGGCGGGCATCGGTCGGGCGAAGAGATGGCCCTGGCCCGCGGTGCAGCCCAGCTCCCAGAGGGCCCGCCGCTGCGGCTCGCTCTCCACGCCCTCGGCCACCACGTCGAGCCCGAGGCTGCGGCCCAGGTCGAGGGTGGAGCGGATGACGGCGGCGGCCTCGGCGGAACTTTCCATGGCGGTCACGAAACTGCGGTCGATCTTCAGCTCGTGCACGGGGATGCGGGAGAGCAACGACAGGGAGGAGTAGCCGGTGCCGAAGTCGTCGAGGGCCAGCCGGATCCCCTCGTCCCGCAGCCTGCTGAGCACCCGGTCGACCACGTCGAGCTGGCTGAGCGTGAGCGTCTCGGTCAGCTCCAGCACCAGGCGGTCGGGGGGCAGGTCGTGTGCCCGCAGCCGGGCCAGCACGGAGCCCGGGAAGCGGGCGTCGAGCAGGCTGCGGGGCGACACGTTGACCGCCACCGGCACGTCGAAGCCGGCGTCCCGCCAGCTGCCCGCCGCGATCAGAGCCTGGTCGAGAATCGCCTCGGCGAAGGCCGGGAGCAGGCCCGAGCGCTCCACCGCCTCCAGGAAGCGCAGCGGGTCGATCATCCCGTGGGTCGGGTGGTGCCAGCGGGCCAGGGCCTCCGCCCCGGTGACCCGGCCGGTGCCCAGCTCGACGATGGGCTGGAAGTTGACGGTGAACTCGTGGTCGGCGACGGCGCGCGGCAGTTCGCCGCCGAGGGTGAGCCGGCCGAGGTCGGCGGTGTCCCGGGTCGGGGCGTACGTCGAGATCCGTTGCCCGGCCCGCTTGGCCTGGTACATCGCCACGTCGGCGCGGCGCAGCAGCTCCGGCAGGCCGCCGGTGGCGGGTGCGGCGGCGATCCCGCCGCTCGCCTCGACGCTGATCCGCATGCCGTCGAGGTCGAACGGCTCGTGCAGCGTGGCGAGCAGGGCCTCCGCGCGGTGCGCGGCCACCGCCGGGGCCGGCAGACCCCGCAGGAGTACGGCGAACTCGTCGCCGCCGAGCCGGGCCACCAGGTCACCGTCCTGGGCGGCGTCGCGCAGCCGCTCGGCGACCTGCACCAGGACCTGGTCCCCGGCGGCGTGCCCGAGCGTGTCGTTGACCTCCTTGAAGTGGTTGAGGTCGATCAGCACCAGCGCGGTCACCCCGTCGGCGTGCCGGGTGTCGAGGTGCTCGGTGCCCTGGTCGAGCAGGTGCCGGCGGTTGGCCAGCCCGGTCAGCGCGTCGTGGGTGGCGGCGTACGCGTGCTCGTCGGCGACCCGGGCCAGTTCGGCGTACGCCTGTGCGTTGCGGACCGCCGTGCACAGTGCCGAGGCGAAGGTGCGCAGCGTGTACTGCTCCCGCTCGGAGAGCTGCACGGGCCCGCGGAACCGCAGTCGCAGCATGCCCACGTCGACCGTCCGGTCGTGTCCCTCCAGGGCGGCGGGGACCACCGTGCCGTCCACCGAGGTCGGCTCGCCGGCCGGCCCGTCGTACGTGATGGCGACCGCGCCACCGCGGACGGTCCGGCCGCCGCCGCGCAGCTCGATCTCCACCTCGTCGGCGGAGAACAGCTCGGCGGCCTGGGTGACCGCGGTGGTGAGGACCTTGTCCAGGTCGACCACGTTGAGCGCGTCGGTGGTGCGGGCCAGCCGTTGCCACGCCTGCTGCTCGGTGCGGGCCTTGACCCGGTTGGAGTAGAGCAGGTGGAGGCTGAGTACGAGGGGTGGCACCGCCAGCAGGAGCCGGGGATCCGCCCGCAGGATGAACAGCGTGGTGACGATGAGGACGAAGCGCGCCAGCGCGCTCGTCAGGCGCAGCCCGAGGTCCTCGCGGAAGAGTTGCCTGAGCCGGGTGCCGGTGGCGAGCGCGATGACCGGGAGGGTCAACACCTCGTCGAGGACCACGGTGAGGGCGTAGGCGACCCCGATCGGGCCGATGGCCTGCCAGAGGTCGGTGAACGGTGGCGACCCGCCGGCCAGGTGGAGGGCTGCCCCGCCGCCCACCGCCAGCAGCATGGTCTTGGCCACTCCGAAGGCGGCCTTCAATGGCGGGAGCTTGGCGAGGGACTGGGCTATCGCCACCCCGATCCCGGTGGTCAGAATGACCAGCGGAGTCGGCGCGACCGCCAGGCTCAGGATGATTGCCGTCTCACTCCAGGAGATCGCGTGCACCGTCGCGCGAATCCGGATCCGCCACTTGATCGTCATGGCGAGGAAGGCCAGGAAGGTCAGGGTGAGCGAGAGTGTCAGGTGGTTACGGGACCAATTCAGCTGTGTCAGGTCGCGGAAGCACAGGACGGCCGCGACAGCGGCCACAACGCAGACGAGGCCGACGTGCAGCGTTAGCCGCCGCTCGGCCTCTGTCTTGCCCACGTTCAGTCGTGTCACCGCATCCCGACTGCTCTCGCCTGCTAAGCATGCCGAGATTACCGGTGGTCACGCGCCCACCACAATCCTCAGTTCCACTCGTGTGCCGACATCGCTATCCCTCCCCGATTTCGCGTTGGCCCTTGCGCGGCTGTGTTCCGCGATGCCGACAGCCTAAGTGCGGTTCGGCCAATTATGGAGGGATATATGTGACTATGGGCAATGGATGAGAACCGCGCCCCGTGGCGTGACTTTCCGCTTTCGGGCGGGAACTCAGCGCTGTGTTTCTGTCGACTTCCGGTTAACGCTAGATAATGAACCGGTGGACGGTCCAACGGCCAGCGCCCGCCGAAGTCCTGATGCCGGCGGATCCCCGAAACGCGCCGCCGGGGAGCCCTCACCCGGGCCGGTGGCCATCGCGCGGTCTCCCCGGGGTCGGCTGAGCTAGACTGCTCGGGCGAGGCGTTGATGGGGACGAGTACCGCCGTACGCAGCCGTGAGCGACCCGGGGATGGTGGAAGCCCGGGGGTGTGCAGGGCGGGAAAATCACCCCGGAGCCGTCGGAAGAAAGGCCGCGAGGCCGAGTAGACCCGACTGCACAAAGAATGAGAGGGCCGTACGCGGCCAAGGAGGGTGGTACCGCGGGGCCGCAAGGTCTCGTCCCTCCGCCGGAGCTTGCCACACGCGTTCCGCCGGAGGAAATATGTACAGTAGCGTTCCGAGTCAGATCGACCTGTCCGCGCTTGATCACGAGGTCCTGCGTTTCTGGCGCGAAAACGATGTGTTCGCGCGGAGCCTGGAGCAGTCGCGCGGCCGGCCGGAGTGGGTGTTCTACGAGGGGCCGCCGACGGCCAACGGCATGCCCGGCGCCCACCACATCGAGGCGCGGGTCTTCAAGGACGTCTTCCCCCGTTACCGGACGATGAAGGGCTTCCACGTCGACCGGAAGGCCGGGTGGGACTGTCACGGGCTGCCGGTCGAGTTGGCGGTCGAGCGGGAGTTGGGCTTCTCCGGCAAGCAGGACATCGAGAAGTACGGGATCGCCGAGTTCAACGCTCAATGCCGTGAGTCGGTGACCCGGCACGCGGACGCGTTCGCCGCGCTCACCGATCGGATGGGCTACTGGGTCAACCTGGCCGACGCGTACCGGACGATGGACCCGGCGTACATCGAGTCGGTCTGGTGGTCGCTGAAGCAGATCTTCGACAAGGGTCTGCTGGTGGAGGACTTCCGGGTCGCGCCGTGGTGCCCGCGGGACGAGACCGGCCTGTCGGACCACGAGCTGGCCCAGGGCTACGAGACGGTGGTCGATCCGTCGGTCCACGTCCGCTTCCCGCTCACCTCCGGTCCGCTCGCCGGCCGGGCGGCACTGCTGGTGTGGACGACGACGCCCTGGACGCTGCCGTCAAACGTCGCCGCGGCGGTGAACCCGGACGTGCGGTACGTCGTGGCCACGAACGGTGACGAGCAACTGGTGGTGGCCGAGCCGCTGCTCGCGTCCGCGCTCGGCGACGGGTGGGACCTCACCGGGGAGTCGTTCCGGGGCGAGGAGATGGAGCGATGGAACTACCGGCCCCCGTTCACGCTGCTGGACGTGCCCGACGCGCACTTCGTCGTGCTGGCGTCGTACGTGACGACGGACAGCGGCACCGGGCTGGTCCACCAGGCGCCGGCGTTCGGCGCGGACGACCTCGCCACCAGCCGCGCGTACGGGCTACCGATGGTCAATCCGGTGCGGCCGGACGGGCGCTTCGAGCCGGATCTGCCGTTGGTCGGCGGGCTGTTCTTCAAGGACGCGGACCGGCCCCTGGTCGAGGACCTGACGGTCCGGGGTCTGCTGTTTCGCGAGGCCCCGTATGAGCACAGCTACCCGCACTGCTGGCGCTGCCACACCGCGCTGATCTACTACGCCCAGCCGTCCTGGTACATCCGGACCACCGCGATCCGCGACGCGCTGCTGCGCGAGAACGAGCGGACCACGTGGTACCCGGCGACCATCAAGCACGGCCGGTACGGCGACTGGTTGGCCAACAACGTCGACTGGGCGCTGTCCCGGCGGCGCTACTGGGGTACGCCGCTGCCGATCTGGCGGTGCCCGGAGGGACACCTCACCTGCGTCGGCTCGCTGGCCGAGCTGAGCGAGTTGACCGGCATCGACCAGAGTGGGCTCGACCCGCACCGGCCATTCGTCGACGAGGTGACCTTCGCCTGCCGGTGCGGCACGACGGCCCGGCGGGTCGAGGAGGTCATCGACGCCTGGTACGACTCGGGCGCCATGCCGTTCGCACAGTTCGGCTATCCGTACCGCGGTGCCGAAGAGTTCGCCGAGCACTACCCGGCACAGTTCATCTCGGAGGCCATCGACCAGACGCGCGGCTGGTTCTACACCCTCATGGCGGTGGGCACGCTGGTGTTCGACCGCTCGCCGTACGAGGCTGTGGTCTGCCTGGGGCACATCATGGCCGAGGACGGGCGGAAGATGTCCAAGCACCTCGGCAACACCCTGGAGCCGATCCCGCTGATGGACCGGCACGGCGCCGATGCCGTCCGCTGGTTCATGGCGGCGGTCGGGTCGCCGTGGTCGGCCCGTCGGGTCGGGCACACCGCGCTCCAGGAGGTGGTCCGCAAGGTCCTGCTCACCTACTGGAACACGGTTGCCTTCCAGGCGCTCTACGGCCGTACCGCCGGCTGGTCGCCGTCGCCCACCGACCCGCCGCCCGCGGAGCGGACGGTCCTGGACCGGTGGCTGCTCTCCGAGCTGAACATACTGGTGGAGCAGGTCGACGCCGCGCTGGCCGACTTCGACACCCACCAGGCGGGCCGACTGCTGTCCGCGTTCATCGACGACCTGTCCAACTGGTACGTGCGGCGCAGCCGGCGGCGGTTCTGGCGCGGCGACCGGGCGGCTCTCGCCACCCTGCACGAGACGCTGTCCACCCTCACGTTGCTGCTGGCGCCGCTCACTCCGTTCATCACCGAGCGGGTCTGGCAGGACCTGGTCGTTCCGGTCACTCCGGACACCGCGCCGTCGGTGCACCTCGCCGCGTACCCGGCGGCAGACCCCACGCTGGTCGACCCGGCGCTTTCGGCGCAGATGGCCCTCGCCCGGCGGCTGGTCGAGCTGGGCCGGGCCGCGCGGGCCGACTCGGGGATGAAGGTTCGCCAACCGCTGGCCCGGGCCCTCGCCTCGGGCCCCGGCTTCGCGGAGCTGCCGCCGAACCTGTTGGCGGAGATCGCGGCCGAGCTGAACGTCGGGGCGGTCGTCTCGATCGACGCCGCGGGTGACTCGCTGGTGGACACCACGGCCAAGGCGAACTTCCGCACCCTGGGCCGGCGGTTCGGCAAGGCGGTGCAGCAGGTGGCCGCCGCCATTGCCGCAGCCGACGCGGCAGCGCTCCGGGACGCCTTCCGGGAGACCGGGACGGCCACGATCGTCGTCGACGGTGAGCCGGTGACGCTCGGCCCGGACGAGGTCGTGGTCACCGAGACGCCCCGGGCGGGCTGGGCGGTGGCGAGCGAGGCGGGTTCGACCCTGGCGCTGGACCTGGACCTCACGCCGGAGCTGCGCCGTGCCGGGGTGGCCCGCGACGCGATCCGGCTGATCCAGGAGGCACGCAAGAACAGTGGCCTGGAGGTCACCGACCGGATCCAGCTGCACTACCGGCCCCACCGGGAGCAGACCACGCTGGCGCTGGCCGAGCACCGGGACCTCGTCGCCGAGGAGGTGCTCGCCACCGACTGTGCCGAGGGCGAGCCCACCTGGGCCGACGCGGAAGCGTTCACCGACGAGCCGCTGGGCCTGACCTTCTGGCTCCGCCGCGCCTGAGGTACCGCACCCTGGCCGTGGAAGCGGCCAGGGTGCCCCCTCCTACTACTCCGAGGAGCGACACATGTGGACCTACCGACCGTGACCGATCCCGTGCAGCTAACCCACGTGGATCCGGCGGGCGCGGCCCGCATGGTCGACGTCTCCGCCAAGGCGGTCACCGGCCGCCTGGCCGTCGCCGCCGGCCGGCTCCGCACCACGCCCGAGGTCGTCGAGCTGCTGCGCCGCGACGGGCTGCCCAAGGGCGATGCGCTGGCGGTCGGCCGGCTCGCCGGCATCATGGGCGCGAAGCGCACCCCCGACCTGATCCCGCTCTGCCATCCCATCGCCCTGCACGGCGTCACGGTCGACCTGACGCTCACCGACGACACCGTCGAGATCACCGCCACCGCGAAGACGGCGGACCGCACCGGCGTGGAGATGGAGGCGCTGACCGCGGTGGCCGTCGCCGGTCTGGCGCTGGTCGACATGGTCAAGGCGGTCGACCCGGCGGCCAGCGTCGACGCGGTCCGGGTGCTGCGCAAGGAGGGCGGCAAGACCGGCCGGTGGGTCCGCCCGCAGGACCGGCCGTGATCCGGGCGCGGGTGGTGGTGGCCTCCAACCGGGCGGCGGCCGGCGTGTACGCGGACACCAGCGGGCCCCTGCTCGTGGCCGGCCTGCGCGACCTCGGCTGCGAGGTGGACGGGCCGGTGCTGGTACCCGACGGCGAGCCGGTGGGCGAGGCGCTGCGGGCCGCCCTGGCCGACGGGATCGACGTCGTGCTGACCAGCGGCGGCACGGGGATCAATCCCTCCGACCGCACCCCCGAGGTGACCCGGGAGCTGCTCGACCACGAGATTCCGGGCATCGCCGAGGCGATCCGGGCGTACAGCCGCGACAGGGTTCCCGCCGCCGCGCTCTCCCGTGGGCTCGCCGGCGTCGTCGGCCGGATGCTGGTGGTCAACCTGCCCGGGTCGGCCGGCGGGGCCAGGGACGGTCTCGCCGTGCTCGGGCCGATCCTCACCCACGCCGTCGACCAGCTACGCGGCGGCGACCACTGACCGTCCCGGTCGCATGGACGGCCGACCGGTCACGGCGGGGGCCGTGACCGGTCGGTGGGCGCGGAACCGCTGAACCTCGCCACCGTAGTGGCGCACGGTTAGGCTCGGCCGGTGAGCACGGAAACCGCACCAGCCGCCGAGCCGGTCACCGCGCCTCCGCCGGCCGGCTGGGAAGAGGCCCGGTCCCGGGTGTACGCGGTCGGCCTGGCCGCCGCGTTGCCCGCCGTCAGCCGGCCGCTCGCCGAGATCGACGGGCACACCCTCGCCGAGCCGCTGACCACCCGTACGGACCTGCCCGCCTTTCCCACCTCCAGCGTCGACGGCTGGGCGGTGCGTGGCGCCGGGCCGTGGCGACAGGTCGGGCGGGTGCTGGCGGGCAGCACCCCCGCCCCGCTGGCCGACGACGGGACGACCGTCGAGATCGCCACCGGCGCGATGGTGCCGGAGGGCTGCACGGCGGTGCTGCGGGTGGAGAAGTCCCGCCGTACGCCGGAGGGACTGGTCGACGGCACGCCGCGGCCGGCGCCGGAGTGGCGCGAGCCGGGCGAGGAGGCGTACGCCGGGGAGGAACTGGTCCCCGCCGGCACGCCGGTGGACCCGGCGATGATCGGCCTGGCCGCCTCCTGCGGGCACGACAGCCTGCTGGTGCGGCGGCAGCCCCGCGCCGCGCTGCTGGTCTTCGGCGACGAGCTGTTGACCGCCGGCCCGCCCGGTGCCGGCCGGGTGCGCGACGCGCTCGGGCCGGCGGTGCCGGCATGGTTGCGCCGGTACGGCTGCCTGGTCCACCCGTCGGACGTGGTGGGACCGGTGGCGGACACGCTCGGAGCGCACGTGGCGGCGCTGCGCGCCGCGCTGACCACCGCCGACCTCGTGTGCACCACCGGCGGCACGATGCACGGGCCCGTCGACCACCTGCATCCCACGCTGGAGGCGCTCGGCGCCGACTACGTGGTCAACACGGTGGCGGTGCGGCCCGGTTTCCCGATGCTGCTGGCCCGGCTGACCGATGCCGACGGCCGGGTCCGGTTCGTCGCCGGGCTGCCAGGCAACCCGCAGTCCGCCATCGTCGCCCTGGTTTCGCTGGTCGCCCCGCTGCTGGCGGGCCTGGCGGGCCGCGCGATGCCGGTGCTGCCACACGCCACGCTCGCCGAGCCGGTGCACGGCCGGGGAGAGTTCACCCACCTGGCACTGGTCCGGTTGGACCGGACCGCCGGCACCGCGCACCCGGTCCGGCACGTCGGCTCGGCGATGCTGCGCGGGCTGGCCGGCGCCGACGGGTTCGCCGTCATCCGCCCCAACACCTCCGGCGAGCCGGGGGACCGGGTGCCGGTCGTACCGCTGCCGCTGCTGCCCGGGGAGCGGGCGTGGTGACCACTCCGCCCACGACGTTCGGCGAGGTCACCGACCGGCCGCTCGACCTCGCCGCACACGAGGCGGCGGTCGCGGACCGCCGGGCCGGCGCGGTGGTCACGTTCCAGGGGGTGGTCCGCGACCACGACCACGGCCGCGCGGTGACCAGCCTGGAGTACGAGGGCCACCCGAGCGCCGAGCGGGTACTGCGCGAGGTGGCGGCTGAGATCGCCGCCGACCCGGACGTGTACGCGGTCGCGGTGTCGCACCGGGTCGGCCCGCTCGCCATCGGCGACGTGGCCCTGGTCGCGGCCGTCAGCACCGCGCACCGGGCCGCCGCGTTCGCGGCCTGCGCCCGGCTGGTCGACGAGGCCAAGGCGCGACTGCCGATCTGGAAGCGGCAGGTCTTCGCCGACGGCACCGAGGAGTGGGTGAACTGCCCCTGAGGGACGGTCCATCCGTCAGCGGCGGACGCTCGGCGCGGCCTGGCGGCCGAACCGTTCGGCGTAGAAGGCCGGCTCGGCGCCGGGGCGCCACGGCAGCGCGGCGACCAGCAGGATCAGGGCCAGCGCCAGCGAGTTCTCCATGAGGGCGCCGAAGAGGCCGTCCTGGTAGTGCGACACCTCGGGGAGTTGGTGCTCGTACGGCCAGATCGGGGAGATCAGGAAGAGCAGGTAGAGCCCGATCGCGGCAGCGCCGTGCCGGAGCCCGGTCAGCGTCGGGTACCAGATCGGCGGGCGCAGCCCGGTCACCCCCGGCGGCCCGCCGTACGTGCCCTGACCGGCCCGCTGGACCAACCCGCGGCTGGCGTCCCGGCGGCGTACGGCGGCGTCGGCCAGCACGATGATCGCCGGGATCACCCAGATCAGGTGGTGCGTCCAGGAGATCGGGCTGATCACGTTGGCGGTGAGGCCGACCAGGGTGAACGCGGTCAGCTCGTCGCCGTCGGCGCGGGCGTTGACGGCTCGGGAGAGGCCGACCGCCAGCATCAGCACCGAGAACGCCAGCCAGAGCAGGCCGGGCGTCTCGATCGAGTCGTACAGCCGGGCCAGCAGCCCGGCCAGCGACTGGTTGGGCGTCATGTCGGCGGCCCCGACCCGTTCGGTCTGCCAGAGCACGCCGCCGAAGTAGGCCCGGGACTCGGTGCCGACGATCCCGAAGGAACCGACGGTCACGGCGATCACCGTGCCGATCGCGGTGGCCGCGGCACGCCACTGCCGCGTGATCACCAGGTACGCGATGAACAGCGCCGGGGTCAGCTTGACCGCGGTGGCCAGGCCGATGCCCACGCCGGCCCAGGCGCCGCTGTAGACGAACCGCAGCAGCGGACCGTCGGACGGGGCGATGTGGGTGCCCCGGCGGGACCGCCAGCGCAGGCCGATCAGGTCGGCCATGATCAGTGCGAAGAGGAGCAGGTTCACCTGGCCGTAGCCGAGGGATTCCCGGGCCGGTTCGATGGCGACCGCCAGCGGCGTCGCGATGCCCACGGTGAACCAGAGCGGCCAGCCGAGCCGGTCGACGATCGGGCGGAGCAGCCCGGCCAGCACGACGGCCAGGGCGGCGATACTGGCGAGCGCGTTGACCATCCCGGCCAACTCGACCGGCAGGTACGCCATCGGCAGCATCACCAGGCCGCCGAACGGTGGGTAGGTGAAACCCAGGGTGGTGCCGGGTGCGATGAACTCGTAGAGCTCGTGACCGCTCGCCCACCATGCCACCGCGCCGTGGTAGATCTTCATGTCGAAGAAGTTGTACGGCCGCCCGAAAGCGCCGATGGCGAGCCATGCGGCATAGGCGACGGCGGCCACGATGCCAGCCCGTACGACTGTCTTACGATCGATCCCACGCGTTACGCGACGGACTGGGGCGAGGCGGTCCACCCGTCTTCCGACGGTCGCCGGCATGGCGTGGCCACCCCCGTACCAAGGTCGTCCTACCCGTCCAGGTCCTGCACGGAGCCTAGAACGGCGCCTCACGTTAATGCCTCCCGCGTTATGCGACCGTGTCCGATCCCACACATGTTTTTGACATTTCCACCGCGTTAACGCCTGTCGGGTGGTTCAGGTGATTCGCGGCGTTGGCGTGTGAAGGGTCGACCGAGGGGAGGTATAGACGCAGGTCAGCCGGGCAGTCGGCGGGCCGTCGCTGCCGATCGTACGGCGATCCGGGCCTCTCTGCGGGCAGTACGGACGGCTCGCTGTACGGAACGTCGGGAGTGTCCGATCCGGTGACCGGTCCGCCACCGCAGCCCCGGCCTGCCGCCGGTGTCGGCGGCGGCGAGCAGCAGCCCGCCGAGGAGGCCGAGGTTCTTCAGGAAGTGGATCTGGTTGTTCTTCCGCGTCGCCGGATCGTCGTTGTTCCAGAAGGGATGACCGGCGAGGGTCGTCGGGACCAGCGTGCCGGCGAGGACCAGCGCCGCCGGCCGGGCGAACCGGCCGGTGGCGAGCATCAGCCCGGCCCCGACCTGCACCGCCCCGTTGACCCGGATCAGCGTCTCGGTGTCCGTGGGGATGCGGGGGTGGGTCTTCTCCAGCAGCGGGGTCACCCGGTCCGTCACGGGCTTCGCGGCGGGGACCAGCCGCCCGGGGTTCTGGAAGTTCTGGAACCCGCTGACCACGAAGATGCCGCTCAACATGGCGCGGGCGAGGGAACGCACGGGTTTCATGGATCAGTCATACCCCGTCGCCGGTCCGGCTACCCCCGCAACCGCCGATCCGGATCGGTCGTCGTGGACGTCGCGCCACGCCGATCCGAGCGACCGTCGCTGATGGACCGCCTGTGACGGGTAACGTGCCCCGCGTGACGACGCTGCGGCTGCGACCCGAGGACCCGGCCGACACCGGCGCGGTCCGGCGGGTGCTGGCCGCCGCGTTCGCCCGACCGGACGTGTCCACGCCGCCCGAGGTGGGGCTGGTCGAGGAGTTGCGCGACAGCGACGCCTGGCTGCCGATGCTGGCGATGGTCGCCGAGTACGGCGGCGAGGTCGTCGGCTACGCCCTGCTCACCCGGGTCCGGGTGAAGTCCGACGACCACACCGCGCCGGCGCTGGCGCTCGGCCCGGTGGCGGTGGCGCCGCACCGGCGGCGGATCGGGCTCGGCGCGGCGGTCGTGCAGGCCGCCATCGAGGCGGCCACCGAGCTGGGCGAGCGGCTGGTGGTGGTGCTCGGCGACCCGGTCTACTACCACCGGTTCGGCTTCGGCCGGGCCGACCGGATGGGCCTGACCAGCCCCTGGTCGGGCCTCGGCGACCCCTGGCAGGCGCTGGTGCTGCCGCCGGCCACGAGCGGCGAAGGTCCGCCGCCACGCGGCGAGGTGCTCTTCCCGCCGCCCTGGTCCAAGGTCTGACGCCCGCGCCGCACCGGGCTCGGGGGTCCGCGCCGGGCTGATCGCCGCGGCGCCGGTCGCGTCCCGTCGAGGGCCGCTCAGGCCGGTTGGGTACGCAGGTAGCGGCCGAAGTGCGGGACGGTGAAGGCGACCGTGCCGCGCTCACCGGAGTAGATCAGGCCCTTCTTGATCAGCGCGTCCCGGGCCGGGGAGAGGCTGGCCGGCTTGCGTTCCAGGGCACGGGCGATCTCCGCGGTCGGTACGGCGGCGTCCATGTCGTCCCGACCACCGCCGTCGATCTCGCCCTCCACCAGGGACAACGTGGCCATGGCCCGCATGTACTCGCGTTCCGCCGGGGTGGCCCGTTCGAAGCGGGAGCCGAAGAAGCCGACCGCCAGCTCGGCCTCGGCCTCGGGCGCGGCGACCCGTACGTCGGCGGTGGTGATCGGCGAGCGGGGCGCGTGGTCCCAGGTCGCCTTCCCGTACGCCTGGACGAAGTAGGGGTAGCCGCCGGACTTCTCGTAGAGCAGGTCCAGCGCCTTCGGCTCGTACTCCACCTCCTCGCGCTCGGCCGGCGCGCAGAGCGCCTGGTCGGCGGCGATCCGGTCGAGCCGGTCGATGCGTTGGTAGCGGAAGAGCCGTTCGGAGTACGACTTGGCCGCGCTGAGTACGGCCGGCAGGTGCGGCAGCCCGGCGCCGACCACGATCAGCGGCGCGCCGAGCTGGGACAGCTCGTGGCAGGCGGCACAGAGCGCGGAGACATCCTCCGGACCGAGGTCCTGCATCTCGTCGATGAAGATCGCGATGCCGGTGCCGACGTCGGCGGCCACCGCCGCGGCGTCGGTGAGCAGCTCGACCAGGTCGATCTCGATGTCGCCGGAGTCGGCTCGGCCCGTCGCGGCGGGCACGTCGATGCCGGGCTGCCACCGGTCGCGCAGCTTCGGGGCGGCGTTGCCGCGGCCGGTCGGCGCGGTCCGCTGGGCGAACGCCCTGAGCACGCCGAGGAAGGCGTCGATCCGGTCGGGTGCGCGGTGCCGGGGCGCGAGCTCCCGGACAGCCATGTGCAGCGCGGCGCCGATCGGGCGGCGCAGTGACTGGTCCGGCCGGGCCTCGATCTTGCCGCTGCCCCAGAGGTGGTTGATCGCCTGGGAACGGAGGGTGTTGAGCAGCACCGTCTTGCCGACCCCGCGCAACCCGGTGAGCATCAGGCTGCGTTCCGGCCGGCCTCGGGCGATGCGCTCCAGCACGACGTCGAAGACGTCCAGCTCACGCCCCCGTCCGGCGAGCTCGGGGGGACGCTGGCCGGCGCCCGGGGCGTACGGGTTGCGGACCGGATCCACGCATCGCACAGTATCGGCCCGTCTAGCTGCGGGACTAGACATCCGTAGACGGGGCAACCGGCGTGTCGGGCCCACGGAATCGCGTCGAGACAAAACTAGGGCTGTCTAGCATCCACGCTAGACAGCCCTAGTTTTGGCAATCGGCTTCGGCGATCAGCGCTTCTTCAGGCAGAGCACGTAGTCGAGGAAGTCCAGCGAGTTGTCGTGCACGTAGTTCGCGGTCGACTGCGGGGCCCGGGTCTTGCACCGGTCGCCGTCGGTCGAGGCGGGAATCCGCAGCAGCACCTCGTACGTGTTGGGGCCGCAGGGCACCTTCCGCAGCTCGGCGTCGGCGGCCGTGCCGTCGTTGACGACGCAGTCGCCCTTGGCGAACTCCCTCCTGCTGGGGCTCGGCTTGGTGGGGCTTGGCTTGGCGGAGGTCGGTGCCGCGCTGGGCTCCTCCGACGGCCTGCTCGACGGCCGGCCCGTCGGGTCGACGGGCGCGCTCTGCGTCGGAGACGCGATCGGGTCGTCGTCCTCGCCGGCCTGCCAGAACGCCCAGCCGGCCAAGCCGAGGCACGGGCAGAGCAGGAGCACCACCACCAGGCCGATGACCAGTGCGACCTTGCCGCCGCTCTTCTTCGCCGGTGGCGCGACCGGCGGCATTCCGTACCCGCCGGGCACCGGCGGCGGAGCGCCCCACTGGTTACCGGGCGTCGGCGCGGGTGCCGGTCCGACCGGCGGATACGGTCCGGCCGGTGGGTAGCCCCCCTGATCGAAAGGCGGCTGAACCCCGGGCGGTGGCGGATAACCGGCCCCCGAGGTGGGCGGCGGGTAGCCCGCCCCGGAGGTTGGCGGTGGGTAGCCCGCCCCGGAGGTTGGCGGTGGGTAGCCGGACCCGGAGGCCGGTGGCGGTGGGTAGCCGGGGTCCGAGTTCGGCGGCTGCTGGGGCTGGTTCCACATCGGGTCCGGCTGGCCCCACTGCGGGGCGGCCGGCGGCTCGCCTCCGGGTTGGGGCTGGCCCCACTGCGGCTCACCGCCGGGCTGCTGCTGGCCCCACTGCGGGGCGGGCGGCGGCTGCCCCCACTCCGGCAGCGTCGGGTCGATGGGTGGCGGGCCGCCCGGGGTGCCGGGCGGGCGCTGGTAGGGGTCGTCCGGCTGCCCGGGTGATCCGTAGGTCGTCATCTCTTCCTCAGGGG
Source organism: Micromonospora peucetia (assembly GCF_900091625.1). Taxonomy (NCBI): domain Bacteria; kingdom Bacillati; phylum Actinomycetota; class Actinomycetes; order Micromonosporales; family Micromonosporaceae; genus Micromonospora; species Micromonospora peucetia. The sequence goes on from NZ_FMIC01000002.1 coordinate 2,137,730, forward strand.
TGCGGTGGCTCAGCGCTGCTTCAGGCAGAGCACGAAGTCGAGGGTGTCCAACTCGCTGTCGAAGAAATACCAGTTGGTGTAGCCGTCCACCTCGGCGCACTTGGTCGCGGCGTCCTTCTCGCCGCTGGTCGCCCCGTCGATCCGGCGCAGCACCTCGTACGTCTGCGGGGCGCAGTCGCTGATCAGCAGCTTGGGCTTGCCATCGGTTGGCCCGTCGTTGCGGACACACTGGCCGGCCTTGACGAAGCGCGGGTCGGTGGAGGACTCGGGGGCGGGTGTGCTGGGCGCAGCGGCCGTCGCGCTCGCCGTCGCGTCCGGCGGCGCGGTCTTCGCCACGGGCGCGGGCTCACTCGCCGTGGCGACGGGTGTCTCCTCATTCTGACCGAGCAGGTAGAGCACCGCAGCCCCGCCGACCAGGACCAGCAACGCCACCGTGGCCAGCACCGCGACGACGGGGGCAGCTCGCCGGCGCCGCTGCGGCGGGTCCTCCCAGCCGCCCCGCTGCGGCGGGTCCTCCCAGCCGCCCCGCTGCGGCGGGTCCTCCCAGCCGCCCCGCTGCGGCGGGTCCTCCCAGCCGCCCCGCCCGGCCGACGGATCGTACGGCTCATCGGGGCGCCGCCCGTGCCACGGATCCGGGTCCCCGTGACCCGGTGCTCCGTAGTTCGCCATGCACGCCTCCCGCGCGAGTGGTGAGAGGCCGGCCACCAACGAGGGACGCCGACGCCCAGGCCACCGTAGCGTGTCCACCGATGAGCCCACCTCCACCGAGTGCACCGCCGCCCGCCGCCGCCGGTATCCGGCCCGGCCCGGGTGCCGGGACCGGTCGGGCGGCTGCCGCCGCACCCGCCCTGCTCTGGACCGCCCTGCTGCTGGTCTATGTGCTCTGGGGCTCCACCTACCTGGGCATCCGGATCGTCGTGGAGTCGATGCCACCGCTCGGCTCGGCGGCTGCCCGGTTCGCCGCCGCCGGTCTGGTGCTGGCGATCGTGCTGCGGGTGCGGCGGGGCCCGGGGGCGCTACGGGTCGACCGACGACAGCTCGGCTCGGCCGCGCTGGTCGGGGTGCTCCTGCTGGCCTGCGGCAACGGGCTGGTGGTGCTCGCCGAGTCCGGTCCGGTGGGGGTCGCGGTGCCGTCCGGGATCGCCGCGCTGCTGGTGGCCACCGTTCCGCTGCTGGTGGTGCTGCTGCGTACGGTCACCGGGGACCGACCCCGGTCCTGGACGCTGGCCGGGGTGACGCTGGGCTTCGTCGGCCTGGTGCTGCTGGTGCTGCCGACCGGTGGGGCGGACACCGTGCCGCTGACCGGGGCGCTGACCGTCGTCGCGGCAGCCACCTGCTGGTCGATCGGCTCCTTCCTGTCCGGACGGATCCGGATGCCCGCCGACCCGTTCGTCGCCACCGTCTACGAGATGCTCGCCGGGGCGACGGCGCTCGCCGTCCTCGCGGTGGGCCGTGGCGAGCTGCGCGGCTTCGATCTGGGCACGGTGACCACCCGGTCGTGGCTCGCGCTCGCGTACCTGATGGTGGCCGGCTCGCTGGTCGCCTTCACCGCGTACGTCTGGCTGCTGCACCACGCCCCGATCTCGCTGGCCTCCACGTACGCCTACGTCAACCCGGTCGTCGCGGTGGCGCTCGGCGCCTTGTTCGCCGCCGAGCCGGTCACCACAGGGGTGCTGTTCGGCGGCGCGGTCATCGTCGCCGGGGTGGCTCTCGTGGTGAGCACCGAGAGACCGCGACGTGCCGCCGGGGGGACCGCGCCGGAGCCGTCCCGCCGGTAGCGTCCGTCCCGTGTCGACGGGGCTGCTGACATGCGTGGCGCTGCTCGGTGCCCTGGCCGGCCTCGCCGCGCCCCGAGCCGCCCGGCACTTCGTCGCCCCGGTCCCGCCAGCCGCGCCGTATGCGAGTGGCGCGCCGCACGTGCCAGCCGCGCCGGTCCGGCGGTACGCGCCGGTCGGGCGGTACGCGCCTGGCGCGCCGCACCTGCCAGCCGAGCCGCACGCGCCTGGCATGCCGCAGGTGTCGGTCGGGCGGCAGGTGTCGGTCGCCATGGCGGGTGCGGTCGTGTTTTCCGGGCTCGCGATGGGCCTGGGGGCCGATCCCGTTCTGCCGGTCTTCCTCGTGCTGGCGGCCGTCGGGCTGGTGCTCGCCCTGGTAGACCTGGCCTGCCTGCGGTTGCCCGACCCGCTGGTCGGCACCGCCGCGCTGGTCGTCGCCGTGGGACTGACCGGCGCGGCGCTGACGTCCGGGAGCCACGGGCGGCTGCTCGGCGCGGTGGCGGGGCGGCGCTCTGCTTCGGCTGCCACGTGGTGCTGGCGTTGCTGCCCGGCTCCCGGCTGGGCTTCGGTGACGTCAAGCTCGCCGCCGTCCTGGGCCTGCCGCTCGGCTGGCTGGGCGGGTCGCCCCTGCTGTTCGGGCTGTTCCTGCCGCACCTGCTTCACGGTGTGGTGGTGCTTGCCCTGCTGGTCGCGGGCAGGATTCGCCGCAGCACCCCGCTCCCGCTGGGCCCGGCCCTGCTCGCCGGCGCCTGGCTCGCCACCCTGACCCCCTGACCAACCGCCCCGCGCGCATCACCCTGCGCGCATCACCCTGCGCGCACCGCCCTGTGCCCAGGGCCCCGCGTGCACCGGCCCACTGCACCGGCCCACGTGCACCGCCCGCGCCCGCGTCCTTCCGCGCCTTTGCCTCCGCGATCTTGTACTTTATGCCCGGACAATAGGCGTATTTAGCACATCTCGTGGGCGGAAACTGCAAGATCGCGGGGTGCGGGGTGCGGGGCGCGGGGCGCGGGGTGCGGGGTGCGGGGTGCGGCGCGGGTACGGGGCGCGCGGGGCGACCAGGGCATGCGGGGCGGGGGCGGTGGAGGGAGGGTCAGATGAGGCGGAGTTGGCGGTCCCGGGGGCGGCGGGGTTCGGCCTCGCCGAAGCGTTCGAAGAGGCCCGGGTCGATGGCGTTGAGGAACGGCGACGGGGCGCAGTCACGTTCCGTGCCGTGCCGGCTGCGGCGGGCGGCATGGGTCACGTACAGGCGGTCCTGGGCCCGGGTCAGCCCGACGAAGAAGAGCCGCCGCTCCTCGGCGATCGCGTCCTCGTCGGGTGTGCTGCCGGGCCAGCGCAGCGGGAGCAGCCCGTCCTCGGCGCCGATCAGGAAGACCACCGGGAACTCCAGCCCCTTGGCGGCGTGCAGGGTGAGCAGGGTGACCGCCTCGGCGCGTGGGTCGAGCGCGTCCACCTCCGCCCCGGTGGCGAGCTGGGACAACAACAGTGGCAGGTCGTCGCCGCAGCGGCGGGCCAGCGGGGTGAGCAGGTCGACGGCCGACCGGACGTCCTCCGGGCGTACCGCGTTGGCACCGTCCAGCGTCGGCACGGCGAAGCGGTCCGCCAGCACCTGCCCGGCCAGCCGGACCCGGGCGGCCAGCGAACCGTCGAGCCCGTCGGCGTGGCGCAGCTCGCGGGCGATGGCGGACACCCCGGGCCGGTCCCGTAGCCGGTCGTGCGAGCGCTTCTGCACCGGGATGTTCGCCCGGGCAAGCGCGTCCACGATCGGTGCGGCCTGCGCGTCGGTGCGGTAGAGCACGGCGATGTCGGAGAAGGACAGGGTGGTCGACCGGCCGTCGATCCGTCCCGAGTCAAGGGACCGGTGGGAGAGCCCGCCGACGAGTTCGTCGACTGTGCGTACGACGAAATCGGCCTCGTCGGAGACGGAGGCCGCCGGGTAGCGACCCACCAGCGGGGCCTCCGGGTCGAGCCGGGCCGGGTCGAGCCGGCGGCCCCGGACCAGCGACGACGGCGCGATGGCCTGCACGGCGGCGGCCAGGATGGGCGCCGACGATCGGTAGTTGCGGTTCAGTCGGACCAGCCGGGCGTCGGTGAAGTCCTGCGAGAAGCGCAGGAAGTAGCCGACGTCGGCACCCCGGAAGGAGTAGATCGCCTGGTCCGGGTCGCCGATCGCGCAGAGGTTGCCGTCGGCGGGGCTGAGCAGGCGCAGCAGGTCGTACTGCACCTCGTCGACGTCCTGGTACTCGTCGACGAAGATCCACCGCCAGCGCTCCCGGTACCGCTGCACCAGCTTCTTGTCGGCCTTGAGCAGTGCGACCGGCAGGGTCAGCAGCTCGTCCAGGTCGACCAGGTCCTGCTTGCGTAGCAGCGCCGCGTAGCTGGCCTCGTCGGTGCCGGCCTCGGCGCGGGCCTCAGCCCGCTGGGCGTCGTCGGCGATCCGGAAGTCCGCCGGCAGGCCGACGGCGTCGGCGTTCTCCCGGAGGATGGTCAGCCCCAGCGAGTGGAAGGTGCCGACGGTGACGTCCTCGGCGACCGGCCCGAGCAGGCCGTCGAGTCGGTGCCGCAGTTCCTCGGCGGCCCGCCTGGTGAATGTGATCGCCAGGCACTGCTCCGGGAAGACGTTCAGCTCGGCGCAGAGGTAGGCGATCCGGTGGGTCAGCGTCCGGGTCTTGCCGGTGCCCGGCCCGGCGACGATGAGCAGCGGCCCGCCCGGTGCGGAGGCGGCCACCCGCTGCATGGCGTCCAGCCGGTCCAGCAGGCCGGTGCCGACCTCCTCCATCCCGGCGAGCATCGGCTCGAACGGCTCGTGCGGGGAGGGCGTCGGTGCGATCGGGGGCGGCGGCGCGGGCGGCGCGGCCTTGCGTTTCGGCTCGGCCCTGGCCGCCGCCGGGCGCTTGGCCCGGGGATTCGGCGCCGGCTCCGCGGGGGTGCGCTGCGCCGGCACGGGTACGTCGAAGAGCGTCTCCTGCGCCGTGCCGGTGCGCACGCCCAGCTCGGCCGGGTCGAAGAGGGTGATGACGCCGTACTCGCCGTCGTAGCCGGGGACCCGCCGCACGTCGCCCCGGCGCAGCCGGCCGATGCCCTCGGCGAGCAGTTCCCCGCCGACCCGGTCAATCTCGTCGAGCGGGGTGGTGGTGAGGATCTCCAGCTCCGGGCCGAGCGCGGCGACCAGCTCGTTGAGCTTCCCCTCGACCTTCTTGGACCGGGCGCCCACCTTGTTGAGCTCGCCGAGGACCTCGGCCAGCGGCACGAGGTGGGTCACGTCGCGGGCGTGTGCGGGGCGGTGCCCCGACGACCGGTCGGCCAGTTCCTCGATCCGGCTGAGCACGCCGACGGTCAGCGGCTTGCCGCACTCCGGGCAGCGGCCACCGGCGGCCCGGGTCTGCTCGGGCGACCAGTTGACCCCGCAGAGCCGGTGCCCGTCCGCGTGGTACTTGCCCTCCTCGGGGAAGAACTCGATGGTCCCGGCGAGCCCGTCACCGGTACGCAGGGCGTCCCGGATGGCGAAGTAGTCCCGGGCGGTGTTGAAGACGGTGGCCTCCCGGGCCAGCGCCGGTGGCGAGTGCGCGTCCGAGTTCGACACCAGCCGGTAGCCGTCCAGGCTGCCGACCCGCCAGTTCATCTCCGGGTCGGAGGAGAGGCCGGTCTCCACGGCGAAGATGTGCTCGGCGAGGTCGGCGTAACAGTCGGCGATCGCGTCGAAGCCCGACTTGGAGCCCAGCGCGGAGAACCACGGGGTCCAGATGTGCGCCGGCACGAGGTAGCCGTCGGCGCTGGCTTCCAGGGTGATCTCCAGCAGGTCCCGGGAGTCCAGGCCGAGGATCGGCCGGCCGTCGGAGCCGAGGTTGCCGATCCGCCCGAGGGCGGTGTTGAACCGGGCCACCGCGTCCAGGTCGGGCAGGTAGATCAGGTGGTGCACCTTGCGGGTGCGGTCGTCCCGCTTGTAGATCGTGGAGATCTCCACGCTGAGCATGAACCGGACCGGTTCCGTCTCCGCCTCGCTCGCCAGCCGGGGCGGCAGCCTGCGGGCGATGTCCTGTTCCGCCTCCGGGCTGAGCCGGTGCAGGCCGGGTTCGGCCGGGTGCAGGGTCTCGCGGAGGTGGTCGTACCAGGCGGGGTGGGTGAAGTCGCCGGTGCCGAGCACCCCGACGCCCTTGCGCCGCGCCCACCACCCGAGGTTGGGCAGGGTCAGGTCGCGGCTGCACGCGCGTGAGTATTTCGAGTGGATGTGCAGATCCGCGACGAACGGCGCAGGGCCGCCAAGGGGTGCGGGACTGAACGGAGGCACGCCGCATCCTGTCACGCCCGCGCCAATACCCACCCGTCGCCACGCACACCCGTGACCTGAGCATCCGGTGCTGGACAACGCCGCCGCCGGGCGCTATGGGTCAGCGGGAGCGGAGCTCCACCAGGGTGATCTGGGGTTCGGCGCCGACGCGGACCGGCGGGCCCCAGAAGCCGGCGCCGTTGGTGACGTACACCTTGGTGCCGTCGACCTCGCCGAGGCCGGAGACCACCGGCTGCTCAAGCTTGACCAGCAGGTTGAACGGGACCATCTGGCCGCCGTGGGTGTGCCCGGAGAGCTGGAGGTCGACGCCGAACTTCGCCGCCTCCACCGCGGCGACCGGCTGGTGGGCGAGCAGCACCACGGGGCGGTTCGGGTCGCGGTCGCCGAGCGCCGCCGCGTAGTCCGCCGGGGCGGCCAGCCCGCTGCCGGCGGCGCTGACGTCGTTCACCCCGGCCAGGTCGAGTACGCCGCCCCGGGCCCGGATCTCCGTGCGCTCGTTCTGCATGACGCGCAGGCCGAGCCGGTCCAGCTCCTGGACCCACTCCTCGACGCCGGAGTAGTACTCGTGGTTGCCGGTGACGAAGTAGCTGCCGTGCCGGGAGCGCAGGTTCCGCAGCGGCTCGGCCGCCTCGCCCAACTCGGCGACCGAGCCGTCGACCAGGTCGCCGACGACCGCGACGATGTCGGCGTCCAGGCGGTTGATCGCGGCGACGATCCGCTCGGTGTGCGCCCGTCCGCGCAGCGGACCGAGGTGGATGTCGGAGACGGTGGCGATGCGCAGGCCGTCCATGCTCCGGGGAAGCTTGGCCAGCGGGATCTGCACCCGGTCGAGCTGCGGCGGGCCGAGGGCGGTGCGGATGCCGTACCCGGTGAGGCCGGTGGCGGTGAGGCCGGCGAAGATCGCCGTCCCACGGGCGAGCAGCAGCCGGCGGGCCGGGTCGTGGTCGGGCTGCGCGACGGCGTCGGCGGCTGGCGGGTCGGCCGGGCCCGACGCGCCGACCATGGCGGGCTCGGCCGCGGTGGCGGGCTCCGCGGCGCCGACCATGGCGGGCTCGGGGGCGGCGGCGGTGGGCTCCGCTGCGGCGACCCGGCGACGTAGCACGAGCTTCGTCACCGCCATCGGCACTTCCAGCGCCACGAGCAGGACCAGCAGGTAGAACATGACGGCGAGCCAGAGGTAGCCCGGCCACGCGAGCCAGTAGAGGCCCGCCTGCGTGCCGGCCATGGTCGCCGGTACGAGCAGCGCGAGCACCAGGGCGGTGATCCCGCCGATCCGCCGCCAGCGCCCCGGGGCGGTGGTGTCCCGCACCAGGCGCTTCCACAGGTAGAGGTGGATCAGGCCGGTGATGAGCGCCATGGTGGCGACGAACGCCAGTGCCGCCAGCATGTGTGCGCCTCTCCTCAGCCGCCCGCGAAGGGCGGCAGGACGTCGATCGTGGCCCCGGCAGGTAGCGGTGCCCGCCGATCATGACAGGTCACGCCGTCGACCAGGAAACTCGCCACCTTCAGGACGGCGGCGAGCCGCTCACCGTGCCGTTCGGTCAGCTCCACGACGAGTTCGTCGAGGCGGCGGCCGGCGGATGCGGTCTCCTCGGTCCGGCCGGCGGCGGCCCGCGCCCCGGCGAAGTAGCGGACGGTCAGCGGCGGTTGCTCGGCGCGGGGCGGGGGTGTCGGTGCTGTCACGGGTCAGCCTCCGATCGCGGACATCGGCCGGGCAGGCTGGAGGAAGGCCGGGTCGTCGATGCCGTGCCCGGCCCGCTTGCCCCACATCGCGGCCCGCCAGCGCCGGGCCAGCTCGTCGTCGTCCGCCCCGGCCCGCAGGGCGCCGCGCAGGTCGGACTCCTCGGTGGCGAAGAGGCAGGCGCGGACCTGCCCGTCGGCGGTGAGCCGGGTGCGGTCGCAGTCGCCGCAGAACGGCCGGGTGACGCTGGCGATCACACCGACCCGGGCGGGGCCGCCGCCGACCAGCCAGGTCTCGGCCGGGGCCGCGCCGCGTTCCACCGGGTCGGGGGTCAGGTCGAACTCGCCACGCAGGGAGGCCAGGATCGCGTCGGCGGTGACCATGGTGTCGCGGTCCCAGCCGTGCTGGGCGTCCAGTGGCATCTGCTCGATGAACCGCAGCTCGTAGCCGTGGGCGAGGGCGAAGCGGAGCAGCTCCGGCGCCTCGTCGTCGTTGACGCCACGCATCAGCACAGTGTTGACCTTGACGGGGGTGAGCCCGGCGGCGGCGGCCCCGGCCAGCCCGGCCAGCACGTCCGCCAGGCGTGGGCGCCGGGTGAGCCGGATGAACCGCTCCGGATCCAGGGTGTCCAGCGAGACGTTCACCCGGTCCAGCCCGGCGGCGCGCAGCGCGGGGGCGAGCCGGTCCAGTCCGATGCCGTTGGTGGTCAGCGAGATCCGGGGACGCGGCTCCAGCGCCGCCACGGCGGCCACGATGCCGGCCAGACCGGGCCGGATCAGCGGCTCCCCGCCGGTGAACCGCACCTCGGTCACGCCGAGCAGGCGTACCGCGACGCCGATCAGCCGGACGATCTCGTCGTCGCCGAGCAGTTGCGGGCCGGCCAGCCAGGGCAGACCCTCGGCCGGCATGCAGTAGGTGCAGCGCAGGTTGCACTTGTCGGTCAGCGAAACGCGCAGATCCCGGGCGACGCGGCCGTACCGGTCGGCGAGGACGCTGTCAGTCGGCGTGGCGGCGGTCACCCATCGACGGTAGCGCGCCCGAGCCCGTCCAGGGCCGACCGGGCGAGGCGGCCGACCGCATCGCGGTACGCCCCGCCGAACAGAGCGGTGTGCACGAGCATCAGGTGCAGTTGGTGCAGCGGCACCCGCTCCCGCCACCCGTCGGCCAGCGGCCACTCCTGCGCGTAGGCGGCGAGGATCCGGTCGAGGTGCGGCGCGCCGCCGAAGAGCGCCAGTTGCGCCAGGTCGGTCTCGCGGTGCCCGCCGTGCGCCGCCGGGTCGACCAGCCAGACCCGGTTGTCCGCGCCCCAGAGCAGGTTGCCCGGCCAGAGGTCGCCGTGGATCCGGGCCGGTGGCTCGTCCCCGCCGAACTCGCCGATCCGTTCCACGACCTCCTCGACCAGCCCGGCCTCGGCTCCGGTGAGCGCGCCGTCGTCGACCGACATCCGGAGGTACGGTGCGAGCCGGGTCCGCGCGAACCAACCCGACCAGGGGCCGTGGTAGGCCGTGTTGTCCGCCGGCAGCGCCCCGATGAAACCGGCCCACCCGGCGCCGAAGGCCAGCGCCCCGGCCCGGTGCAGCCCGGCCAACTCCCGGCCGAACCGCTCGGCCGCCTCGGGCGTCGGCTCGCCGGGGTCGACCCACTCCAGCGCGAGCAGCTCGGGCAGCGCCACGACCACCTCCGGTACGGCGACCGTCCCGGCCTCGCGGAGCCAGCGCAGCCCAGCCGCCTCGGCGGCGAAGAAGCCCTCGGGCACGGGTCTACCGGCGGTCTCCGGCCAGGTCTTGGTGAAGACCGAGTGCCCGTCGTCCAGCGTCAGCCGGGACGCGGCGCAGATGTCCCCGCCGGAGACCGGTGTCTCCCGGATCCGCTGGTGGGTCAGGAAGGTCGGCAGGTGCTCCGGGTGCGCCCGCAGGTACGCCAGATCCATGACGGCAAGGTAGCCCCCGCCCGCCGAACCGACGCCGTCGGATCGAGAATCGGCGTGAGCTGGGGGAATACTGTCCGTGTTTGTGGATAAGCCGCGTGTCATCCACAGGGGTCGCCGGTCGGTTCGTTCCCGTCGCAGGCTGCCAGGCATGACCCCGACCGATCGCCCCCGGCTCGCCGTCCGTTCCCCCGCCGACCTCATCGCCGCCGTGCCCTACCTGCTCGGCTTCCACCCGACCGACAGCGTCGTCGTGGTGGCGATGCGGGACCGCCGGATCACCTTCGCCGCCCGTGCCGACCTGCCCGACCTCGCCGACCCGCACGACCCCGCCGGCCACCTGGCGGGCGTCGTCGCCCGGCAGCACGCCGAGGCCGCCACGGTGCTGGGCTACGGCCCGGCAGCCCTGGTCACCCCGGCGGTCGACGCCGTACGCGCCGCGCTGGCCGCCGCCGGGCTCTCCGTCCTCGACGCCCTCCGCGTGACCGAGGGCCGCTACTGGTCGTACGTCTGCACGGAGCCGGAGTGCTGCCCGCCCGACGGCAGGCCCTACGACGTCGCGGCCAGCGAGGTCAGCGCGGCGGCCGTCTTCGCCGGTCAGGTGGCCCTGCCCGACCGGGCCGCCCTGGTCGCGCAGGTCGCCCCGGTGACCGGTCCGGCCCGCTCGGCCGTACGCCGGGCCACCGCCCGCGCCGAGCGGCGCCTGGCGGACCTGCTCGACCAGGCGTCCGCGTCGGATCCGTGCGGCGAGCGGGCGCTGTGTGCGGCCGGGGCGGCGGCGGTACGCACCGCGCTGCGCCGGCACCGGCGGGAGCAGCGGCTCACCGACGGCGAGGTGGCCTGGCTGAGCGTGCTGCTGACCCGGGAGCCGGTCCGTGACCACGCCTGGGCGCGCACCGACGGTCGGGACGCGGACGTCGCGCTCTGGACAGACGTGCTGCGCCGGGCCGAGCCGGAACTGACCGCCGCTCCGGCCGCGCTGCTGGCGTTCGCGGCGTGGCGGGCGGGACAGGGGGCACTGGCTGCGGTGGCGCTGGAACGGGCCTTGGCCGAGCATCCCGGCCACTCGCTGGCGCTGCTCCTCGACGACCTGCTGCGCCGCGGCGTGCCACCGTCCGAGCTGGATGGCTGGCCGGCAGGGGGAACGCCCGGAGTACTACGCCGCAGGCGGGCCCGGCGTGGCCTCCGCTGACCTGGCCCGCTGTTCCGGCCGGCGTAGGGCTCCGCTGACGCGGCCGTCACCGCTGCTCGAGTGCCCGCAGGAAGTGATGCATCCCGGAGGACGGATTGTCGTCGGGGAAGGCGGTGCCGTTGCGCGTGTGTAGTTGCTCCAAACGTTCGGCTCGGCGGGCCGCCTGCTTCCGTCGTGGCATGTAGACGGCGCTGTCGATGCTTTTTCCCGTCCGGCCGTCGAGCTTGCGACTCATGCTCTCCGCCTCGGCGGTGCTGGCAAACTTGGCGAAATCGCGATGATGCAGGATGAGCCAGAGTTCGAAGCACGGGTTCGAGATGACCAGACCGATTCCTTTGACCTGGGCGAGCTGCCGGGCCTCGAACAGGTTCGGATGGTTCTTCGGCCACTCGGTGTCGAAGATGCACCAGCATTCGTCCACCTCCGGGTCGGCGAGCCGGTCGGCCGCCATCCTCACCAGAGTGAGTGGGACGCCCTGCTCGGGGTGGATCTCCAGGTTCAGGGCGGTGTTGTCCGCGATCTCGGGCAACCTCTTCAACCCGTTGACGTAGTCGGGCTCGGAGTTCTTGCCCTCGCAGAACACGACGACCGTGCGTAGCTCTCGACGGCTGGCGATTGTGCGTTTGAGGGGCTTCGACTCGCGGCGTCGTTGTCTCATCGCCGGTCAGCCGATCAACCCGAGCGCTCGTAGGAACTCCGTCTGATCAACCTGGGGAAGTGCGCCGAATCGACCATGCAGATAGGCATTCTCCAGGTTCTGTGACTTGCGTACCCGCTCGCCGGCGAATTCGGCGAGCGCGCCGAGCCGGGTGGAGCCGTCGAGCCGTTTCTCGGTGAGCCAGACCTCGTCCCGGTTCAGATGGTTGAGCAGGCTGGTGTCGTGGGAGGTGAAGATGAGCTGTGCTCCGTACGGATTCGTGACCCGACTCTGGAAGACTCGTAGCAGCTCCGCGGACAGCGTCGGGTGCAGGCCGGCGTCAAACTCGTCGAGAATGACGATCGACCCGGATCGCAGCGCCGTCAGCACCGGGCCGATCAACCCGAACCACGTCTTCGTTCCCTCTGACTCGGCCGAAAAATCGAGCGGTGCGGAGTTACCGCCGGACCGATGGACAAGACGTAGCCGACGTTGGGTTCGGGTCTCGCCGGAGCTGGAAAAGGGAATCTCCTGCTCGTCGATGACGACATCTTGGATGCCGAGGTCGGCAAGGCGTAGTAGCGCCAGCGCCTGTTCACGCCTGCTCAAGGTGGGCCACTTTCCCTCCTCCCGGGGGGAAAGCGAGTGCTGATCGTTGTCCTGGCCATCGAACCAGTGGGTCGTGTCCGCCGTGCCGAAGAAGCGCTGCATCGCTCGCCAATTGGGGAAGAGTGTTCGTCGCGGCACTTGGCCGAGCACCTGAATGCGCAACAGATCGTTGGCGAACTCCGAAACAAGTGGCTCATCGAAGCGTCGTGCGACAGACAGCGCCAGCGTCCGCTCGGTGAGGAGTTCACGGGTGCCAGACAATGCTCCGAGGCCGCGCTGGAGCTTCAAGTTGGAGCCTTCGCGCTCGAAGATCCTGCGGCGCTTCTTCTCCGGATAATGGAAGAGGCCCTCATACAGGACCTGGCCGGTGCCGATCTCCAGGACGTACTCGAAGCGCACGCCGCCGACCGTAGTTTCGATGACGAACTCGCTCGGCTCGGTCGGCCCTGTCCCGAAGGCGAAGGGCTCCAGCGGAATGTCGTCCTCCCAGAAGCGAATCGAGTCCTTCACCGCGTCGCGCAGCCAGGCGAGCGCGCCGACGACGTTCGACTTGCCGGACGCATTCGGCCCGTAGACCGCAGCCAGCGTCAGGAGGCTCTCCCCAAGGTGGGGCTGCTCCCGGGCTGCCTCCCGATCGTGGTCCACAGCCACCAGCGACAGCTCGACCCCTGCGGCGATCGAGCGGTAGTTGCTGGCCCCGAACCTGATCAGCACGAGTCCACGCTATCCCACTCGCCAGCAGCCGACATCCTCGACACTTTGTCGAATCGCGACGAAATCCGCCCTCTTCCTGCATGAAGGAGGTGGGCAGGAGCCTCAGACAGCTCGCGGCAGCCTGCTGACTGCGGGAAGGTGCCGGTCCAGCCAGGAGAGCAGGACATGCTCGTAGTGTGGGCTGATCGCGGCCAGGTCCTCGACATCGTTGACGGTGGGCGCGTGGTCGCAGCCGGCGAGCCGGACGATGGTCAGCTCCGCCACGCGGGCGGCCCGGTGCCACACCGTCAGACTCTCCTCGATCGGCGTCCAGGCGTCGGTTTCGCCGTAGCAGAGCAGTACCGGGCAGGACAGCGCCGCGAAGACCGGCTCCGGATCGAAGTCCATGTCGACCCAGGCACCGGGCTCTGCCACCTCGCGCGGCAGGAACGCCAACGGAAGCCAGGGCCGCTCGACGGCCGCGTCCAGCTCCGCCTGAGCGACAGAGCGGGACAGTTGGCCCCGCAGGTACGCCTCTGCGACTCCCCGCAGTCGGTCCAGCTCGGCGAGGTCGGCGTCGCCGTACCCGTGGCGGCGAAGTTGCTCGGCGGTGCCGTACCGCATCTGCCGGGCGGGGCTGACCCCGCTGCATCCGACGAGCACGAGGAAGTCGACCGGGTGTCGGATGGCGGTCAGCGCCGCAGCCCAGGCTCCCTGGCTGAATCCCCACAGCCCGACGGGGACGTCGCCGACCTGCCCGCGCAGCACGTCCAGGGCTGCCGCCGCGTCGTCGGCCTGGTCGGTCAGCGGCACGTCGCGGGCGTTGACCCGGGGACGCCGGTCGTAGCGCAGGACCGCGATGCCGGCCGGCGGCAGCAGCCGGCCCAGGTGCTCGTAGAGGAAGTACCGCCGCGTGTCATGGTGGGAGCCGTGCAGCACGGCGAGAGCTCCCCGGGGCGGCCCCGCCGGCAGGTTCAGGATGGCGGGCAGTCGCTGCTCGCCCACGCTCGTCTCCATGCCGGTCAGTCAACCACCGGCCAGCCGCCGGCGCGGCTCCCGCAGCCGGGCCGCTCTCGACAGCCCTGTCGCCACAGCCGTAGATCGCGCCGGTGGCCTGCGGTGGCGGTGGGCACAGGCCAGCCATCCGGCTTGGACGCGATCTGTGATTTATCGTGAGCGGGGAGTGCTGGTGCGGCGTCCCGTCGGCGCCACAGGTCTACCTCCCGACCGGGACAACCAACTCATCGGGAGTAGGGCATGGGCCTCATCCACATCGAGCTGTTTACCACCCTCGACCTCGTCGGGCAGGCACCCGGCGGCCCCGAGGAGGACCCGGCGGGGTTCCCGTTCGGCGGCTGGCAGGCGCCCCTGCTGGACGAGGTCGCCGGGGCGCAGGTCGGTGCCGCGTACGAGGGCACGGACGCCCTCCTGCTCGGCCGGCGGACGTATGACATCTTTGCCGCCTACTGGCCGTACCAGGAGGGCGGCGAGGACAACGAGATCGCCACGCTCTTCAACAGCGTCCCGAAGTACGTGGCCTCTCGCGGCAGACCCGACCTCTCGTGGGCCGGGTCCACGCAGCTCGGCCCGGATCTGGCCGACGCGGTGCGCGAAATCCGTGACAGGCACGAGCACGTCAAGGTCGTCGGGAGCCTGAACCTGGTGCAGACCCTCCTGCGCGAGAAACTCTTCGACCGTCTCGACCTCTGGGTGCACCCGATCGTGCTCGGCGTCGGAAAGAAGGTGTTCGACGGTGGCGCGGTGCCCACGAACGTCACGCTCCTCGAGCCGCCGGTAGCCAGTCCGAAGGGCACCGTGTACCTGCGCTACGGGCTCGCCGATGGCACGCCCGGGACGGGAGACATGAGCGCACCCGATCGCGGTGCCGGACGCGACGACTGAAGACGCCCCGCGCCAGGTGGGTCCGGGAGAGCCGCCGCCGCATCGTCGGCCTGGGTGCTCGACGGTACGTCGTGGCGGTTCATCCGGGGCGCAAGTCGTAGCCCAGCACCGCGATGCCGGCCGGCGGCGGCAGCCAGGCGGCCCCCGACAGGCCTAGGGTGCCGGACGTGGACAGTACGGGCTGGCTGGCGGAAACCAGGGATTCCTACGACACCGTTGCTGCCGACTATGTGGAGCTGGTGCGCGACCTCCTGGCCGACGCGCCCCACGAACGAGCGGCCCTGGCGCTCTTCGCCGAGCTGGTGCGGGCCGCCGGTGGAGGACCGGTCGCCGACGTCGGCTGCGGACCCGGACGCATTACCGCCCATCTGCATGGACACGGCATCGACGCCTTCGGAATCGATCTCTCCCCGGTGATGATCGAGATAGCTCGCCGAGAGCATCCCCACCTGCGGTTCGAGGTGGGCTCCATGACCAACCTCGCGCTCGCTGACGCCTCGGTCGCGGGCGTGGTCGCCTGGTACTCGCTCATCCACGTTCCGGACGACGAGGTGAGCTCGGTCTTCGCGCACTTCCGGCGGGTACTGCGCCCCGGTGGCCCGCTGCTGCTCAGCTTCCACGTCGGCGACGAGTCGCAGCTGAAGACCCAGGGCTACGGTGGCCACCCCATGAAGGTCCACGTCCACCGCCGCCGGCCCGCCCGCATGGCGGCCTGGCTGCGCGCGGCCGGGTTCACCGTCGAAGCAGAGACGGTCGTGAGCTCGCCGGAGAGCAAGCTCGGCGGAATCCTCTTCGCCCGCTGGCACCCCTAGCCGCCCCAACCGCTGCCGGCCAGAGTGGCGACTTCGTGTCTGTTTGGCCGACGGCGGTTCCGAGCCGCCGTCTTCGTCCCGGGGACGCCGTGGCTGTTCCTGGGGCGGTCAGGCCCGCTCGGCCACCTCAGCGACGAACGCGCGCCACGCCTCGGGCGCGAAGGTGAGCGCCGGCCCGGCCGGGTCCTTCGAGTCGCGTACGGCGACGACGCCAGGAAGGTTGTCGGCGACCTCGACGCACGCGCCACCGTTCGAGCTGCTGCGGGTGCTCTTGCGCCACTGGGCGGCGGTCAGGTCATCCATGATCGCGCTCTCAACAGGTCGATGGTTTGGTCTCGCGGCAGCGCGACCGACCTCACGGTATCCCAGACCGCCCAGAGCGGAGCAACGTCATTCGTCAGGCGGCCTGCGGCTTGGTCGTCCAGGTAGCCGACCTCGCCGTCCGGCGTGCTGGCGATGATGAACGGTCCGGCTTGACCGGGATGCAGCCCAGCGTTGAGGGGAAGCACATGAACCAGGACGTTCGGACGGCGGGCAAGCTCGATCAGGTGATCGAGCTGCGGTTGCATGACCTCGGGATCTCCCCGCCGGAGTGCAGCCTCGTCGATCACGAAGACCAGGAGGGGAGGCCGCGGGCGTTCGAGCACGGCGGCTTGGCGGCGTAGCCGGGCGTCGACATAGGCTTCCGCGTCAGCCATCAGCGGCCCACTTTTGAGGACGGCACGAGCGTATTCCTCGGTTTGAAGAAGGCCAGGAAGAACAGCCGACTCGAACCACCGCAGCCCTGATGCCTCGCGCTCAATCTCCGTCCACGGTCTGAACCAGGCGGGCTCGCGACGCTTCAGCGCGTCCGGCCAGAGTTCCTCTATGTCCTTGTTGAGAATCTCGGCGACCTGGGCACGGTGTCGAGTCTGCGGGATTCGTCCCTGGCTCACCCACCGCGCTGCTGTCTTCGGATCGACACCGACTTGAGCTGCAAGGCTCTCCGCAGTCTGACCGGCCTTCGCCATCGCTACCTGTACCGCCCGGTTCATCCCCATCCCTCACACGAACGTCCCGAATGATTGAGGTACAGACTGCTACGTGGTGTCACTGTCTGGCAACCCTGGGCAAGGTTCTTTGTAGACGGCGTGAGCCGGTGGAGGCATCCCCAAGCCCGCCGGTCGTGCCGACGAGGGGGCCGCCGCTGGGCGAGCATCCGGGGCGGCCCCCTCCTCCACCCGATGGACAAGCCCGCTGGACAAGGGGGAAGACGTTGCCGGACGGCCAGCCGCCACCGAAACCAGACCCGAAACCCACGCCGACGACACCGCCGGCCCGTCCGGTCGTACCGAGGCCGATCGGTCCCTTCGTCCCGCCGTACCGGGGCCCGGGCCGGATCAACCGAACGCCCGCGTCGCGCTGGGCAGCCTGCCGCAACGCAGGGCCTGCTCGGTGAACCCGCGAGAGATCAGGTCCGGTGACGTCCTGCACCTGACCCGGTCGGCGAGCCCGCAGTTCGTCCGCCCGATCACCGTCCGCGTCATCCGCCTGCTGGTCGACTGGCACACGTACCACGGCTGGTGCTGGATGGACGTCTACGAGCTGAACGCGCATGGCGACGCCGTGGACCGGCGTTCGCTGTACGTGCTGTACGAGGGGGTGCGTTGGCGTACGACGCCTCCGGTCCCCGCGGCCCCGGCCCTCCGCCGCCCGCTTCCCCGTCGGCGGGTCACGGTATGACCCGCAGCCGCGTCCACCTGCCCTCCCGCCCCACCTGGCGTTGCCAGGGGTGCGGGATTGCCTGGCCCTGTTCAGCGGCGAAGCTCCGCCTTCTTGGCGAGTATCGCGAGAACCGACCCGCCCTGCTGGTCTACCTGGCGACGCTTCAGGCCGAGGCCGCCGAGCAGCTCGCCGAGCTGGACTGCGGGACGCCACCCGACCGCCTGGCCGAGCGTTTCCTGCACTGGGCGACACCCCGGGGACAGCCCTACCTCAGCGGCCCCGTCGAGCCCGAGGTGCGCTGACCGCCGGCACAACCCGATCGCGCCGACCGCCGGTACAGCCCGAACGCGCCGACCGCCGGTGCAGGTCGGACTCCGTCGAAAGATGTAGCGGACGTTCGTTCCGTGGGGCGAGTCGACAGCGCCGACGCCGGCAGAGAATGATCTCGTGCCCTCACTCACCGGAAGCCTCGCATGAGCGTCGGACTGCTGCTGTCGCTCGCCGGTTTGGCTCTGGTCGACAGCACCAGCATCGGCACGCTCTTCATCCCGGTCTGGCTGCTGCTCGCACCCGGGACGGTCAATGCCCGCCGGATCTTCGTCTATCTCGGCACGATCGCCGTCTTCTACTTCGCTGTCGGGCTTGTGCTGGCCCTCGGCGGCAGCCGGCTGGCCGACGTCCTCGGCGGGGCGATGGACAACCGGCCGGTGCTCTGGGCGCAGCTCGCCCTCGGGGTCGGGCTGTTCGTGCTCAGCTTCCGCTACGACGGCAAGCGAACCGGAAAGTCCGGCGGCGTGCTGCGCTGGCGGGACCGGGTCACCGCCGGCGACTCCTCGGCGCGCTGGCTCATCGGGCTGGCACTGCTCGCCGCGCTCGCGGAGGTGGCGACGATGCTGCCGTACCTCGGCGCGGTCGGCCTGCTGACCACCTCGGGGATCGGCGTGGCCGAGATGGTGGGACTGCTCGCCGGCTACTGCCTGGTCATGGTGCTGCCGGCGGTGGTGCTGCTGGCGGCGCGGGTGGCCTGGCCGAGGCTGGTCGAGCCGGTGCTGGCCCGGCTCAACGCCTGGATCATGCGGAAGTCCGGCGGCATGCTCGGCTGGATTCTCGGCATCGCCGGCTTCCTGCTGGCCCGCGACGCCGCGTTCCGGCTGGAGCTGTTCGGCTAGGACCCGCCGCCTGGTTGTAGCCTCGGCCCCCATGAGTTGGCTGCCTGACGACTTCGTTCACCCCGTCTACGTGCCCGTGCCCAGCACCGCGCTTCACCTGCGGCCGATCCGGGAGGCGGACACCGCACTCGACTACCCCGCCGTGATGGGCTCCCGAGAGCGCTTGTGGGAGATTTTCGGCCCGGCCTGGGCTTGGCCCAAGGAGACGATGACCTATGAAGAGGACCGCATCGACCTGCTGCGGCACGAGAAGGAGATAGCCGCGCACCAGTCGTTCAACTACGCGCTGCTGGACGAGGAGGAGACGGCGATCCTCGGCTGCGTCTACATCGACCCGCCCGAGCGCACCGGCTCCGACGGCGAGGTCTCCTGGTGGGTGGTGGACGACCTGGTCGGCGGCGAGGCGGAGCGCGCGCTCGACGCGCTGGTGCCGCAGTGGATCGCCGCCGACTGGCCCTTCCAGCAGCCCCGTCATCTGGGCCGTGACATCACCTGGCAGGACTGGCTCGCGCTGCCGCGCGCCTCGTGACACGTCCGAGGCGGTGCCTGGATCGCATTAGCGCGAGCATTCCGCAGCGGGCCGACCCCCAGGCCGGTGGATCAGGTGGTGATCCGTTCGGGACGGGCGTAGACGTTCATCGTGTTGCCGCGTAGGAAGCCGACCAGGGTCAGCCCGGCTTCCTCGGCCAGTTCCACCGCCAGGGTGCTCGGCGCGGAGACCGCCGCGAGCAGCGGCACCCCCGCCATCCACGCCTTCTGGGCCAGCTCGAAGCTCGCCCGCCCGGAGACCAGCAGGACGTGCCCGGCCAGCGGCAGCCGCCGCTCGCGGACCGCCCAGCCGACGACCTTGTCTACGGCGTTGTGCCGGCCGACGTCCTCGCGCAGCACCACGAGGTCGCCGTCGGCGGTGAACAGGCCCGCCGCGTGCAGGCCGCCCGTACGGTCGAAGCCGCGCTGCGCCGCGCGTAGCCGGTCCGGCAGCGCGGTCAGGACCGCCGCCGGCACGGTCAGTGGGTCGTCGCCCACCGCGAAGACCGATCGGGTACGCACCGCGTCGATGCTCGCCTTGCCGCACACCCCGCATGAGCTGGTGGTGTAGAAGTTCCGGGCCGCGTCGGTGGCGGGTTCGGGCACGCCGGGCGCCAGCACCACGTCCACCACGTTGTACGTGTTGGGCGTCTCCGCGCCGGCGCAGAGCTGCGCGGTGTGCACGTCGTCGGCGGAGCGGATCAGCCCCTCGGTCAGCAGGAAGCCGATCGCCAGGTCGAGATCGTCACCCGGCGTACGCATGGTCACCGCGAGGGGCCGCCGCCGGCCGGGACCGGCCGAACCGACCCGGATCTCCAGTGGCTCCTCCACGGCGAGGCTGTCCTGCCGGCGTACCGAGGTGCGGCCGGTGGCCGTCGCGTCGAGGTCGATGCGGAGCACGCCGCGTCGGTCAGTCGCCCGTCCCATCCCGCCATCCTGCACCCCGTGCCCGGTCCGCCGCGCGGCTACCAGGGCCGAGATCGCTGGTGGGGCTCCCGCCGACCACCTGTATCCACGATGTACGTGCCGTGTACGCCGCCGGCCGTACGGTGGCACCGCCCGCAGAAAGTATGACCAGAGGATGGGCCATGACCGTTACGGTCGCTGTTGTGGACGACAGGTCGCTGACCTTTCGTGGAGTCGTCGAGGCCCTCGAACGAGCCCACGGGGTAACCGTGGCCGGCGTGTTCTCCTCGGTGGAGTCGGTCGCCGGGTTGAGGGACGTGCCCACGGTCGTCGTCACGGGTCACTGCTACCCGGAGTTGGACACCGACCCGCCGTGGCCCGAGGGGCTGGCCTTCGTCGTCCTGGGAACGTGCCGTGAGCCGTCGCGGGTGCGTGCCGCGATGAGCGCGGGCGCGCTCGCCTACTTGGACCGGGACGTCGACGAGGCCACGTTGCTGGCGGCGGTGCACGCCGCCGGCCGGGGTGACCTCTACCTCGCGGGCTCCGCGCGGATCGCGCTGCTGGCCGAAGCCACCGCCGAGGTCAGCGACGGCGCCCCGCCCGCGCTGACCACCCGGGAGCGGGAGGTGCTGTGGCTCGTCGCGGAGGGCCTCACCCACCAGCAGATCGCCCGTCGGCTCTGTCTGTCCAAATCCACGGTCGACACCTACACCCACCGGCTGCGACAGAAGACGGGCGCGGTGAACAAGGCTGGGCTGACCCGGGTCGCGATGACATTCGGACTTGAGCCTGCCGCCTAGGTCTTCCGGCGGCGGGCTTCGTCTGACCAGGCCGGCGTGGCGGTGATGTCGGAGAGCACCGCCACGCCGGTGGCCGGGGTTGCTGGCAGATCTCAGTACCGGGTCTGCACGGTGAAGTACCAGCTGACCCGCCCCTGCGTGTTGGTCACCGCGTGGCACGGCCCCGGCGACGTCCATGAGGAGACGTGCGCCGGCCGGGCCGCGTTGCAGGCCGCCTGCGTCGAGTAGAACGGGCTCCGGTAGGAGCCCGCGTAGGCGGGCTGGCCCGTGGCAAGCACCAGACCGCCGGCCACCACAGTGGCAGTGATCAGGGCGCGGACGCGAGGGCGGCGCATGATCTTCGTCATCGTTTGTCCTTCTTCGCACCCCAGCCCCGTCGTGGCCTGAGGGGTGTCAGCTAGAAATGATCTTGTTTTGCTCAGGATCAGGGCGCGTATGACACGGGTACCGACCACGGAAGGCACCCGTCGAGCCCGCCACCCGGCGGGGGAAGGATCGGAAACGCGGTGCAGGGTCGATGCTGGTCGGCCGACCGTCCACGGTCACGTCGCATTTCTGTGTAGGCCGCTTCACCGGCCAGCGCCGCCGCCCCGCCAGCGCCGTCAGCGCCGCCGCCCCGCCAGCGCCGCTGTCTCGCACCCTGTGCCCGGGGCGTCGCACGACTATCGTGACCTGATGTACGCATACGCATACGCGGCGTTGGTTCTGGCGGGCGGGTCCGCGCGCCGGATGGGGGGCGTGGACAAGCCCGCCCGGACGGTCGGCGGCCTGCCGATGCGGGACCGGGTGCTGACCGCGGTCGCCGACGCCGACCCGCGCATCCTGGTCGGCCCGCCCGGTCCGGTGCCCGCCGGAGTGCGGGTGACCCGGGAGGATCCGCCCGGCGGCGGTCCGGTCGCCGCCGCCGCAGCCGGGCTGGCCCTGGTCGATGCCAATACGCCGGTGGTCGCCCTGCTGGCCGCAGACCTGCCCCTGCTCACCCGGGTGGCCGTCGGCGGGCTGCTCGACCGGCTCGACGCGGATCACGACGGCGCCTGCTACGTCGACGACGACGGGCGGCGGCAGACGCTCTGCGGGGTGTGGCGGGTCGCCCCGCTGCGGGCCGCCCTGGACCGCCTCGCCGCCGATCGTGGCGGCCCTGCCGAGCCGGTACCGCCGAGCCGGGCGTCCCGCCCAGCCGACGGGAGCGGATCACACTCGCACCCCACCGCTCCGTTCGCCGGGATGCCGATCCGGGCCCTGCTCGCCGGGCTGCGGGTGTGCGAGGTGCCGTGGTCCGGTGCCGGGCCGCCGCCCTGGTTCGACTGCGACACTGACGAGGACGTACGCCGGGCAGAGGAGTGGACGCGATGACGGTGTTGGACGACTGGGTGACGGCGGCCTGCGCCGAACTCGACCTGGACCCCGCCCAGGTGCCGGTGCCGGCCGTGCTCGACCTGGCCAGGGACGTGGCGCACCAGGTACTGCGGCCGGGCGCCCCCGTCACGGCGTACCTTCTCGGGCTGGCGGTCGGACGGGGCGCGGACCCGGCCGGCGCGGCGGCCCGGCTCGGCGCGCTGGCCGCCGCCTGGCCGGTCGAACTCGGCGCCGAACGGCCGGGCGGAACACCCGCCTGACCTCCGCTGTCCGATCACGGTCGGGCTGATTCGCCTCCCCGGTTGCGTGGGTAGGGTGACCGTGACGGACGGAGGCGATCATGACGGCAGACCACCCCTCGGCGCCGAGCGACGACTCGCCCGGCACCCTGCCGGCGCACCACGAGCACATCCTGCTCGACGAGCCCAGTACGGCCGACCTGCGGGCCAAGGTCACCCAGGCCTGGCGGGAGTTCGCGCGGGCGTTGGCCGAGCGGTTGACGGCGCTGCCGGCGGGCACGCACGTCGAGCTGACCCTCGACCCCACCGCCTCCGGCACCGGCGACGCGGTCTACTCGATCAGTGTCGACGTCGGCGAGGGAGGCCGGCTGGCCGCCCGCGCGGTCGGCAACGCCACGCTGCCACAGGGCTACCGGCTGGACCGGGCCGCCGTGGCGGACATGGTCGCCCTCGGCTGGTCGCCACCCGGTGTGGTGGAGGGCTCCGGCGAGCAGTTCGGGCTGGACGGCGACACCGCCGAGGCGACCAGGCTGGCGGCCCTGCTCACCCGGACGCTGCGCGACGTCTACGGCGCCCCGCACCCGGCCTTCCTCGTCTACCTCATCCACGACGCCGAGGGCGAGCCGCTGCCGGTGGAGGCGCTGGGCACCGCGCGCAGCGAGTTCGGTCCCGACCGCGACGTCGAGGCCGACCTGGACGAGGCGCTGGCGGCGGCTGCCGCCGCCCAGGCGCCCGAGCACGACGTGGCCGCGCTCGCCGAGCAGGTCCGCACGGTCGTCTCGACCATGCTCAAGTCGGACTCGGACCTGTTGCAGGTCGACTCCGACGGCGACATCAACATCCGCGCCGGCTCGGCGATGGTCTTCGTCCGGGTCCGCGACAACCCACCGCTGGTGGACGTCTTCTCACCCGTGCTGACCGAGGTCGAGCCGACCGAACGGCTCTACGTGAAGCTCTCCGAGCTGACCAACCGGATGCCGATCGGCCGGCTCTACTGCGCCGACGACACCGTGTGGGCGTCCATTCCCGTCTTCGGCCGCAACTTCCAGCCCACCCACCTCATGCTCGCCGTCCAGGTGATGACCGGGCTGGCCGACGAGCTGGACGACCGCCTGCACGGCGAATTCGGCGGGAGGCGGTTCTTCGGCGAGGGGGACAAGCCCGTCAACCGGGACCAGGACGAACACCGCACCGGCATGTACCTCTGATCCACCACCCCCGCTCCCGACGGGCGGTGGCGGGTGGAGCCCGGAAACCCCGAGAAACCGGGCCCCACCCGCCGGGGAGGGAGGATCAGGTCACAGGGAGCCAGTCGAGGCTCCGCGCGGTGGCCGGGTCGGTGGCCCGCAGGCCGGCGTCGGAGATGGTCCAGAGCACGTCCCCGACCAGCAACGACCTGAGGACCGGGGCCGCCCGGCCGGTGTGGGACACCGTGCCGACCTCGCCGATGGCGGCCCCGGACACCCGCAGCAGGCGTACGTCGTCCCCGACCGGCAGGGCGACCAGGCCGGTCTGAGGGTGGTGCAGGAACGCGTGTGTGTCGTGCTCCAACGCGGAGTACGCCTTCGGCACGTGCCACTGGTCGAGTCGGGTCGGGCGGGCCGGGTCCCGTACGTCGAACAGGGAGACCTGGAGCCCCTGCGTCCGGCCCCGCCGGTCGGCCTCCTGGCCCACCCCGAGCAGCCGGCCGTCCGGCAGCGGGTGCAGGTACGCCGAGTAGCCGGTGATCTTCAGCTCGCCGGTGACCCGGGGCGCGGCCGGGTCGGTCAGGTCGATCGCGTAGAGCGGGTCGGTCTGCCGGAACGTGACCACGTACCCGGTGCCGCCGAGGAAGCGTACGGAGAAGATCCGTTCGCCGGGGCCGAGGCCGGTGACCGCGCCCGTCCGGACCAGCGTGTTCCCGTCGGGGCGCAGCACGTACACGGCGGACTCCGACGTCGGGCCGGCACCCCAGGTGTCGCCGGTGGTGGTGGCGACCCGCAGGTGCCCCTGCCACTGGGAGAGGGCGTACTGGTTGATGAGCGTCCCGGGCACCGTGCCGGCGGCCACGTAGCGCGGACGCCCGGGCGAGCCGGTGTCGAACTGGTGGATCTCGGTGACCTGCGGGCCCGGCCGCCAGCGCCCTCGCGGCGAGTCGGGCCGAGCCACCACCCTCCGGTCTCCGGCGAGCCAGAGACCGGTCCCGGTGCCGTAGACGATGCTGGCGTCGGCGGCGACGCTGACCGGGTCGCCGTCACCGAGCCGGTCGCCGGTGAGGTCGAAGCTCAACACGGTCAGCATCGACGTCCCGGACCAGACCGGCGGCTGGCTCAGCCGGTCGCAGCCGACCCGGCCGACGTGCCGTTCCGCCCCGGCCGTCCACTCGTACTCCGGCAGCCACGCCTCCACCCCCGCCCGCGCGACCACGGCCCGGTTGGCGGCCGTACGCGTCTCGTCGGTGCCCTCTCGCTGGTCCTGCGAAAAGGCCAGTTCGGGACGGGTGCGGACCACGATCCGTGCGGTGGACCCGGTCTGTCGGGCGTCCACGAGCACCCCGTCCATCCCGTAGGTGCCGAGCACCCGCGGCGTACCCGCGAGGTCGACCAGGATCAGGCTCGGCGCTCCGGACGGCCGCGCCTCCCGGGTCGCCGGCTGCATTTCCGCGCCCATCGTGTAGGACAGCACCAGCGCCCGGTCGCCGTGCAGCAGCAGGGTCGCCTGCTGCCCCCACCTCGGCTTCGGCAGCATCCGGGTGAGGTCGACACGGCCGGTCTCCCGCCGGGCGGCCGGATCCACCACCCGCAGCACCCCCCGGGTGACGGTCACGATGCGTCGCCCGTCGGTCTTGACCAGGTCAGGTTCGTCCGCGCCGGCCTCGTGCACGTTCGTCGTGGAGTGCTCCGGGGCGGACTCCGGGGCCATCCGCGCGCCGGCGGCTGCCTGGGGCACGCCGCCGAGGGGGACCCCGGTTCGCCAGCCGTTGTCGAAGCCCCACGGGCCGACGGACGCGCCGGTGGCGGCGCGGAGCCCGGCCAGCGCCTCGGCGCAGGAGTCGTAGGAGACCAGCAGGGGCGCGGCCGTCGGCTGCCCCGGCGTCATCGGCTGCCCCGGCGTGGACGACTCGGGCGACGCGGTCGGGAACGTGCTGCCACCGAGCAGGGTGAGCGCGGCCAGCGCGCCGATCGCGAAGATGTGGGCTCCCCGTGTCATGGCCGGTTCGACGCGCCGGGCCGGCGCGCGGTTCCAACCCCCCTCCGACCGGCCGCGCCGTTTGCGCCGCGTCGTCGTTCGGGCCCTGCCGTCCGCCGGCCCGGCAGCCCGCCGCTGGTCAGCGGGGGGCGGGTCCGACGCCGGGGGAATCCACGAGGCGGGAGAGCACGATGGTGCTCCGGGTCGAGGTCACGAACGGCTCGGCCCGCAGCCGCTCCAGCGCCGCCTCCAGGTGCCCGATGTCGGCGGCCCGCAGATGTACGAGCGCGTCGGCCTCGCCCGAGACGGTGTACGCGCCGACCACCTCGGGGTGCCGGCGGGTGGCCACCCCGATCTGGGCCGGGGTGGTCCGCCCGGCGCAGAACAGCTCGACGAACGCCTCGGTGGTCCAGCCGACGGCGGCCGGGTCGACGACGGCGGTGAAGCCCCGGATCACGCCGGTCGCCCGCAGCCGGTCCACCCGTCGTTTGACCGCCGGAGCGGAAAGCGACACCCGCTGTCCGATGTCGGCGTACGAGGCACGGGCGTCCGCGACGAGCAACGCAATGATCCGCTGGTCCACGGCATCTATCTGCAACGTTCCGCCTCTGGGAAGCAATGGTTGTGGCTGTTACCAAAGTTCTACGGTACCTACCCTTGGTCACCGTGAACCAGCAGCGAGTCCCGCGAAAGCGGGCATATCTCATGTGCTCGCCCGAGCATTTCGCGGTCGAGTACGCGATCAATCCGTGGATGGACGTGACCACGCCGGTCGACTCGGAGCTTGCCGTCAAGCAGTGGGACCGGCTGCGGGAGGCCCTGGTCGGCCTCGGTCACGAGGTGCACCTGCTGAGCCCCGAGCGGGGCCTGCCCGACATGGTCTACGCGGCCAACGGGGCGTTCGTGGTCGACGGCACGGTGTACGGCGCGCAGTTCAAGCACGAGCAGCGGGCCGCCGAGGCCGCCGCGCACCGGGCGTTCTACGAGTCGCGGGGCTGGCGGTTCATCGCGCCGATCGAGACCAACGAGGGCGAGGGTGACTTCGCATACCTGCCGGAGACGTACGGCGGGCTGATCCTCGCCGGGCACGGCTTCCGCACCGAGTTGCCGGCGCACGCCGAGGCCCAGGAGGCGCTCGGTCGACCCGTGGTGTCGCTGCGTCTGGTCGACCCGCGCTTCTACCACCTGGACGTCGCGCTCGCCTCGATCGACGACCGGAACATCGTCTACTACCCGGGCGCCTTCTCCACGGCCAGCCAGCGGGTGCTCGCCCAGCTCTTCCCCGACGCGGTGGTCGCCGACGCCGAGGACGCCCTGGCCTTCGGCCTCAACCTGGTCAGCGACGGGCTCAACGTGGTGTTGAACAGTGAGGCGACCCGGCTGGCCGGGAAGCTGAAGGCGGCCGGCTACCACCCGGTCCCGGTCGAGCTGGCCGAGCTGAAGAAGGGCGGCGGCAGCGTGAAGTGCTGCATCGCCGAGCTGCGCCCCTGAGCGTACGACGAAGGGGTCGGCTTCCCGGCGAGGGAGGCCGACCCCTTCCGGGTGGTGCCGGTGCTCAGCCGAGCGTGGCCAGCTCGGTCACCAGGACGTTCGACAGCACCTGACCGTCGAGCTGGACCTCACGCAGGTACCACTTCTGCTGCGGCGTGCGCGGCTGGTTGAACTGCCACACCCCGCGCGGGCTGTCGATCTGGCCGATCTTGCCGAGGGCCAGGTTGACCTGCTGCGAGTTGGGCGACCCGCCGGCGATCCGGATCGCCTGGTCGAGCACCTGCGCGGCGTCGTACGAGGCCATCGCGTAGGTGGTGGGCGAGGTGCCGTGCTTCTTGCGGTACGCCGAGGCGAACCGGCGGTTGGCCGTGCTGTTCAGGTCGGCCGAGTAGTTGAGCGCGGTCTGGATGCCCAGCGCGTCCTCGGCCTTGACGCTGCCCAGCACGGCACCCTCGGTGAGGAAGCCGGGGGCGTAGACCTTGCCGGTGAACCCCTCGATGCGCAGCTGCTTGATGAACTCGACCGCCGCCGGCCCGGAGTAGAAGCAGAACACCGCCGACGGGTTGCGGCCCAGCGCCCTGCGGATGTCGGCCCGGTACGCGGACTTCGACGGGTTGGTGAAGGCGCCCGTCGAGACCATCGCGTCCTTGATCCGCGGGTCGGACACGCCGAACTCCTGCCGGAAGCCCCGCACCACGTCCTGGCTGCCGACGCTGTCCGGCGCGATGATCGCCAGCCGTGCCGACGGCTCCAACTGTTCGCGCAGGTAGCGGCCCAACGCCCGGCCCGCCTCGTCCAGCACGTACGACGTCCGCCAGATGTAGACGACGCTCTGGAGGCTGGACGGCGAGGCGTTGGAGCCGATCAGGGGCACCCGGGCCTGCTCGACGGTGTCCCTGATGCCGGACATGACGTTCGCGTCGACCACGCCGGTGAGGGCGAGCACGCCCTGCTTCAGCAACCCCTCGACGGCGGCCTTGCCGGTCTTGACGCTCTCGCCCTCGTCAGCGGTGAGCAGGGTGGTCGGGTGCCCGCCCAGCATCTTCTCGTTGAGGTCGAGGAAGAGCTGGAAGCCGTGGGTGATCTCGTCGCCGATCGCCTTGAGGCCGCCGCTGGTCGGTGCGACGAGGCCGATCTTGATCGGGCTTCCCGGGCTGGCCGATTCGCCGTCGGCGTCGTCGGTGCCGCAACCGGCGACCAGTCCGGCCGTACCGACAGCGGCCAGCAGTTGGAGAGCCCGCCTGCGGTTCATCTGCGACACCGAGTTCCTTCCGGGGAACGTTGCAGGGCGGATCGCGCCCCCTCGGCGTTCTACCCGGTCAGCGACGCTGCGTCAATGCCTAACGATCATCCTGGAGGGATCGGAAAGCAGCCGTGATCTCTGGCCACGCCGCGGACTCCGGATCAATGAGCCCGTAATGCTCGCATTTCGGCAGCTCAACAAGGCGGATGTCGCCTCCCGTCGCGCGACCGGCGGCGACGAACTTCCGGCTCATGTCGATCGGCACCTGTTGGTCAAGTGCGCCATGAATGACTACGGTCCGTGTTGATATCGGCACCAATGACCGTGGATCGGCGGCGGCGTACCGCTCGGGGTGGTCCGCCGGGCCACCGCCCAGCAGGGCGGCCACCGCCCCCTCGTCCAGATCCAGCCGGTACGCCTGCGCGAGGTCCGACACCGGCGCGAGCGCCAGCACACCGCCGACGGCGGCCGGGGCGGTCGCCGCCGCGTACAACGCCAGGTGCCCTCCCGCCGAGTGGCCCACCAGGAGCGGCGGCCCGGCGGCGACCCGCCCGGGCAGCGCCCCGGCCGCGAGTCGGGGCAGCTCCGTCACGCCGGCCAGCACGTCGGTCAGCGTCCCCGGCCAGCCGCCACCCGGCTGCCCCGTCCGGCGGTATTCCACCTGGGCCACCGGGTGGCCCTGCGCGGCCAGCGCGACGGCCAGCGGGTCGGTGTGCCGCCGGTCGTACTCGGCCCGCCAGAAGCCGCCGTGCACCACCACGACCAGCCGCCGGGCCGGGCCCGACCCGGCGGGGGCGCGCAGGTCGGCGACCTGGTCCGGGTGGTCGCCGTAGGAGACGGTGACGTCCGGGACCGCGGCGGGGCGGGTGAGGACGTCGCGGGGGTCGGCGGGCATGGCGCGACCGTAGCGCGGATCACGTCCGATCCGACGCCGGGGATCGGTCCCCGGGCGCACTGGCGCTCGCGGCTGGGTAAAGATGGGTCCCATGACCGAAGCACACTCCACTGGACAGAACGACGAGCCGGGCCAGGAAGGCACCGGTCACTCCGGAACGGTGGTGGTGGTCGGCCCGGACGGGCGGCCCGTCGGCACCGTGCAGACCGACGAGGCCCACGCCGAGGACCCGACCCGACTGGTCGAGCAACCGGCCAAGGTGATGCGGATCGGCAGCATGATCAAACAGCTGCTGGAGGAGGTCAAGGCGGCCCCGCTCGACGACGCCAGCCGGCACCGGATGCGGGAGATCCACGAGCGGTCGATCGTCGAGCTGAAGGACGGGCTCGCCCCCGAGCTGCGCGAGGAACTGGAACGGATCTCGCTGCCCTTCACCGAGGAGAAGGCACCCAGCGAGGGCGAGCTGCGCATCGCGCACGCCCAGCTCGTCGGCTGGCTGGAGGGCCTGTTCCACGGCATCCAGGCGGCTCTGGTCGCCCAGCAGATGGCCGCCCGGGTGCAGCTGGAGCAGATGCGCTCCGGCCGGCAGGCGCTGCCCAGCGGACCCGGTGGTCCCGGCGGCATGCTGCCGGGCATGCCGGGGATGGGCCAGCCGCCGGGCGGCGAGGGGCACAGCACCGGCCAGTACCTCTGACCGCGCGGCCGGCCGGGGACGCCGGCCGGCCGCTCACCCCATCCCGAAGATCTTCTCCAGGTACGTCGCCACGCCGTCCGCCGAGTTCGCCGCCGTGACCTCGTCGGCGATCGCCAGGACGGCGTGGTGCGCGTTCGCCACCGCCACCCCGCGCCCGGCCCAGGTCAGCATCGGCACGTCGTTGGGCATGTCGCCGAAGGCGAGCACGTCCCGGGAGTCGATGCCGAGCCGTGCGCAGTACCACGCCAGCCCGGCCGCCTTGGTCACGCCGGCGGCGGAGATCTCCACCAGCCCCGAGTACGACGAGTGGGTCGCCTCCGCCAGTCCCTCCAGGACCGCGGCGACCAGCGCGACGAACGCGTCCGGATCGTGTTCGGCCGACCGGGCCAGCAGCTTCACCGCCGGTGCGGCCAGCAGCTCCTCGGGGGTCTCGACCGCCCGGATCGCGTCGTGGTCGGCGTCCCAGCGCAGTGGGTAGTGCGTCTCGTGCCGCATCTGCCGACTGTCGACGATCTCCACCGCGAAGCTGACCTCGGGCACCTCGGCGCGCAGCCGCCGGGCCACCTCGGCGAGCAGTTGCGGCGCGAGCGGGTCCGCCCGCAGCACCTCGTCGGCGACCGGGTCGTAGACCACCGCGCCGTTGGCGCAGATCGCCGGCAGCGGCTCGGCGAGTTCCTCGTACACCATCTTCAGCCAGCGGACGGGACGGCCGGTGACCAGCACGACCGGCGTGCCCCGCGCGGACAGCCGGGCCAGCACCTCGGCCGTGTGCGGGCTGAGCGTGCGGTCGTCCCGGAGCAGGGTGCCGTCGATGTCGGTGGCGATCAGCCGTGGTTCCTCTCCCATCAGCGGGACAGTAGCCGATCGAGGTACACCGCCACCCCGTCGTCGTCGTTGCGCAGGGTCACCTCGTCAGCGAGGGAGCGGACCGTCGGGTGGGCGTTGGAGACCGCGACCCGGGCCCAGCCGGCCCACTCGAACATCGGCAGGTCGTTGGGCATGTCGCCGAAGACCAGCACCTCGGCCGGGTCGACGCCGAGGCGCTGCGCCACCACGGTCAGCCCGGTGGACTTGTCCACCCCCGGCGGACAGATCTCGACGAAGCCCAGCCCGGCCTGGGTGAGCGTGGCGACCTCCGGCGGGACGACCTGCCGGGCGACCGCGAGCAACTCGTCGACGTGGTGGTCGGCCGTCCGGACGAACGCCTTGATCACATCGCAGGAGAGGCAGTCGGCGCGGCTGCGCGTCTCGAACGCGTCCTGGTAGGGCCAGCTCGGGTGGTAGTCGCCCCAGAGCGGCGCGTCGTGCTCGTCCGACGCCTCGACCATCACGGTCAGCGGCCCGACGGCCGCCTCCAGGTCGGCCAGCAGCGCGGCCAGCACCTCGGCGGAGAGACGCTCGTCGCGCAGCACCACCGGCCCGGCCGGGTCGCTCTGGTCGACCACCCGGCCGCCGCCGGCCATCACCAGGAAGTCCGCGGCGCGGATGTCGTTGCGGGTCAGCTCGGCCAGCCGGGGCCCGCGACCGGTCGCGCCGACCACCGGGATACCGGCGGCCCGGACCCGGTCGAGCACCCCGTGGGTGTACGCGGAGACGGTCTCGTCGCTGCGGACGAGCGTCCCGTCGAGATCCGTGGCGATCAGTTTGGGCAGGCCCGGGCGGGTCATCGTTCCTCCTTCGCCCGCCGCCGTCGCAGCCAGCCGTCTCGGTCCTCGGTGCCTCGGCCCTCGGGGACGGCGGGCAGCAAACGTACCTCGCGGGACGGGCCCCGACCACGGCGTTCCGGCGAATGCCTCGCCAACTGACGACGACCCGCCGGTGTCCCGTCCAGGGCCTCGCCCACGGGCCGTACGGTGGGCAGGTGGGAGAGCGGACCTGGCCGGTGGCGGAGATCATCAGCACTGAGCGGCTGCTGTTGGAGCCCCTCCGTGTCGACCACGCCGAGGAACTCGCCCCCCTCCTGGACGACCCGGCCCTGCACGAGTACATCGGGGGCGGCCCGGCCACCCCCGAGCAACTCCGGGAGCGTTACCGCCGGCAGACGGCCGGGCGGTCGCCGGACGGCCGGGAGGGCTGGCTCAACTGGGTCGTCCGGCACCGGGACACCGGCGACGCGGTCGGCACCGTGCAGGCCACGGTGCGGCTCGACGGTGACCGGCCGGTCACCGAGTTGGCCTGGGTCGTCCTGGTGCCGCACCAGGGCCGCGGCTATGCCGGCGAGGCCGCCGTCGGCCTGGTCGGCTGGCTGGCGGAGCACGGCATCGGGGCGCTGGTCGCGCACGTGCACCCCGACCACCGGGCCTCCGCCCGGGTGGCCGAGCGACTCGGCCTGCGGGCCACCGACGAGCGGATCGACGGCGAGGTCCGCTGGGTGGCCCCCTGAGGGTGCGGGGCGGCCCGGCAGCCGTGCCCGAGCGGGGCGGCGGTCACCGACCTGGGGGCCCGGGTCAGTCCCGGGGTTCGGGGCGGGCGAAGGGGATGGCCGGCCCGACCGTGAGGTCGGCCGGCGCGGGCAGCCCGTCGTCCACCACGTCCCGGGCCCTGCGGCTGCGGCGGCGCTGGCCGACCGGCTCCGCCTCGTCCCCGTCGTCCGTCTCCTCGGGGACCGGGACCGCCCTGGCCGGGGCCAGCTTCAGCGCCGTTGCGAAGAGGACGCAGGCCAGGAAGGCCATCACCAGGCCCCGGCCGTACTCGACCCGGAACCCGTCGTCCGTCGAGTAGAAGAAGACCCGCTGGCCGGCCTC
Organism: Micromonospora peucetia; assembly: GCF_900091625.1. NCBI lineage: Bacteria > Bacillati > Actinomycetota > Actinomycetes > Micromonosporales > Micromonosporaceae > Micromonospora > Micromonospora peucetia. The sequence goes on from NZ_FMIC01000002.1 coordinate 2,170,183, forward strand.
GTCGAGCGAGGCGGCGGTCGCGACCAGCAGCCCCAGCAGCGCCCCGGCCAGGGCCAGCCCGACGAGCCGGGCGTTCGGGCGTACCGAGAGGGTGCCGCGCAGGGCGAGCACCACCGCACAGACCAGGGCGAACAGCCCGGCCAGGTAGCCGACCCCGAACCCACCGACGTCGGACACCCCGCCCGGCACCCGCAGCGGCGTGTTGCCCTGAGGGCCGGCGTTGGGGAGGATCATCACCTGCCACTCGCCCAGCATCGAGGCGAGGGCGGCCACCGCGCCGAGTGCCGCGAGCAGCACCGGGAGCCGGCGGTCCCGGCCCAGGCCGGAGAGCGTACGCCCGATCCGGCCCGGCCCGTCCGACTCCGTCCCGCCCCACTCCAGGACGGCCGCACCGTCGGACCGGTGTTCCTGTCGGGGAATGGGGGATTCCTGGGACATCGGCCACCCTTCCGCATTCGCCGGGCCTGGCTCGAATCATGACACAGTACGCACCCGACGACGCGGAGCGTGAACGGTCGCAGACCTGTGCCTGTTGGGCTAGCGTCGGGTGCATGCCTATCCGTACCGCTTCCGCACAGTGGCAGGGCAACCTCACTGAGGGCGCCGGCACCATCCGCACCGGTAAGGGCGGACTGGAAGGGAACTACTCCTTCAAGTCCCGTTTCGAAGAGGGCGAGGGCACCAACCCCGAGGAGTTGATCGGCGCGGCCCACGCCGGCTGCTTCTCGATGGCGTTCTCCAAGGCGCTCGCCGAGGCCGGCTCGCCGCCCACCTCCGTGGAGACCACCGCCAAGGTCCACCTCGACAAGACCGACGCCGGAATGGCGGTGACCCGGATCGAGCTGGAGACCGTCGGCCAGGTGCCCGGCATCGACGAGGCGCAGTTCACCAAGCTCGCGGAGACCGCCAAGGAGAACTGCCCGATCTCCCGCCTGCTCGCCCCCGGCGCCCAGATCAGCCTGACCGCCCGGCTCGTTTCCTGACGGCCTGCCCCGCCTGCTGACCGTCCCGGCGTCGGCGTCGACCGCCACGGGGAGCGTGCTTCCCGTGGCGGTCCGCACCCTGACCGGCGTGGGTGGTCCGCCGGCCCTGACCGGCGTGGGTGGTCCGCCGGCCCCGACCGGCGCGGGCGGGCCGCGACGTCGGGCAGAATGGGCCGGGTGCCGGTGGAGATGAGTCGCGAGCGCTTCGAGGAGCTGGTCGGCGACGCGCTCGACGAGGTGCCCGAGGAACTCCTCGCCCTGATGAGCAACGTCGTGATCCTGGTGGAGGACGACCCGCCGCCCGGCGAGGACCTGCTCGGCCTCTACGAGGGACACGCCCTCACCGAACGAGGCTGGGACTACGCCGGCGTGTTGCCGGACCGCATCCTGATCTATCGCAACCCCATCCTGGGCATCTGCGACAACGACGAGGACGTCGTCGACGAGGTCGCGGTGACCGTGGTGCACGAGATCGCCCACCACTTCGGCATCGACGACGCCCGCCTGCACGAGCTGGGCTGGGGCTGAGCGGGCCGGTCGGCCGGTGTCCGGCGGTTGCCACGTTCGCATACCGTCGCGTTGAGGCATCACGAACCCAGGAGGCACTTCCATGCGCAGCGAGCTGTTCTCGGCGGAGAACCTTGAGAAGGAGTCCGCGCAGCCCGGCATGCGGCTGCAGAACTCCAAGATGTTGAAGATCGAACTCAACGGCGAGGCGATGGCCCGGGTCGGGTCGATGGTCGCCTACCAGGGGCAGGTGCAGTTCCAGGCGCTCGGCTCCGGCGGGCTCGGCAAGTTCCTGAAGCAGAAGCTGACCGGCGAGGGCGTACCGCTGATGAAGGTCTCCGGCCGGGGTGACGTCTTCCTCGCCGACTTCGCGAAGGACGTGCACATCATCGACCTGGAGCCGGGCGACGCGCTCTCCATCAACGGCTCCAGCGTGCTGGCCTTCGACTCCACCCTCCAGTACGACATCCGGATGGTCGGCGGGGCCGGCATGGCGTCGTCGTCCGGCCTGTTCAACTGCGTCTTCAGCGGTCACGGCCGGATCGCCATCACCACCAAGGGCGCCCCGGTGGTGCTCAACGTCGACGCCCCCACCTATGTCGACCCGCAGGCGGCGGTCTGCTGGTCGGCCAGCCTCCAGACCGGCTACCACCGCGCCGAGCAGCTCGGCCTCGGCACGCTGCTCGGCCGCCGCACCGGCGAGTCGTTCACGATGAGCTTCGCCGGCCAGGGCTTCGTCGTCGTCCAGCCGTCCGAGGAGCCGCCCATCATGGGCAGCGGCACCCAGGAGCAGCAGGGCGGCCTCCTCGGCGGCCTGCTCAGCTGACCCGCGCTACCCGCACCACCGGCACTATCCGCACCGTCCGCATCGTCCGCGCCGCCCCGCCCCGCGCCGCCCGGCCCGCCGGATCCGGCTCCGGTCGGGGCGGTGTCGTTTCGGGCATGCCGGTTCGGGCCGTGCCGTTCCGAGGTGGCGCCGCTCCGAAGGGTGGTGTCGTTCCGGGGGCGGTGTCGTTCCGAAGGGTGGTGCCGTTCCGGGCGGTGCCGTCAGGTGAGGTCGCCGGTGCGGAGGCGGGCCAGCCAGGCGGCGGCGTCGGCGTAGTCGGCGTCCGAGAGCCCGGGCGGGGCCGGGATCGGGCGGTCGCCCATCCCCGGAAGCCGGTGCCGGGGGTACGAGCCCAGGAAACGCACGTCGGCGCAGACCCGGCGTAGACCCTGCAACGCCTCGCCGAGCCGTACGTCCGCCACGTGCCCGGCGCAGTCGAGGAAGAAGACGTACCGGCCGAGCGTCTCCCCGGTCGGGCGGGACTCGATCCGGCTCATGTTGACCCCACGCACCGCCAACTCCATCAGCACCGACAGCAGCGCGCCCACCCGGTCGTGCGCGATATAGATCGCCAGCGACGTCACGTCGTCGCCGGTCGGCGGCGGGGGCGGCCCGGGGCGGGACACCAGCGCGAAGCGGGTCACCGCGTCCGAGTGGTCGGCGATCTTGTCGGCGAGCACGTCGAGCCGGTGCCGGCCGGCACCGATCGGGGCGCAGATCGCCGCGTCGTACTCGCCGGTGGCAGCTCCGGCGGCAGCCGCGCCGTTGGAGAGCACGTCGACCACGACCGCGTCGGGCAGGTGCGCGCGCAACCAGCCCCGGCACTGGTTGGACGCCTGTGGGTGGGCGGCGACACCGCGTATCCGCGGGAGCGTCGTGCCGGGCCGCGCGGCCAGCACGAACTCGACCGGCAGGACCACCTCGCGGGTGATCACCAGGGGCTCGCCCTCGGCGAGTTCGTCCAGGGTCACCCCGATCGCGCCGCCGATCGAGTTTTCCAGCGGTACCAGGGCCGCGTCCGCCTCCCCGGCCCGTACGCTCTCCAGCGCCTCGGGCACGCTGCGGGCCGACGTGCGGCTGCCCCGCTCGGCGGCGGGGATGCTGTTCAACGCCTGCTCGGCGAAGGTGCCCTCCGGTCCGAGGAAGACGAAGCGCGTCGGCGGTGTTCCCGGCATGGCGACAGCCTACGCAACCGGTACGTCGAGGCCCCCGGTGTCGCAGACGCGCGTCCGGATGCCGGGCGGTCCGGCGGCGCGAACCTCGGCGGTGCAGACGTCGGTGCCGGCGGTGACCAGCCGAGGGGCTCCCGGCCGGCCCTCGGTGACCACCTGGAGGGTCTCGTGCCCGGTCACGTCGAGCACCGTGTAGTGCCAGTCGCCGGCGCAGAGCGGCCCGGTACGCACCCGGACCCGGACGCCGGTCGGGAGCACCCCGCCCCGGCCCCGCACCAGGTCGACGATCCGTGCCCCGGAGGGGCCGTCCGGGCAGGGGACCGCGACCAGGCCGGGGTCGACCGTGGGAGTGGGCAGGCCGGTGTCGGGCAGGCCGGTGTCGGGCGGGGGCGTCGGTGCGGCGCTGGGCGTGCCGGGGGCGGCGGTGCGGGTCGGGGCGGCGGTCGGGGCGGGACGTCGCAGCTCCGGTGGGGTGCCGCAGCCGGCCAGGGGCAGCGCGCCCAGCAGCACGACGACCGCGAGCCGTCGGGCGTACGACGGTGTGGCCGGCCGGGCCGGGCCGGTGATCGGCCGGTGCGGGCCCGGCGGCGGGTCGGTCCGGGCGCGCGACCGACCCACTCCGGGCTCGGCGGGGCCGGGCGGTCGGGCGGGGGCGTCGTGGCGCGAGGGGGTGGGCGGCACGGCCGATCCTCGGTACATCGGGAAGCGTCACTGCGGCCGGGAGGCCGAGCTAATCCTAGGAGCAACCAGCGGCCAGGTGAAGATCAGCCGACGACGCGATGGCCGGCGCGCTCCAGCGCGGCGGTCGCCTCGCGGAGCCGTACGGCGGGAACCAGCAGGTAGTCGGTGTCGTACGTGGAGAAGGCGACCACGCTGACCCGGGCCGCGGCGAGCGGGTCCACCAGCGCGGCGAGGGTGCCGCTGACCGCCAGGTCGAGCGGCCCGACGACCCGCAGACACCGCCAGGCGGTCTCGGCGACGGCCTGCTCGGGAGCCCGGTCGGCGGGGCAGATCAACGAGATCCCGTCGGCCGTCCAACTCACCGTGACCACGTCGCCGTCGCTCAGCCCACCCGACAAATCGGGCGGCAGGGCGGAGTCGGCGGCCAGGCGGCACACGGCGTACTCCCCCGGCAGCAGAGCGATATCGAGCATGAGGGCACCTTACGGCCTCGGTACGGGCCCGCCCCAGTTTCGCCGCGTGCGGCGAACGCCACATCCCGCCGCTGGTCAGACCGGGGAGAAGAACGTAAGCGAGCCGACGACCGTCGTGCCGGTGAACACCGGGGTGGAGATCGCGTCGACGGTCGAGTCCGGCGAGTCGGCCGACGCACCCTGGACCCGGAGCAGCCCGCGGGCGAGACGCCCGGAGGAGAGGGCCAGCAGCGGCGGGATCTTGTCGATCTCGGGATCGGTCAGCTCGCAGCGGTTGGCGGTGAAGTCGAGCAGCCGCAGCCCGCCGTCGAGCAGCGGCAATCCGACCAGGTCCTCCGGGTCGCCGAGGCAGAGCAGGTCGCAGCCGGTGGCGGAGACGGCGACCACCCTGGTCACGGCGTCGATCAGCAAACATGGCTCGTCGGCGTGGAAGACGGTCGACGACCACCGGGTGAGATTGTCGGACTCCTGCTCTGTCGATGTTCCCGCCACCGGCACGAACACGTCAGAGAGCGAGAGTTCGACGTGGGCCACCGCGCCTCCTATGTACACCTACGGTCCGTCCACGCTAGCCGGTCGTCGTGGGTGACGCCGACCGCGCGGCTCACCGGACCGCCGGCGGGTGAGGGAGCGCCCTGACCGGACGGGCCGGCGACGGCGCGACCGACGGGCGCCGAACGGCGCCCGGGTGCGTGGCGTCGCCGGTGACGTTACCGCCGGTTGGCCGGCTTGTCAGTGGCCGTTCGGCCGCCCTCGTACCACCGGTAGTCGGCGGCCGGACGGTACACGCCGTTCATCCAGGTCTCCGGGTGCTGAGCGACCCGGGAGAGTTTCTCGGCGGTGGCCGGACTGATCCGGCTGCCCCCGGCGACGAGAAGGCGGTCCAACTCGCGGTGGGTGGCCATCAGGCAGTCCTTCGGCAGGCCGTAGACGCTGATGACGCCGGAGCCGACGAAGGTCAGCACCGGCGTCACCGGGATCGGCAGCCCCACCGCGTCGGAGAGGGCCTTGCTGGCGCGCTTGGCGTCACGGCGGGCCTCGGCCACATAGGGCGGCCGCTTGCCGTTGATCTGGACCACGTCGCCGGCCACCAGCACCCGGGCCCGGCCGTGGTCGGCGATGGTGACCGCGAAGAGCCCGCTCGGCCCGATGGCGAGGAAGCCCGCACGGTCGTCCCGTTCGTGGTCGAGCAGGAGGTCGGAGGCGTCCGTGCGGGGCCACTCGACGACGTGCCACGCGGGCCCGAGATGGTCGAGTCGGCCGAGCGCCCGTGCACCGGCCGCCTCCAGCCGCCGCGCGCCCCGTTCGGCCCTGCGGCGTCGGGCCCACTCCAACGGGGACGGACGGACGGGTGTGAGCACCCCCGGCGGCTCCACGCGGGGGTGTGGCACCGCTGCGGGCGGCAGTGCCCGGGCGGACGGTACGGCTCGACGAGCGGGAAAGACAGTCATCGCGACCTCCGGCAAAAGGTCCCTCGAAGTTATGTCCTCACTACCCTACGTCGCCAGTCCCCCGTGTCGGCAAGTTGGAACGCCGGAGTGAGTGCGGATGAATGCCATATTCATCCACCCCTGTTTTATCGGATGCCGCCAAACCCTGCCCTACGCTGCGAGGGTGACCCACTACGTGGACAGCGAAGTCGGTCGGCTCGGAACGGTGCTGCTGCACCGCCCCGGCCCTGAGCTCGCTCGGCTCACCCCCCGCAACAACGACTCGCTCCTCTTCGACGCCATCCCCTGGGTCGGACGCGCCCAGGAGGAGCACGACGCCTTCGCCGCCGCCCTACGGGAGCGCGGGGTCGAGGTGCTGCACCTCGCCACCCTCCTCGCCGAGACGCTCGCCGCCGACGAGGCGCGGGCCGAGCTCACCGAGGAGGTGCTCCGCTCGCCCAGGCTCGGCGACTCGCTGCGCGCCCGGGTCGCCGACCACCTCGCGTACCTCGACCCCGTCGCGCTCGCCGACGTGCTCATCGCCGGGCTGGCCCACGAGGAGCTGAGGGTCAGCAGGGAGCGGCCGGGCGGCCTCGTCTACACCCTGATGGACCGGCACGACTTCGTCATCGACCCGTTGCCCAACCTGCTGTTCACCCGGGACTCCTCGTTCTGGGTCGGGGACCGGGTCGGGGTGACCAGCCTGGCGATGCCGGCGCGGCGGCGGGAGACCACGCTGACCGACGCCATCTACCGGCACCACCCACGCTTCGCCGGCACCGAGTTCGTCTACCATCCCGGCCTGGAGCACCTGGAGGGCGGCGACGTGCTGCTCCTCGCACCCGGGGTGCTGGCCGTCGGGGTGGGCGAGCGGACCACCCCGGCCGGCGCGGAACGCCTCGCCCGGCAGGTCTTCGCCGCCGGGCTCGCACACACCATCCTCGTCGTCCCGATCGCCCAGGAACGGGCGACCATGCACCTGGACACCGTCTGCACGATGGTGGACGTCGACGCCGTGCTGATGTACCCGAACATCGCAAACACGCTGTCGGCGTACACGGTCATCGCCGGGGCGGACGGTGCGGGCCCGCGCGTCGACGGCCCGGCGCCCTTCCTGCGGGCCGCCGCCGACGCGATGGACCTCGACCAGCTCCGGGTGATCGACACCGGCCTGGACCCGGTCACCGCCGAACGCGAGCAGTGGGACGACGGCAACAACACGCTGGCCCTCGCGCCCCGGCTCTGCGTGGGCTACGAGCGCAACACGGAGACCAACGCGCAGCTGGAGCGGGCCGGCATCGAGGTCATTCCGATCGCCGGCTCGGAGTTGGGCTCGGGCCGGGGCGGACCGCGCTGCATGTCCTGCCCCCTCGTCCGCCAGCCGCTGGGCGGGGAAGGAAGGGACCCTTCCTGACCCGATCGGTATAGGAAGGGCCCCTTCCCAACATCGCAGGCGCCACATGAGGCATCGCAGGCGCTGCGCGAGGCATCGCAGGCGCCACGTGAGACAGCGCAGGCGTCCGCGTGAGGCGGGCGAGGGGTGAAAGGGTGCGTGGGGGGTCCGGCTCAGCGCAGGGCGAGCTGGCGGCCGAGCAGGCCGTGGCGGGCCCGCCGGCCGGCGGCGTCCAGCGGGGCGGGCTCGGCGAGCGCCTCGGCGTACCGCTTGGCGAAGTCGGCGACCGGCTGCTCCCAGTCGGCGGCCGGGACGGCGTCCGGCAGGTCCCACACCGGCACCAGCCGGCCGTGCGCCCGGAACATGCCCGCGAACCGGGTGTTCTCGCCGAGGACCAGCGTGCCGGCCACGCTCAGCCGGGCCAGCGCGTCCAGCGCGGCGTCCTCGTCGTCGGGCAGCACCCAGCGCACGTGGGCCTTCTCCGGCACCTGGCACCAGTAGGCGGCCCGGGCGGCGGCGAGCCGTACGGTCGGGTAGATCGCGGCGTTCGCCCGTTCCAGGGACGCCTGCACGTTCGGGTCGTCGCCGGCCCCCGGGTCGAGCCAGAACTCGAAACCGTCGTGCATGCTGATCTCCAGCGGGCCGTCGGCCAGGACGTCCTGCAACCGGGGGCCGGGGCCGGGCAGCGGCGGCACGGGCACCGGGCGGCCCGGCTCGGCCCGCAGCGCGCAGAGCAGCGCCTCGGCCAGGTCCCGGGAGACGTCGCCCGACTGGAGGTGACGCTGGAGCCCGATGAGGACCCGCCCGTCCGGCTTGGTCATGGCCGGGGTGGCCATCGGCAGCACGGTGGCGAGGGTGACCTGCCGGTCGCCGAACTCCTCGGCCAGGGCGGGGGCGAGCCGCAGCGGCGCGGAGGCGGCCGGCACCAGTTCCCGCAGGGCGATCCATTCCGGTTCGTCGGCCAGCCCCTCGAACGGTCGGGGCACGAAGATGTCCCGCACCTTCTCCCGCTTGGGGGTGGCTTCGGCGGCCCGTTGGCTCTTTCGACGCTTGCTCACGGCGACACAGCCTAGAGGCCCCGGCCGCCCGGCGGGGGCAGGACCCGCCCTCGCGGTCGAGGCGGACCGGGAAGCCGGGCGGGTTGGCATCGGGGCGATGCGCGGTCAGCCGGCGACGGCCAGGTCCGGCCGGGTGACCTCCGCCGGGTCGAACTCGGCCCACACGCTCTGGCCCAGGCCGTCCCGCTCGACGCCCCACCGGTCGGCCAGCCCCGAGATGATGTGCAGCCCCCGGCCGTCGACGGCGTCGGTGTCGGCGACCCGGATCGCCGGGCCCGCGGCGGCGCCGCCGTCGGTCACCCGGAGCTGCACCTGCTGGCCGCCGGCCGAGTCGCGTAGCCGCCAGGCCACCCGGACCACTCCGCCGGGCAGCGGGTCGGCGTGCCGGACCGCGTTGCCGACCAGTTCGGCCAGGACCGCGACGAGATCGGCCAGGAGCGGCGGGGGTACGACGTCGGTCAGCTCGTCGGCGAGCCGTCGCCGCGCCAGCCGTGCTCCAGCGGCGTGGTGGGGAACCACCACACACCATGCCCGATCGGCAGCTCCCGTCGACACCTTCGCCCCTTCACGCCCCCATTGCCCGTCGCCGGTCATCCCGCGGGGCAGCCGCACCTCTGCGACCGTACCGCCACCGGCCCTCGGTCGTAGGGATACCCATCCTTTCTGCTGTTCAACGATCCGGCGGACGAGATAGAGGCCGAGTCCGGCGCCGGGATAGCGGCGACGGTCGCCCGACTCGCCCTGCCAGAACCGGTCGAAGGCCCGCTCCACGTGCTCCGGCCGGATGCCGATGCCCCGGTCGCCGACCTGGAAGGAGACCGTCGACCCGTTCGCCTCGGCGGTGATCTCGATGGGTGAGTCCGGCGCGGAGTACTTGCCGGCGTTCGTGCACAGCTCGGTGAGTATGGTGGCCAGGCTCAGCCGGTGGCCGAGCGCCTTGGGCAGGTCGGCGGGGATCCGGAGGACGAGCCGCTGCCGCAGCTCCGCCGGGAGGTCGGCCGCCGCCGTACGCAGTGCGTCGCCGAGGTCGTACGGGGCGGGGGGCTCGTCGCCCGGCCCCGCCTCGGTGGCGGAGGAGAGCAGCCGGTCCACCAGCCGGGCCAGCTCGTTGGCGCGCTGCCCGATCACCCGGGCGGCCTGCCGCCGATCGGTCTCGGTCAGCGACTCCCAGTGGTCGGTGAGGGTGTCCGCGTAGCCCTTGATCACGGTCACCGGCGTACGCAGTTCGTGGCTGGTCACCGCGACGAAGAGATCCCGGTCGTGGTCACGGCGCTGCTGGTCGGTGATGTCCCGGAAGGTGACCACCCGCAGGCCGCCCGGGCCGGGCAGCTCACCGGATGTGATCTTGAGCCAACGGCCGTCCGGCAACCGGTGGTCGTGCACCTGCCCGGGTGGGGGCAGCGGGAAGGGCAGCGGCCGGTTGAGCGCCTGGGCCGTCGAACGGCCGGTGACCTGGGCGGCGGCCGGGTTCCAGAGCCGGACGTGATCGTCCCGGTCGACCACGGCCAGGCCGTCCGCCAGCGCCGCCACCACCGGGCCGTCACCGTGCACGGGCAGCCCGGTCTGGTCGCCGTACATGTGGGCGATACAGGAGGCCACGTAGGCCACGACGGCGTGCTGCCCGACGTCCGGCGGGTCGTCGGAGTCGGGATAGAGCGCATGCATGCTGCCGACCGTCAGCCCACCGATCTCCGCGCGGGAGACCACCATCCGGAGCAGGCCCCGCTCGGCGAGCTCACCGGCGAGCCGGCCGGTGAGGCCGTCCGTTCTGACCTGGCGCACGCGGGCGCCGGAGAGCAGGCAGACGGTGGTGGGGTCGTCGGCCGGCACGGGGCGGCCGACAGCCCACTCGGCGGCGCCGGTCGCGGCGATCACCCGGCCGCCGGTCGGTGTGAACTCGACGAATGCCGTGCCCGCCGCGCCGAGCGCCGATCGGGCCACCCGGAGCAGGTGGGTGAGCACCGGAAGGCCGGTGTCGCCAGAGTTGATCATTTCGATCACCGTGGTGTGGCCGGCGATGAGAGCGGAGAGGTCGGTGCGCTCCGGCATGCTCCGAGTGTGCCCCGCCGGCCGGTTTCGGGACACCCCTGCCCGACCGGGTCCGGGTCGCAGGCTGGTGCCGTCTCCGCGACCGGGTCCGGGTCGCAGGCTGGTGCCGTCTCCGCGACCGGCCTCCGGGCGTCGGTCGACGTGACCCTGGTCACCGGCCCAGGCGGGCCAGCGCGTGCGCCGGCCGGTCGGTGATGATGCCGTCCACCCCGGCGGCCAGGACGAGGTCCAGGTCGGCCGGCTTGTTGACGGTCCACACGTAGACCTGGTTGCCCGCCGCCCGCAGCGCGGTCACCAGCTGCGGACGGTTCCGCACCAGGGCGACGCCGGGCCCGGCGATCGGGGTGCCGAACGGCAGCCGGCCCCGCGGCAGCCAGCGCGGCAGCACGTCCAGCAGCAGCACCGTGGGCAGCGCGGGGGCCAGCTCCCGGATCCGGCGTACGGCCAGCGGGGAGAACGACATGACGGTGACCCGTACCGGATCGTCCGGTTCCGGTTCGGCCAGGCCGTACCGGCGCAGCAGCGCGACCAGCCGGCGTTCGACGTTCCCGCCGTGGCGGGAGGGGTGCTTGGTCTCCACCAGCAGCCGCACCGGCCGGCCGGCGGCCAGCACCGCGTCCAGCAGCCGCTCCAGGGTGAGCAGCCGGGTGTGCGACTCGTCCAGGACCTCGGTCCCGTCGGCGGGTACGCAGCCGGGGTGCCAGGAGCCGAAGTCCAGCGCTTCCAGCTCCGCGAGAGTGCGCGTGCTGACCAGGCCGTTGCCGTTGCTGGTCCGGTCGAGCCGGCGGTCGTGCACGCAGACCAGGTGCCCGTCCCGGGTCAGCCGGACGTCGCACTCCAGCCCGTCCGCGCCCTCGTCGAGGGCCCGCAGGTAGGCCGCGAGGGTGTGTTCGGGCAGGTCGTGGGAGGAGCCTCGGTGCGCGAAGACCAGGGGGTCGCCCATCGCATCCGTCCTAGAGGACCCGGCCGGGCTGTCCGTCCTCGCCGACCACCGGTCGCCCGGTGGCGGCCCACTCGCCCATCCCGCCCTCGACGTTGCGCACCTGGTCCCAGCCGTTGCGCATCAGATAGGTGACGACCTGTGCGGAGCGCCCGCCGGAGCGGCAGATGACGGCGACGTCGCGGTCGGCCGGCACCTCGGCGATCCGGGCCGGCAGTTCCATCATCGGCAGGTGGTGCGCGCCGGGGGCGTGGCCGGCGTTCCACTCGTCGTCCTCTCGGACGTCGAGCAGGTACGCGTCGTCGGCGATCTCGGGCACGGTCACGGTGGGAACCTGGGATCCGAACACGGACCAAGCCTAGATGCTCGCCCGGGCGGCCGGTGGCGGGCCGGGCCCCGGCGTCACAGCCGGGTGACCCAGCGGGGGTTGGCCCGCGCCCAGTCCGGCAGGCGGGTGCCGCGTACCGCCTCGAACAGGCCGTTCCCGGCGTTGTCGAGGACCACGTACGACACCTGGTCGATGGTCTGGGGGTGGGAGGGCACCTGCACGCCGCGCAGCGCGTCGGCCGGCAGGTCGCGCAGCGCGAGGACCAGGTCCTCCAGCGGTACGCCGTTGGTGTCCACGGTCAGCGAGCCGCCGACGGCGCGGATCACCTGGTCCAGTTTGACCGGGTTGGTCCGCAGCGACGTCTCGCTGGTGCGTTCCAGCACGGCCCGGAGCAGTTGCTGCTGGTGGGTTTGCCGGTCGTAGTCGCCGCCCGGCAGGTCGTAGCGCTGGCGGACGTAGTCCAGCGCCTGGCCGCCGTCCATCTGCTGGCAGCCGACAGGGAAGACCCGGTCGGTGTGGATCGAGCGGACCTCGGTGTCGACGCACATGCGTACCCCGCCGAGCAGGTCGATGACCTTGCGGAAGCCGGAGAAGTCGATCAGGGCCGCGCCGTCGAAGCGGATGCCGGTCAACCGGGACAGGGTGGCCGAGAGCAGTCGGGTGCCCGGCTGGCCGCCGCCGCCGTGCTCGTACGCCGCGTTGATCTTGTCCTGGCCGCCGCCGTAGCCGTTGCCGGCGGGGATGGCGACGAGCAGGTCCCGGGGTACGGAGACCAGGTACGCCTCGCGCCCGCCGGCGGGGACGTGCACGATGAGGATGGTGTCCGACCGCCGGTCGGCCGCGCTGCCGCTCTGCCACCGGTCGGTCCCCACCAGCAGGTAGTTGAGCGGCCCGTCGGGGTCGGTGCGCTTCTGGCGGGCGGTGGGGTCGAGCAGTTGCTCGCGGACGACGGTGCGCTCGTACCGGTTGCTCAGCACCTCCAGGCCGACCACGGCGAGCCCGGCCAGCAGGACCAGGGTCAGGCCGAGGCCGAGCAGCAGCCGGGGCCAGCGGACGCGGCGTGGCCGGGCGGTCCGGGCGTCGGCCCCGGACCGGCCCCGACCGTCGTCCACCGATCTGGACGTGACGCCTCCCCACGACCCGTACGTGAATCCTTCTCACGTCAGGCTACGAGTTGGCCCAGCGACCGGGGCGGCTTCGCCGGAATCGCCCGGCCGCCGCGCCGACTCCGCCTCGCCAGGCCGAGCCGGCCCGGCGAGACCAAGTGTTACTCCCGGCTGGAAACCACCTCGGGGTTGGCGAAGACGAACTCGGCCAGCTTGTCCTGTTTCACCGCGCGGAACATGTCCAGGGTCTGCGAACTCAGCGTCTCCCGGGTGCCGTCGCTGTGGAAGGTGCCGCCATTCGTCTTCAGCATCACCAGGTCGTTGCCGGTCACCCCGCGCATGGTGAAGACGAAGTCGGCGACGGGCACGCCGCCGGTGTCCAGGGTGAACGCCTCGCCGGCCGCGTCCATCACCTTGTTCATCTTGAGCGGGTTGGTCAGCGTCCCGTCCTGGGTGGCCTTCTTCGCCATCGCCTTGATGAGCTGCTGCTGGTTCTGCTGCCGGTCGTAGTCGCCGTTCTTGAGGCTCTTGCGCTGCCGGGAGTAGTCCAGCGCCGCCCAGCCCTCCATCTCGCGGCAGCCCTTCTTGTGCACCACGGGCGTTCTCTGCTTGCCGGTCTTCTTCGCGTCCGCGTTCCACATCGGCTTGCCGTCGACGTACGACATGTGCATCGACTCGACGTCCTGCTTTACGCAGATGCGCACCGAGCCGAGGGTGTCGATGACTCTCTTGAAGCCACCGAAGTTGATGATCGCGGCGCCGTCGAAGCTGATCCCGGTCATCTTCTTGATCGTCTGGGCCATCGACTGGGCGCCGCCCTCCCAGCCGCCGCCGTTGCGGGCGCCGACCTGGAACGCTGCGTTGATCTTGTCGGTGCCGCCCTCCCAGCCGGTCTTCTTGAAGGCCGGGATGTGCGCCTCGGTGTCCCGGGGGATCGAGATCAGGTACGCCTGGTCATGCGTCGCCGGGATGTGCAGCACGATGATGCTGTCCGCGCGGATGTCGTCAGGCGAGGACTTCTCGCGGGCGTCCACACCGAGCAGCAGCATGTCGATCGGGCCGTCCAGGCTGTTGCCGCCCTCGGCGTCCGACTTGCCCGCGTCACCGAGCAGGTTGCGCTGGGCGATGTTGCCGGTGGCCTGGTCGATCAGCACCTTGCTGCCGACGACGGCGGCGCCACTGGTCACCATCAGCACGGCACCGAGGATCAGGGTGATCCGGGCCCAGAGGGGGTCCTTGCGCCGAGACCGCTTCTTCGCGGACTTACCGGACTTTCCGCCCTTCACCGGCTGCTTGGGGATGCTCGTGGAGGCCCGGACCGGGCCGCGGGGGGACTCGGCCGCCGGAGGGCGACGGCTGGTCTGGACCGGCATGCGTGCTCCAGCTCGCGTTTTCATGGGGGCGGGATCACTTTACGGACGCATTCCCGTCCTGGCGAGGTCGTCCGGCCGCCAAATGCGGTTCGTCCGGCCGTCACCCAGGGAAACTGACCGAACGGCCAAATCGATGCGGCCGGTCGGCGGTTGGCTCACAGGAAGCGGCCGGCCGACCCTCCGAACCGTGACGACGTCTGTCGATCACGAGAGGGCCGGCCGGCGGGGCGGGTCAGTTTCCGGTGCCGTCCTTCTTCTGGTTGGCCGCGACCCAGGCGGTCATGGTGTCGGCCGACATCGCCTTGTACATGGTCAGCGCCTTCTCCTTGTCCGACACCACCACCGACTCGCCGTTGATGGTCTGGCTGCCGACGTGCGGGCTGGTCACGAAGGTGAGGTTCTCGCCGCGCAGGTTGCGGAACTGGACCCCCATGTCGACCAGCGAGAAACTCTTGTCGACGGTGACCGCGGCGGTGACCGACTTGAGGAAGTCGTTCAACTTCTTCGGATTGGTCAGCGTGCCCGTGCTCGCTGCCTTGTCCATCAGGGCGCGGAGGAACTCCTGCTGGTGCCGCATCCGGGCGAAGTCACCGTCCGGGAACTGCTTGCGCTGCCGGATCCAGTCCAGCGCCTCGGCGCCGTCCATGTGGTTGGTGCCCTTGGTGAACGTGCGGTACGGCTTGTGGATCGAGGTGACGGTCCGCTCGACCTTCAGGTCGACGCCGCCGAGGGCGTCGGTGACCTGCTTGAAGCCGGCGAAGTCGATCGCCATCACGTGGTCGAGCCGTACGTCGGTGAAGCACTCCACCGTCCGGACGGCCAGCGGTAGCCCGCCGAAGGCGAAGGCCGCGTTGATTTTCCCCCGTTGCCCGGAGCCGCAGTCGGCGTTGGCGGCCTCCGGGATCGGCACGTAGAGGTCGCGGGGGATGGAGACCAGGTAGGCCCGCTGGTGGTCGGACGGAATGTGCATCACGATGATCGTGTCGGCCCGCCACTTGCTGGACTTGTCGACCGGGGCGTCCGGGTCCCGGGAGTCGCTGCCGACCAGCAGGATGTTCAGCGCGCCGTCCACCGCCTTGGCCGGGCGGCCCCCGGTGATCTCCGAGAACGGGTCGGTGCGGGCCAGGTCCTCGTTGAGGCCGCGGGCGTAGAACCAGGCGCCCGCCCCGCCGAGCAGTGCGAGCACCAGCACGGCTACACCGGCCACCAGGGCGATCCGGCCCCACCGGGGGCGTACGCCGCGCCTGCCCGGCCGGTCCGGTCCGCCCGGGCCTCCCGGCCCCCTGGGGCCGCCGGGCCCGGTGGGGCCACCCGGGCCGCCGGCCCGTGGCTCGTCCGGTGACGGGGACCAGTGGGCCTCGGCCGGCCGGGTACGGCCGGAGTCCCGGCCGGGGCCGGGCACCGAGGCACGCCCGGCGCTGCGGTGCAGGTGCGGGAGGGGAACTCCGGCGGGCATGGTCGCTGACATGTAACTCAGGGTACGTACGTGCGGCCACCACCGCCCTCAAGCGCCGCCGACGTCTGCGGCGGCGGACGGGGGGTGGGCTACACCATCCGCTCGCGGAAGTATTCGATCGTGCGTCGGAGACCATCCTCGGGCGTCACGGCCGGCTCGTATCCGAGCAGCTCGCGGGCGAGGGTGAGGTCCGGGCGGCGCATCTCCGGATCGTCGGCGCTGCGGGTGATGTACGTCACCTCGGAGCTGCTGCCGGTGAGTGACACGATCGTCTCGGCCAGTTGCCGCATGCTCATCTCGTGCTCGGTGCCACAGTTGATCGGCCCCGTCTCGCGGGAGTCGAGCAGCAGCAGGATGCCGTGCACCAGGTCGGACACGTAGCAGATCGAGCGGGTCTGGTTTCCGGTGCCGTGCACGGTGATCGGCTCGCCGCGTAGCGCCTGGGAGATGAAGGTCGGGATGGCCCGGCCGTCGTCCGGACGCATCCGCGGGCCGTACGTGTTGAAGATCCGGACGATGGCCGTGTCCAGCCCGTGGCTGCGGTGGTAGGCCATGGTGGCCGCCTCGGCGAACCGCTTCGCCTCGTCGTAGACGCTGCGGATGCCGATCGGGTTGACGTTGCCCCAGTACGACTCGCGCTGCGGGTGCTCCTTCGGATCCCCGTACGCCTCGGAGGTGGAGGCCATCAGGAACCGGGCGCTGTCCGCGACCGCGCGGTCCAGCAGGTGCAGGGTGGCCACCGAGCCGACCCGGAGGATCTCCACCGGCAGCTTCTCGAAGTCGGTCGGGCTCGCTGGCGAGGCCATGTGCAGGATGGCGTCGAACCGCTCGACCATCGCCGGGTGTTGGGTCGGCAGGCCGTCGGAGATGTCGGCCTCGACCAGGGTGAACCTCGGCTCGTCCAGCAAATGGGCGACGTTTTCCTTCGACCCGGTGATGAAGTTGTCGAGCGCGACCACCGTGCAGCCGCGGGCGATCAGGGCGTCCACCAGGTGTGACGGTACGAAGCCGGCGCCGCCCGTGACGAGGATGCGGTGACCGGGTCCGAAGCGGGCATCAGCGTTCATGCCGGTCAGCCTACCCACTGCCCCGAGGCGTCTTGTCGTAAGGAAGGACCCCTTGTCTCCGCCAGGCGATAAGACGGTTCCAAGGGGCCCTTCCTTACACCCGTCAGTGGGCGCCGGCGCCGGTGATGGCTCGCACCTCCAGCTCCGCGTACTTCTCCTCGTCGTGCTCCTTGGAGATCACGGTGCCGATCCAGCCGCACAGGAAACCGAACGGGATGGACAGGATGCCCGGATTGGACAGCGGGAACCACTGCCAGTCGTGGTCGGGGAACATCGAGGTGGCCGCCCCGGAGACCACCGGCGAGAAGAACACCAGCAGTACGGCGGAGATCAGGCCGCCATAGATGGCCCACACCGCGCCCGAGGTGTTGAACCGCCGCCAGAAGAGGCTGTAGAGGATCGCCGGCAGGTTGCCGGAGGCGGCGACCGCGAAGGCCAGCGCCACCAGGAAGGCCACGTTCAGGTTCTGCGCGTAGATCGACAGCACGATCGAGACCGCGCCGATCACCAGGGCGGAGACCCGGGCGACCCGCACCTCCTGCCGCTCGGACGCCGTCCCGTCCTTGATCACGTTGGCGTAGAAGTCGTGCGCCAGGCTGGACGAGGAGGCCAGGGTCAGGCCCGCCACCACGGCCAGGATCGTGGCGAAGGCGACCGCCGCGATGATCGCGAGCAGGGCGGCCCCGCCGAGATCGCCGCCGAGGAAGTCGATGCCGAGCGCCTCGGCGAGCTGCGGCGCGGCCGTGTTGCCCGCCTTGTCCTGCGCGGTGATCGCCTCGCTGCCGACCAGTGCCGCGGCGCCGAAACCGAGGGCCAGGGTGAGCAGGTAGAAGGTGCCGATGATGCCGATCGCCCAGAGCACGCTCTTGCGGGCCGTCTTCGCCGTCGGCACGGTGTAGAAGCGGATCAGGATGTGCGGCAGGCCGGCGGTGCCGAGCACCAGCGCGATGCCGAGCGAGAGCAGGTCCATCTTGTTGTAGAAGGTCTGTGTCGCGTTGCCCGCCACCTCGACGCCGTAGCGCAGCCCGGGTTCGAGGAAGGCGCTGCCCTTGCCGGAGGAGGATGCGGCGGCACCGAGCAGCTCCGACAGGTTGAAGTTGTACTTCGCCAGCACCAGCACCGTCATGATCGTCGCGCCGCCCATCAGCAGGAACGCCTTGACGATCTGCACGTAGGTGGTGCCCTTCATGCCGCCCACGGTGACGTAGATGATCATCAGGGCGCCGACCATGATGATGGTGGCCACCTTGGCGGTGTCGGCGTCCATGCCGAGGAACGTCGTGCCCGGCTTGATGCCGAGCAGCAGCGCGACCAGCGCGCCCGCGCCGACCATCTGCGCCAGCAGGTAGAAGATCGACACCGTGATGGTGGAGACGGCGGCGGCCGTCCGCACCGGGCGCTGGCGCATCCGGAAGGCCAGTACGTCGGCCATCGTGTACCGGCCGGAGTTGCGCAGCAGCTCCGCGACCAGCAGCAGCGCCACCAGCCAGGCGACCAGGAAGCCGATCGAGTAGAGGAAGCCGTCGTAGCCGTAGAGGGCGATCATGCCGGCGATGCCCAGGAACGAGGCGGCCGACATGTAGTCGCCGCCGATGGCCATGCCGTTCTGGAAGCCGGAGAAGGACCGGCCGCCGGCGTAGAAGTCGGTGGCGGTCTTGGTCTGCCGGCTGGCCCAGATGGTGATGGCCAGGGTCACCGCCACGAAGACCAGGAAGAGCGTGATGGTGAGGTTGCGGGCGGTGGTGTTGCCAGCCTCAGCCGCGAGGACCGTGTTCATGGCCCACCTCCCCGATTTCGGCGCGGATCCGGTCGGCGATCGGGTCGATCTTCCGGTCGGCGAACCGGGAGTAGAGCCAGGCGATGAGGAAGGTGGAGACGAACTGGAGCAGGCCGAAGACGAGGGCGACGTTGATGTTGCTGCCGAAGAGCTTCGTGCCCATGAAGTCCCGCGCGTACGCGGACAGGATCACGTAGAGCGCGTACCACAGGAAGAACGCGATGGTCATCGGGAAGATGAAGCCGCGCAGAGTGCGCCGTAACCCGGCGAACTCGTCCGAACGTTGTACGGCGACGTACCGGTCCGCCGCCGAGGCGGCGGGCGTGGACGCGGGTGTGTCCGTGGACATTTGTGGATCACCACCTTCACAGGCGTGGGGAGTTTCGCGCACGGTAGAAAGCGCGATCCCCGCCGGGGAAGGGCGAGATCGACGTCGGTCGGCGGCTGCGCCGAACGGCATGTTCACTGCGCCGAGTGACCCAGCTCACTCCGTTTAGCGGTAGCCGGTCGTCAGGTCAGCTCGCGGTACCGGCCCCGGTAGTGCAGCAGCGGGTCCGTCTCGCCGGCCAGCTCGACAGCCTCGATGGTGGCCTCGACCAGCAGGCCCCAGCCGTACTCGCGGGCGGTGTCGAGCCGGCACCCCGCCCAGCCGCCAGCGTCGGCCGGCACCGGGCCGTAGGGGGTGTCGGTCCATGCCCCAACCGCGAACAGGCCGCCCGGGGACGGGAAGAGCCCCGCGAACCGGTCGGCGAGCTGTCGGTGCGACGGGTTCAGCGGGGTCACCGCGAACCGGCCGGCGGAATCGACCGCCGCCCACAGGTCGGACTCCGGGTCGACCAGGCCGAGCAGCCGGTCCGGCTCGCCCTCCGCGACCAGCGTGGACGACACCGTCAGGCCAGCCGGCTCGGGCGCCGTCCAGAGCGTCACCGGCGACGCCAGCCGACCTCGCAGCCGGCGTACGGGCGAGCGCTGCCCGGCGGGCACGGCGAACGGGTCGGTGTGGTGGATCTCGGCGCCCGGCTCTTGATTCACGTGAAACATTCTGCCCCCCGCCCCACCTCGCCGGGCATGGACCGCATCGTGGCAGGCCAGGCTTCCGGCCCCACCCCGCTCGTCACCAGGCCCCCGGGCGCGGGCCCAGCCGAGGAAGCGGCCGTGCAGGCCGGCTGGCGGGGCGTGCCCGTTGAGCTGGGCGAGCTGGCCGGCCGCCTCGGCCATCAACGTGCCGAGGTAGATCAGCAGGGACGGGCGGTCCGTCCGGTACTCCGTCAGCAGCGCGAGGCGGGCCGGCTGGCACGGCCAGTGTGCGCCGCAGGCTCGGCACCGCCAGAGTGGCCGCATCGGCGCGTGCGGAACGAACCGGCTCACGGACGCGCCCCCGCACGCCGAGCGACACCGTCGCGCGGGATCTTGGACGATTTCGGCCCCTCCAGGGGCCGCTTCTTTCCAAGATCTTCCCAGTGGGTCGGGCCGGGATGGGGGCGGGACGGGTCGGGCATGGGGCCTCCTCGGTGGGGGCCGCCCCGGCCGGGGGATTGACCGGGCGGCCCGACGCAGGACCGGCCGCCGGGTCGTCGCCTCCACCGGCCGGGCCGCGTGCCTTCCACCCTGGACTTGCCGGCCCGGACACGGGAGGATGCCAGCGGTTACTACGGAGCGCGTTCGCGTACTTACCGGATGGGTGAGTGATGAACTTCGACATGTGGATCCGGGCGCTCAAGGCCGCCCGTGCCGGTGCCGACGTCTCCCAGGAGGGCCTGGCCACGCTGGTCAAGTGGAGCCCGTCGCTGATCGCCGCCATCGAGACCGGCCGACGCCGCCCGACGATGGAGTTCGCCGTCGCCGCCGACGAGGCGCTGCACACCGGCGGCCTCCTCGCCGAGCTGCTCAAGGAGGCCGACCGGGAACGCGGTCCCTCCTGGTTCGTCCCCTGGCGGGGCTACGAGCAGGAGGCGACCCGGCTCCGCGCCTTCGAGCCCTGTCTGGTGCCGGGCCTGCTCCAGACCGAGGAGTACGCGCGGGCCGTCATCTCCGCAGGTGGGTTGCATCCGTCGGCGACCGTGGACGAGTTGGTCGCGATCCGGCTGGAGCGCCAGGAACTGCTGCACCGGGCGGATCCACCGCAGATCGTCTTCCTGCTCGACGAGACGGCGGTGCGCCGCCCGGTCGGCGGCCCGGCCGTGCTCGACGCGCAGCTCGGGCGGCTCCTGGAGGTTGCCGAACTACCGCACGTCCGGCTGCACGTCGTCCCGCTCAGCGTCGGCCAGCACGTCGGCCTCGGTGGCGGCTTCGTGCTGGTCGAGCTGGCGGACGGCGAGCGGGCGGTCTACCTGGAGAACGCCGCCCGGGGACACGTGATGAACGACCCCGAGACGGTCGGCCTGATCGACCGAAAGTGGGATAACGTGCTCGGCGAAGCGCTGTCCACGAGCGCCTCGCTGGATCTGATCCGGAAGCTGAAGGTGACGCCATGACCGCTGCCGAGCCCCGTTGGCGCACGTCGACCCGATCGACCGACTCCGGCGGCAACTGCGTGGAGGTGGCCGACAACCTGCCCGGGGCCGTGCTGGTGCGCGACAGCAAGGACCGCTCCGGCCCGACCCTCACGTTCAGCCCCGACGGCTGGCGGTCGTTCGTCGGCGTGCTCCGGTCCACCCGAGCCGGCTGAGCGCCCTGCACCATCGCGCCCGCTGCCGGTCTGGCCGGGTGGGCGTACCC
Source organism: Micromonospora peucetia (assembly GCF_900091625.1). NCBI lineage: Bacteria > Bacillati > Actinomycetota > Actinomycetes > Micromonosporales > Micromonosporaceae > Micromonospora > Micromonospora peucetia. The sequence continues at coordinate 2,191,520 of NZ_FMIC01000002.1, forward strand.
CCGGGTGGTCAGTCGTCGTCGGCGAGTGACCGGCGGGCGGCGGCCAGCACCTCCGGGTCCGTGCAACCAGCGGCGTACCCGGCGATCCGGCGGCGGATGTCGCGGCCGAGCAGCCAGGATCCGATCCGGTCCGCAACCGGGCGGAGGAACGCGGGCCGGCACCGGAAGCTGTACCGCCAGGTGGCGATCGCGTGGCCGGGCTCCGGTGCGGGCGCGAACCGCCAGCCGCCCGCGAACATCTCGAAGAACCACGGCCCGCGCACCATCTTCATCCCGACGTGGCTCGGCGGCGCCCAGGAGACATACTCGCTCACCATCGCCAGGCCGTGCCGGGACCGGGTGAAGGTCCGCACCCCCTTGCCGGGCCGGGTCGCCCCGTCGGTGAAGTGCTGTTCCCGGACGAACGGGTCCCACCGGTAGCGCACGGGTGCGGTGGTCTGGGAGACCGCGAAGGCCAGCTCGGGCGGGACCGGCACGGTGACCACCGCTTCGACGACGGGCATCGGGCCATTGTGCCGCCGACCGGCAACGACAGCCACCGGGCAGCGGCCCGCTGTCAGCGGCGCGGGGTGACCGTGGCGAGCAGCTCCGGCATCCGGCGGTCCAGCACGTCGCCGGCCAGGTACGCGCCCAGCAGGGCCGCCCCCAGCCCGTACGCCGCACCGACCGGCAGGGCCAGCCAGAGCCAGACCCCGCCGAGCAGCCCGGCGGCCAGCACCATCGGCACCGCCGCCACCATCGTGGCGAGCATCGCCAGCACGGTGAGGAAACTCTTCGCCACCCCGGCACCGCTGTTCAACGCGAACGGGTTGCTCGTCTCCGGCAGCGAGTACGCCCCGAGCACCGAGACGAAGCAGTTCACCGCCAGCCCCGCGCCGTAGGTGGCGAACAGGGTGCCCGCCATCAGCCCGATCCAACCGGGTTCGCCGAGGACCACCGCGGCGACCACGGAGATCACCGCCAGGATCGGCACGATGTAGATCGAGAACGCGGCCATCCGGGCGCGCAACTCCTGCTGGCCGGGCACGCCCGCGACCACGTTGGCCGCGTACGCACTGCCGTCGAAGCCGAACTGGTTGGCCAGGGTGACGGCGGCGAGCAGACCGACGAAGAGCATCGACAGGCTGGCCAGCAGCGGGGACGAGTCGGGACTGGCCGTGAACCCCTGCTCGCTGTCGATGGTGAAACCCGAGCCGCCCAGGTTGACCATGACCGGTACGAAGAGACCGACGACCGCCACGGTGATCAGGTTGGCCCGGCGTCGAGCGTCCCGCCACCAGTAGCGGGCCTCCCTGGCGACGAGGGCGCCGAACCGGTCCCGCCGGGCCCAGCCGACAGCCCTCGGGAAGAGTTGGGCGACCGCTCCGCCCGTCACACCCCGTTGGGCGCGGGCCGGACCGGAGCTGGCCGCGCCCACCATCGCGGATTCGAGCGAGCGGGACCACCAGGTCAGCAGCGCGACGATCGTCGCCGCCGTGATCAGCAGCTTCACCGGCGCGGCCCAGAGACGACCCTCGGCCACGTCGATCCCGGCCGTCCAGGGAGCGCCGAACGGGGTCCAGCCGACCACCTCGGCCACCCCGTCGAGCCGGTCCCAGTCGGCGTCGCCGAGGGCTGCGACGCCCAGCAGCTGCAACGGCCCGAGCAGCGCGGCGAGTACGGCGAGCAGCACGGCGGCCAGGTCGCGGACCCGACGGGACCGCAGCGCGGTGGCGAAGGCGCTGGTGACCGCCCGGGCCGCCGCGACGCAGAGCAGCAGCCCGGCGACCACCCCGACGGCGGCGACCACGGCGGCGAACCAGCCGCCCATCGCCCCGGCGGTGACCACCAGACCGGAGAGGGCCAGCAGCACCGCGATCGTGGGGACGCTGACGAGAGCGGCGGCGAAGAGCCCGGTGACGAGCGTGCGGCGGGGCAGCGGCAGCAGCGCGAACCGGGCCGGGTCCAGCGTCTCGTCCACCCCGAAGAAGACCAGCGGCAGCAGCAGCCAGCCGAGCACCGTCAGGCCACCACCGAAGGCGGCGACCATCAGCGCGTAGCGGCTCCCGTCGACCAGGCCGGGCGCGGCGAAGAGGAAGAAGCCGGTGCCGGCGAACCAGAGCCCGGCCACGGCACCGCCCACGAAGAGGGCGACCCGCCAGCCCTGGCCCCGGAAGTTGTTGCCCATCACCCGCAGCTTGAGGCGGACGAAGTGCCGGGCCGAGACCCGCCGGGCGGGCGGGGCGGAGACGGCCGGTCCGCTCACCGCGACAGCCACGCCAACTCCTCGCCGGTCGCCGTACGGCCGCCGACGACCTCGACGAAGACCTGCTCCAACGAGCGGCCACCGCGTACCTCGTCGATGGGGCCGACCCGCTTGATGGTGCCCGCCGCCAGGATCGCCACGTGTGAGCAGATCCGCTCGACGACCTCCATGACGTGGCTGGAGAAGACGACCGTCCCGCCGCCGGTCACGTACCGGTGCAGGATGTCCCGGATCAGCGCGGCCGAGACCGGGTCGACCGCCTCGAAGGGCTCGTCCAGCACGAGTAGCCGGGGGCCGTGCAGCAGTGCGCACGCCAGGCCGATCTTCTTCTTCATGCCCGCCGAGTAGTCCACCACCAGGGTCCGGCCGGCATCGCCGAGCGCGAGCACGTCCAGCAGCTCCGCAGCCCGCTGGTCGACCACCGTCGGGTCCATCCCCCGCAGCAGGCCGTGGTACCCGAGCAGCTCGGCGCCGGTGAGCCGGTCGAAGAGCCGTACGCCGTCAGGCATCACACCGAGCAGCTGCTTCGCCCGCACCGGGTCGGCCCAGACGTCGTGCCCGAGCACCGAGGCACTGCCTGCGTCCGGCCGGAGCAGCCCGACCGCCATCGACAGGGTGGTGGTCTTTCCCGCGCCGTTCGGGCCGAGCAGGCCGTAGAAGGAACCGGCCGGGACGTCGAGGTCGACACCGGCCACCGCGACCTTGCCGTCGAACTGTTTCGCCAGGCCACGCAGGGAGAGCGCCGGATGCTCAGCAGTCATGCGTCGACCGTATCCGGCCGGCGCCCGGCATCGCTCCGGCCGCAGGATGATCCCCGGTCATCCCCGAGGCGTACCCACCGGCGCCTGCTCAACGGCCCTTCCTTACAGCCGTAGGGCCTCCGGGGCGTGTAGGCGGAGCATGGTGGCACCGACGTCGGCCGGCGCCCGGCGGCGGGTCGCCACGGAGACCGCCACCATCACGGTGAAGGCGAGCGGCACCGTCCAGGCGGCCGGCTGCGCGGTGAGCGTGGCCGGCCAGCCGGACAGCGGCGGGCCGAGCACCGTGACCAGCACCGCCCCGACCGCGGCGCCGCCGCCGACCAGGATCCCGGCGGCGGCGCCAAGGTCGGTCAGGCCGCGCCACCAGATGCCGAGCACCAGCAGCGGGCAGAAGCTGGACGCGGCGACCGCGAAGGCCAGCCCGACGACCTGCGACACGTCCAGTCCGGCGAGGTTGAGCGCGAGGACCGTCGGCGCGGCCCCGGCGATCACCGTGGCGAGCCGGAAGCCGCGTACCGAGCCCCGCCCCAGCACGTCCGTCGAGATCACCCCCGCGACGCTGGTCAGCAGCCCGGACGAGGTGGAGAGGAAGGCCGCGAACGCGCCTGCCGCGACCAGTGCGGCGAGCAGCCGGCCGGTGGTGCCGTCGCCGAGGGCGGCGCCGGGCAGCAGCACCACCACCGCGTCGGTCTGCCCGGTGACCAGCAGTTGCGGGGTGTAGATCCGGCCGAGCACCCCGTAGATGGTGGGCAGCAGGTAGAACGCTCCGACCAGGGCGAGCACCACCAGCGTGGTGCGGCGGGCGGCGGCGCCGTCGGGGTTGGTGTAGAAGCGGACCAGCACGTGCGGCAATCCCATGGTGCCGAGAAACGTCGCCAGGATCAGCGAGTAGGTGGCGAACAGGCCCCGGTCGTCGTCCCCGGCGGTGCTGGGCAGCAGCCAGTCGGCCGCGTCGGTGGCGACCCCGGACACCTCCGGCACCGGTTCGCCGGCCGCGAAGGACAGCTCGTCGCCGGGGCGTACCTCCCGGATCTGGCCGTCGGGGAGGGTGAGGGTCGCGCGGTGCTCGACCACGACGGTGGTCGCGGTCCGGAACGTCGGCCCGTCGGGCGGGGTCACCGCCGGCCGGGCGTCGGCCTGCCACTGCAACGCCAGGAAGATCGCCGGTACGGCCAGCGCGGTCAGCTTCAGCCAGTACTGGAAGGCCTGCACGAAGGTGATCGCGCGCATGCCGCCGAGCGCGACGTTCGCGGTGACCACCACGGCCACCAACAGGGCCCCCAACGGGTACGGCGAGCCGGTCACCGTGGCCAGCGTCAGCCCCGCCCCCTGGAGTTGCGGCACCAGATAGAGCCAGCCGATGAAGATCACGAAGATGGTGGCCAGGGTGCGCAGCCGGCGTGACCCGAGCCGCAGCTCGCAGAAGTCCGGCAGGGTGAACGCGCCGGAGCGGCGCAGCGGCGCGGCCACGAACAGCAGCAGGGCGAGATAGCCGGCGGCGAAGCCGACGGGATACCAGAGCACGTCGACGCCGTACTTGAGGATCAGCCCGGCGACCCCGAGGAAGCTCGCCGCCGACAGGTACTCCCCGCCGATCGCGGCGGCGTTCCAGGTCGGGCTGATCGCCCGCGAGGCGACCAGGAAGTCGGAGGTGGTCCGCGCCAGCCGCAGCCCGTAGAAGCCGATGGCGACGGTGACCAGGGTGACCGCCACGATCGCCGGGACGACGAAGCCGTTGCCCATCTCAGCGCTCCGGCCGCTGGACCAGGTCGGTGAAGTCCTGCTCGTTGCGTTCGGCCAGCCGCACGTACGCCCAGCCGACCGCGATCAGGAACGGGAACGACGCCACCCCGAGCAGCAGCCAGGGCAGGTTGACGCCGAGCACGGTGACCCGGCCGACGGCGGGCGCGACGGCAAAGAGCCACGGTAGTCCGCCGAGCCCGATCGCCACCACCAGGGAGAGCCGCAGGGCCAGCGCGAACTGGGCGCGGACCAGCCCTCGGACGAGGGCGTCGCCGACCCGGGTCTGCTCGGCCAGCTCGGCGCGGGTGCGTTCCGCCCGGTCCGCCCGGTCCTCCCGGCGGGACACCTCGGCCAGCACGATCCGGGTCCTGGGCTGGGCGACCGGAGCCTGCCCCGGCACCCCGGGCCGGCTCGACCGGGGCGCCGGGACGGGATCGTCGGCAGCGGCCATTCCGGCAGTCTCGCCCGATCGCCGCGATTGTCAAGGGCAGCGGTCGGCGTCGCCCCCGTCGCGGGGCGGCTCGGGGAAAGCTGTCCACACCGGGCTGTGCACAACCTGTGGAAAACGCCCCGCCCCTGTGGATAACTCGGTGGAACCGCTGCGTGGCAACCCCGCCGTGCCGCTCACCCCAGGCCGATGCGCTCCGGGCGGGCGGAGGCGGAGCCGAGCCAGGTGTGCGGGTTGCCGTACCAGCACCAGCCGAGCTTCGGAGCGTTCTGGCTGATCCAGATCGCCGGCACCCGCTTGTCGCCGCAGCGGGAGCCGACCAGCGAGAAGCACTTGTTCTTCGCCAGCGCCTCCGGGTGCAGGGTGACGAAAGCGAGCCCCTCGTCGATGGTGAGCGGCAGCCGGCCCTGGCCGGTGATCACCTCCATCGCGGCGGCGGGGGCCAGGTTCACGGTCTCCTCGCCCCGGTCGACGTCGAAGAGCAGGTACGCCGGGCCGGCCGGCACCTCCAGCTCCTTGATCGGGTCGAACTTCGGCAGGTCGCCCTCGGCGTAGTGCCGGTCGACGATGCCCGGCTTCCGCTTGCCGGCCAGGGTGGTCAGGGCGACGCGCTCCTCCACCGGCACCAGGTCGCGGGTGATCACCAGCAGGAACGGCACCCGTCCCTCGGTCGGGGCGGGCAGGTCCGCCGACCCGGCGACGGCCGCCGCGCGCAGCGGGGCGACCAGGTCACGGAAGGCGTTCTCGGTCAGCTCGGCGAGGGCCGGGTAGCCCAGCTCCACCAGCCGGTCGAGCTGGCGGTCGAATTCGGTCGCGGCGTCGAACAAGGCGGCCTCCTCTTTGTCGTACGGAGTACCGTACAGCGTACGCCCCGACGGGCCTATTCCCGTCGAGGGATTGATTCTGGGACCTGATCGAACTGGACCTGATCGAACTGGACCGGAACGGAGCGGGACCGGAGCAGGTGCGCTGTCGAGCTGCCCCATCTATGGGACCGGGGAGACACCAGGGGTCGGTCTCACAGGCGGGGCAGCTCGACAGCGACCGGTGGTGAGCGCCGCCGGTTCCATGGGATGGGCCGGGCTCGACGCCGCGCCGCCGCTTCCCTGCTCTGTTCCGGACGAACGCAGAACAGCGACCGGTGGTGAGTATCCGCCGGTCCCATGGATGGGGCAGCTCGACAGTGGCCGGGTGACGATGTCCGGGGAGCGCGGTGGGGCCCCGCCGATGAGCCGCGTGAGCGGTGGGACGCCTGAGCCCCATGAGGGGTGTGAGCCGCAGTGGTGCCGCAGCGGCGTCGGGTCGGTCAGCGGCTCCAGTCCTGCTTCGCCGCGCGGACCAGCTTGTCCTTCAGCTCGCGGGTGTGCCGACGGCTCACCGGCAGCTCTGCCGAGTCGATCACCACGACGTAACCTGAGTTGACCAGCCGCAGCTCGGCGATCAGCTTGAGCTGTACCAGGTACGACCGGTGGATCCGGACGAACCCGGCGTCCGCCCAACGCTCCGCGAGGGTCGCCAGGGACACCCGGACCAGGTGCGAGCCGTCGGCGGTGTGCAGGCGGGCGTAGTCGCCCTGTGCCTCCACCCAACGTACCGCCGAGCGGGGCAGCATCCGGGTGGTGCCGGCCAGCTCGATCGGGATGGTCGGATCCTCCTCCGTCCAGGCCAGCGCTGCCGGGTGCGACGGCACCACCCGCGAGCCGATCACCCGGCGCAGCGACTCGGCGAGGCGCTCGGCGCGTACCGGCTTGCGGACGTAGTCGGTGGCGCCCAGGTCGAACGCGTCCACCGCCCCGTCGTCGTACGCGGTGACGAAGACGATCGCCGGTGGCCGGGCGAACCGGCGCAGCACCCGGGCCAGCTCCATGCCGTCCAGCCCGGGCATCCGGATGTCGAGGAAGACCACGTCCACGTCGCCGTCGCGGAGCACCCGCAGCGCCTCCGTCGCGTCGCCCGCCGTGTGCAGCCGGGCCACCCGGGGATCGGCCCGCAGGTGGTACGCCAGCTCGTCCAGTGCCGGCGGCTCGTCGTCGACCGCCAGCACCCGCAAAAACCCGGTCGCGCTCACCGCGCCGATCCGCTCGGCCCGGTCGCCGCGCTCGGCCCGGTCGGCCCGGTCGGCCCGGTCGGCCCGGTCGGCCCGGTCGGTCACGAGCCGGCCCGTACGCCGGGATGGAACTTCGGCACCCGCATGCTCACCTTCGTGCCCGAGCCGAGACCCGTCTCGACGACGAGGCCGAAGCCGTCCCCGAAGACCGACCGGAGCCGCTCGTCGACGTTGGAGAGCCCGACGTGCTGGCCCGGGTCGTCTCCGACGCCGGCCAGCGCAGCGTCGCCCGGGTCCCCGGCGGCGCCGGCCAGCTCGGCGATGCCGGCGGTCAGCGTGGTCGGATCCATCCCCACTCCGTCGTCCTCCACGGTGATGTGGCATTCGGTGCCCGCGTCCCGGGCCTCGATGCTCACCATGCCCGTGCCCGGCTTGCGGGACAACCCGTGCCGGACGGCGTTCTCCACCAGCGGTTGCAGGCAGAGGAAGGGCAGCGTCACGGGCAGCACCTCGGGGGCGATCTGGAGGCGTACCTGGAGCCGGTCGCCGAACCGGGCCCGCTCGATGGTCAGGTAGCGGTCGATCGAGCGCAGCTCCTCGGCCAACGTGGTGAACTCGCCGTGCGCCCGGAACGAGTACCGGGTGAACTCGGCGAACTCCAGGATCAGCTCCCGGGCCCGGTCCGGGTCGGTGCGGACGAACGAGCCGATCGCGGTCAGCGCGTTGTAGATGAAGTGTGGGCTGATCTGCGCACGCAGGGCGCGTACCTCGGCGCGGGCCAGCCGCTCCCGGGACGAGTCCAGCTCGGCCAGGGCGAGCTGGTTGCCGGCCCAGTGTGCCGTCTCCAGGGTGGCCTGCACCAGGCCGGGTGCCGGCTGGCCGTCGGCGACCGCGACCAGCGCGCCGACCCGGCGCCCGTCGGCACCGGTCAACGGGGCGACGACCGCGCCGCGCACCGGGCAGTCCACCCGGTCGCAGTGCAGCTCCGGGTCGCCGAGCACGGTCGACCGGCCCGCCGCCACGGCCCGCCGGGCCGCCGCGACCAGTTGCACGTGGTGGTGCCCGCCCCGCCCGTCCAGGGCGAGCAGCCCCTCCTCGTCCGTGAGAGCCAGCCCGGCCGCCCCCACCAGCGCCCGCAGATGACGTACGGCCTTCGCCGCGTTCGCGGCGTTCAGTCCCGCGCGCAGCGGCTCGGCGGCCAGCCCGGCGGTGTGCAGCACCTCGTACGTGGCCCGCTGGGTGGCCGTGGCGATGCCCCGCCGGGCGCGCAGCCGGAGCACCGCGAACAGGGCCGCGCCCAGCGCGGCGGCCAGCGAGACGACGCCGAAGACGCCCGAGAGGTTGCCACCCACGCAGCGATCCTGGCCCCTGTCGGCCCGCACGCCAAGGGTCAGTACGCGCCTTTGCGGGCGAGCACCACCCCGACGGTGCGCCACAGGATGCTCAGGTCGTACGCCAGCGACCAGTTGTCGACGTAGTAGAGGTCGAGCCGTACCGCCTCGTCCCAGGACAGGTCGGAGCGGCCGGAGACCTGCCACAGCCCGGTCATGCCCGGCCGGACCAGCAGCCGGCGGCGGACGTCGCCGAGGAAGTCGCCGTCGTCGGCGGGCAGCGGACGGGGCCCGACCAGCGACATCTCGCCCTTCAACACGTTGATCAACTGCGGCAACTCGTCGAGCGAGGAGGCCCGCAGAAAGCGGCCCACCGGGAAGACCCGGGGGTCCTCCTTCATCTTGAACAGCATGCCGTCGTTCTCGTTCCGGTCGACGAGGCTCGCCAGCCGGTCCTCCGCGTCCACGTACATGGTGCGGAACTTCCAGACCCGGAAGGTGCGGCCCTCGTGGCCCACCCGGGGCTGGCGGAAGAAGACCGGGCCGGGGTCGGAGACCCGGATCGCGATCGCGATGGCCAGGAAGACCGGGGCCAGCATCAGCAGGCCTAGGCCGGCGGCCACCCGGTCCATCAGGTTCTTGGCCAGCAGCGCCGGCCCGGAGAGGGTCGGTTCCTCGACGTGCAGCAGCGGCAGGCCCTCGATCGGCCGGATGTGCACCCGGGGCCCGGCGATGTCGGTCAGCTGCGGGGCGACGACCAGGTCGACGCCGGAGCCCTCCAACTGCCAGGCCAGCCGGCGCAGCTCGCCCGGTTCCGCGCTGGCCGAGCCGCAGACCGCGATCGTGTCGCCGCCCACCTCCCGGATCAGGGCGAGGATGTCGCGGCCCGCGTACACCGGGACCGGGGTCTCCATGCCCTTGGCGGCGGCGTAGCCGTCGGTGATGTGGATGGCGACCGGCACCAGCCCGGCGGACGGGTTGCGGGTGACCGCGGTGTAGACCTCCAGGCACTCCGGCAGGGTGCCGACCAGCACCATCCGGTGACTGGCCTGGCCGATGTTGCGCCGGACCACGTGCAGCACGAAGCGGCAGAGGATCCGGTTCAGCAGGATCAGCAGCAACGCCGCCAACAGGGCGGTGCCGACCGTGTAGCGGGACAGGTCGGTCTTGGTGGCGAAGGCGAGGAAGGAGACCGTCGCGGTGACGGCGACGGCGGCCCGGATCACCCGCTTGTACTCGTCGGGACCGAGGCCGAGGTAGCGTCGGTCGTACGAGCGGTTGGCCCAGAGACTGGCCACCCAGCCGAGTGGCAGCAGGGCGAACGCCACCGTGTGGAACCACGTCGGGTCCTGCTCGGCGTTGTAGAAGCCCGCCCGCGACTGGTCGAACGTCTCGATGGCGATCACGCTGGCGACCGCGGCGGCTGCGAAGTCGAGCAGCAGCAGAAGAGTGATGTAGGGGCGGTGCCAGCGCGACACGCGACGGCGGGCCCGCGCCCACGCGGACCGGGGTACGCCGTTGTGGGGCGACGCAGGCGGCTGGATCTCGAAGCTGTCGACGTGCCGCACGAGTTTGCTCCGGCCTGTGTTGGTTACCGGGCGCTGGAGGCCTGTCGTCACCTCATCCATGTCCTCCCGCATGACACGGGCCGCTCACTCGCCGTGAGGACCCGGGTCGCCCACCGTCCCAGTCTCCCACGCGGGCGCCGACCCGTGCGCTGACCCGAGGGACAACGCGCCGGTGTGCTGCCGCCGGGCGTCTGGCCGGCTCCGCTGCCTTTCAGAAGCCGGGGACCGAGCCACTATACCGATGGATGGCGGGCCCGGTGGAGCCGCAACTCAGACCTTCGGCGCGGGACGGCTGAATCCGTTCCGTAGCCGGCAGTACCGTTACTCACCGTACGAGTCGAGACAACCTTCGGTCAGCGAGCGGCTTCCCGCCGGTCTGACAGGTCGCGCAGTACTGGAGGCTGGAATCGGCGAACGAGACCTCGCGGACGGTGTCCCCACACACCGGGCAGGGCTGCCCCGTCCGGGCGTGCACCTTCAGCCCCGAGCGCTTCTCGCCCTTCAGCTCGGCCGCCTTCTGCCCCACCGACCGGGAGACGGCGTCGCCGAGCACCTGCCGGGTCGCCGTGTGCAGGGCCGCCAGTTGGTCGTCGGTCAGCCGGTCGGTGATCGCGAACGGCGACAGCTTCGCCGCGTGCAGGATCTCGTCGGAGTACGCGTTGCCGACGCCGGACAGCACCGTCTGGTCGGTGAGCACCCCCTTGACCTGGCCCCGGCGGCTGCGCATCCGCTCGGTGAAGGTGGCCAGGTCGGCGGCGAGCACGTCCGGGCCGAGCCGGGCCACCCCGGGCACCGCCTGCGGGTCGGTGACCAGGTATACGGCGAGGCTCTTCTGGGTGCCGGCCTCGGTCAGGTCGAAGCCGGAGCCGTCGTCGAGGCGTACCCGCAGCGCGACCGGACCCTTGCCGGGGCGCAGCGGGGCGGCGGACGAGAACGCCTCCCGGTAGTGCAGCCAGCCCGCCCGGGCCAGGTGGACCACCACGTGCAGGTCGCCGTCGAGCACCACGTCGAGGAACTTGCCGTGCCGGCGGGCATCCGTCACGGCCCGTCCGGCGGCGGCGGTCGGCGCCGGATCGTACGTCTTCAGGGCGCTGATCGCGGCGACCTCCAACCGGTCGACACGCCGGCCCACCGCGCGCTCACGCAGGTAACCCGCGAGCGCCTCAACCTCCGGTAGTTCGGGCACCAGCCAACGGTAGCCTTCTTTCCCGTGAGAATCGTGGTGGCGCACAACCGGTACCGGGAGGCTCAGCCCTCCGGCGAGAACACCATCGTCGACGTGGAGATGGCCCAGCTCACCGCGGCCGGCGTCGAGGTGCTGCCGTTCATCCGCAGCTCCGACGAGATCCCGACGATGCCGAAGTCGGCCAAGGCGCTGCTGCCGATCTCCCCGATCTGGGCGCCCCGCGCCCAGGAGGAGCTGAGCCGGCTGATCAGCGAGCACCGGCCGGACGTGCTGCACCTGCACAACCCGTACCCGCTGATCTCGCCGTGGATCGTGCGGACCGCGCACCGGCACGGCGTGCCGGTGGTGCAGACGGTGCACAACTACCGCCAGGTCTGTTCCTCCGGGCTCTACTTCCGGGACGGCATGATCTGCCAGGACTGCCGGGGCAGGGCCCTGGGGGTGCCGGCGATCGTGCACCGCTGCTACCGGGGCTCCCGGGCGCAGAGTGCCCTGATGGCGACCACGCTCGCCGTGCACCGGGGCACCTGGCGGTCGGTGGACCGGTTCATCGCGCTCACCTCGGCGGTCGCCGACCACCTGCGCGACTACGGCATCCCGGCGGAGCGGATCGTGGTCAAGCCCAACGGCATCCCCGATCCGGGGGCGCCCGCGCCGCTCGGCGACGGCTTCCTCTACATGGCCCGGCTCTCCCCGGAGAAGGGGCTGGCCCTGCTGCTGGACGCCTGGCGGCGACACCCGGACGGCGCGCTCGGCCCGCTGCGCATCGCCGGGGACGGCGAACTGCGCCCGCTGGCCGAGGCCGCCGCCGCCGAGCGCGCCGACGTGACCTACCTCGGCTCGCTGGACCGTGCCGGGGTACGCGCGGCGATCGAGGCCAGCACGGTGATCATCGCCGCCTCCACCTGGCACGACGTCCTGCCCACGGTGATCATCGAGGCGCTGTCCAGCGGCCGGCCGGTGCTCGGCACCGCCCTCGGCGGCATCCCGTACCTGCTCGGCGCGGACGCCCCGCGCGAACCCGCCGGCACCGGCCCGGCCGCCGTCGCCACTGCCGCGCCGGGGGAGGGCCGCGTCGCGCTGCCGCACGGTGTGCAGGAGGGCGAGGCGGGTTGGGTGGTGGCCCCGGAGCCGGCCGCCATGGCCGCCGCCCTGTCGGTGGCCCGGGCCGGCGCGGCGCGGCTGGCCCCGGCGGCGCGCGCCCGCTACGAGCGCACCTTCCACCCCGACGTGGTCACCCGCCAGTTGATCGACGTGTACGCGAGCGTCTCGGCCACCGCCCCGCCCCGCTAAGCCACCCCGCTTACGTGCTGTTCTGACCGTGCGTCGCGCTTTGGCCGCGTGCCGTGCCTTGATCGTGGGCCGTTCCTTGCTCGTTGTCCCGCCTTGCTCGTGGGTCGCCCTTGATCGTCTGCCGCTTACCCGGCGCGATCCGCGGGCGGGACCCGGGTGAGCGACAAAAGATCTTGGGGCGGTGATTACGGCCGGCCAATGCGGGCCGGGCCCAGGCCCAGTCGTCGCCGTTCGACAGCATGATCATGTGGTGGGCGTCGAACGCGTCTCCCAGCGCGGCGAACTTCGGTGACAGAGTGGACCGGCTCACCGCGGAATGGCTCCGCGCGGGGCAGTCGTTCACCGTGCCGGTGCTTGTCGAGGCGGGTATCCAACTCCTGACCGGAGCGGTACGTGGACTGCCCCTCATCGATTCCAGCATCCAGGGTCGACGAGGCAGTCCGCCTGCTCCTCAAGAAGCTGCCAGCCGATCAACACCGGTGACCGGCGAGCTGTGGTTCGCGCGCGAGGCCGACCGGGCCACGGCGACGTCCTCGCCCCGGGCCTCCTGCCCGCAGGCCGAGGCACCCGATGTTCGTTCATCTTCCGGGAACGCTGTTCCGCTCCACAGGATGGCGGGAGATCTTGGCAGGAAACGGCCCCTCCAGGGGCACTTTGCTACCAAGATCTCCCGCGCGGCCAGTCGAGGCGTCCCATCAACCATCCCAGGCCGGAGACCCCCACGACTTTGCCGGAACCTGCGTACCGGGAGTCCGGACCATCGCCCCGCCCCGCTAAGCCACCTCATTTGCAGGGGCGGCGGTGTCTCGGACGGAGTTGAGGATCGTGATCAGGCGGTCCAGATCGGCGGACGGGAAGATCGAGTCCGGGTCGGGCGCGATGTCGCTGAACGGGGATTCGTAGAGCCGTTCGGGTGCCATCACGCCGTTCCGGGTGAGGTGGGCGATGATCAGGTCGACGAAGCTGATCTGGTTCGCGGTGAGGGTGCGGCCGGCCAGGAATTCGCTGAACGCCGCGTTGGCCGCTTCCCGGTCGAGTCCGACCAGCGAGCGGATGAAGAGCCCGAGCCCGCCGGACGACTGGCGGGCCCGGTCGATGTCCTCGGTGCCGCCACCGCTGGCTGCGAGCATTCGTTCCAACTCGTCGAGGTCGGTGGGGGAAAGCTGCTTGTTGCGGCGTAGCTTCTGCAACGCCAGGTGGTCCTCGTGGGCATGCAGGTACACCCGGGCCTTGGCGCGGAACCGCTCGAAGTCCGTCCCGGTCCTGATGTCGTTCAGCCAGACGACCGAGATCTCACCCAACTCGTCGCTGATGTCGGTGTAGACGATGGCCCGCTTGGACCGCTCGATCAACCTGGCCAGCCCGCGCAGGCGGCGACGCATCAGTTCCAGCATCGGCAGGGTTACGTCCTGCCACCAGTCGTCGCCGGCAACGTCGTCGAGGAGTTGCTGCTGCTCGCGGACCGCCGGGATGCTGGTCTGTTCCAGCAGCGTCGAGGCGACCTCCTGCACCTGGCGGCGCAGCCGGTCGTAGGCGGGTACGACCTGGAACTGGCCGAGCTGTAGGCGCAGCACCATCAGGTCGAACCGCTTGGCCGCCTCGTCCTCGTCCTGCACTTTGGTGGGCAGGCCGGCGAGGTTGCCGCCGATCTCGGCCACCGCTTCGGGGGTGAGTCGGTGCCAGCGCGCGAAGTCGACGTAGTACTCCACCAACTTCCGCTTGGGGCGTACGACGAAGTTGTCGAGGTGGATGCTCTCGACCCGGCCGTGGAGGTTGCGGGCCAGGTCCCAGCGCAGGCCCGCCTCGCTCTGCGTCCCGTCGACCTCCGACTCGGGGCCGGCTCCGGTGGGGAGACGCTGGTCGAGGCGGCAGATCAGTTCGAGCTGGGCCTTGAACAGCCGCTCGGTCAGCGACTCTCCCAGCTTCCCCTCCGCCGGCTCGGGGTTCTCGTTGAAGTACTCGAAGTTCTGGCAGAAGTCGAAGACGTGGAAGTCCTTCTTGTGCTGCCCGGGGCCGTAGAGGTCCGGGCAGAGCCGGGTGCCCCGGCCGATCATCTGGAGGAACTTCGACTTGGACCGGACGACCTTGAAGAAGACCAGGTTGACGACCTCGGGCACGTCGATGCCGGTGTCGAGCATGTCCACCGAGATGGCGATGTGCGGGGCCTTCTCCTGCTGCGAGAACGCGTCGATGAGACTCTGTGCGTACTTCGTCCGGTGTGTGATCACCCGGGCGAGGTGGCCATGGTGCATCGGGTACGCGAGGTCGAACCGCTCCTGGATGAAGTTCGCGTGGGCCTCGTTCTTGGCGAAGATGATCGTCTTACCGATCCGGTCACCACCGGCCACGTGGTGGCCGAGGGTCATCAAGGTCTCCAGGACCTTGTCCACCGTGGGGCCGTTGAACAGTGACTTGTTGATCTCGGCCGCGTCGACGCTGTCCGGCGGCCCGTCGTCGCCCCAGTCGAGCGAGTCCCAGTGGTCCTTCTCCTCCTCGCTGAGGTCGTCGTAGCGGATACCGTCGCGCATGATCTTCAGCGGTACGGAGACCGCACGCGGCGGGACGAGGTATTTACCTTCGATCGCCTCGTCGAGGTCGAACTGGTCGGTGGGTACGCCGTCTTCGAGGTTGAACAGGCTGTAGGTGTTGCGGTCGATCTCGTTGCGCGGGGTCGCGGTGAGCCCGACCAGCAGACTGTCGAACCAGGAGAAGATCGCCCGGTACTTCTGGTACACCGACCGGTGCGCCTCGTCGATGATGACCAGGTCGAAGTAGCCGGGCCCGAAGCGCCGCCCGCCGCTCGTGGTCTCGTTGACCAGGCCCATCATGGTCGGGTACGTCGAGACGTACACCCGGCCCTCGGTGTCCTTCTCGGTGACCAGGTTGACCGTGGCCGCCTCGGGCAGGTGTGCCTTGAACGCGTTGACCGCCTGGTTGACCAGCGCGTTACGGTCGGCGAGGAAGAGCACCCGCTTGACCCAGTTGGCCCGCATCAGCAGGTCGACCAGGGCGATCACGGTACGGGTCTTGCCGGCGCCGGTGGCCATCACCACGAGCGCCTGCCGCTGCCGGTCCCGCTCGAACGCCTCGGCGATCTTCCGGATCGCCCGGGTCTGGTAGGGCCGCCCGACGATCTCCTGCTTGATCTGTACGCCTGCGAGCGACTCGCGGCTGACCCGCCGCTTGATCAGGAGCTGAAGCTCGTCCTTGGTGTAGAAGCCCTGCACCGGCCGGGGCGGGTAGGCGAGATCGTCCCAGAGCCAGGTGTCGTAGCCGTTGGTGTAGAAGATGACCGGCCGCTGGCCGTACCGCTGCTCCAGGCAGTCGGCGTAGAGCTTGGCCTGCTGCTTGCCGATGGTGGCGTCCCGCCGGGCGCGCTTGGCCTCGACCACCGCGAGCGGCTTGCCGTCGTCACCCCACAGGACGTAGTCGACGAACCCGGTGCCCGTGGTGTTGGGCATGCCGGTGACCTCGAACTCGCGGTCCTCCTTGCGGTCGAGCCGCCAGCCGGCCTCGGCCAGCATCAGGTCGATGTAGAGGTCGCGGGTCTGCGCCTCGTCGTAGTCGTGGTCGTCGGGGCGGGCCAGGTTGGCGGCCTTCGCGGCGGCGATCTCGGCGCGCAGCTTTGCCAACTCGGCGTCGAGGGTGGCGGACCGCTCTCGTTCGGCGGCCAGCGCCGCGTCCCGGGCGGCGAGCCTGTCGGCGAGCGCCTTCAGCTCGGCCTGGGTCTGCTGCCGCGCCTCGGAAGGGTCCGCCGGGGGAATCAGACCCGGGTCGAAGGCGAGGGCGCTCGCCGGAACCTGCGCCCTTTCGCGGGTGTAGTGCCGGGCGATCCAGTACGTGACGTGGAACAACTCACGGATGACCGGCACCGATTCCTTGTCCGTCACCAGCGTCCGCTCGTGCACGGCCCGGTTGCCCTGTTTGCGGATGACGTTCATCTTTGTCTGGAGGCCGGTGCCCACCAGGTTGCGCAGCGTCGGCTCGTGGATCTTCGCGGAGAGGTCATTCTTGTACGGCTTGGCGAGTGTCGCGTCGGCGTCGAAGAGCCAGCCGAGCGCGAGTTCCAGAGTGCGCCGAGCGTAGAAACAAGAGCCCCGCGGGTCGGCGACGGCAAGTCGCTCGGCCCGCCGGGCCTCGTCAAGCAGCTCGGGCCACTCAGCCCGCAGGAACGCGAAGTTGCTCATCGGAACGTCTACCCCCCACAGTGGACAGCCCTAGAGCATCTCACATCAGAGCAACCCCCGGAAGGCCCGATCCTGCAACGACGCAAAGAGTGCGTCCAGCTCCGCCAGGCCGGAAGAGTGGTTGGCACGAAGTGCGTCAACAGCCGCAATCCGGGCCGTGAACCGGTCTTGCAGTTCCAGCGGCGGCGAAAAGAACGAGATGCCTCCCAATCCCTGTTGGTTGACCTTGTAAGTGCCGTTGGTGGTACGCGCCGAGGATTCGATCTGCCGCCGGACGGCAGTCGACCGCCAGACGTGCTCCAAGAAGACGGGGCGCACCAGTTCGGTTCTGACCCGCGCGGCGATAATCGTGTCCGGGAAGGCGGTGTCCGGCATCGCTACCGAAGGAAAAAAGCCGCGACCGACAAGGCCGAGGTTGCCGTTGCCCCGGCACATCAGAAAATCGGACGTGTGCACGACCTGGGCAGTTGAATGCGGTGCGAGGAATGCTGCCGACTTCCTTGCCGTGGGGTCAAACCGTCGTCCCGTGATGCTGGACAGAGTGAGCACATGCCCTTCGACCTCGCCACGAGTGGCAGGGGAAATGCCGTTCCGAAGAGGCATGGCCAACACGTCCGTAAGACTGATCAACGGCCAGCCCTGCGGATTCGTATCCGGCGAACCGAACAGGTCAAGGAAGAATCCCAAGGCCAGGTCGTCGAGGTGGGCGAGGGCTTCGCGGCGCTTGGCGCGCAGCTCATCAGCCCGATCCAGCACCCCCGCAATCCTCCGCTGTTCCTCGATCGGAGGCAGCGGAATCCTCATTTCCTTTAGCTTCTCAACTGGAAAGTTGTCGGCCGTGGTGGCTCGGACCCAGCTCAGGATAAGGCTAGAGTGCGCCTTGATGGTTCGAGCCAGATAATCGGGGGCGACCTCGCTACCACAAAGCATGGCCTTCATGTCTTGATTGATGGCGACGGGAACGCGGCTCACACCTACAGGAAGGGTGTGCTTCAGCACGCCAGAGCGGACGACGACGAGCACGGATCCGGCCGGAACGAGGCGAGCAGCGCTTCCGGAAAGGCCGGCATCGGTGATGTTGACCTGCGCCCGTTCGATGCTCCAGGATTTCATGTCCTTCGGGGTAACCCAAGGAATGTCGCCACCGTAGTAGTCGGGGTTGTTCCGAGTGGGGGTTCCGCCACCGACGAACTTCACCAAGTCCGCCAGGCGAGCGGTTCTGATTTGGCTCATCCGAGCATCGTCTTAAGATCGGCGATGCCCTGCTGGATCTCGGATTCCAACCTCTCCAGTTCAGTCAAGACGTCGAGAGGCGAGCGATGCTCGATTTCCTCGCGGACGACTTCCTTGTAGCGGTTGAGGCTGAGGTCGTAGCCCTGCTCGACGATGTCGGCCTTGGGCACGCAGAAGCTCTGCTCGGTCCGCGACCGCTGCAACTCGTCGCCGTTCCGGCGGGACCACCGCGCCAGGGCGTCCGGCAGGTTGTTCTTCGCGTGCTCGTCCTCGGCCAGCGCTACGTCAGTGACCGGCCCGAGCTTCTCGGCAGGCAGCAGCGGCGTCCGCTTGTCGTCCAGGCTCCAACCGTCAGCAGCCACGTCGTAGAACCAGACGTTGTCGGTCCCGCCACTGTTGGTCTTGGTGAAGAACAGGACCGCTGTGGAGACGCCCGAGTAGGGCTTGAAGGTGCCGCTGGGCAGCTTCACCACCGCGTCGAGCTTTTGGTTCTCGACCAGCATCCGGCGCAGCTCCTTGTGCGCCTTGCTTGACCCGAAGAGCACGCCGTCCGGCACGATCACGGCCGCCCGTCCGCCGGGCTTGAGGAGCCGGAGGAAGAGGGCGAGGAACAGCAGCTCGGTCTTCTTGGTCTTGACGATCCGCTGGAGGTCCTTGGACGTGCTCTCGTAGTCGAGGCTGCCGGCGAACGGCGGGTTGGCGAGGATCAGGGAGTACTTCTCGGAATCCTCGCCGCTGACGTTCTCGGCCAGCGAGTCGCGGTACCGGATGTCCGGGCTCTCCACGCCGTGCAGCAGCATGTTCATGCTGCCGATCCGCAGCATGGTGCCGTCGAAGTCGAAGCCGTGGAACATGCTCTCGTGGAAGTGCTCCCGCTGCTTCGCGTCGAGCAGCGCGTCCGGATGGGTGCGCCGGACGTACTCTCCGGCCTCTACGAGGAAGCCCGCGGTGCCGCAGGCCGGGTCGCAGATCTCGTCGGTCGGCGTCGGGGCCGTCATCTTGACCATCAGTTGGATGATGTGCCGTGACGTTCGGAACTGCCCATTGTGGCCAGCGGTAGCGATCTTGCCGAGCATGTACTCGTAGAGATCGCCCTTGGTGTCCCGGTCCTCCATCGGGATCTTGTCGAGCATGTCGACCACGCGGCCGAGCAGCCCTGGGCTGGGGATGGTGAACCGGGCGTCCCTCATGTGGTGCGAGTACGTTGACCCGTCGCTACCGAGCGTCTGAAGGTACGGGAAGACCTGATGGGTGACGATCTTGAACATGGTCTCCGGGTCCCGGTCCTTGAACTGGGACCATCGGAGTTCTTGCTGGTCCGGCCGAAACCGTAGCGTGACCGGGGCGTTCGGGAAGCGCTCCGCCTTCTTCTGTTCCCGCGTCTCCATCTCGTCCAGCCGCTTGATGAAGAGCAGGTAGGTGATCTGCTCGATCACCTCCAGCGGGTTCGAGATGCCGCCCGACCAGAACGCATCCCAGACGCGGTCGATCTTGCTTTTCAGTTCACCGGTTATCACGTGCCTCGTCCCCATGGCGTTGCTTCAGGCTTGGCCCCACAGGCTAGCCCTTGTTGTGATGGATCAGCGCAGGCTTCCCCGGGGCACGTGAGACGCCTTGGCCGCCAGTTCGTCGGTACGTCGGCTGGTCGAGCACCCGGATGAGGCGGAACGTGATTGGCGTGACGAACTGGATGCTGGCGGCTCGGGTGAGGTGCAGGAGGTCGCCGGCCCGGAGCCCGGCTACCGCCCCCGGTACCGATGCCATGCCGTGATCCGGATTCGCGCGACGTGAACGTCCGGACACCAGCCGCTGGCTGTGCAGTGCGGGCAGCGGTGATGCCGGTGGTATTCCAGGACGTACCAGGCTTGCTGCCGAATCCTTCCATCTTCCGGGATGCAGTTCTGCCCTCGGGGATAGTCGTAGATCTTGGTACGAAGCAGCCCATATAGGGGCATTTTGGTACCAAGATCGCCCGCGCGGTCAGTCGTGGCCCGGTGTGCGGCGGACATGCCGATCAAGCGGTAGCACAGACGGGGCAGCTCGACAGGGGCCAAAGAGGTGCAGGCCGGCCCGGCTACACCTCAGCGCAGCGAGGCGCGGGCGGAGAAGGCGATGCTGGCGAGCAGGAAGCCGCCGTTGACGATCGTGAACGCCACGATCACCCAGAAGACGAGGGCGGGGGCGAAGGCCAGCACCAGACCGGCCACGAAGATCACCGCGCCGTAGTCGCGGACCAGCTTCGCCAGGCGTACGGGCAGCGAGGTCGAGGTGACCATGCTGGCCGCGTTCGGGCCGGCCTGCATCACCGACGTCACCAGGTTGACCATCCAGGTGCCGGCGAAGACCGCGACGAGCCAGGACGGCGTCTCCGGGCGCTGCGCCACGGCGGTGGCGGAGAGCGCGGCGACCAGGGCGATCTGGGCCGCCACGTCGCAGAGCACGTCGATCCGGGCACCGGCGGCGCTGCCCTGCCCGGTGACCCGGGCAAGCTGACCGTCGGCGCAGTCCAGGGCGTACGCCACCTGCCAGCCGACCAGCGCGAGCAGCCCGACCGCCCAGGCCGGCACGTCGCCGGCCGCGACCCGCCCGGCGAGTGCGACCACGGTGACCGAGGTGGCGAGGCCGAGCACCAGGTTGGCGAGGGTCAGCGCGGTCGGGCGCAGCCCGAGGCGCTGGGCGACGAGCGCGAAGACCGCGCCCAGCCACTGGCTGATCGATTCGCTGAACAGGCCGCCGCCCCGGTTCACCCGGTGGAAGTCGGCGACGGTGGGGCGGGGCTCAGCCAAGGTGGTCGCGGATTGCACCGGCGTAGTCTGCCAGCCGCTTGCGCGTCTCGGTAGGCGACAGCGCAAGGTGTTCGAGGATGGTGTAGCGGTCCGGTCGGGTCCGGGGTGCGAACTGCACGGCCTCGACGAACTGCTCGTCGGTCAGCCGCAGGTCGGCCGGCGTGGTGGCGAGACCGTGGCGGTGCAGGCAGCGGGCGAGTTGGCCGAACCGGTCGGAGTCGCCCCGCAGGAAGGTGCAGAAGAGGGCGCCGAGCCCGGCCTGTTCGCCGTGCGAGGTCAGCCCCGGGTGGAAGTGCTCGATGGCGTGCGAGATCTCGTGGTCCCCGCCGCTCGCCGGGCGGCTCGACCCGCAGATCGACATGGAGATGCCACCGAGGATCAGCGCCTCGGCCAACGTGGTGAGGAACGCGTCGTCGGTGATCTTGCCGGGGTGGTTGATCAGTGCCTCGGCGCCGGTGCGGGCCAGGGTCACCGCCAGCCCGTCGATCGGTTCGCCGCGTACCTCGTGGGCCAGCTCCCAGTCCGCGCAGGCGCTGAGGTTGCTGACGGCGTCGCCGATTCCTGCCTGGGTCTGCCGGTCCGGGCCGTTCTCCACGAAGTCCAGGTCCACCAGCACCGCGATCGGGATGTGCACCCCGTAGGAGCCCTTGCCCCCCTCGTGGATCAGCGAGGCCACCGGGGAGGCGATGCCGTCGTTGGCCAGGCTGGTCGCCACGGTCACCATCGGCAGGCCGTACCGGGTGGCAGCGTACTTGGCGGTGTCGATGGTCTTGCCGCCGCCGATCCCGACCACGGCGTCGTAGGAACGCGACCGCAGCCGGTCGCCGAGGTCGTTCGCCGCGTCGATGGTGCCGCCGACGACCGTGAAGACGTCGGCCGCGCCGAGCGACGGGCGGCACAGCTCGACGATCCGCTCGCCCTGCCCGGGGCCGACCACCACGGCCACGTCCCCGCCGGCCGAGATCCGCCGGTCGGCCAGCAGCGGCCCGAGGTCGGCCACCGCGCCCCGCCGGACCTCGATCACGAGCGGGGTGTTGACCGTACGGGCTAGTAGCGGCACGCGATCTCCCGCGCCCGGGCCAGGTCGGCGTGGTTGTCGACCTCGACCCAGAGCACGTCGCCGATCGGCGCCGCCCGAACCTCGCCACCCCGGTCGGAGAACTCCTGGTAGCCGTCCTCGTAGTAGAGGTTCGGGTCGCGCCGCCAGGTCGCCTCCAGGGCGTCGGCGAGGGCGTCGGCCACCTGCGGCTCGATCAGCGTCGCGCCGATGTACTCCCCGTAGGCGTCGCCCGGGTCCATGATCTTGGTGATCCGGGTGAGCTGGCCGGCGGCGTCGAAGGTGGTCTTCATCTCCTCCTCGGCCAGCGGCTTGATGGTGTCGACGGCGAGCAGGATGCCCGGGCCACGCTCGGCCAGCAGGGTCTTCTCCACGCTCACCGGGTGCACGGTGTCGCCGTTGACCAGCAGCACGCCCCGGGCGAAGTGTTCCCGGGCCAGCCAGAGGGAGTAGGCGTTGTTCCACTCCTCGGCCTTGTCGTTGTGCACCAGGGTGATCGTGACGCCGTACTTCTTCTCCAACTCCGCCTGGCGGGAGACGACCGCGTCGGCGGCGTAGCCGACCACGATCACGATGTCGGTGAGCCCCACCTCGGCCAGGTTGCGCAGCGAGATGTCCAGGATGGTGGTGTCACCGTCCACCGGCACCAGCGCCTTGGGCAGGGTGTCGGTGTACGGGCGCAGCCGACGCCCCGCTCCGGCTGCGAGCACCATCCCGATCATTGCGGCGTTCTCCCTCGTGCGACTCCCGGTCATCGCTGGAGGATAGCGCCGTGCGCCGGCACCGCTGTGGTCAACCATGCCAAGCGGGCCAGCGGGGGCACGGGTCAGCCGGGCAGCGCCGCCAGGTCCGCCAGCACCGTCAGCCGCTTCTCGGCGGTCAGCACGGCGTACGGGCCGGCGGCCCGCCGATCGGTCTCCAGGTCGATGGCGAGCTGTTCCGGGCCGGGCGGCAGGGCGGCGGCACTCGCGGCGCTGTGCCCGGCGGCACTCGACGCGGCGGCGTGCGCGTCGGCCCGGTGGTGGCGCATCGTGCCGAGCCGGTTCAGCAGCAGCACGCCGGGCGGGGTGCCGTCCGGCTCGTACGGCGGCGCCATCGCGGCGAACGCCGCACCGGCGTCGGCGCCCTCCTCGTCGGTGAGCACCAGCGCGTACGCGAGCACCCGGCCGAACGCCTCCACCAGCCGCAGCACCCGGTCGTCGTGCCCCGCCCAGAGTTCCTCGGTCACCTCCGCGTGCACCTGCCAGATTTCGGCGAGGAAGGCCAGCCCGCGCTCGGTGGCGGAGAGTTCGCCCTCGGGGCTGCGGTGGATCGTCCCGTACGCCACCTGCTTGTCCAGGGCCCGCCGCCGGTCGACCGGATCCCGGTAGCGGGTGACGGCCTCGAATCCGGCCTCGTCGACCGTCCCGCCCGGCGCAGCGAGGCGGGTGCGGAACTCCAGCAGGAAGCCGGTGGCGGCCGGCCCGCCGTACCGCTGGCTCAGCTCGGCGCCGCCGCCGTCGCGGCCGGCGAGCATGCCGGCGACGAACGCCCGGTCGACCGCCGGGGCGACCAGGCCGGCGAACCGGTGCGGCGCCAGCTCGACGGTGTCGTTCACAGCCCGATCGAGCGCAGGGCGGCGAATCCTTCGGCCGCGATCCGCCGGATGAGGCCGTCGTTGACGTCGCGGTGCTCGTCGAGCAGGTCGAGCCCGTCGGCGGCGAGCCACCGGAACTCGGTGTGCCTGCCCACCTCCAGCACCGGCCGGGCCAGGTCGCCGTCCACCCGGACCAGCCAGTCGCGCTCGATCCGGGCCAGGCCGTCGTCGGCGACGTAGCGGTAGTCCCCGACGTGGCCGAGTACGTGCGACACCGTCCAGCCGGTCTCCTCGGTCACCTCCCGGCGCAGGGCGTCCATCCAGTCCTCGCCCGGCTCCAGATGGCCGCCGACGATGTCCCAGCAGTTGGGAAAGATGCGCCGGTGGGCGGACCGTCGCTGGACGAAGATTCGACCGTCGTCATCGACGATCAGCGCGCCGGCGCAGCGCAGAGGCTCGGTGGACACGCCACGACAGTAGCGAGCGGTCAGCCGTTTCGGCGACGCCCGGTCTTGTCCGGGGCCCCGCGCGGGCGCACCATGTCCCCTACCGGGTGCCACCGTCCCACAGGGGTGATGCGTGATGCAGGTTCGGGAAGCGATGTCCAGCGAGGTTCTCGTGGTCGGTCCGGAGCACACGCTCCGTCAGGCGGCCCGGATGATGTCGGCCCGTGGTGTCGGGTCGGCGGTCGTGATCGACCCGGATTCCGAGGGGGTCGGCATCATGACCGAACGCGATGTGCTGAAGGCCATCGGGGCCGACCTGGACTGCGACGTCGAGCGGACGTCCGCCCACCTCACGTGGGACGTGGTCTACGCCGGGCCGGAGTGGACGGTGGAGGAGGCGGCCGTGGCCATGGCCCGGGGCGGCTTCCGGCACCTGGTGGTGCTCGACGGGCGCGAGGTGGCCGGGGTGATCTCCGTACGGGACATCATGCGGGTCTGGGCGGCCAGCCGGCTGGCCGAGGCGAGCTGAGCGGCGGCTCCGTCGCAGGTGTGGGTGGGCCGATCGACGGGTAGATGTCCCGGTGCGGGCGCGGACGGGCCGCGATCCGCGACGGAGGTCCTCATGCCTGGCGCGGATCGGCTGGTCGAGCAGCAGTACGCGATGCTCCTGCGGCGGGACGTGGCCCGGCTGCCGGACCTCTACGCGACCGACGCCTTCTACTCCATGCCGGGCGTCACGGTGCGCCCGATCGAGTTGCCCGCCCTGCTGCGTACCTGGACCGGGGCCTTCCCGGACCTGGTCGTCGACCCGATCGGGTCGGTGCAGACGGCCGGTGGCGCGGCCGTCGAGCAGCGGCTGACCGGCACCCACACCGGGGTGCTGCACACGCCGTTCGGCACCGTCGCGCCGACCGGCCGGGTGGTGAGCTGGGACGTGGTGGACGTCGTCCGGGTCCGTCGGGGCCGGATCGCGGCCTGGCGTTCCTACTTCGACTGGGGGCAGCTGATCGCGGCACTCGGCCTGCACGTGGACGGGCTTTCCCGGGAAGCGCAGCACGACCCGCTCGGCCTTCCGGTCTGATCTGCCGCCGACCGGCCGACGCGGGTCACCCGTCCCGGTGGCTCAGGATGCGGACATCGCCGTGCCGTCCGCGCGTACCCCGTCGCCTTCCGTACGCTGAACAGCCATGACCGCCGAGCAGTTGATCTCCTTCGCCCGTGGCGCTCCCTCGCTGGACATCGTCGATGTCGAGGGGCTCAAGGCCGCCGCCGTCCGCGCGTTCGACGCCGACCCCGCCGGGGTGACGGCGTACGGCACCTCCGTCGGCTACCTTCCGCTGCGGAAGTGGATCGCCGAGAAGCACGGGGTCGCCGCCGACCAGGTGCTTATCACCAACGGTTCGTTGCAGGCGGACGCGTTCCTCTTCGACCACCTGGTCCGCCCCGGCGACGCGGTGGTGGTGGAGCGCCCGACGTACGACCGGACGCTGCTCAACCTCCAGCGGATGGGCAGCGAGCTGCACGGCGTCACCATCCAGCCGGACGGGCTCGACACCGCCGAGCTGCGCAAGCTGCTGGAGTCGGGGGTGCGTCCCCGGCTGGCGCACGTCATTCCGAACTACCAGAACCCGGCCGGTGTGACCCTCAGCCTGGAGAAGCGCCGCGAGCTGCTCGACCTCGCCGCCGAGTACGAGTTCACGATCTTCGAGGACGACCCGTACGCCGACATCCGGTTCCGGGGCGAGGCGCTGCCGTCGATGCTCTCGATGGACACCCGCAATGTGGTGGTGCACGCCTCCAGCTTCACCAAGACGGTCTGCCCCGGCGTGCGGGTCGGCTACCTGGTGGGTCCGGCGGACCTGATCGGCGACATCGCGAAGAAGGCGACCAGCCTCTACATCTCGCCGGGCATGGTCTCCCAGGCGATCGTGCACCAGTTCTGCGTCTCCGGCGAGATCCAGCGCTCCATCGAGACCGTGTGCGCCGCGCTCGGCGAGCGGGCCGGGGTGCTGGCCGAGTCGCTGCGCCGGCACATCCCGGAGGCCCGTTTTGTGGAGCCGGACGGCGGCTACTTCCTCTGGGTCGAGCTGCCCGAGGACGTGGAGGCGGACAGGCTAGCCCCGGCCGCCGCCGAGCGCGGGGTCGCCGTGGTCAAGGGCAGCGACTTCGTCGTCGACGGTGGGCGGCACGCCCTGCGGCTGGCGTACTCGGCGGTGACCGCGGACCGGATCGACGAGGGCGTGCGGCGCCTGGCGGAGGCCATGGCGGCCGTACGAGGCTGATTTCTGTCAGATTCCTGACAGTTAGACGATGGTGGCCGCCCCGGGTCTCCCGCCGGGGCGGCCGGCGGCCCACAATGCTGCGAGCGTCACTCACCACGTGTAGCGGGATCACCGCCGGCCCTGACCCGGCCGCGTCCGTCGCCAGCCCTGGCCGTGTCCGTAGCCAGCCCCGGCCGGGCCCGGCGACGAGCCCGGGCTGGCCCGACCGGCGGCACGTCGAGCGGCGCCGCCAGCACAACCCCCGCCCCCAGAAGGGCGCCGGGTGGGCCGTGTCGTCCCCTCACCCCCCTGATGCGACCCGGCCCGCCCGGCGCCTCCCTCCCGGCAGATCGTCACCGGCGGTGATCATCTGCGGCGGCGTACCGTCTACCCTCGGCAGCGCGTGGGGAGGGGGCGTGATGACGGACCGGGGGCAGCAGGGGCAGGCGACCTCGCCGAACGGCGGACGGGTGCTCAGGCCCCGGGACTGGGTGGCGCCGGTGCGGGCGATGACCCGCCGGCTCAACTCCGACAGTCCGCAGCGGGTTCCCACGCCGACCGGCCCGCAGCGCAGCGCGGTGGTCGACTGCGCCCTCTACGTGGATGGCCGGCGACAGTCCGGCGACTGGCGGTACGCCGAGGCGCTCGCCGCAGCCCGCCGCGAGGAGCACGGCTTCGTCTGGCTCGGCCTGCACGAGCCGGAACTGGACGAGATGACCGCCATCGCCGCCACCTACGGGCTGCACGAACTGGCCGTCGAGGACGCGGTCAAGGCGCAGCAGCGGCCCAAGCTGGAGCAGTTCGGCGAGGTCAGCTTCCTGGTGCTGCGGACCGCCCGCTACTGCGAGCACGCCGAGCTGACCGAGAACTCCGAGGTCGTCGAGACCGGCCAGGTGATGCTCTTCATCGGCCCGAACTTCCTGATCAGCGTCCGGCACGGAGACGCCTGCCGGCTGGCCCCCGTCCGGGCCAACCTGGAGACGAAGCAGGACCTGCTGCTCCAGGGGCCCTGGGCGGTGGCGTACGCGGTCACCGACCGGGTGGTGGACATCTACCTGGAGGTCGCCGACCGGCTGGAGGACGACCTCGACACGCTGGAGGCCGACGTCTTCGACCGCCAGTCCAGCGGCCGGATCCAGCGGATCTACCAGATGAAGCGGGAGCTGGTGGAGTTCAAGCGGGCGGTGATGCCGCTGCAACGCCCGCTGATGACGCTCACCGCCGAGATGAACCGGGACGTGCCCAAGGAGATCCGCCGCTATTTCCGGGACGTGCAGGACCACCTCAGCCGCACCGTCGAGCAGGTCAACTCCTACGACGACCTGCTCAACTCCATCCTCCAGGCGCGGCTGGCCCAGGTCACCGTCGACCAGAACAACGACATGCGCAAGATCGCCGCATGGGCCGCCATCGCCGCCGTCTGGACCGCCATCGCCGGCATCTACGGAATGAACTTCGAGGTCATGCCGGAGCTGCGCATGACGTACGGCTATCCGGTCGTGCTTGCCCTGATGCTCGCGATCTCGCTGGCGCTGTACCGCTGGTTCCGCCGCAACGGCTGGCTCTGACCGCCCCACCCCCCGCCTGCCCCGCGCCGCGCCGCCCCCCTGCCCCGCCCCCTGCCCCGCCCCCTGCCCCGCCCCCCTGCCCCGCCCCGCGCCCCGCCCCGTCCCCCGCGCCCGCGCCGCCCCGCGCCCCGCCGCCCCGCGCCCGCGATCTTGCACTTTGAGCCCCGATATAGGGGACTTATAGGGCATTGCGGGGGCAGAAAGTGCAAGATCGCGAGGGCTGGCGGGCCGGCGGGGCTGGCGGGGTTGGCGGGCCGGCGGGGCTGGCGGGCCGGCGGGCCGGCGGGGGCGCGGGGACGGCGCGCGGGAGCCCGGCGCGGGGACGGCGCGCGGGGGCCGGGCGCGGGGACGGCGGGGGCGAGCGCGGGACGAGACGGAGTGGGTGGGCAGGCGGAAGCGCCGGCGGGGCGGCGGGTGCCGCTTCGCCGGCGCTTTCCGGGGCTGAACGGGGGTCAGCGGCGGCCGTTTGTCCTGGTGGTGCCCTTGGTGAGTGCCTCGGTCAGGTCGACCGCCGGGCGGCCCGAGGTGTCCTTGGCGCCCTCGGCCATCGACGGGACCTTGTCCGTCGCGTGCACCGTCGGCTGCTTGCCGGGGGTGGAGGCGCTGCCGCCACCGGCCACCGTCGAACTGCCGGCACCCGTCGGGCCGCCGGCCACCGCCGAACTGCGGGCACCGGTCGAGCTGCCGGCCACCGCCGAACTGCCGGCCGCACCCGAACTGCCGGCACCCGTCGGGCCGCCGGCCACCGCCGAACCGCTCGGCATCGTCGAGGCGTCG
The DNA here is from genome assembly GCF_900091625.1 of Micromonospora peucetia. Taxonomy (NCBI): domain Bacteria; kingdom Bacillati; phylum Actinomycetota; class Actinomycetes; order Micromonosporales; family Micromonosporaceae; genus Micromonospora; species Micromonospora peucetia. The sequence goes on from NZ_FMIC01000002.1 coordinate 2,220,033, forward strand.
GTCACCGGGGTACGGATCTCGATGCTGTCGACCTCGTCACGCATCGGCTCCAGCTTGCCGCGGGTCGGGTCGTACTCGGTCCACTCCTGCTGTTCCCGACGACGCCGCATCGCCATCGCGGCGACCCCGGCCACCGCGCCGGCCGCGAGCAGGCCCGTCATCATGGACCCGCCCCGGCGGGAGTTCTTCTTCCGGGAAGCCTTCATGTTCTTCGCCTTGACCTTCCTGGTGGCCGCGGCCTGCTTGGCTGCGACGGCCTTCCTGCCGGTGACCGCCTTGCCCGCCGCCTCGGCCTGCGCCTTGCGGACGGCCAGGGCCAGCGGCGCGAGTGCGGCGACCGTGGACGCGAGACCGCTGGACGCGCGGTCGCGTACCAGGACGGCGGTCGGCGCGACCGCGCCCCGGGCCGCCTGGACCCGCGGACCCACGGTGGCGCCGGCACCCTTCGCGGCGTACGTCGCAGCCTGCCTCAGGTGACCGAGGCCCTGGTTCAGCTCCACCTTGGCCAGCTGCCCCTGGGTCTTTCGCCGCCCGATTCCAAACACGGTCCCACCTCCTGGGAGTTGTTCCTTCGTCATCCTCCACCTTCGGATGCCTCCGCACTGCCAGATCGGGCACATGGGAGGATCCGCATGGAACTGACCAACGAGTGAGGAGTACCCGTGGCCGAGGCTGTCTACGCCACCCTGCACACCAACGCCGGCCCGATCCGGCTGGAACTCTTCGGCAACCACGCCCCGAAGACCGTGAAGAACTTCGTCGACCTGGCCGAGGGCAACCGCGAATACACCGACCCGCGTACGAACCAGCCGGGCAACGGTCCGTACTACGACGGCACCATCTCGCACCGGGTGATCAGCGGCTTCATGGTCCAGATGGGCGACCCGACCGGCACCGGTCGTGGTGGCCCGGGCTACAAGTTCGGTGACGAGTTCCACCCGGAGCTGCGTTTCGACCAGCCGTACCTGCTGGCGATGGCGAACGCCGGGCCGGGCACCAACGGTTCGCAGTTCTTCATCACGGTCTCGCCGACGCCGCACCTGAACAACCGGCACACCATCTTCGGGAAGGTAGCCGACGAGCAGTCCGCGAAGATCGTCGACGCGATCGCCAACACCCCGACCGGCCCGAACGACCGTCCGTTGCAGGACGTCGTCATCGAGCGGGTCGAGATCGAGCGGTCCGCTGCCTGAGTGCTCCGCGAGGTACCTTTGCCGACATGACTGAGCGCTCCGAGGGTCGGGACCGGTTGGTGGGCCGCGTGGCCGGTGACGGCGGGCGGGTGTGGTGAGCGAGTCCCCACCCACCGCCCCGGTCTGCTTCCGGCATCCCGGCCGGGAGACGTACGTCCGATGCACCCGCTGCGACCGGCCGATCTGTCCGGACTGCATGCGGGAGGCCTCGGTCGGGTTCCAGTGCCCGGAATGCGTGGCGGAGGGACGTCGTAGCGTACGGCCGGCGCGCACCGCCTTCGGTGGCGGTGCCGCCGGCCGGCAGGGCTACGTCACCAAGGCGCTGCTCGCGCTCAACGTGCTGATGATGCTGCTCTCCATCGCCTCCGACCGGGGCGGGGACGCGGCGGTCGGCGGCTCCGGCTTCGGCGGTCTGATGGGCGGCAGCACCCCGCTGACCGACTGGGGTTCGGTGCTCGGCGGCGCGATCTTCCCGGACGGCACGGTCGGCGGCATCGCCGAGGGCGAGTGGTACCGCCTGGTCACCGCGATGTTCCTGCACTATGGCGTGGTCCACCTGCTGCTGAACATGTGGGCGCTGTGGGTGCTCGGCCGGTCGCTGGAGGCCAGCCTCGGGCCGCTGCGGTTCGGGGCGCTCTACCTGGTCGCCGGGCTGGGCGGGAACGTCGCCGCCTACCTGTTCAGCGCGCAGAACCAGCTCACCGCCGGCGCCTCCACGTCGATCTTCGGCCTGTTCGCCGCGCTCCTGATCATCGAACGCAAGATGGGGCGGGACATCTCCCAGGTGCTCCCCGTCCTGGTGATCAACCTGGTCTTCACGTTCACCGTGCCGGGTATCTCGATTCCCGGTCACCTGGGCGGCCTGGTGGTCGGCGGGCTGCTGGCGCTCGTGTTCGCGTACGCCCCGCGGTCGCGGCGGACGCTGGTGCAGTTCGCGGGCGGGGCGTTGATCGTGATGGCGCTGCTCGGCCTGGCCCTGGTCCGCACCGCGGCCATCGTCGGCGGCTGACCGCCGGCCCGTCCCGGCCGGCCCGGCCGGGGTCTGCTCCGGCGCGGGCGTGCGGTCCGGCTCAGTGTGGACGGGCCTCGTGCAGGGCCTCGGCCACCTCGGCGGGATCCGCGCCGAGGTCGTGGCGGCCGAAGAGGTGCAGCGACTCGCCCGCGTCGATCTCCAGCATCTCGCCGGTCAGGCCCCGCCGCGTGTGGCGGTCCACGGTCACCTTCTCCACGGCCGACCAGGGCAGCCGCCGGTGCCCGGCGAAACCCTGGATGACGGTGATCCCGTCCGGGTCGACCGCCATCCGCACCGGCGCGACCAGGTCGCGGGTCGCCCAGCCGGCGAGCGCGGCGGCCATGAGCACGGCCAGCGCCAACCGGACCAGGTCACCCCCGTCGAGGAGCAGGGCCAGCGCGAGCAGCGCGACCGAGCCGGTCAGCTTGAGCGCCGGCAGGGCGGGCGGCACCCGCCACTGCCGGGCCGGGGCCGGGTGTGGACGCATCCGTTCAGCATGCCAGGGCGCCGGGGGAGGACGCCCGACCCGCTGACGACGTAGGATCGGGGCCAGCCCAAGTTACCGGGGAGTAGTCATGAGTGACGCAGTCATCGTCGGCGCGGTACGCACCCCGGTTGGGCGGCGCAAGGGCAGCCTGACCACCGTGCACCCGGTCGACCTCTCGGCGCACGTGCTGCGCGCCCTCGCCGAGCGCACCGGCATCGACCCGGCGCAGGTCGACGACGTGGTCTGGGGCTGCGTCTCCCAGGTCGGTGACCAGTCGTGGAACGTCGCCCGCAACGGCGTGCTCGCCGCCGGCTGGCCCGAGTCGGTGCCCGGCACCACGCTCGACCGGCAGTGCGGCTCCAGCCAGCAGGCCCTGCACTTCGCCGCCGCCACCGTCCTCTCCGGCCAGGCCGATCTGGTCGTGGCCGGCGGCGTCGAGTCGATGACCCGGGTCGCGATGGGCTCCAGCGTGGCCGGCGGATCACCCTTCAGTGACCAGCTGCGCGACCGCTACCGGGGCGTCGAGGGCTTCGCCGACGACGCGCCGCTGCCGTTCAACCAGGGCGTCGGGGCGGAGCTGATCGCCGAGCGCTGGCGCTTCTCCCGCGCACAGCTCGACGAGTTCGCCCTCGCCAGCCACGATAAGGCCGCCGCCGCGCAGGACGCCGGCGCCTTCGAAGCCGAGATCGCCCCGGTCGCCCTGGCCGACGGCGGCAAGTTCACTGCCGACGAGGGCATCCGGCGGGACACCTCGCTGGCGAAGCTCGGTGAGCTGGCCACCCCGTTCCGCCCCGACGGAGTGGTCACCGCCGGCTCCGCGTCGCAGATCTCCGACGGCGCGGCGGCGCTCGCCGTGACCACCAGCGAGTGGGCCAGCCGGCACGGCCTGCGCCCGCTGGCCCGGGTGCACACCGCAGTCGTCGCCGCCGACGACCCCGTCACCATGCTCACCGCGCCCATCCCGGCCACCGCGAAGGCGCTGCGCCGCGCGGGGCTGGGCATCGAGGAGATTGGGGTGTACGAGGTGAACGAGGCGTTCGCGCCGGTGCCGCTGGCCTGGCTGGCGGAGACCGAGGCGGACCCGGCGCGGCTCAACCCGCGCGGTGGCGCGATCGCCCTCGGCCACCCGCTCGGCGGCTCCGGCGCCCGGATCATGACCACCATGCTTGCCCACATGCGGGACAACGACATCCGATACGGCCTCCAGACGATGTGCGAGGGCGGCGGCATGGCCAACGCCACCATTGTCGAGCTGCTGTAGCAGGCGGAGGAAAATCTCTGGCCCGGTGGCGGGGTGGCGGCTAGGTTCCCGAGCGTGACTGACGCCGCCACGCCGCGCACCGACTGGGCCGACCCGCACTGGTCCGACCCGCACTGGTCCGACGCGGCCCTGGACTGGATCGGCGACCGGCTCGGTCAGCACGGCCGGCGGGTCGTCGGCCCGGTCGAACCCCGGGTCCGGCCCTGGTCGCTGGTGTGGCGGGTGCCCACCGACACCGGGGACGTCTGGTTCAAGGCGACCAATCCCGGCACCCGGCACGAGGCCGCACTGCTGGCCGCGCTGGCCCGGCTCGCCCCCGGCCGGGTGCTCGACCCGCTCGCCGTGGACGCCGACCGCGGCTGGTCCCTGCTGCCCGACGGCAGCCGGACGCTGCGCGAGGTGCTGGGCGGTGACCGGAGCCAGCTGACCCGCTGGGAGCGGGTCCTGCCGGAGTACGCCGACCTCCAGCGCGCGGTCGCGCCCGCAGCCGGCGAACTGCTCGCCCTCGGCGTGCCCGACCACCGGCCGGAGTTGCTGCCGGAGCTGTTCGAGGCGCTGCTGGACGACGAGGAGTCGCTGCTGTTCGGGGCGGAGGACGGGCTCACCGTCGAGGCGTACGAGCGGCTGCGCGCCCACCGGGCCGGGTTCGCCGAGGACTGCCGGCGGTTGGCCGGCTCGGGCGTCGCGCCGACCATCCAGCACGACGACCTGCACGACGGCAACGTCTTCGCGGCCGACGACCAGTACCGCTTCTTCGACTGGGGTGACGCCTCGGTGGCACATCCGTTCGGCACCCTGCTGGTGACGCTGAACTCGGTCGCGGACGCGTTCGGGCTGCCCGACGGCGACCCGGCGCTGGCTCGGCTGCGCGACGCCTACCTGGAGCCGTGGTCGGACGGGCACGACCTGGGAACGCTGCGCGAGGCGGCCCGCCTGGCGGTCCGCGTCACCCGGGTCAGCCGGGCACTCTCCTGGCGCCGAGCCCTCCAGACCCCGGACCCGACCCGGGCGGAGTACGCGTCCGCGGTGCCCGGCTGGTTGCAGGAACTGTTCGCACCGGATCCGGTCTGATCCGGCCCAGGCCGGCGGCGAAGTCGGACAGGCGGTGCGACGCGCCCGCGTGGAAGTTCCAGAATTCCGGCGTGACCCATGTCACCCCAGGTCGCGACTCGTTGGGCAGAGCATGGACGTCTTCTCCCGAACGTTCCTCCCGGCCGCCTCCGAGGCCGGGCTGGCGGTGCAGACCGTCACCCGGCACATGCCGGTGTTCCGCCGCTGCGTCGGTTCCGGCGACGCCACCGTCCTCGTCACCCGGTGCGCCCGGCCGGAGCGCCCGATGGCCGGTGAGTATCTCCTCCTGCTGACCCACCGACGGCTGGTCGTCACCCAGCAGACCCGCGTGCTGCACCGGCTGCGCCTGCACCTCAACACGGAGTTGCGGGAGCTCAGCAACGTCACCTGGAGCCCCGACCCGCGCCTGCACTCGGTCGAGCTGGCCGCCACCGCGATCGACGGGATCCGTGAGCGGTTCCTCGTCCGGACCCGCCACCCGAAGCAGGTGTGGCAGCTCGACGCGCTGCTGAACCACGCCTTCCGGACCCGGCTGCGGACACCCCGGGAGCGGATCGTCGCCACCATCGGCGAGGCGCCGGCGGTGGCGCGACCCGACATCTTCCGTACCGCCGTGGTGCGTTGACCGCTGTCCTGCCGACCCGAACCCGAACATCCGCCGCACCGCAGCTGCGCCGTCGCGGCGGCGCGAGCGGTACCGCCCGGGAGGGCGGCACCGCTCGCGCGGGAGGAGCGATCTCAGTAGACGCGGGAGCCGATGAAGTCGTCGTGCCCGTAGCCCACCGGGTTGGCGAAGTTGCGGGACTCGAAGGACCACTGCTGGCGGGTGCTGGTGGCGCAGGTCGCCAGGCGCAGCCGGGGGGTGCCCGACCCCGGGTTGTCGAACGCCAGGCAGAGGTTGCTGTTGCCGGCCGCCTTGATCTGGTTGCCGGCGAGGACGAACTTCTGGTTGGTGCCGCCGTGGCAGTTGTAGATGTTCACCGCCGTGCCGGCGCTCAGCGACCCGCCCGAGACGTCCAGGCAGCGGTCGTGGGAGAGCTCCGAGTGCAGCGACTGGCGGGTCGGGTCGTACCAGAAGCCCTGGTTGCGGCCACCGTGGCAGCCGTACGACTGCTGGGCCGTGTTGTTGCGTGAGTCGTAGCCCTTGCCGTCGACGCAGGTGCCGGTCGCGGCATTGCGCAGCTGCTTGAACTCGAACAGCCCGTTGTAGAGCATGCCGTTGCCGGTGCTGGCCGGGTCCACGCAGGTCGCCCGCTGCTGCCCGGAGTTCCAGAACTGGGTGACGCACTGGGCGAACATGCCGTGCCCCTGCTTGTTCGGGTGGAACGACTGCCGGGCCGCGTTCTCGTCCCAGATGCCGATCTCGATGTGCAGCCCGCGCACGGCGGTGCTGTCCGTGCACACCTCGCGACCGTGGAAGAGCCGGCTGGCGTCCAGGTAGCGGGTGCCCGTGTTGGCCGCCGCCGCCCGCAGCGCCGATTCGAACATCGGCACCGCCTTGTTCCGGGCGAACGCGGCGTCAGCCAGGTAGAGCAGGCAGCCGCCGGAGTACCAGCCGGGGAAGTTCGGGTTGTCCTCCACGTCCGGGCTGCCCGGGCTCGGGTACGACATCAGCACCAGCTCGTAGTCCGACCGCAGGTAGCCGGCGCCGGTCATGGTCTGCCGGATGTCGCCGAGCGTGTCCTCGACCGCCTGCCGGCTGCCGTCGGTGCGGACGGTCCACTGGTCGGTGTAGGTGGGGTAGCAGGCACCCTGGAGGAAGACCCGGCGGACGGCGCAGTCGGTGGCGACCGGGCCGAACTGGATCGTGCCGTCGCCGTTGGCGCCGACCACCACCCAGATCAGCTTGATGTGCGTGTTACGCGCCTTGATGGCCAGGTGGTCGCCCTGGTTCAGCTCGTTGTGCTGCGTCGGCCCGCCCCGGATCAGGTTCCACGGCGTCGCCCCGGAGCAGGCGATGTTGTATTTCTCGTCGGCGGTGATGCCGGTGCGGAACACCGCCTGGTCGTACGAGCGGTCGCACCAGTTGCCGGGCTGGTGGGTGCCGGGGATGTAGTTGCCCACCCCCTCGCCGGAGATCTCGCTGTCGCCCATGGTGATCAGCGCGGTGCGACGTTGCTCGATGGGACGGATGGTGGGCGCGCCGTAGAGCGCGGTGGCCTCGGTGGCGCGGATCGCCTCCAGGTTGGCGGCGAGCGGCTGGATGGCCGGACGGGCGGCCGCGGTGGCGGGGGAGGCTGTTGCGGCGAACATCGGCAGGACGAGAGCGGCGGCGGCGACGACGGTGAGCGCCCGTCGTCGGGTCGCGCGCTCGCGCCTGGCAGGAAAACCAAGCATCGACGGACTCCTTTCGGCTCGATCGCGGGACGTCGATCGAGTTACCAGAAGGTAGCGTCGGCTTCGAGATATGTGAATGCGTCTCGGAATCGTTGCGCACAGAGTGTAGAACCGGGCGAACCGGTCGAATCGCGCGACATGCGGGGTCAGCGAGAGGGACCGGCCGGGCTCCCCGGCGGGTCAGCCTGCCGGCGGGAGGGCGTAACCCGCGTAGCCCCGGAACTGCACGCGCCAGCCCCCCGGCACCAACGCGGTGCACGCCGGCCGACTGCCGGTGCAGACGATGGCGTCCACCGAGGCCGGATCGGCCGGCGGGCGCCCAGGCAGCACCGACTGGAGCGCCACCAGCTCCGGCGGGCGCCCGTCCGCGTCCCGCAGCAGCAGCCACCAGGGGTACTCCCAGTTGTCGTTCTGCTGCACCAGGCCGATCCGGCGGGCGTCCGTCGCGCGTACCGCGTCGGCCGCCCAGCGGAACTCCTCTGCCCACTGGGGACGCCGCAGGAACCGGGTGTCCCATTCCGAGGTGGTGAAGACCGAGCCCGCGCCGACCAGCCGGCGCGGGAAGCCGTACGACACCGCCAGCACCCCGGCCAGCGCGCAGGTGGCCAGCACGCTAACCGCGAGCCCGGCCGCCACCGGCCGCCGTCCTCCCGCGCCGCCGGCCCGCCGCCGAAACAGCGCGTCCAGCCAGAGCCCCGCCAGCGGTACGGCCAGCACCAGCGTGTAGAGCAGCAGGCGGTTGCCCCACGGCTGCCACTTGATCATGGCGGTGTGCAGCAGCACGGCCGCCACCACGACCACCGCGTACGCGCGCAGCGGCCCCGCCCGCGTCGGGCTGACCCGGCCCGGTCGGGCCAGCGCGACCGCCGCCCCGATCACCGCCAGCACCCCGGCCAGCGGAAAGGCCACCCGGTCCTCGTCCGGATACCAGGACGGCACCGGGAACCGTTCCTGCCCGAAGGTGATGGCCCGGTCCTGCGGGTCCACCCCGATCACCCCGGCGCCGCCGACGATCGCCCCGGCACCCGCCCGACGCAGCGGCGCGAGCGGCGTGTCGAACGCGGTGTGCACGATCCGCAGCGCGTTGACCAGCACCGAGGCCGGATCGTGCCGCTCCATCGGAACGGACTCGCGCAGCCGGGGCGGCCCCAGCGGATGCCCGAACTCGGCGGTCACCCGGGCCAGGAACGGCCCGACCACCACCCCGGCGACCAGCAGGATCAGCACCGACCCGGCGACCGTCCGGCGCACCTGCCGCCCCCGCCGGAAGCGACCGGGCCGGGACGCGTCGGGTGATTCGGTGCCCCGGCCGGGCGACCCGGCGTGCTCCGGCGCGGAGCCGGCCCGGGCCAGCCGGAGCTGGGCCAGCCCCCAGAGCAGCAGAAGTGGCCCGACCGCGACCAGGCCGTTGGTCTTGGTCAGCGCGGTCAGCCCGGTGGCCGCCCCCAGCGCCAGCATCGCCCCGACCCCGGCCCGCCGGCGCAGCCCGTCCAGCGCCAGGGTGGCCGCGCAGGCCACCCAGGCGGCGCAGACCAGGTCGGTCTGGGTGCTGGTCGCCTGGAGCGCCACCATCGGGGTGGTGGCGAGCACGAACGCGGTGAGCAACTGGGCCCGCCGCCCCCCGCCGAGCTGCGCGGTGATCCGGGTGGCCGCCAGCAGTACGCCGACGCCGGCCGCCCACTGCACCAGATTGTGCAGCGCGTCCCCGCCGGTGAACAGGCGCAGGTGCAGCAGCAGGTACTCGGCGCCGGGCGGGATGGTCACCTGCCGGTGAATGGCGGTGGGCCAGAACTCCAGGCTGCCGCTGGCCACCCACTGCTCGACCTTGGGCAGGTGGTAGGTCTGCGAGTCGAAGTTGTTCGGCTCGGCCAGCAGGGCGATCAGGAACTCGACCAGCAGCAGTCCACCGACCGTGCCGGCGAGCAGCCGCTCGCCCCGACCCGCCGTACGCCAGGCGTCGGCCAGCCGGGTCGGCCAGCCGGCTCGGCGCGGCTCGGCGTGCGGTGCGGCGGTGTCCGGCGAGGGCGGAGGGGCCGGCGGGCCGGCGGTCGGGCCGGTCGTCGCGCCGACCAGCGCGGGCTCCGGCGCGGCGACGACCTCGACCGCGACGACCTGGACCGTACGGCGCGCGGCATCCCGGCGGCGTCGCCAGCCGGCGGCGGCGCCCGCGCCCGCGAGGAGGGACAGCCAGGCCACGGCGAACGCCGGCAGGGTGAGCAGCCGCAGCGCTCCGAGCAGTTCCACCGTGAGCACCGCGAACGCGCCGGTGACCAGAGCCGCCCGGACCAGCGCGAGGCGCCGCCCCGCCACGGTCCCGGCCGGCCGGAGCGCGACGGCGAGCAGTCCGATCGCGGCGACCGGCGCCAGGGCTAGCAGGTGGCCGACTGCCGACATGGCGGCAGTAAACACCATGAACCTGAGGCTGCCGCGCCCGATGCCCGCATTGCTGAGCACCGCGTCGCTGGCAGCCAGGCTAGGCTAGGGCCGACATATCGCCGCCACCGTGGAGATTTCCGTGAAGCTCTCGATCCTCATGCCGGTCTACAACGAGGAAGAGCGCATCGCGGATGCCCTCAAGCAGGCGTTGGCGGTCGACTACCCGTGTGAGATCGAGCTGGTCGTGGTCGACGACGGCAGCCGGGACGGCACCGGTGAGATCCTCGGTCGGGCCGACGACGCGCGCCTGCGGGTCATCACCCACCAGCGCAACGCCGGCAAGGGCGCGGCCATCAAGACGGCGGTCGACAGCGCCGAGGGCGACTACATGGTCATCCTCGACGCCGACCTGGAGTACGACCCGCTGGACATCCCCAAGCTGCTCGACCCGGTGCTCGACGGGCGGGCCACGGTGGTCTACGGCAACCGCACCTTCGGCAGCCACAGCGCCTACAGCTTCTGGTACGTGATGGGCAACAAGGGCGTCACGATGGCGGCGAACGTCCTGTTCAATTCCTACATCGGCGACCTGGAGACCTGCTTCAAGCTGATGCCGGTCGCGCTCTACCGTTCGCTCGACGTCCGCTCGCGGGGCTTCGGCATGGAGGCCGAGGTCACCGGCAAGCTGCTGCGTCGCCGCATCCGCCCCTACGAGGTCCCGATCAGCTACCGCGCCCGGGGCCGCGAAGAGGGCAAGAAGATCACCTGGAAGGACGGCGTCGAGGCGCTCTGGATCCTCGGCCGCGAGCGCACCCGCCGCCGCCCCCTCGGCGCCCCGACCCGCTGACCACTCCCGCGCCGCCTGGCGGCGCGGCTTCTCGTGCCCGCCCCGGACGTCGGTGCCTTCGAATTGCGGGCACGACTCAACGGCCGGCCCCCAGCAGCGCCGAATCCAGGAATTCACCTACCGAGTGGCGCAGCCCGGCAGCGTCCAGCCCGTGCCAGCGGGTGTGGTCCTCGGCCGAGCCGTACCGGCGCAACTCGTCGCGTCCCACGCCGAGCGCCAGCAGCCGGTGCGGCCGGTCGGCCAGCGCCGCCGACACCACCCGGGCCGACGTCCCCGCCAGGTAGGGCTCGACCAGGATCACCGCGTCGCCGGCCAGCGCCCGCAGCCCCGCCGTGTCGAACGGCCGCGGCCGGTGGGTGTAGGCCACCGTCACCCCCAGGTCGGCCACCGCCGCCAGTGCCGCGTCCAGCACCGGACCCACCGCGACCAGCAGCGGCGCGCCCGGCCCCGCATCCCGGAGCACCCGCAGCGCGCCGTCGCCACCGTACGGCCGGGCGTTGTGCAGCGTGGACAGTCGCAGGTACGCCGAGCCGTCGGCGGCCACCGCGTCCCGCAGCAACGCCGGCACCTCGCCGGGGTGACCGGGAACGTGCACGGTCCAGCCGTGCAGCGTGTCGATCAACGAGACGTCGGCCGGGGACAGGTGGGTCCGGCCGGAGGCCGCCCGGTCGTACGACGCGCCGACACTGACCAGCACCGCGCCCACGCCCTGGTGGTCCAGGTCGATCTTGATCTGCTCGTACGCCCGCTCGACGAGGAACGGGGCGTAGCTGTGCACGATCGGCCGCAGCCCGGTCAGCGCGAGCCCGCCGGCCACACCCACCATCAGTTGTTCCCGGATCCCGACGTTGAGCACCCGGTCCGGGTGCCGGTACGCGGCCGGGGCGAACGCGGCGGCGGAGATGTCGGCCAGCACCAGGGCCGTACGCGGATCCTCCGCCAGCAGTGCGGTGGTGGTGTCGACGAATCGGTCCCGCACGGTCACTCCCCCTGGTCGACGGCCGCGACGACGACGTGCGGCCGGTGGTTGTCGTGCCCGGTCAGGGCGGTGTGCAGGGCGTCGTGGTCGTGCCCGTCGACGGTGGTGGCGGTCCAGCCGTTGACGGTGAACCGGGCCGCGACGCCGCCCGGCCAGCCGTACGTGGCGGAGCGGTTGTCGACCACGATCGCGGTCAGGCTGCCCAACCCGGTCGCCCCCGCGTACGCGATCGCCTCGTGGTTGGAGCCCTCGTCCAGTTCCGCGTCGCCGAGCAGCACGTGGACCCGGGGCGTCAGCAGGCCCTGGGCGCGCAGCCCGAGCGCGGTGCCCACGCCGAGCCCGAGCCCGTGGCCCAGCGAGCCGGAGCCGATCTCCACCCCGGGCACCAGCATCCGGTCGGGGTGGTCGCCGAGCCGGCTCTCGGGCCCGCCCTGGTCGTCCAGCCATTCGGCGGGGATGAACCCCTTCGCGGCGAGCACGGCGTAGTAGCCCTCGACGGCGTGCCCCTTGGAGAGCAGGAACCGGTCCCGCCGGGAGTCGTCGACGGTCTCCGGGGTGACCCGGAGAACCCGGTCGTAGAGCACCCAGAGCACGTCGACGGTGGAGCGGACTTTCGCGCTGAACTCACGGCCCGCCCGGATCCGCTCGTACAGCGGCGCGACGGGTCCCGGCAGCGGTGGGACGGTCGGGTCACGGGGTGGCGCGGCGGTCCGGTCACGGGGTGGCGCGGCGGTCGGGGCCGGGCCAGCGCTGGCGGTGGTCGTGGTCATGCCACTAGCCTGCAAGTTGAAGTCCACTTCAACTCAAGGCGACGTGATGCACGAATCTCTGACCATCGGCCAGCTTTCCACCCGCAGCGGCGTAGCGCCCTCGGCGTTGCGCTACTACGAGCGGCTTGGGCTGATCCGGGCGGAGCGGACGGGCGGCAACCAGCGCCGCTATGCCCGCACCGAGCTGCGCCGGGTGGCGTTCGTCCGGATCTCCCAGCAGGTCGGCATCTCGCTAGAGGAGATCCGGGAGGCGCTGGACTCCCTGCCGGCCTCACGCATGCCCAGCGCCGAGGACTGGGCGCGGCTCTCCGCGACCTGGCGGGAGCGGCTGAACGAGAAGATCCGGCTGATGACCAAGCTCCGCGACGACCTCGACGGCTGCATCGGCTGCGGCTGCCTGTCCCTGCAACGCTGCACCCTCTACAACCCCGGCGACTCGCTCGCCGGCGAGGGCCCCGGTGCCCGCCTGGTGCTCCCCCGCGAGGCTGCGGAACCGACGCCCACGCCCTGACCCGGCTGCCCGGCCGGGGTCCGGTCCCGGCCGTACTGCCGAGCGGCCCGCGCCTCAGCCGGTGGTGAGCAGCACCTTGCCGACATGGTCGTTCGACTCGACCAGCCGGTGCGCCCGCGCCGCCTCGGTCATCGGCAGCCGCCGGTCCACCACCGGCCGGACCGCCCCCGACTCGACCAGCGGCCACACCTGTTCGCGGACCCCACGGACGATCTCCGCCTTCTCGTCCAGCGGCCGGGACCGCAGCGCGGTCGCCGCGATCGTGCCCCGCTTGGCCAGCAGCGCCCCCAGATCCAGCTCGCCCTTCCGGCCGCCCTGCATGCCGATCACCACCAGCCGCCCGCCCGTGGCCAGCGCCGCCACGTTCCGGGCCAGGTAGGCAGCGCCCATGATGTCGAGGATGACGTCCGCGCCCCGACCGTCGGTGACCCGCCGGATCTCCTTGACGAAGTCCTGCTCCCGGTAGTCGATCGTGTGCGCCGCGCCCAGCTCACGCAGCCGCTCGTGCTTGCCGGACCGGGCGGTGACCGCCACGGTGGCACCGAGCGCGACCGCGAGCTGGATCGCGAAGGTGCCGATCCCGCTGCCGCCACCATGTAGCAGCAGCGTCTCGCCCCGGCCGAGCCGGGCCACCCGCACCACGTTCGACCAGACCGTGCAGGCCACCTCGGGCAGCGCCGCCGCGTCGACCAGGTCGACGCCGGCCGGCACCGGCAGCAGTTGCCCGGCCGGCACCGCCACCCGCTCCGCGTACCCGCCGCCAGCCAGCAGGGCACAGACCTCGCGGCCCAGCTCCCAGCCGGCCACGTCGGGGCCGATCGCGCTGATCACCCCGGAGCACTCCAGCCCGGGGTACGCGGGCACGCCCGGCGGCGGCGGGTAATGCCCCTGCCGTTGCAGCAGGTCGGCCCGGTTCACCGCGCTGGCCCGCACGTCGACGACCACCTCGCCCGGGCCGGGCTCGGGATCGGGCACCTCGCTCCAGACCAGTGCGTCAGGTCCGCCGGGCTCCGGGATAGTCATCGCGCGCATGTTCCGTGTCTACCCCACCCGCCCGTCGGTCCACGCCCGGGCCAGGATCTTGTCCACCGTCTGCGCCGGGGTCAGCGCCGAGGTGTCCAGCCAGAGCCCGATCCGGGGCGTCTGCGCCCGGAAGTCCGCGTCCAGGTCGGCGATTGGCCAGTCCCCGTACCCCTTCTTCTCCCGCGCGTCCTCGCGGGCGGCGACGGCCTCGGGGCTCGGCGCGAGCACCACGACCGCCAGCGGCCGGTGCCGGATCCGGTCGACCATCGCCGGCAGCTCCGCCCCGAGGACCACGTCCTGGAGCAGCACGGTGAAACCGGCGGCGGCATACCGGTCCGCCGCCGACGCGGCGAGGTCGTAGCGCAGCCGCAGTTGCCGCCAGGCCTCCGCCGACGGCTCGGTGGTCATCTCCTCCCGCCCGCTGACCACCATCCGCCGGAAGACGTCGCCGCGCAGGTGCACCGCGCGAGGCAGCCGCCGGGCCAGCGCCTCGGCCACAGTGGACTTTCCGGCGGCCATGATTCCGCTGATCAGCACCACCGACGGGAGCTTCCACACGCCGTCGATCATCTCAGCGCGGGTGCGGTGCCCGCTCGCCCGCAACGGAAGCGTGGCAGACTAGGCACGTCGCGCACCCCTTGGGCGCGCGGCCCGGGAGGGTTCGCCTAGTGGCCGATGGCGCTGGTCTTGAAAACCGGTAAGGCAGCGATGTCTTCGTGGGTTCGAATCCCACACCCTCCGCCCCGATGGGCAGCAACAACGCCCTCTGGCCAGCGCAAATGCTGATCAGGGGGTGTGTCTATGAGTTGTGAATCGGTCTCACTTCGTCTCGCTCGGGGCCGTCGCGTCTCACTGGTCGTGTCGTTTACGTGTCGGCGTCTCCCGGCTCGCTCTCGGCCGTGCCTGGCTCCTCGGTGCCCAACGCTCCCTCGATCCGCGAGACGCTGCGAGACGCGCTCGCCGAAGCACTCGACAAGGTGCGCGTCGGCCGGCTCGCGCCGGAGACGATCGCCGTGCGAGTCCTGATCTCCGACATGACCGTGCCGATGGCATTGCCGTCGCGGGCCGAGACGCAAGCTGACGACCCCGCCGTACGCGAACGCGGAGCGGATCACCCGTCGGGCGGCGGACGGCATCATCGATCAGGTCACCGAGCTGGGCGACCTCGGCCTAATCCGGTCGGCCACGGTTGAGGTGCGAATGCACCGGGCGTCCCCGCTGTTCAAGCTCTACATCCTGAACGGCGAAGAGGTCTTCTACGGCTTCTATCCGGTGGTGGAGCGCACCGTTTCGATCAAGGGTGAGCCCATGGCGATCTACGACCTGATGGGCAAAGACGTGCCGCTGTTTCACTACGCGGTGACCGATGACGACGCTTCGCAGGGCACACAGTTCGTGGAGGCGTCTCGCCAGTGGTTCGACTCGGTGTGGTCGGCCATCGCCTATCGGTACGCCGGATGAGCGCCGACCTCGGCCGGCTGCTCACCGGGGTCGGCGCGGTGCTGCTCGATTTCGACGGACCGGTGTGCAGCATCTTCGCTGGCTATCCGGCGCCCGAGCTGGTCGACGTGCTCCGGCGGCACGGGGTCGACGTGCCGCCGGACCTCGCTAGCGAGCCGGACCCACTTAAAGGTGCTCCGTCGTACGGGCGCGGCCGGCAACCAGGACGTAACGCGGGCGATAGAGGACGCGCTCTGCGCGGCCGAGCGCCGGGCCGTCGAGACTGCCGAAGCAACGCTGTATGGCCGTGAGGTCATTGCGGCGATTCGGCAGGCCGGAATGTCGGTAGCGATGGTCAGCAATAACTCGGCCGGTGCGGTAAGTGCCTACCTGACGGCGCACCGGCTCGCCGCATACGTATCGCCGGTGGTCGGTCGAGCGTACGCCGACCCGACACGCATGAAACCCAATCCAAAACCGATCCTGCAAGCCGCGCGTGCCGTCGGTGAGCAGCCGAGCCGGTGCGTTCTGGCCGGCAACTCGCTTTCGGACATCGATGGAGCGCGTGCCGCCGGAGTGCGGGTGATTGGCTATGCGAATCGGCCGGCCAAGGCCGAGCCGTTCCGGGCCGCCGGGGCGGACGTGGTGATTACGAGCATGGGCGAAATGGCGAGGATGCTGATCGAGCGTATAGATGGCCGAGATGCGCCGCGACCAGCGCATGCGATTTCGGCGTGGCTGGTGGGATGTCTTCCCACCAGCCACCGACCCAGGCAGTCCTGCCGGCTATGGCAGGCATTCGGGAAGGTAATCCTCAGTTCTGGCTCGGACTTGGGTCTATGGCAGAATCGAGCCTCAGCTTCATCAGCGAAGCAAATCGAATTACGACCCACATCTGGTGGCCATTGTCAAACAAAATGCGCGCTTGCTGATCCTTGCCCTCCCCTTCAACGGAAACTACTCTGCCTGTTCCAAAGTCTGGATGGCGTACCCTGTTGCCGACATCTAACGCAAGCTCCGCATCCAAGCGGCGGCTCGCCGTTACTCGATCGCGGTCCTTCTCTGAATTGGCAAGGAGCTCGCTCTCCTCGTTACGAAGGTGTTCTAGCCGGCCGGCCGTATGGCTGAGTAACTCAACCGTACCCATCAAGCCGGATAGGCGATCTACTGATTCTTCAAGCGTCTTTGCTGTGCGGTAAAGAAGTCGCAAATCGTGTCGCGGCAGCACTCCTGCGGAATCGCCTTCTCGCTCAAGACTTCGGACGCGTGTCACCAACTCTGCCAGCATGTCATCCGGGCTACGACGAGGCCCCTCGACTCTTTTATGCTGGGTGGTTGCTAGGCGTACTTGCTCCTCTAGTCCTGGCCACATTGCTTCGAATAGTCGGTCGATATCTTCGCGAGGCTTGGGGGCGTCCGACATCTCCCGTAACTCGTGGACGAGTCGCCGCATGCCCTCCTTGTCTAATTTGCGGGACTGGAATGATTGAAGCGGCGAAATAATTTCGGCCGGTTCGAGATCAATGCACAAGGGCACCACGCGCGCCACTTTTAGCCGCTTGGCCAACGCTCCGGATTCGAACATTAGCCACGGAGCGGATTGATTGGAACGTGTTACGCATACCAGGCCAAAGTCGGCACTTTCCAGATTTGTGGCAAGCGTGTCGTTCCATCTGGTTCCGCTTTCGATCTCGGCGTCAGAAAGCCAAGGCCGAACATGCTGAACCACGACGCCCAGCCAACCGTGCAATGCGGACGCGATAGAGCGGCTCGGCTCGCCGCTCCACGAGATGAAGACCTTCAACAACCCCTCCCTTACACCGGATGTCGTACCTACCCGAGCACCTGTACGAACGGTGCATTCCGCACGAATCGCTCGCGCGGCTCGACCGCGTCGTACGCGATTCATACAATGCCGCTTGTTCCTTGCCCGCGCTGCCCCTCGGACGTGACTCCGGGATGTAAATGCGGCAGGCTAAGCCGGTGACCGCTGCCATCATCGCCGCTAGTGCGAGCATTGTCGTGGCCGTACTGGCCTTCGTTCTGAACCAGTATGGGCAGGCGCGGCAGGAGCGGCGACAGGCTCGCTTGGCGCGAATCAGCAGCCAGCTCCGCGATCTCTACGGACCACTGAACGCCATGGTGGACGCGAACGAGCGAATCTGGGAGGCATTGCGCGACAGCCATCTGCCCAAGGCGGCCGAACGAGGCCCGGATGACAGCACTGCCAGCTGGCGCCGATGGCGGGACGAGGCGCTACAACCGGCCAACCGTCGAATGCGTGACCTCATCTTTGCGTACGCCGACTTGGTGGTTGAGGCCGAGGTCCCGGAGCCGCTGCGGGATTTCTGCGCCCATGTGGCCGCCCTGGAAATCGTCCGTGCCGCAGAGTCCGAGGAGGGTGCTCGCCAACGCGCGCTCATCGATCATCCCGGCGACGCCTACGTCTCCTACGTCCGCCGCACCTTTGCCGCGCTCAAGCATGAACAAGCGCAGCTCCTACGCCGGTCCCGTGTCCGGCCCCGCACGAGGGCGGGCAGGCTCCGGCCTGAGTAGGCTGTGTGTCGTATTCGTGTCGCGGGCTGGCGCTGACCTCGTCTACCGGGAGGCCAGCGGCACGAGCGTCACGGTCTTGAAAACCGGTAAGGCAGCGATGTCTTCGTGGGTTCGAATCCCACACCCTCCGCTTTCTTTGATCTATGTTTACGCAGCTCAGCCCCGGTTTTTGGGCCCGGCGCTGATCGCTGTTGGGGGGCTTGTGCCTCGTCATGCAGCCTTGACCGGGTGATCCGCGTCCGTGCGGCGGTGGTGGTCGTCGAGCCGGCCTGCGGGTGAAAGGGTCTACGACGCTGTCGAGCTGAGTCGTCTGCGACATCAGCCGGTATCCGGGGCCACTGTGTCGGACCAGACGGCCCTGAATCGTCTGCGACATCAGCTCGACAGGTCCGTGCGGAGTTCCTCCGCCGGCCGGCACCGTGGCGGATCCTGGAGCTCATCGCGAATCTCGGATCTCGGTCGGGGGCATGACGAGCCCGCTGTCCTATGTGCCGTCCTATCGGCAGTTGGCGGACCTGCTCGCCGCCCAGACAGAAGAGGGCAAGCTAGCTCCTGGCCAGGGGACGTTCGTGGCCGAGCGGCCTGACGTAGCCCCGCAGTAGAGCTTCCGCCTGTTCGCTCGGCCCGCGTACGTGTGCCGCAGGTGTCGTCAGCAGCGGAGGTAGGTGCCGCACAGCGGCGGCGCGTCGACGTGGCAGACCTTCCAGCCGCCGCCGAGGCCGCCCTCCTCCGTCGTCTGGAAGCGCCATCGGTGAGTGGCGCCGGTGAAGGTGATGCTTCCCGTGGGGTCGACCTCCGTGAACCGGAGGTCCACCATCGCGGAGACCGTGCCGTCCGAGTCGGTCTGCCAGTTGGTGGCCTCGACCCGCACTCCGAACGTGACCTGCGAATCGACCTGTTTGCGCAGGTCGCGGACCTGCCGGAACAACTCGTCCCGATTGTCGCCGCACAGGCACCGGTTGATGTCGGGGTTCTCGTCCGGCTGGAAGACCGCCAGGAGGTACGCCTCGGCCGCCGCAGCGGGCGTCTTCTCGCCTCGCCCCGCCTCGATCGCCCCCATCACCGCCTGCCTGACCGGCGCGCCTATGCAAACCACCGCGAAGGCGACGGCAGCGGCGATCGTCGCCCGGCGACGCCACTGCCGAGCGGTGAGAGGCATCTCGATCATCGGGCGAGACTACGCGCCTGAGCGACGACGGGCGGGGGCGCGAGGCAGCCGGGCACGGGTCACACGACGGCCAACGGGCGTACGGGCGAGCCCGTGCCGCCGACGATCGGCAGCGGGGCGAGAACGAACAGGAACTCGCTGACGCCGTCCTCCGCCAGCGAGTCCAGCCGCAGGTGCTCGACGATGTAGATGCCCGCCTCCACCAGCAGCAGACGGTGGACCGGTAGCACCCGGAGCCCGGCGCCGGGGGGAATCTGCTCGTAGGCGGTGGTGTCCGCGCCGGTCAGGGCGACCCCGTGGTCCGCGAGCCATCCCGCGCCGGAGGGGTCGACGCCGGGCACCCCCGTGTCGAGACCCAGGTAGGCCGCTGGATCCGACCAGTGCCGGGCCCAGCCGGTACGCACCAGCGCCACGTCACCCTCGGCCAGCCGCACACCCGTACGCCGCAGGCATCGTTCGAGGTCGTCGGCGGTCACGCCGTACCCGCCGGGAAGCACGTCGACTTCTTGGGCCGCGGCGACGTCCAACAGCACCCCCCGCCGGACGAGCGGCGGAATCGTCTCGGCGCCGTGTACGCGGAACCGGCCACCCGACTGCGCCTCGGCGGCGTCGTGGCCACCGTGCAGCAGCCCGTCCTGGGAGATGTGTGACAGCGCGTCGACGTGGGTCCCGACGTGCCCGCCGGTGACGATCAGCTCGCCGGCCGACGAGCCCCCGTCGGCGCGCATGACGTCGCCGTGCCGGCGGAGCAGGGCCAGGCGGAAACCCGGGTGGTTCGGCGCGCAGGGCATCCCCTCCTCGAACGGCTGGCTGAGGTCGTGGATGGTGACGCCCGCGGCGACGGCGTCCAGGAGTGCGGTCATGGCGGTGATCCTGCCTCTGCGGCGACGACGGAGGCGTACCGGGCCGATTCCCCGGGTGCGGGTCTTGCGGACGATTCGCCGGTAATGGCTCCGTCGCGAATCCGTGCCGGCACCGGAGCGCGCAAGGAAAGCGCGATTGCGGCGGCCGATGTCGTCGCCGTCGCGTGTGAAGCGGGACCAGCCGACGGCCGGTCACTGTACTCGGCGACCCCGGACCGGTCGACCCCTGAAATGTTCGACACTTACCGTGTCCGCAATCAATACCGCGAGTTCGCCCCTGCCCGCCAAGCCGCTCGTGCCGTACACTCGCATCCGATTCAATGACGAGGCGGGCGAAGGGTGCGGTTCACGGTGCGACACGACAATTCGGACTGCAATTTCGCGGAATTGAACGCGCCGCTGGTGGCGGCATTGCAGAGTGAGCCGGCGCGGTCCGCGCTCGTCGCGGCCGCGCCGTCGGTGCGGCGTTTCATGGACGATCTCGGCGCCACCCGGATGCGGATCATTCCCTATCCGCTCGTCATCGACCGGGACGAGTTCGACCGGATGGCCGAGGCGGCCCGCGCCATGCTGGAGGCGCAGACGGTGGTGATCCGCGAGTTCCTCCGGTCGGGGCCGCCCGAACGGCTGTTGACGGAATTCGGCCTGCCCGCCGAGATTGCGCCCTTCGTCAATTGGGAACAATTGGAGTCCGTCGAGCAGGTCTTCGCCCGCGTCGACGTGCTGCCGACCCCGTCCGGATATCAATTCTGCGAATTCAACGTCGACTCGTCGATTTCGGGATTCGAGTTCCACGACTGCTATCAGGTGATGGGTGAGGCGGTCGGCATTCCGTGGCTCGCCGGTACGCCCCGGCCTGAGGAACAGATCGCGGACGTCGTCACCGGGGCTTTCCACCAGGGCGGGTTCGACCGGGTGGTGGTGTGTGACTGGTCGAGCCGCATCGGAGTGGGCTACTTCGGCTTCGAGTTGTTGACCGAGACGCTGCGCCGGCGACTGCCCGACGTGCCGGTCGACCTGATCTACCACGCCGACTATCCGCAGCGGTGGCTCGAGCCGTCGGCCGGCAAACGCACCCTGGTCTATCGCGGCTTCATGCACGAGGACATGGACGACGACTACGACTTCATCACCCGGCTGGTCGGCAGCGGCGCCTCCGTGATCAACCTCTTCGAGGCCGAGATCCGTACGCACAAGCGCTGGATGGCGATGTTCTGGGAGGAGCGCTTCGCCAGCCTGCTGCCCGCCGACGTGCGCGACATGGTCAGCCGCTACCTGCCCCACACCGTCTCGGTGACCCCGGAGAACCGCGACCGCCTGCTGGCCGACCGTGCCGAGTACGTGTTCAAGTTCGGGCACTCGTCCGGTGGGCACGACGTAATGCTCGGGGCCGACCACGACGCGGACACGATCGCCGCCCGGCTGGCCGAGCGCGGCCCCGACGGCTGGCTCGCCCAGCGCCGCGTGCCGCTCGCCGAGTGCCGGTTCGCCCCCGAGGTCGGCGCCGAGCCGGTGCCCCACCACGTCGTGCTCGGGCTCTACGTGCTCGGCGGCGAGTGTTCCGGCATGAACATCCGCGCCGACCGGGGCTCGGCCGTGGTCAACATCCACCAGTCGGCGGCCAGCGGCTGGGCCATCCCGATGGACGCCGACGAACGGCGGCGGCTGATCGAGCGCGTGCAGGCGATCGGGCCGGCGGCCCGCGAACGACACTGACACCAGTTGGAGGCACGATGGAGATTCCCCTTTACCAGGTCGACGCGTTCACCGACCGGGTGTTCTTCGGCAATCCGGCCGCGGTCTGCCCCCTGGACGAGTGGCTCAGCGACGAGGTGATGCAGGCGATCGGCCTGGAGAACAACCTCGCGGAGACCGCGTTCATCATCGACCAGGGCGACAGCTTCGCGCTGCGCTGGTTCACGCCGTCGATGGAGGTCGACCTCTGCGGGCACGCCACGCTCGCCGCGGCCCACGTGGTGCTGCACCACCTGCGGCCCGAATGGAACGAGGTCACCTTCCACTCCCGCACCGGTCCCCTCGTGGTCAGCCGTACCCCCGAGGGACAGTTCGTGATGTCCTTCCCCGCGCTGCCGCGCGAGCGGGTCGACCCGCCGGAGGCCCTGCTCGCCGGGCTGTCGATCGCGCCCACCGCGGTCTACGGGGGAATGGACTACATGGCGGTCTACGACAACGAGGAGGACCTGCGCGCGGTCGAACCCGACCAGCGGATGCTCGGGACCCTGGACCGGCGTGCGGTGGTCGTCACGGCCCCCGGGATCTCCTCCGACTTCGTCTCCCGTTTCTTCGGCCCCAAGCAGTCGATCCCGGAGGACCCGTTCACCGGGTCGGCCCACTGCATGCTGGTCCCCTACTGGGCGGAGGTGCTGGGCAGGACCGAGCTGACCTCCCGGCAGTTCTCTCCCCGGCTCGGCAAGCCGCACACCATCCACGCCAACTGCGAGCTGCGCGGCGACCGGGTCATCCTGGGCGGGTCGACGCGCCAGTACCTCGCCGGCGTCATCACGCTGGACGACGAGGAAGTCGCTCGACTCAGTCGCTGAGCTGTCGTGCCTCCGGCCGTGCCCCGTCGCCCGCCGCCCCTTCGGGCGGCGGCTCCGGGGCCGGCTCGGGCTCGACGTCCAGGTCGACCACCCGACGCAGCGGCGAGAAGTACAGCGGGACGATGGAGACAAGTTCGCCGGCGACCGCGAGCGCGAGGGTCTGGCGGACGCCGATGACGTTCGCGACCAGCCCGGCGGCCGACGCGCCCAACGGGATCACGCCCCAGACCAGGAACCGCATCGTCGCGCTCAACCGAGCCTGCATGCCCGGCGCGCACAGCGCCTGCCGGACCGACAGTTGCAGGATGTTGGAGACGACGATGCATCCCGAGGCGATGCCGTAGCCGATGCTGGCGACGATCAGCCAGGTACCGCTGCGCGCGAAGGGCAGCGGAATCGAGGCGATCCCCGCCAGCACGCACGCGCCGAGGACGGTCGGCCCGACGCCGAAGCGCCGGGACAGCCGGACCGCCGAGAGGGCGCCGAGGGTCGCGCCGGCACCGGCGCCGGAGAAGATGATCCCGATGTACGCCGACGGCAGCCGCAGTACCGACGCCAGCAGCAGCAGGAACATGGTGGTGGTCGCGATGTTGCAGAAGTTGTACGTCGAGCTGCGAATGGCCATCACCCGGAACATCGGCACCCGCAGCACGTACCTGATGCCGTCGCGTACGTCTCTGACCAGCGTGGTGGTGCGTGCCGGCGGGGCCGCCGCCGCTCCGGTCACCCGGATCCGGCTGAGCAGCAGCGTGGCGATGCCGAAGCAGACGGCCGCAGCGCCGAGGACGTACGACGACGTGGCCAGCGCCAACAGGAAGCCGGCGATGGCCGGGCCGGTGATCTCCGCCAGCGAGAGGGTGAACTCCACCCGCGAGTTGGCGCCGGGCAGCAGCTGCCGGTCGACGATCCGCGGCAGGATGCTCTGGTAGGAGATCCCCAGGAAGACCGTGCAGAGGCTCGCCGCGAACATCAACGCGTACAGCGGTTGGATGGAGAGGCCGCCGGTCAGCGCCAGTGCCGCGATGGTCCCGAACACGGCCGTACGGCCCAGGCTGGCGAACACCAGGACCCGCTCGACGCGCCGGCGGTCGATCCACGCCCCCGCCGGCAGCCCGAGGAGCAGGAAGCCCAGGAACTCGCAGGTCACCAGGAACCCGACCTGCGCCGGTGTGGCGTTCAGGGTCTTCACGGCGAACAGCGGGATGACGACCGTCGCCACCTCGTACCCGAACTGGCTGGTGGTCTCTGCCGACCACAGCAGGCGGAAGTTCTTCTTCAGGGCGATCTCCTACCCGTGACCGGCGGCGATGTTCAGGCCCCCGGGTGCAGCAGCACCGGTGCCAGCAGGACGTTCGAGATGCCACGGACCACAGCCCCCGGCACGGTGGTCAGGCGGCAGGAGAAGCCGGTGAACCCACCGGGCCCGTAGTGCATCCCCCATACCGCGTACCAGTCCCGTTCCGTCACGCCGTCCGTGTCGAAGCCCGGCTCCACCCGCTGGACGACTCTCCGTTGCAGGATGTGGCGACCGTTCTCGGCCGCGGAGGCGAGCGCCGCCCGCCACGTCCCGTCGTCGACCGTCCAGCCGGCCACCGTGCCCTCGCCGCGGGCCAGGGTGGTGGGCTTCAGGATGGTGCTCGCCCGGTCGCGGACGAAACCGGTCAGGTCGGTGGCCGCGTCGACGTGGGTGGTCTCGGGAAGGACCCGCCGCAACGCGGCACGTTCGCCGTCGGTCAGCGCGTCCTGCACCTCGGGGAGCCACACCAGGGCGAGGCACGCCTTGCTGTTGTACATGTCGTGCACCGGCGAGGTGGCCATCGGCGGCATGGCGGAGCCTGGTGCCGGATGCAGCCGCTGCCAGGCCAGTACCGGATCCGGCTCCTCCGCCAGTTCCGTCAGGTTGAACAACCGCAGCAGGTGGGTCACCCCGGCGACGTGGTCGGCGACGCTGCCGTCCGGCTCGTGCAGGTCCGCGACCTCCGCCAGGCGGGTCCGCAGCGGACGATCGGAGTACGCCTCCAGGCACTCGCCCAGGGGACGCCAGTCGCCAGCCCACTCCGCGAGCGCACCGGTCGCTTCGACCATGAGCACCTCCGCCTGCCCGGTCGGCTGCGGCGCCTCGGCGTGGTGCCCCGTGTGCGTGGTCTCCACCGTGCGCAGCAGGTCGAGCAGGGCGGTGATGGGGTCGAGGTGTCGCAGTCTGTGCCGCTCGGCGAAGGGCCGGAAGGCCGGTTCCTCCATGACCGCGGGGAGCCAGGCAGTGCGTTCGGCACCGCCGACGGCGGGGCTCAGGCCCAGCTCCAGGACCTTGAACCCGGTTCCGTCGTGGATCAGGTCGGCGCGGCCGTACGGCACCAGGGCGGGCAGGTCGGTTCCTGCCAACAGCGGGCGCAGCACCTCCGGCACGTCGGTCAGCGCGCCGAACGCGGCCGTGCTGCCACCCGCGAGCAGGTGGGGCAACCGTCCCACGACGTCGAGCAGCACCGTGAAGTCGGCGTAGAACGACGTGAGCTCCCGCTCGTCGACGAACATCACCCGGTGGAAGCTCTGTGCCTCGATGTCGGGCCCCAGCACCCGGGCGGCGGTGCTGGCCGGCAGATCCGGTGGCAGCTCACCGTCCCGTACCGCCCGCAGGTAGTCCGTTGCCGGATCCTGCGACGCCGACCGTTCCGGCGCGCTCATGCGGCTGACTTCCGCGTGGCGGCCCGCCGGCGGAAGCGTGCGGTGCCGCCGTCGGGCAGCCGTGGTGTGCGCTGGTCAGGCCGACAAGAACAAGGCACCCTCTGCCTCCAGTTCACGTAGTTGGCGGTAGTCGCCCGTGATGGTCTCCGGGCTCTCGTGGACCAGGAAGACCAGGCCCGGGGTCGTGTACGAGTTGACGGTGACCTGTAACGGGTCGCCGGCCTCGAGGTAGGTGTCGACGGCGTGGAAGGACGGCAGCCCGCGGAGCAGGCGAAGGTCGTAACCGGCGAGGGTCCCCGACTGGCGGGACAGCAACTGCACCATGGCGGCGTGTCGGCGGAGAACGGGACGCCAGTCCTCGCGGACCCGGGCGGCGAAGCGGTCCGGAGCCACGATCGTCTCGGCCACCAACTGCACCGCGTTGGTGCCCGTCGCCTCGGTCAGTTGCGAGATGTCGATCGAGCCCATGAACCGGGCGCCGGTCTCGACGAGCACCGGCTGACCGGCGACCATCATGACCTCCGTGTGTGCCGTGCCCTCGCGGATGTCCAGGGCGTCGAGCACGGTCCCGACGAAGCCGTGCAACTGGTCGAAGACGGCATCGCGCGGATCGACGAGCCGCTCCAGGTCGTAGAGCGCCGTACCACCCTCGTGGCGCTTCTTCGTGTGCCAGATGTCCGAGACGATGTATCCGCCCCCGGCCGACACGGTGTTGACGGCGTACTCGTCACCTGCCATGAACGGCTGGACGAGGAGTTCCTCGATCGCGGAGCCGAACACGTCGGGTGCGCCCAGCCAGCCCTTGAACGCGGCGTCGAGGTCCGCCTCGGAGCGGCATCGCAGGAAGCCGAAGCTGCCGGAACTCGATCGGGGCTTGACGACGGCGTCGCCCAGCCAACCGTGCGTGCGCAGCCACTCCGCCGCCTCGTCGCGGGAGGAGGCGCTCAGGTGCGGGATGACGGCGACGCCCCTGGCCGCCGCGGCACGTGCCATGTGGTGCTTGTCGCGGCGGCACCGGGTCGTCGCCGGATCGTTGCCGGGCACGCCAAGCGCTTTGGCCAGCTGGTCACCCAGCTCGACACCGGTCTCGGCGCCGGCCACCACGCGGCGTGGGCGCAGGCCCGCCCGGTCGAGCCGGTCGACGATGGCGTCGACGTCGCCGTCGTGCAGGTAGCTGTCGAGATAGGCGTGCTCGACGCCGGTGCGCAGGAGGAACTGCGGCAGGTCCGGGTCGCTCTGCACGTGCACCGCGCCGAGGCCGTAGCCGGCGAGGGCCGGCGCGAGCGCGTTCGCCGTCGAGTATCCGTCCACGACGACACAGACTTCACTGGCGTGTCGCATGATCCGCCTCAGGACTCTCGTCGCAGCAGGAAGTACGCCCGCATCGGCGGGATCATGTCGAGCTGCGCGGCGACGGGCGAGTGCCGAGCCGCCCCCTCCAGCAGGTCGAAGACCTCGTCCGGGGTGATGTCCCGGGTGAACAGCATCTTGATGGCGATCTTCAGGAAGTCCCGGTAGTTGGTGGCGTCCATGAGCACCCCGGCGCGCTCGAACGCGGCGAGTTCCTCCCGGTCGACCGGCTGCCGCGCGACCTGGTGCGTGCTCGGGATGCTCGGCGACTGGACCTCGCCGGTGAAGCAGGCGGCGAGCGAGTCGGCCTGGAAGTCGAGCACCAGGTGGGTGCGGTCCTTCGTCCACCCGGAGACCGCGCTGTGGGCCTGGGTGGCGTCGAGGAACCAGATCTCACCGACGTTCATGTGGTAGAGCGTCGTGTTGTGCGAGCTGACGCAGGACTCGTGGGTTTCCAGGGGGAGGTGGATGCGGATCAGGTTCGTGTCGAGTTCGAGGTAGTCCCGGTGCGGCACGAGCGCGCTGCCGGGGGTGAGCCGGGCGAGCCGGCCGTACTTCAGGCGGGACAGGTCGAAGAGCTCACCCACCAGATGCCGCACGTACGGCAGACGCTGGCCCAGGTCGGTGACGACGGCCGGGCCCTCGTAGGGGTCGAGTCCCGCGTCGAGGCCGCGACCCGTGCCGTTCCACACCGCGCCACTCTTCCACGCGCCGCAGACGAACTCGCTGTACTTGTCCGTGTAGGGGAACGTCGCCATGGTGTCGAGGTCCGTGGCGAGGCTGTCGGCGTCGATGCCGCAGGTGCCGAGGATGCCGGTGTCGATCGAGTTCGTAACGGTGGTCATGTCGGTACTCTCCAGCGGGAATGGGGGCGCGGAGCCGCACGTCGTCGGGAGGGGCCGGCCGGCGTGGCTCACACGCCGAGTCGCTCCTTGAGTTCGGCGAAGAAGGGCACGTGGAGGAACTCGCGCTTTTCGGCGTCGTACCT
Source organism: Micromonospora peucetia (assembly GCF_900091625.1). Lineage (NCBI taxonomy): Bacteria > Bacillati > Actinomycetota > Actinomycetes > Micromonosporales > Micromonosporaceae > Micromonospora > Micromonospora peucetia. The sequence continues at coordinate 2,247,508 of NZ_FMIC01000002.1, forward strand.
GGTGTACCGGCGGGTGAAATCGATCAGTCCCGCGCGGGCGGTCTCGACCCCCTCGGTCAGGACGACGTCCTCCAGTTCGGTGATCTCGCCGACGAGCGCGGTCAGCGCCTCGGGCAGGGTCGGCAGCAGCCGGATCCGCCCCTCGTCCATCGTCAGGCCCCCCTGCTCGCGCAGGTAGTTGAAGAGCAGTTGCGACGCGATGGCGTCGTAGTTCGGCTTCGGGATTCCCTCGACCGAGTAACGCAGCAGCCGCTCGGCCAGGACGAACTCGAAGGTCAGCGCGGCGAGCTCACGATCGATGTCCGTGTCGTTGAGGCAGACCAGCATCGACTTGACGTCGACCCGCATCTCCTCCAGGCCAGCCAGGGGCTTGTAGCTCTTCGCGGCCAGGAACTGCGGGATCGGCATGCTGCCCGTGCGGTGGTGGAACTCGTGCAGCCGCACCCAGGAACCGGCGGCCCGTTCGACGCCGGCGTCGCCGACACTGGACAGCAGCGGGAACGAGTCCTGGACCATGGCGGCGTCGATGAGCCGGCGGGTGAGGCGGTGCCGGGCGACGAACTTGTCGATGAAATAGAAGATGAGGTCGTTCGGTTCCTGGCTGCCGTCGATGTGGTTCTCTGGAAAGAGCGCCACGACGACCCGACTGTCGAAACCCACGCTGTGCCGGACCAGGTTGACCGGCATCGTCGGGCTCGGGTAGCGGTTCATCAGCACGGGATCGGACGGGATGGTCTCGTACTCCAGGTAGTCCAGACCAAGCGTCGGAAAGTACGCGGCCGAGAACACGGACAGGACCGTGTTGTCAGCCCGCGAGTTGATGTGCCGCTTCGTGGCCGCGAGCTGCGGCGTGTCGGTTGCGCCGGCCAGATCCTCGACGAGTGCCCTCGCCGCGGGCTGGGCGCCGAGCAACGCCGAGTCGGCGATCCAACCGGCCAGCCGGCGCAGTGCCTCCGGCGATCCGGGCTCGGCTTCCCGCTGGTAGCGGGTACGCAGCTCGTTCACTTCCTTGACGACAGCGTCTACTTCCACTGCGGGGAGGGACGACCCCATGGCAGCTCCTTTCTTCGGAACCGGATGACTCCGGCGGTCGCCACCGCGAGCTTCGGGCGTCGGGATGGCGGCGTCAGGGTCGATCTCGGTCGCTACGACAGGTCTCGGGCGAAGTCGTCCAGCAGGTCCGCCCACGCCGGGACGTACGACTCCGCGAGCTCGACGAAGTGCCGCGCCTCGGACGGGGTCGAGATCAGGTGGCTCATGCCGGCCTCGTCGTCGCTGACGGACGCGGCGTGCCCCGTCTCCGCCCTGATGTGCGAGTCGATCCAGGCGTAGTCGTGCTGCTCGGGAAGGACCTGGCTACCGTTGACGGTGACCTTGCCGTACAGGCGCCGGAAGGCGACCGCGATGTCGAGAGCGATCGTCTCCACGACCCGGAGTTGGACCGCACCGCCCAACTCCTCGGCTGCCATGGAATCCATGACGTCGAGGATTCGACCCAGCGCGGGGGACTCGGCTGGCGCGTCGGCGCTGCCCAGAGCAGACCGTAACGGCGCGCAGATCGTGTCCGCCCACCACAGGTAGTGGATACCGTCCACACCCTCCGGTGCGACCTCCGCGAACGCCGCCGCCCGGTTGTCCAGGTCGTCGCCGATGACCCGGTACGCCATTTGATACGCTCCGAGCACGTCCCGACTCACTGTGTAGTCGCGAGCCAGGCGTCGCCCGTGCGCACCGAGGCTGGAGATGGTGGTGAACATGAAAGACTGAGTGGTCCGCTGCCACTTCTCCGCGATCCGCAACGCACCCGCGGGGCTCACCGAGGTGGCCTCCTTCGCGCCCGCGAAGAACCGGTTGTTGCGTCGGGTGAGGCCGGCCTCGTCGATCAGTCGATCGACGGTGGCGTCGGCCTGTAGACGGAGGTCGGTCAGGTCAAGTGTGGTGGTCATCGTGCCCTCCTCGCTTTTAGGGACCGGGCGGTGCGCTCCCTGAAGCCCGCCAGGACAGGCCTATGTCGACGGCAGCCATCGAGTCGACGCGGGCCTATGATCATCGAATACCGTGTATCGCGCAACGGGAAGACAGGTGAACCCCTGTGCTTCCCCTAAGCGGGTGGCAGCCCCTCGTGCGGTGCCTCACGGGACGGGAAGTCCCGCAACCAAGCGTGACCAGCGTCAACTCGACGCGAGCGACGGTACGGTGTGGGACAGACCGCTGCCCGGCTCACCGGCGTCCACGAACGGCGCCGCCAGTGCCTCCGGCACCCCCATGTTCCGCGCGAAGATCCGGAGCCGGCGCCGCCAGGCGGACACATCGGATGGTGGCGCGATCGGCACGGTGCCACGGGCGACCAGCTCGGCGTACTCGTCGCGATCCGCGTTGCCGGTGGCGATCGAGTGTCGGAGGGCCGCCTCCAGGTCACGCTGTGCGTTGACGACGCACATCGTCCACTTGAGTAGGACGGTCGCGGTGCAACCAGGTGCGACGTCGAGCACCCCGGCGTTGCGGCGGAGTCGCGACGAGTCGGTGGTGTTGACCGCCACCTTGAGGTGGGCGGACACCACCTCCGCGCCCCGCACCTCCGGATACCACTGAGTGAGCTGGCGGAGCGCCAGTTGGGCGCGTTCCGTCGCCTCGGGGTGGCCGTTGCGCAGGAAGTGACGGAAGTCGTCGGGCAGCGCGTAGGTCGTGGGGTCGACGCGACGCACCGCGATGTGGGCCGCCGGCGGGTAGTAGACGAGCGCGGTGTCCCGACTGAAGGGACTCAACATGCCGCCGTACTCGTCCTCGAGCTTCAGGCACGTGTAGTTCCTCGTGGTGCGGTCGGGCAGGTCCACGAAGAGGATCTGGCGCAACGCCATGTAGATGGGTGGCAACGCGAGCGACGGGTTGAGCCGACGAGCCATCGCCGGGGTCTCGGTGGCGGCACAGAGAGCGACCTGGTCGCCGACGACCGTCTTCCGCACGCCGTCCTCGACGTACTCCACCTGGTAGGTGCCGTCGGATCGGCGGCTGACGTCGGTCACGTCGGCACCACCGCGTACCTCGACCCCGCACCGGCGCAGCTCCTGGTCGAGAAGCGCGGTGACGACAACCGGGTTGATACCCCGTTGCGGAGTGACGAAGGCGGCACCGACGTCGGAGATCCCGTCCGGTGCGGGGATCTCGCGGCAGACCTGGTCCGGCGCACCGAACAACGCGTTGGCCGGGTCCTCGGCGCAGCGCTGCGCGTAACGGTCCTGGATGACCCGCATGTTGTCCCGGCACTGGCCGAGGATGTCGGTGCCGCTGTCCTGCATGGCCCTGGAGGCGATGACCCGGCTGTAGTCCTTGCCACCGAAGACGAGGTCGGGGAAGAAGCGTTCGTTGACCAGACGCCCGTCGAAGCAGTCCCGGGCGCTCTGCGGATCGAACGGATACTCGGCACCGCTGTGGTTCTCGCTGACGATGTTGCTGGCCCCCGTGCAGATCGGGTGGGCCTCGGGCGAGCGGGCCTCGGCCCGCTCCAGCAGAAGGACCCGGTATCCCGCGCGTCTGCGCATGATCGCGGCCAGGCAGCCCGCGATACCTCCGCCGATCACGATGTGCAGCTCGGTTCGCTTCACTCTGTAAATCCCTCTGTCATGGGCAACGATCCTCCGCCGCAACACGAGCTGAACCAGGTCTCGGTTTCAACACCGCGCCCGGCCGGACAGTGCGTAGGAGTCCTGCGGCGGATCTTGGGGTGGGAGAGCGGTGACATGGCAGGCCGGGAACGTCGGCTGGAGGAGGGTGCCCTCGTTGGCGGTAGACGGTAACAAACTTCGATCAGCCTCGGAAGGATCTTCCGGTACGGCTGTCGATCGAACGGCCGGGCCTGCTCACACCGCTCTCACCAGCACCGCTGCCGGGTCTGCGGCGGCAACTTTCGCCGCCTTGAGCGGGTGACATCGATCTGTACCCTCTCTGCCATGGCTGGTTCCCCCCTCGTAAACGACCTGCGGGCCGCGCTCGGCGACGACGCCGTACTGACCGACCCCGACCTGCTCCGGTTGCACCGCAAGGACGAGGCCGATCTTTGCGAGGCTGGCACGCCGCTGGTGGTCACCCGTCCACGTAGCACGGCCGATGTGGTCGAGGTGGTGACGATCGCCGGGCGGTACGGGGTGCCGGTGGTGCCGCAGGGGGCGCGTACGGGGTTGGCGGGCGCGGCGAACGCGGTCGACGGTGCGGTGGTGGTCAGCATGGTCGCGATGGACGCGGTGCTGGAGATCGATCCGGTGAGCCGCATCGCGGTGGTGCAGCCGGGTGTGGTGAATGCGGCGTTGTCGGCGGAGGTGGCGAAACAGGGGTTGTGGTATCCGCCGGATCCGGGATCGTGGGAGATGTCGACGATTGGTGGGAACGTGTCTACCAACGCGGGCGGGATGTGCTGCGTCAAGTACGGCGTGACCACGGAGTACGTGTTGGGTCTGGAGGTGGTGCTCGCCTCGGGTGAGGTGTTGCGTACCGGTCGGCGTACGGCCAAGGGGGTGGCGGGGTATGACCTCACCCGGCTCTTCGTGGGTTCCGAGGGCACCCTTGGCGTGATCACGGAGGTGACGGTGGCGCTGCGGCCCGCTCCGGCGGAGTCGCTGACCATGGTGGCGGTCTTCCCCACCACCGCAGCCGCCGGTCGGGCGGTCGCCCGGATCGCTGAAGATGGGCTCACCCCCAGCCTGCTGGAACTGATCGACCGCACGTACCTGCGGGCGATCGAGGCGTACCGGCCGATGGGCCTGCGTACCGACGTCGAGGCGCTGCTGCTGGCGTCGGCGGACACCGGGTCCCAGGCCGCCGGGGACCTGGCGCGGCTCGCCGAGCTGTGCGAAGCGGCCGGCGCCGAAGAGATCTACGCGGCCACCGACGCCGTGGAAGCGGCGGCCCTGTTGCAGGCCCGCCGACTGGGACATGCGGCGATGGAGAAGTTCGCCAGGGAGTCATTCCCCGGTGGCAACGGTGGGATGGTGATCGACGACGTGGCGGTGCCCCGGGGAGCGTTGGCGGCGTTGCTCGACGGGGTCGCCCGGATCGCGGTGGAGTGTGACGTGACGATCGGCGTGGTCGGTCATGCCGGGGACGGCAACATGCACCCGAACATCGTGGTGGACCGGGCCGACCCGGCGAGCCTCGAACGCGGCCGGCGCGCGTTCGACGAAATCATTCGCCTCGGCCTGGAGCTGGGCGGCACCTGCACCGGCGAGCACGGCGTGGGCCTGCTCAAGCGGGACTGGCTGGCCCGCGAGATCGGCCCGGTGAGCCTACGGGTGCACCAGGCGATCAAGGCCGCCCTGGACCCGGCTGGCCTGTTCAACCCCGGCAAGGTCTTCTGATGTCCGCCGCCCTGCCTGCGGAACAGAGGTGGAGGAGAACGTGCCGACCGTAGCCATCGTCGACGGATACTCCGCAGGCAGCTCGCTGAGCCGAGCGTTGGCCGAGCGAGGTGTGACCTGCGTCCACGTACGCAGCGGCGAGACCGCCGGCGACTACTACCAGAAGACGTTCCGCCCGGGTGACTACGCGGTCGATCTCGGCTTCGTCGCCGACGAGGACCGCCTCGTCGACCGGCTGCGGGCGCTCGGCGTCGACCGGGTCGTCGCGGGCACCGAGCCGGGGGTGATCCTCGCCGACACGCTCAACCATCTGCTCGGTACGCCCGGCAACGACATTGCCACGGTCACCGCACGGCGCGACAAGTCGGAGATGGCGGCGACCGTGGCCGCCGCCGGCCTCGCCGTGCCCGCCGGCCGGTGCTTCGAGTCGGTGGACCAGGCGGTCGCCTGGTACGCGGCCAGCATGTCCGGCCCGGCCGTCGTCAAGCCCGTGGACAGCGCAGGCACCGACAACGTGCGGTTCTGCGAGAGCCTCGACGAGGTGCGCCTCGCCTGCGCGACGGTCCTGGCCTCGTCCAACCTGTACGGCGTCCCCAATCGACGCGTGCTGGTCCAGGAGCGGCTCGTCGGTACCGAGTTCTACGTCAACACGGTCTCGCACGCGGGGACGCACCGGGTCGCCGAGATCTGGCGGTACACGAAACGGCCAGGTCCGGGCGGCGGTCCCATCTACGACTACGAGGAGCCGGTCGACCGGGGCTCGGCCCTGGCCCGGCAGCTCCGCGAGTTCGTGTTCGCGGTGCTCGACGCGCTCGGTATCCGGTCCTCGGCCGCACACACCGAACTCATGCTCACCGATCGGGGACCGGTGTTGATCGAGGCCGGGGCCCGCCTCGGCGGAGCGACCCTGCCCGACGTCGTGGCGAAGTTCTGCGGCGTGTCGCAGACCTTTCTGCAGGCCCAGCACCTCGTCGATCCGGCGTCGCTCGACCAGTTCGACGACCGTACGCCGGGCTGGGCAGCCGCCGTCCGGAACGTGTCGCTGATCAACCCGGCCCCGGTCGCCGCGCAGGCGGGGGACTGGTGCTCCCGGCTGTCGGAGCTGCCGGCGGCCGTGGCGATCGCCGCGAGCTGCTCCCCCGGGGCCGAACTGCCGCAGACCGTCGACCTGTTCAGCTCGCCCGGCTTCCTCTATCTCGCCGGGGAGGACCCGTCCGAGGTCGAGCGGAGTTATCAGCTGTTGCGCCGATGGGAACAGCACGGCCTGTACGGGAGCGGCTGACCTGTCGCGGCAGATCGACACGGGCCCGGTGCCGTCGGTCGACACAGCCTCCGGCCGGTCCGGGGGATCCGTGGTGGCCGGGACGGGACGACTGGCGCTTCCGGTTCGATCGCGGGCGCCGACGGGGTAAGAAGGGTCGGAGGAACAACCGCTCACCGGAAGGACCGCCCCGATGACCCTGGAACGACCGATCGCCCCGGACCCGTACGAGCTGCTGCCGACCGTTGCGTCGTTCACGCTGACCAGTGACGACGTGCAGAACGGCGAGCCGATGGACGCCGCGTACGCCCACGGCAGCGTCGGGGGCGACAACGTCTCGCCGCAGCTCGCCTGGTCCGGCTTCCCGGCCGAGACCAAGGGCTTCGTGGTGACGTGCTTCGACCCGGACGCGCCGACGGGCAGCGGGTTCTGGCACTGGGTCCTGGTCAACCTGCCGGCCGACGTGACGCGGCTGCCGCGCGACGTGGCCGGGGAGGACCTCGGCGGCGCCTTCACGGTCCGCAACGACTACGGCGAGCAGGGTTACGGCGGGGCCGCGCCGCCGGCCGGCGACCGCCCGCACCGCTACGTATTCGCGGTGCACGCCCTGGACGTGGCGGCCCTGGACGTCACCCCCGACGCCACCCCCGCCCAGGTTGGCTTCAACCTGGCCTTCCACACCCTGGCCCGCGCCGTGACCCGCCCCACCTACCAGGTCAAGGACTGACCGCTCCGGCCTCCCCGCACCGGCCCTCCCACCCCTCCCCGCACCACCCCTCCCCCGCACCACCCTCCGCGATCTTGCACTTGCCGCCCCGACGAAAGCCGCGAAAGCCGCAGAACGAGGGCCAAAAGTGCAAGATCGCGGGGTACGGGGTGCGGGGTGCGGGGGCCGTGGGGAGGGGGAAGGGGGTGGGGATGGGGGTGGGGTCAGGAGGGGACTCGGGCTACGGCGAAGACGGACTGGCCGAAGGGGGGGAGGATGCGCTGTTCCGCTGCCTTGGTGGCGGGGAGCACGAGGGTGTCGTAGACCTTGACCATGGGGCCCTCCTTCGGCATCAGCCGGAAGACCTTGGTCGCCATGAAATAGCCGATCAGGCCGAGCGCGTTCGCGTAGTGGATCTTCTCCACCGTGAGGCCGGCGTCGGTCATCGCGGCGCCCAGGGTCTTCTTCGTGTAGCGGCGTACGTGGCCGGTGGCGATGTCCGCCGGGCCCATCGCGAACTGGAACGCCGGCACGATGATGATGATGTTGCCGCCGGGCCGGACCAGCTCGCGCATGCTCTGTAGCGCGCCCACGTGGTCCTCGATGTGCTCGAGCACGTTGTACGACACGGCGGCGCTGTAGTCGCCCCGCTCCGAGTGCGGCAGCAGCATCTGCCGGACCTCGATGCGGGGCTGGTCGGCCAGCCGTTCCTTCAGCAGGACGAGGCGGTCGGGGTCGGCCTCGGTGGCGGTGAACCGGGGCAGCCGCTCCGCCCATTCCAGTGCGTAGTCGCCGAGCCCGCTGCCGATCTCGATCGGGTTGTCACCGAGGTACGGCAGGGCCAGTTCGACGAACCAGCGACGGTGGTTGACCGCCGTCGCGAGGCCCTCCAGGACCTCGGACTGCACGCGCTGATCCCCAGTGATTTCTGCCATGCGTCGATTCCTCACGATATGAAACTCGACCTGCGCCTGGACCGACAGAGTGAATCATCCGCGCTGGGGGCAGAAGAATCGGGGCACCGTGGGTGGCCGAAATGCGGTCGGGGGTGGGCAACATGATCGGCGGTCGGCGAACCCGGCACATGGTACGCCAGTACCCCGAAACATGTCACGGCGGCGCCTTAGCCTGACTACTCTACGAATCGTCATGACTACTGCTGAATCGGGCCTTCCCGGCGGTGAGCCCGGGCCCGGGGCGTCGGCGGACGGGCCCGACCGGGGCGTACGGCCCTGGAAGGGGTGGTGGACGGACGTCGCCGCGGTGGCGAGTTTCGCCGTGCTGGGTTTCTGGGTGACCGCGCGGCTCTGGCTGCGCCCGTCGCACGGCATCCGGGACAACCGTACGGACCAGTCGCAGTTCGAGTGGATGATGGCGCACGGCGCGCGTGTGCTGACCGATTTTGTTGATCCATTCACCTCGGACCGGATGAACGTGCCGGAGAGCGTCAATCTCATGGCAAATACGTCCGTATTATCCGTATCTCTGCCAATGACGCCCGTCACCCTCCTTCTCGGCACCCGCGCGTCGTTTCTGCTCTTTCTCACCCTGGGCATGATCGCCACGGCGACGGCCTGGTACTTCCTGCTGTCCCGGGTGGTCGTCGGCGCTCGTGGGCCGGCCTGGCTCGGCGCCGCGTTCTGCGCGTACGCCCCGGCGATGGTCTCGCACGCCAACGCGCATCCCAACATCGTCTCGCAGTACGTGGTGCCTCTGATCATCTGGCGCACCCTGCGGCTGGCCGAGCCTGGGCGCTGGCTGCGCAACGGGCTGCTGCTCGCCCTGGTCGTCGTCTGGCAGGCCTTCCTCAACCTCGAGGTGCTGCTGATGACCGCCATCGGGCTGGGCGTGGTGGTCGGGGCGCTCGCGCTGGGCCGCCCCGAGCTGCGCCGGCGGGTCCGGCCGTTCCTCGCCGGCCTGGCGGTGGCCGCCGCGGTGACACTGGTGCTGCTCGCCTACCCGCTCTACGTCCAGTTCTTCGGGCCGGGGGCCTACAACGGGCTGTCCAGGCTGATCCGGGGCTACTCGACCGACCTCGCGTCGTTCGTGGCGTACTCGCGGGAGTCCCTGGCCGGCGACGCCCGCAGCGCACAGGGGCTGGCGAAGAACCCCACCGAGGAGAACGCCTTCTTCGGCTGGCCGCTGGTGGTGCTCGTCGTCGCCCTGGTCTGGTGGCTGCGCCGGCACGTCGTGGTACGCGGCCTGGCCGTCCTCGCCCTGCTCTTCGGTCTGCTCTCTCTCGGGCGGGAGGTGCAGCTCAACGGCAGGGGTACCGGGATACCGGGCCCGTGGGCGGCGCTGGAGAACCTGCCTCTGCTGCACTCGGTGGTGCCGACCCGTTGGGCGCTGGCGATCACCCCGATCGTCGGGGTGCTGCTCGCGTACGGCGCGGAGCACGTGCGCGCCCTGGCCGCCCGGCACCCCCGGGCACGCCCGCAGATCCACTTCGCCACCGCCACGGTGCTGGCCATGGCCCTGCTGCCGATCCTGCCGACCCCGCTGCCCACCACCCGGCTGGACCCTGTGCCCGGCTTCGTCACCTCGGGCGCCTGGCGGCCTTACACGGAGGGCGGGCGGAGCATCGTGACCCTGCCACTGCCCGACACCCACTACGCCGATCCGCTGCGCTGGTCGGCGCGGACCGGGCTGGACATGCCCATCGCCCGCGGCTACTTCCTCGGGCCGGACACCCGCCCCGGCGGGGACCGGGTCGCACTGTTCTCCGCGCCGCCCCGCCCGACCAGCGAGTTCTTCGCCGAAATCCGGCGGACCGGGGCGGTGCCGCCGATCACCCCGCAGGCGCGCGTCGACGCGGTCGGGGACCTGCGGTACTGGCGGGCGGGCGCGGTCGTGCTCGGGCCGCACCGGCAGGCCGACGCGCTGCGCCGGGGCATGACCGAGCTGACCGGCATCCGCCCCACGTACACCGGAGGGGTCTGGCTCTGGGACGTCCGCCCGCTCACCGACTGACGCGACCGGCGCGGCGGCCGGGGTCAGGGCTGGCGGACGCAGCAGCCCTGGCAGATCTTGGGCTTGGGGAGGGTGAAGGCGAGGCAGCAGGTGCGCCGCTGCACGGTCGGCTCGCCGTTCGGGCCCGGAACCAGCTCCACCAGGTCGGCGAGGTCGAGCACGCCGAGCAGCGTCTCGATCGTCTCGACCGAAGAGCCGGGCAGGCCGTCGGTGGCCCGGAGGATGCCGTGCGCGATGCCGGAGGCCACGGACCCGAGGAGGGTGCGTGTGCCGATCCGGACCTCGGCCTGGATCGCGGCGACCATCGGGGCCAGGTGGGCGTCGAGCAGCGAGGCGCGGAGCGCCCGGAGCAGCTCCGCCTCGTCCGCGACGACCCGCACGTCGGGCCGCCCGGCGAGCGCCAGCGGGTCGCTCGGCAGCACCGCGACCGTGGTCGAGCGGCGCAGGCCCATGGTGAGCAGCGGGCGGGGGTCCTCGAAGTGGATCAGGACGTCGGCCGGGTCGAGCAGCGGCACCCGCCGGGCGGAGGCCCAACCGAGCACCACGGGCAACGCCGTCCAGTAGCTGTACGACTTCCAGGCCAGCGCGGCGCACGCGTGCGGGGTGCCGCCCAGGCGGGTGCTGGCCGAACGCAGGAGCTCCGGCAGCCGGGTACCGTCGACGAGGGTGGTCGCCGGGCTCCAACCGAACTCGTCGGGCACCAGCAGGCCGGGTGCGAGGCCGGGCACGTCGTCGGTGCCGAACATCGCGCGCAGCGCGGCGGTGACCGGGGCCAGCGGCGCGGCGGCGATCTCCCGCTTCGGCATCACCGCTGTCACTCGACTCACCCCCGCCCGATGTCGCCGTCGGCGGGCTGCCGCCCGTCGTTGAGCTAAGGCTAGCCTAACCACAGGTCGCGGAGTAAGGGAAGCCTCGCCTCGGTCGGATCCGGAGGTGCGGGTCACTCCGGCCAGGTGCTGTGCGGTACCCGGTGGCCGGAGCGCGAAACGGCCGGTCCAGTATCGACAATCATCGCTGTCTGTCAAGATTCGTGTCGGCAAGGTGCCAGTTCCGTGTGTGCGTCGCCACAGAACGTGAAACTGATACTCCCGGCCACGAGGAAGCTGATGACGACCTCACCGCTCGATCGGGCTGCCGACTCCTTCGCCGCCGAGATCGCCCGGCACCGCACCGGGCGGGGGCTGTCCAAGAAACAGCTCGCCACCCAGATGGGGTTCGACCCGTCGTACGTCAGCCACGTCGAGGGGCGGCGGCACCGACCCACCGAAGACTTCGCCCGCCGGGCCGAGGCCGTACTGGAGGCCAGCGGCGCGATCTGGCAGCGCTTCAAGGAGTACGACGAACTGCGCCACGCCCGGGCCGAACGGGCGCACCGGGACCCACCCGTGCCCGGGCAGTGGATGCCGCCCGGCACCGGCCTCATCGTCGAGCGGGAACTCGCCACCCTCACCTACCTGGACGACGCGTACCGCTGCGTCATCCGGCGTGAGCTCTACAACGCCGGCACCGAGCCGGTCACCCGCTACCTGGTGCGGGTCGCCGTCGACCGCTACCCCAACGACCCGGGGCGCTCCAACCTGCACCACCGGGAACACCCGCTCACCTTCGCCGAGCTGCGGCTGCGGGCGTACCGGGAGGACGGGATCGAGCGGGAGGCGATGCACTGGCGAGCCAAGCACGACCGGGACGCCTTCAAGGAGCTGTGGCTGCTCTTCGAGAACGCCGACCGGCGCTTCCCCCTCTACCCCGGAGACCGGGCCACCATTGAGTACGCATACTGCGTCGGGCACGACAAGTGGGGCCCCTGGTTCCAGCGGGCGGTCCGGCTGCCCACCCGGCAGATGGCCGTACGCCTGGACCTCCCGGCGGCGCTCGACCCGCAGGTCTGGGGCGCGGAAACCTCGCTCTCGGCGGAGGAGGGCCCGCTGCGCACACCGGTGACCAGGCAGGAGGACGCCGACCGGTTGATCTTCGACTGGTCGACCGACGACCCGCCGCTCAACGCGCGGTACCGGTTGCAGTGGCGGTTCCGCGGCCGGCCGGACGCCGAGCCGGAGGAAACCGGGCGGGCCCGGCCCAGCGACCGGATGCGCGGCATCGGCATCGTGCAGCGCGACGCCGACCTGCTCCGCCAGCCGGCGCGCCCGTTCGACCTGCCCCGCGAGAAGCAGGAAGCCCGGGAGGTGGCCGACCGCCTCGCGGCGACCCTGGTCCGCCTCGACGAACTCCATCCGTTCCGCAAGGGCGTCGGCATCGCCGCCCCGCAACTCGGCCTCGGCCGGGCGGTGGCGGTTGTCCGGCCCCCCGACCGGTCCGCCGACCCTGTCGTGCTGCTCAACCCCCGGGTGGTCGACGCCTCCCCCGACAGCGACGAACAGTACGAGGGATGCCTTTCCTTCTTCGACCACCGTGGCCTGGTGCCCCGGCCGCTCCGGCTCGACGTGGAGCACGCCCGGTACGACGGCAGCCGGATCATCACCTCGTTCGAGTTCGGCATGGCCCGGCTCGTCGCCCACGAGATAGACCACCTGGAGGGGCGGCTCTACGTCGACCGGATGACACCGGGAGTGCCGCTGGTCCCCGTCGAGGAATACCGCGAGACCGGCCGCCCCTGGCGTTACTGACCTTCGCGCACCGGCACCCGATTTCGCTTCCGGGCGGCACGACCACGTCCGCACGGGTGGGAAGGACGGCCGGGCGGACGTGGTCGTGCGGGGCGGTGCCGGTCCGCCCGTTGGGGGACCGGGGCGCGTGCCCCAGGGGGCAGAGGCACGCGCCCCGGTATGGGGGGAGGAAAGCTTCTAGAGGTTGCCGAAGGTGTCGTAGCGGGTGTTCTCCGGCGGAACGCCGTCCTCGGCGAGGACCCGGAGGGTGGCCCGGACCATGCGGGCGGAACCCGAGACGTAACAGTCGTGCGCCGTCCACGGGCCGTACCGGCTGACCACGTCGGGGACGTCACCCAGCTCGCCGTCGAAGTCGGGATCCTCGCTGCACGCCGGAGTGACCGACAGCCACGGGTGCGCGGCCACCAGTTCCTGGAGCCCGGCCAGGCCGTACAGGTCGGCCGCCGTACGGGCACCGTAGAAGACGTGCACCCAGCGGGTCCGGTTGTGGCTCGCCAACTCCTCCACGAGCGCCTTGACCGGAGCCAGCCCGACGCCACCCGCCACGCAGAGGATGTCCCGCTCGGAGGAGCGGTCCAGCGTCATCGACCCCATCGGCGCCGCCACTCGGAGCAGGTCGCCGGGCTTCACCCGGCGGATCAGCGCACCGGAGAGCCAGCCGGCGCCCTTGGGCGTACGGACGTGGAACTCCAGCAGGTTGTCGTCGTTCGGGGCGTTCGCCACCGAGTAGGTGCGCCACACCCGGGGAAGGTGGCGGGGCGCCTCCACGCTCACGTACTGGCCGGCCTTCCACGACAGCGGATGCTGCAACGCCCGACAGGTCAGCACCGCCGTGTCCGGGCCGTACCGCTCGTGCGCCAGCACCTCCGCGTGCCAGAACGGCGGATTGCCGTCGGCCGCCGCGCCGGCCAGCATCCTCTCCGAGATCGCCGCGTACGCGTCCCGCCACGCCTGGTCGTACTCCAGGTTCCAGCCGTCGCCGGCGATGCTGCGCAGCGCGTCGAGCAGCGCGACGCCCATGGTCTCGTAGTGCGTCGCCTCGACGTGGTACTTCCGGTGGTCGCGGCCCAGCGAACGCAGGTACTCGTCGAAGCTCTCCGGGTCGCCGACGACCTGCGCGGCGGTGACGATCGCCTCCAGGATCCGATCGCCCTGCCCGGTCATCTCCACCGGGAAGAGCTTCCGCAGCTCGGGGTCGAGGAGGAAGAGCCGGGCATAGAAGTGACCGCTCAGCCGCTTCCGGTGCTCCTCGACCAGGGTCCAGCTCTCCTTCAGCAGCCTTGCGAAGTCGTCCACGGCGTGCTCCTTCTCCTGACGGCGGATCGGGCGCCCATAGAATGTCCACGGAGAGTGTCGGCCGGTCGCACAGAATGTGCGATCGGCTCGTGAGGTTCGTTCGGGCGGGGCGGCAGTTGCCCAGCGCCGGGATCCTGGTGGTGCCGCAGTGCCGCAGTGCCGCCGATCCCGGTGGTGCCGCAGTGCCGTGCCGCCGACCGGCGAGCGCGCGCGTCGGGCAGAGTGGTGCGGTGACCGTTGAGCTGGAACGCCCGGCGACCCGCCGGATGCTCGGCACCGAGACGCTGCTCGTGCTCGGCCTCTCGCTCGGCCAGTCCGCCGTCTACGCGATGGTGTCGATCATCGCGAAGCTGACCGCCGACGGGCCGCTGTCGAAGCAGACCGCCGCACTCAACACCTCGGCGTCACCCCGGCCGTGGCTGGACCTGACATACCAGCTGCTCGGGATCGTCTTCGCGCTGCTGCCGGTGCTGCTCGCCGTACACCTGCTGGCGCGGGACCCCGGCGACCCGGCACGGACGCTCGGCCTGGACGCCCGGCGGCCCGGCCAGGACCTGGCCCGCGGCGCCGGCCTGGCCGCGCTGATCGGCCTGCCCGGGCTGGCGCTGTTCTGGGCGGCGGCCCAGCTCGGCGTCAACGCCACGCTGGTGCCGGCCGCGCTGCCCGAGGTCTGGTGGACGGTGCCGGTGCTGATCCTCGCCGCAGTGCAGAACTCGGTGCTGGAGGAGGTGATCGTGGTCGGCTACCTGGTCACCCGGCTGCGCCAACTCCGGTGGCGGATCGTCGCGATCGTCGCGACCAGCGCCCTGCTACGCGGCTCCTACCACCTCTATCAGGGCTTCGGCGCCTTCCTCGGCAACGTGGTGATGGGCGTCCTGTTCAGCCTCTTCTACCTGCGCACCCGCCGGGTCATGCCGCTGGTCGTCGCGCACACGCTGCTCGACATCGTCGCCTTCGTCGGCTACGCCCTGCTGCCGAAGGAATGGTTCGACTGGCTGTGAGGCGCCGCTCTGCCCTTGCGCCCCCTTCGCCGGCCCCCGTCTTTGCCGGCCCTCTCCGCCGGCCCCTCTTTCGCGCCGGCCCCTCTTTCGCCGGTAGATCTTGGTAGGAAACCGCCCCTCCGGGGGCACTTTCGTACCAAGATCTCCAGCCGTCGCCGCGGTTCCGCAGCCGTCGTGTTCCGCTCAGCCGGTCGGCGGTCGCCGGTAGGCGGTGATCGCGCGGGCGGCGAGCCGCTCGGCCGCCGCCGCGTCGCCGGCCGCCGCCGCGAGCAGCGCCAGGCCCGGCAGCAGCCGGGACGCCAGCCGCAGCGCCAACCAGCCGCCCGCCTGGGCGACCAGCGGCGCCGCCAGCCGCCACGCGGCCTCCGCCGCCCGGGGCCAGCCCGCCGCGCCGGGTTCGTCTGCCGACCGCGCTGCCGCCAACGCGACCCGCGCGCTCTCGGCGTCCGGGTGCACGCGGGTCAGCACCAGCAACTCCACCGCCCGCTCCGGATCGGCCGGGTCCCGGCCGTACGCCGCCGCCAGGTGCAGCACCAGGTTGGCCTGCGCCCACAACACCGCAGCCAGCTCAGCCACCGGCGCGAAGAGCCCCGCCAGCGCGGCGGTCGCCCCGCCCGCCCCAGCCTGCCGGACGAACCGCCGGGTCGCGAGCCGCGCCAACCCGTCGGCACCCGCGTCGGGGTACGCGTCGCGGAGCCGCTGCGCCCAGTCGCGGGCGCGCGGCCCGACCGCCTCGACGGCGGCCAGGGCCAGCAGCTCCGGCGCGAAGGCGGGATGCTCGAGCACCCGCGCGGCAGCCACCCGAAGGACCGTTTCCGGCGTACGCCCCAGTGGGGCGCTCGCCACCACGGCGTCGGTGTCGGCGGCCGGGGCCGGTGCTGGGCTCGGGGCCGGGACCTCGGTCACGGCTGAGACTTCGGTCTGCGGGGCCTCGGTCGGGGTCGGGGCCTCGGTCGGGGTTGAGGCCTCGGTCGGGGCCGGGGCGAGCGTCGTCGGGGCAGTCTTCTTCGCGGGTGTCGATCTCCGGGCGGGCGCGGTCTTTGCCTCGGACGTGGCATTTCGGGCGGGTTCGGACCCTGCGGCTGGTGTGGCCTTCTTCGCGGCAGCCTTCTTCCCGGGTGCCTTCCTGGCGGCAGGCGTCTTCCGCCCGGGCGCGGCGTTCCCGCCGGAGGACTTCGGGCTCGCGGCTGACTGGCCCACAGCGGTGTCTGTGGCGGAGGCCGGTTGCTTCGCAGCGGTGTCTGTGGCGGACGTCAGTTGGTCTGCGGTCGAGGCTGGTAGGTCGCCGCTGGTGTGCGGGACGTCACTCTTGCTTATTTCCTTCGCTGAATCGGGAAGCTCCCGTGGCGCAGGCTCGGCCGAGCGGTCGGCCTGGCGGGGCAGCGGCGAATCGGCCGAAGGCGGTTGGAAGAGCACGGCGGGCGCTGGCTTCGCCCGCCGGGGGCGCTTCCCGGAATCCTCCGGGCCGGCCGGCCCGGGTGGTGCGGGAGGCGGGCTGAAGGCTGCCTTCGGGGAGCGTCGACGCGCTCCCTCAGCAGGCTCTCGGCGGGTCGGCTCGCGCGGCGGCTGCTCCTGCATATCGATGGAGCGTAGTCCCGATCACGCCCCCGCACAGCGGAGAAAGGCGAGACCGGGACGAAGCCCCGGCCAGGTGAGGGCACCTCGCCACGTCAGGCGGAGGGACGGACAGGGAAGTCGCTTTGCTCCTGATGGGTGGGGCCCTGTATCCTCGGGCGCGGTGGTCTGCAGGGCCACCAGGGAGACTTCGCCTAGTCTGGTCTATGGCGCCGCACTGCTAATGCGGTTGGGGTCTTAAAGCCCCTCCCGGGTTCGAATCCCGGAGTCTCCGCGCGAAAGCCGGGTGTGTAGACTGGCTGAGCACCGGGCGCCCGTAGCTCAATGGATAGAGCATCTGACTACGGATCAGAAGGTTAGGGGTTCGAGTCCCTTCGGGCGCACCTCCAGAAATGGCCTCCCACCTGCGGTGGGAGGCCATTTCGCTCTCCCGGGAAGGCCGGGCAGGGATCACCAGACCTTCCGGCTGCTCACGGATTGCTCACGGGGCCTTCCGCTTGTGCGCGACGGCGCAGCCGGCGAACCGGATCGCGACCCCGTCACCGTGATCCAGACGGTTGTCGACGCTGGTATCCGCATGATCGACACCGCCGATGCGTACGGCAACGAGGAGCTTGTCGGCCGCGCCATCCGCTCCCGGCGTGACCACGTGATGTTGGCCAGCAAGTTCGGCCTCCGGCCGCGCCCGGACACACCTCAAGGCTTCGATGTCCGAGCCGACCCCGCATACGTGCGACACGCCTGCGACGCCAGCCTGAAGCGGCTGGGCATCGGAGTCATCGACCTGTACTACCTGCACCACCGCAGCGACACGGTCCCCATCGAGGAGACCGTCGGTGCCATGGCGGAACTGATCACCGACGGAAAAGTGCGCGCGCTCGGACTCTCGAACGTCAGCGCCGAGGATCTGCACCGCGTCCAGGCCGTGCACCCGATCGCAGCGCTGCAGGAACGGTGGTCGCTGACCGATCGCGGCGTCGAGGACGGCCCACTGTCCGCCGCAGCCAGGCATCACGTGGCCATCGTGGCGCACTCACCGACATCCCATGGCCTACTCCACCAGGAGCCGCATGACGGCGGCGCGACCGCGCACCCGCAAGCGATCCTGGCACGCATCGCCCGGCAACTCCGCGCCACGCCTGGGCAAGTCGCGCTGGCCTGGGTTCACCACCGCGAGCCCATCCATGGACTCAGAGTCATCCCGCTTCCCGGAACCACACGGATCAGCCACGCCCGAGCGAACATCGCAGCCGCCGATCTCGAACTGCCCGAAGAAGCGCTGCAACAGCTCGACACCATGCATGCCAGGCGGTGACACGCGCACCCAGGCGATCATTGGCGGTGACGGTCGAGTGATCCACGCATCTGGCTTCCGGCAGCGCACCATGTCGTCGGCGTGGGGGAAGGTTCGAATCCTGCCGGGCACTTCGAAGATCAGCCACCCTTCCTGGTCGGTCGGAGGCCCGTCTTGTTCGGAGGTCCTCCTCAGCCCGCTGTTCGCCGCCGGTCGGGGACCGATCAAGGATTGATCTTGGTTCGTGGAGCGAGAAGTCGGTCGGGGCGACCCGGACCGGCCCTGCGCGGCCTGCTCGCTCCGTTTCCGATGGCGAGCGGCTGACCGCGTGGGCCGGCCGGTGACAGGGCCAGGTCAGAGCGCCGGGGACAGGTGCAGGAGACGGTTGGGCGAGCCGGCCCCCGGGTTGATCACGACCGGGCTGGCGACGCTGAACAGGTAGCTGGCCACCTGGGCCGGTGTCCAGGTCGGGTTGTTGCTGAGCACCCGAGCGGCGACGCCGGCGACGAGCGGCGCGGCGTGTGAGGTGCCGCTGATCGTCTGGGTCGCGGTGATCGAGTTCCACCAGGCCGACGTGATGCGCTCGCCGGGAGCGAAGATGTCCAGGCAGGGACCGAAGTTGGACCAGCTTGCCCGGTTGTCGTTCGTCAACGTCGCGCCTACGGTCAGCGCGGTCGGCACCGACGCGGGTGAGACGGTGCAGGCGCTCACGTTCGAGTTGCCGGCCGGAACCGTTACCGTGATGCCGTCGGCGACCGCGTTCGTCACTGCGGTGTTGAGCGCGACGGTGGGGCTGGTCAGCACGCCGATGTTCGCCACGGCCGGCTGCCCGGCGAGGTGGTTGGCGATCATCCAGTTGATCCCGTTGATCAACATCGACAGCGTGCTCGGCAGGGCGCAGTCGAACACCTTGACCGCGACCAGCACAACGTTCTTGGCCGCCCCGTAGGTCGTCCCGCCGACGGTGCCGGCGACGTGGGTGCCGTGCCCGCTGCAGTCGTTGGCCGGGAGCACGCCGTCGACGGCGTCGTAGCCGTACACCGCCTGGCCGCCGAAGTCGACATGGCTGATCTGGATCCCGCTGTCCACGATGTACGCCCGGACGCCGGTCCCGACACTGGTGAAGTTGTAGGTACCACTGAGTCCCAGGGATGCGTCGATCCGGTCGAGGTTCCACGGCGCGTTCGTCTGGGTGGTGGCCAAGCTGGTCAAACGGTCCTGCTCCACGACCGCTACCGCCGGGTCGGCGGCCAGCCGGCGGGCCACCAACTCGGAGGTCCGCACGGAGAAGCCGTTCAGCGCGTCGTGCCAGACCTGGTCCGGGCGGAAGCCGTACCGGTCGGCGAGGCGGGACACGCCAGCCTGCCGATCGCCGACCGTACCGCCGCTGTCCTTGAGGGTGACCACGTAGCTGCCGGGAACGGGGGTGGCGTTGCCGGTGCCGAGGATCTCGCCGGTCGTCCCGGACGGCGGTTCGGTAGCGGGTGTCGCAGTGGCCGGTCCGGCAGCCACGGTGAGGAGCATGACCGTGGTGGCGAGCGTGGCCATGGCGGCCGTTCCGGCTCGACGCTCGCGGGCGAAGATCGTGTGGCGGTGGAGTCCCATCTCCCAGCCTCCCTCTGTTCCGGCCATTCCGGCGGGCGTACGACGCGCCGATTGAATGGTCCGAACGGTTTTGCTGGATCGTACAGCCGATATGTGGCCGGATTCCATCGTGAAATTCATCAATTCAATCGATGGGAGTCTTTTTGGGCATGGAGTGAGAAGAGTTCTGGCCCGGTGTATCAGGGCTGCTTCCGGGGCCTCGACTGCGGCTGCTGCTGCCTGCGGGGGCCGCAAGGGGGCGCCGGGCAGTACTCCGGCACGTTGGTAAGGTCGCAACTGCCAGATCGGGTGAGTGTCCACGCGGTGACCGACACCGCCTCGCGTCCTCTCGATTGGCGGCTGTTCCTGCCGACCTCGCGGGACGAGCAAGGCGTCGACGAGGCCGACTGCCCCGATGTGGCCGTTCGTCGGGCTCGCGCTCATCCCGGTGGTTGTCGTGTGCCTGACGGCCGCAGCCCTGGGCGACGGCGCCCTCGGCGCGAGCCTCGCTCGAAATGCCATGTTCTTCGTCGGTGCAGCGCTGCTACTGCTCAGCACGTTCGGACAATCAGCAACGGTCGCGGTGCCGATCGCTTATTTCTTCATCGTCAGCCTGCTGGGAGGCAGCCCGGGTGGGTCCGCCGAATGGTGGGCGGTGGTCCGTGGACCGGCCGATCCGGCATCGGTGATCGCTGCCGTATTCCTGCTGATCTTCGCGTCGGCGATCTTCCGTCTCCGTGCCCGACAGGCAGCCGCGCTGCTTTCCTGTCTGACTGCGACCGTACCTTCCAACCCGGGATCGGCCGGGCCCCAAGGCCGACCCTGGGGCCTGAAAAGCATCCGCCCATGCCGCGATCCGCGCGTCACTCGCGGCCAGCCGGCCCGGTTGGGGGTACGTCCAATGACGGCGCACCCAGCCGACAGCGCCAGGCCAGCAGCGTGGCCGGGGTGGCGGGGCAAGGCACCTCGCACCGCCCGCGGCCGCTCGGAATGCTGATCACTCCGGCGGGTGGGTCTTATAGTAGGAAAGAGTGATCAAGGTGGTCAATGAGGTCGTGTCGTCGTCCACCATCGCCCTCCGACCTATGGGCGAGATCGAGGGTGTTGCTTTGATCCACTAGCTGTGCGTAGGATCCCCCTCCGGGAGGGCGATACATAGCACGGGGGCATCCTACTGTTAGTAATTGCGCAGTCAAGTATCTGCGAGGGTGGACCTTGCCGAATGTGGGCTGTGGATGGGTGCAGTATCGAATAACGCGCACCTTTGGTGGAGTCATTCATGCCTTTATCCATCTTCAGGCAGCAAGGGCCGAACGGTGCGCCGCGAGATGTGTCGCCGCTCGAACCCTTACGTAACGACATCGTTGAATCGCTGTCTGCGCGCCTCGCGCCGGGGCAGACGCACGTTTCGACGTTCCACCTCTGGCCGTCCGCGGAATGCCCGGTGGGGTGTGGCCACTGCAACTACGCGTTGCCGATGTCGCTAACCAGGGTGACCAGGTGCAGCGTCGGTGGTGACCCCGCGCCGCTCGTGCCCTCGCCGCCGCTAGGCCATCCTGACGGCGACCGCCTCGAACCAGGCGGTCAGCATGGTGGTCTCAGTTGGTGCCTACAGACTCGACTGGCTTGTAGAGCGGCCTGCGGGCGCATGCATTCACTCTCTCCTCGCGGCTCACGTCCTCGCTCTTGCCTGCTCTCCGTTATCCCTCCTTCTGCGACGGAGGAGCGAACGCAATCCCATCTCTGCCACAGGAGCGGCCGTGACTGAGCAATTGTCTGAGTTAGCCGATTGGACCTCAGGAGACGAACCGCTCCTTGAACTACCTACCGACCGACCGCGTACCCACGCTTGCGGCAGCCGTAGGGTGGACGAGCCATTCGCCATCACCGGGACCATGGCCGAGCAGGTTGACGTATTGGCGGAGCGGATCGGGACCGACGGGTGTGTGGTGCTCCAGACCGCGTGGCGTCTCCTGCTGCACCGCTATAGCGGGCAGCGACGATTCGTCATGGGTGTGACGTGTGTGCCCGTCGGGTCAGCCAGAGCGGACCATCACATTACGGAGCCAGGCGCCGTCGTCGAGTGTGGTGATCCTGGACTACTAGGGTTCGACGCATTGGCGAGAGCAGGCGGCTCCGATCTCATGTGCCTCCCCGGTAAGCCGGCAGAGCATCCGGGCGACGGCGAACGCCGATCCGAACCTCGAATCCAGACGGTACGCGCGGCGTTTGCCTGGTATGGCCAGGGGACAGCGGTCCACAGCGGGCCATCGGAGTCTCCCGTCACCGATGGGAGCACCTCCAAAGCGGAAATCGCACTGACGATGACTGCGACCTCCGCCGGTCTCGATGGTCAGCTCAGCTACGATCCTGACTTGTTTGACCGCGACACCGCTCGTCGCATGATCGCTCACCTGATGGCTCTCCTGGGCAGCGCATACGCCGATCCGCACACTCCTGCTCGGCTTCTCAGCATCCTGACAACCGACGAGGCCACGAGGGTCACCCGGCAGTGGGGACGGGGCAGGGCAGTCAGCATTCCAGATCTGTGCCTTCACGAACTGTTCGAGGAACAGGCAGATCGGGTGCCCGACACCGTCGCAATCTCGTGTGGCGACTCCACGCTCACCTATGGTGATCTGGAGCGACAGGCCAACCAGTTGGCTCGGCTACTCCATCAGCACGGGATCGGGCCGGAGTGCCGGGTGGGCGTTCTCATGAAGCGGGGTCCGGGGGTCATCGTCGCGATCCTGGCGATCCTCAAGGCTGGCGCAGCCTACGTACCGCAGGACCGCGATCAGCCCGTAGAACGGACGACAGCCGCTTTTGCGGCCGCCGGTGTCAGCCTGACCATCGCGGATGCCGGCACCGCTGATATTTTGGCGCCAACCGGTCTCCCCGTTTTGGACGTCGACCAGCATGTCACCGAGCTGCGGACACAACCGACCGACCGGCCGGAGTCCCCCGCCACCCCGAGCAATCTGGCGTACGTAATCTTCACCTCCGGCTCCACCGGCACGCCGAAAGGCTCAATGATCGAGCACCGCAGTGCGGTGAACTACCTACTGTGGGCTGATTCCGTGCTACCCACGGGCCATCGGCAGGGCACCCTGGTTCATACACGTTTGAGCTTCGACTTCACAGTGCCGTGCATTTTCCTTCCCCTCATGAGGGGCACGGAGATGGTGCTGATGCCCGACGGTGCGAGGATCGACGAGGTAGTCGACGTGCTCACCAGCGACGCCGATTTCGATTTTGTCCGGCTTACCCCATCGCACCTCGAAGTGCTCGACGGGCATCTCCGGCTACGGGGCGGAAGACTGGCCACCAAGACGCTGTTCGTCGGCGGTGAACCGCTGCGCCTGGAGGTCGTCAGGTCCCTTGCGGCCCGGGTAGCGGGATTGACGGTGCTGAGCCAATACGGCGCCACGGAGGTTACCGTAGGCGGTTGCTGCGTGGATGCGACCGCCGTTACTGCCGAAGGCGGTCGAGGGACCACCCCCCTGGGGCGCCCCAACCCCAACATCGAGGTCTACGTGCTCGATGAGAATCTTCTACCGGTCCCGTATGGGGTCGTCGGCGAAATCGTGTTCGGTGGTTCTGGGGTGGGCCGCGGCTACGTCGGGTCACCGGGTCTCACGGCTGAGCGTTTTGTGCCTGACCACCTTGGCGGCCGCTCTGGTGCCCGCCTGTACCGGACGGGGGATCTCGGACGATACCGAGCAGACGGCACGCTGGAGATCGTCGGGCGCCGGGACCGTCAGGTAAAGGTAAACGGGCATCGGATTGAGCTTGCTGAGGTGGAGAATGTCCTGCATACCCACCCCGGGGTAGAGCGGGCCATCGCAGGCGTCGTCGGTCGGCCAGATGGGCAGCGACGCCTGGTGGCCTACGTGCAGCCTCGCCCATCGTCGGAACCGGTCACTGCTCGACACCTCCAAGAGATGTGTGCCGCTGCGCTGCCGTCGTACATGGTCCCGGCCAACATCATCATTGTGGAGAAGATACAACTTACTCCCAACGGCAAGATCGACGTGCAGGCAGTTTCTGATCACGCCGACCGGATTAGCGACAAACCGTCTCTTCTCAGTCCTGACGAGCAGCGGATTGCGCGGGCGTGGCAGACGGTACTCGGGGTTGACGTGGTGAGGTCCGAAGACGACTTCTTCGGACTTGGTGGCGATTCCCTCGCGGCGATGCGTGTGGTCCATCTTCTCGAATCAGTGGAGCGTGTTCGGATCGGGTTGGGTGATGTCTTTGCCCATCCCACCCTGTCAGCACTGGCGGCAATGGCGAACAAGATGGAGAGTCTCGCCCCGATTGCCGTTGCCGCCGAAAATCTGGCGGGCCAGTCAGCGGGCACTCTATCCCCGACCCAACGCGGTCAGTGGCTCCTACATCAGGTGTACCCCGAGTTACCGATATACAACGTCCCCTTGGCGTATGAGCTCACGGGGCAGATCGACGTAGCTGCGCTGAACCAGGCGTTGAACCTCCTGGTAAGCCGGCACGAGGTGTTGCGCACGTCCTTCCCGGAGAGTGGTGGCGTCCCCACCCTTCGGGTGCATCCTCACGTTAGTGTCGCTCTCGGCGAGGTTGATGCGACGGGAAACGACCCGACGGTCCTAGAGGCGCAGATGCATCTCGTGGCGCGAACACCTTTCGACCTCGAGCTCGCACCCCTGCTACGCGGCAGCTTGGTTCGACTTTCTCCCGACCGGCATGTTCTTCTTCTCTGTCTGCACCACATCATCTGTGACGACTGGTCAATCGGTGTCATCACCAACGAGTTGAGCGAGCTCTACGACAGCATCGTGGGATCGCGGCCGGCACGCCTGCCAACGCTGAACGTCGTGTACTCCGAGTTTGCGGCGTGGTACCAGCAGTGGCTAAGCGGGGAACGGCTCGAGCGGCAGCTGGACTACTGGCGCTCAGCCCTCGCCGGCTACGTCCCCTTCGAACTCCCTACCGACAAGTCGCGCCCAAACCACCGACCAGTAGGTGGCGACCGGGTCGAGGTCGATTTGCCCGGTCCCCTCGTGAGTCGGCTCCGCACAATCGCTGAAGATCATGGTTGCACGCTCTTCATGGCGCTTGCCGCAGCGTTTCAGGAACTGCTGGCAGGATATGCCGAACGGGACGATGTGGCGATAATCGTGCCAGTCGCGGGCCGCCACCACCCCGGTACGGAGTCTCTCGTAGGGCTTCTGATGAACACGATCATCCTACGTGTCAACACCAGCGGTGCTCCGACTTTCGCAGAGATGATGAAACGTGTGAGGCAGTCGGCGCTCGGCGCGTTTAGCAACTCGGACATTCCTTTCGTACGGCTTGTGCAAGAGCTCAATCCTCCCCGCGACCGAAGCCGCCAGCCCTTCGCTCAGATCGCCTTCGCGCTTCAATCAGTCACTCCTTCCCCCGTAAGTTTCGCAGGCATGGATGTCCAACAGGTGCCCATCCACAACGAAACTGCCAAGCTTGATCTGATGGTCGAGGTGATCCCCGCTTCGCCGACACGCTGGTCGTTGCGCGCCGAATACGCTACCGAGATATTCGACCGCGATTCGATACAGGAACTGGTTCTCCGCTTCCGTCAGCTACTCACCGTCGGAGCAGACGATCCGAAAGCGCAACTCTCGGCCGCACAACTGGTTGAATAGCATCATCCCTCGTAGGCAGCCCTCTGGCTTAGGTCTGCGGGTTGGAGCCGTTTCTTCCTCTCTCCACAATTCCCGGTGACCTTCCCCATCCACTGCGCTACCGCCCGGCCCCGACTTCTTCACTTTATGCAAGCGACTCGGTCCAGATGAGTGAGACGCGAGACACCGTCAGCACAAACAACGCCTCGTTGCTACTTGCGGGGGATTTCAGGCATAGATACCATCGATGATGAATGCCGACGTCCCGCTTGCCGTACGTTCAAGAGCGGGGAAGCTGCATGACAACAGTTAATTCCGGTAGCCCTCTATCGCGAGCCAAGCTACCTCTGCGCACTGCCCAAAAGACCCAGTGGGGGAGATTGAATCACCGGACTCACCGGTCGACCCTCGATATGTAGAAATCGGTCAGGAATGAAAAACGAGTACTGCCCCGACAGGCGAACCGTCATCCTGTGCGTCGCGGCCAGCGACTCCCATGTCGTCGCAAACCACATCATAGCCTATTTGCTCAGATCGCATGGCTTTAACGTGGTGAACCTTGGAGCCTGCACGACAGTATCCGATATTTGCGATGCCCTCCTTCGGTGGCCAGAAGCGGAGGCGGTACTCGTCGGCAGCCTCAATGGACATGCCCGGCAGGATCTTGCCGACCTGCCTGAGGCGAAAGATCGCGGTGCGATCACCTGCCCGGTGATTGTTGGAGGGAACCTGTCGGTCGCCGTGGACAGCGACATCAGCAAAGATGCGGCCCTCTACGCGCTGGGGGTGGATTACATCCTTCGCGACCCGTCCATGATCCCGGCGGTACTCGATCGGCTCCGAGTGCAACGCGACGACGATCTGGCGGGCTCCCCGGCTTCGCCACGCATCGAGGAGCCAAGCAATGGATGCTGACGAGTTGCCATTGATTGCTGACTCGGTTGCCTTCGTCAAGGGATTGAAAAAGCCCACTGTTGCTGATGTTCTAAGGTCAGCGCAGGCCCAAGGCCTTGTGGCGATTCAGCCGCGATGTGGTGTCGGCGGTCATGAGCAGATGCGCGCCCTGTTGCTCGCCCTCGAAGAAGGCGCCCGCCCCGACATCCTGAGCCTGACAATCGACTCCTACACGCGGCTCAACCAGTTCGACATGGCGCTGTCAGCGTTGTGCAACGCCCCTGAAGAACTGAACGGCTACCCGCTGGTGACGCATGGGTGGCGGCGCGGGCGCGACCTGAACCAGGCGATTTCCGTCCCGCTTGAGGTACGTCATGGCTCTCCACTGCCGCGCCGGTTGTTCGAAACCGCAGTTGCGTCAGGAATAACGTCCTTCGAAGGCGGCGGAATTTCATACAACTTGCCATACTGCAAAGACGTGCCGCTCGTGGACTCGTTGAATGCGTATGCGGAGATAGATGCCAGGTGTGGGGAACTGGCTCAAGCGGGTGTGGTCGTTGACCGGGAGTTGTTCGGCAGCCTCACCGGCGTCCTTGTGCCACCGTCGGTGAGTCTCGCAATCAGCGTACTGGAAGCGGTTATGGCCGCTCATGCCGGAGTGGCTTGCATATCGATTGCATACCCGCAATCCGGAAACATGGTGCAGGATGTAGCTGCGTTACGCGCGATTCGGTCTCTTGCAGTTCGCTATCTGCCGCCGTCAGTCGACGTCTATCCAGTGCTCCATGAGTTTATGGGAGTCTTTCCGAAGAGTCGTGCTCGTGCTGAACAACTCATCTTCGCTGGCGCCCTGACCGCAAGGTTGGGCGGTGCCGCGAAGGTGGTCACAAAGACAATCCAGGAAGGATATGGCATCCCAGACGCCTCGGCGAACATTCACGGGATGCGACTGGCGCGGGTCGCGAACGCCCCTTTCATCCATTCCATCCGGCTCGATGAGTCCGCCCTGGATGAAGAGCAGTACTGGATCGAACGCGAGGTGGATGAAATCGTTGGGCCACTGCTCGAGGCCATCGACCTTCCGCTGGCGATCTCCTCGGCATTCGAAGATGGCTCTTTGGATGTTCCGTTCAGCGCAAGCAGGCACGCGAGGTCAAGCGTTATGCCGTGTCGTGATCGTGCCGGCGCAGTACGTTACCTGGATGCGGGAGGACTTCCGTTCTCCGAAGATGTCAGACGTCGAAACCGTAGCTTGCTCGAGGATCGGTGGCTCACGGCCGATGATCATGAACGAATGCAACTGCTGATGGCGGACATCAACTACTTCCTTGAGCCACCAGGAGAGCAAGAGTTCGACTTTGTGCCGGCTGTGGTCGAGTCGGCAACTCAGGGATCTGATCCGGAGGAAACGTATGTTGCATGACTGGTTCATCCGGAGCGTTGAGAAGTATCCAGACGAACCGGCGCTGATCGCCGACGGCCGGCAGTTGAGCTACGCCGAGATGGACGAGGTCTCATGCAGTATCGGCCATCGCCTGCTCGCCGAGGGCGTCGCCCGGCCGCGAGTCGGCTTGCTCGCCACGCGGACCGTCGAGACCTACGCGGCCTACATCGCCGGCCTGCGGATCGGCGGTGTCGTCGTGCCGCTCGATCCTTCTCATCCCGCAGATCGCCTGGCCATGATCGCCCGTTCGGCCGGCCTGGATTTCATCGTCGCCGACGACACGGCGGACGCCGCACTCCTGGACGTACTCCCGGCTCGTGTCGTGTCCATCGGGTCGTCTGCGGCATCAGATGCCGCTGCCGGATCGGCGTTGCGAGACAACTCACCTGACTGGGCGGGCAAGCCTGACGACCTGGCCTATCTGCTGTTCACCTCAGGCTCGACTGGCCGGCCCAAGGGCGTGCCGATCAGGCACGGCAACGTAGACCCGTTCATCGAGTTCAACGTCGCCCGCTACGGGATGGGACCAGGCTGCCGGCACTCGCAGATGTTCAGCCTGACGTTCGACCTGTCGGTCTTCGACATGTTCGTCACCTGGGGCTCCGGAGCCGCTTTGGTGATACCGTCGGCCGACGACGTTTACGATCCAATCGCGTTCGTCAACAAGAACCGGTTGACGCACTGGTTCTGCGTGCCCTCTCTGGTCTCCATGGCCTCCCGAGCACGGCTGCTGTCTCCGGGATGCATGCCGTCGCTGCGCTGGAGCCTGTTCTGCGGGGAGCAGCTCACGCTCAACCAAGCGCAGGCATGGGCCGAGGCGGCGCCGAACAGCGCCTTGGAAAATCTCTACGGACCGACCGAGCTCACGGTGGCGATGACGTCCTATCGCTTGCCGAAGGAACGCAGCGCCTGGCCGGCGACCTCCAACGGGACCGTGCCGATCGGCGCGGTGTACCCGCATCTGGACTTTCAGATCGATCCGGAGTTCGGCGAGCTCCAGGTGCGGGGCTCCCAACGGTTCCACGGCTATCACGACGCCAAAGACAATGAGGGAAGGTTCATCGAACCCGCACTTCCTCGACCCGGGTCCGATCGCCACGAACCAGGGCCTGAGGCGTGGTACCGCACCGGCGATCGAATCGTCCTCGAAAATGGTGTCCTCGTTCACCTGGGCCGCCTGGACCACCAGGTAAAGATCCGCGGCTACCGGATTGAGATGCCGGAGACAGAGAGCGCCCTACGAATGTGGGGAGGCGTCGATGACGCGGTCGTCCACGCAGTCGCGCATCTCGACGGGCAACTCGAACTCGCTGCCGCTTGCACCGGTGACGTTCCGTCAGTGAGTGAATTACGCAAACGACTTCGCCCGCATCTACCCGACTACATGATACCTACCCGCATCGCGAACCTGGCCGGCCTTCCGGTGAACGATCGCGGCAAGATCGACCGAACTGCCTGCGCGGAACTGCTGCAGAAGAAGTTCGCGCGCTGAGTCGGGGCGTCCGGAGCATGGGAGCGGGGAAGGCGATGACGCCAGCGGATAAGACGGCGTGCGTTTCTCTTTGAGCGATCGCCCAGGCCCGAGTGGCATCAGGACCCCGGCAAAGTAGTAATGGTGTCCAGCTTGGGCAGCTTGGGTGGAAGTGCCGCTGTTGGTGGCGGCACGAGAACGCCCTCGGTGGCCTAGTTTCAGCGGGGATCAGCCGATCAGATCCGAGTACCTTCCCTACTTCCTTCTGTTGGAGAACCCAATGCCCATGGACCGATTTGTGCGGACGTCGCTGGAAGAATCGATGTGCGACCTGTTTGCCGAGTGTCTCGACATCGAGACCGTTTCGGCGACGGACGATTTCTTCGACGTCGGTGGTCACTCATTGCTCGCCGCCGAGGTTGTGGCGAGGATCAGCACCGAGTTCAACGTCAACCTGAAGCTTCGTGACTTCTTCCGCAATCCGACTGTCGCGCATGTCTGTGAGCTCATCGCCGAACAGGACGGCGCCGTCCTGGGCGAGCGCGCGTGAGGACGCCCATCACTTCTTTGGACCCGCTCGGCTACGTGTTCTACGCGGATAGGCACGGTGGGGCCTTTCGGCGATCCGGCTCACCGGGTCGATCTCCAGCACCGCGTTCATCGCCATGGTGCTCAGCACCGTCGCGACGGTCATACTGCAGTGGACGCTGTGCGTCATCAACGCCAAGCGGGACCTCGAGGTCGCTGCGTGGCACTCGATCGCCACCGGCAACGCCGACCCGCCGAGTTCGACGGGATGACCAGTCGGGGCACCGCGCCGATTCCGCCAGCCCGGCCCGGTCGATCCCGCCGCCCGGCATCGCCGGCTCCGGGCGCACGCGATCGGCATAGGGCTGCCGGAGCGTCTGGCGACACCGTCCGAGGGCTCCCGGGGTTGCCCGGACCCGTGCCGGACTCGGTCGTGCCGGTGACGGCTGCGAGCTGATAGCAACCCACCGTGGGAATCCCGGGACCTGCAACTGTCCCGTTGCGGAAGACGCAAATATGGATGATCATATGCTTCGAGCACTCAGCCGACCTGTGGCGATGGTGCAGATGTTGTCGCCGCACTCCGTCGACACCTACCTTCAGGCAGGCGACCCCCTGCAGGTCACTGTCAACTCCTACACGACACCCGGCCTGGTCCTCCTGGCCCACGAGGATCCCGGCACGATCCTGGTCGACTACCGCTTGCTGCGCCAGTTGGAGGCAGACCATGCCCTGTTCCTGTCAGCCTGAACGGCCGACGCCGACCCGGTTCTGCCGCGCCACGCCACGGCACCGTGGCGTCGCGACTGGGGCAGGGGGCACATGGTGAACTCCCGCAGCCTGGTTGTCCTCCCCGATCCGGCCGCGGACTATCTGCGGGCGGTCGGGGCCGGGGAGTTGCCGGCCGACCTGCCAGCCGGTCACGCCGTCACGGTGCTGGGGCCAGAACTCGCGGCGAAGAGCTTCCAGCGCCCGATGTTCGTCCCGGAGCGTGAGATCGCTGCGTTCTACGCCGACTTCGAGGTGCTGCTCGATGTCGTCGGCAGGCTGCCCGATCTACTCGCGGGCGGCAGCCTGGCCGCGTTCGGCGCGCTGACCGACGCGCCGGCGGCGATCCGCCCGATGCTCGTCGACACCGACCTACCACGCCTCGTCCGGTACGGCCGCGCCGACCTGATGCACGACGGCACCGGCTTCAAGGTGATCGAGCTGGGCCTGTCCACCGCGGTCGGCGGGGTCCGGCGGGCACCTCTGGGTGCCGCGATCCTGGCCGACCCACGATTCAGCCACTTCGCCGAGCGACACGGACTACGTCACCTCGATTCCGTCACCGGTTTGGTCGACCTGTTGGACGCGGCGGCGCCGGAGCATTACACCGGAACGCCTGGCGACCTCAGGGAGGTGCTGATGGTCGAAGCGACCGGGGCACTCGCGGAGTGGGCCGCCGCGTGGCAGCCGCTGGCCGAGCGAATCGAGACGCGCCCCTTCCGGACTCGGCTGGCAGAGATCGCCGACCTGTCGAAACCCGATGGGCCCATCGCCGACGGTGTCGCCGGAGTCAGCGCGATCCTGCGGCTGTTCAGCCTGGAGGAACTCGCCGCGGAGCCGGACCCGATGGTCGCCTGGCGGCGGCTGCACCCGTCGGCGGACAGCACCATGCCGCCGGTGGTCACCGTACCGGCGCATGACGTGTTCAACAGCAAGTCCTGCCTTGCCCTGGTGCAGCTGCCCGCAGTGCAGGACGCGCTGACCGAGGCTGAACGTGCCGCGTTGCGCCGCATCCTGACCCAGACGACCCGCATCGACGCCCCGTACGATCTGACCGGCCTGATCCGCGATCGGTCCGACAGCATCCTCAAACCGACCACGCTGGCCCGTGGTGAGGGCACGGTGGCCGGCTGGACGGTCGACGACACGACCTGGCGCGAGGCGCTCACCACGGCGGCCAGGGACGGCCGGTACATCGTGCAGCGGCGGGTCGTGCCCCGGGTCGAGCCGGGTTGCGGCGAGCAGGGCAGCACGGTGCGTGACTGGCACGCGGTGTGGGGGCTGCACTACGGGCCGGCCGGGCTCACCGGTCTTACCTCCCGACTGGTCGGGGAACCGAGCACCGTCATCCGCGGCACCACCGAACGAGGTGTCTTGCTCGCGCCGGTGTTCCTCAGCTCCGGCGCTCATTCGTCGAGCGATGATCGCCATGGGACGGCCACCGCGGAACGCTAACTTTCGCTATCTCTGGGCCGCGCAGACGATCAATCGTTTCGGTTACGACGTCGCGACGGTCGTCATCCCGTTGTTCGCCGTGCAGACCCTGCGTGCGACACCTGGGCACGAGCCGACCGTTGACGCCAATGCCGCATAGTTAGACCGGGTGGCAATCCGGGTCTGATCGTGTTGCTGATGCTGGATCGTGGTTGGTTCGGAGTTGTCAGTCGCCCTGATGGACTGAGTACGTCACACCGCCCGCGCCGATGTACACGTCGACGTACTGTTCGCCGGCGCAGGCCGGCACCCGGGCCCCCGCGAGCCGTACCTGGTCGGGGCCGGGGTCGGCCGCCCGCATCTGGGCGGCGGCGATGACCCGCCCGAACTCCTCGTACGCGACATTCTCGTCCTCGCAGCCCCCGACCACATAGAGCTCGACTGGTCCGTTGCTCGCGTCCTGGCTGACCGCGGCCAGGCTCGTCAGTAGCTGGTTGATGGCGTCTTTGGCCTCCTGGAGGCTGCCCATCTCATTGGCGCTCAGGTGGCTGCAACCGACCCGCCAGCGACCGCCGCCGACGGGCGCGCGGGCCAGCACGGCGACGCATGGGCTGACCCCACCAGTGCCGGCGAGAGCAGTCGCGCCGATGGCGGCGGTCGGCCCGGTTCCCATGTCGGCCTCGGCTTCCGCGTGCAGCGCGTCGGTGTCCCCAGCGGCGATCCGGCCGTTGTGCGGTAGTGCGTCTACGGCGCGCGCGAGCGCGCGCCGGTGGATCGCATCGAACCCCGCCTGGTTGTCGTCGTCCAACTGGTATTCGTCGCCGGTAGGGCCGGCGCTCGGGCTGGTCTGCGCGCTCTGGGCCGGGACCACCCGGAAGATCTCGCAGTCGAACGGATGGATGAGCTCGTCGTTCTCGACCTCGTCCGGGTCGGTCAGCCACATCCACGATGTGGTGGCGAAGCGGTTGTTCGTCTCCTGGAGCATGAGGTGAAGGCCCTTCAGATGTCAGATTTGGGGTAGACGCGTCGCCTGGCGCCCGGTGCCGAGTCCGTCTTGACCATCGGGGCCTGGGCGAAGATCGGCGGTGGCGCGACGGCCGTCAAGGGCCCTGGGATGCCCAACGCCTCTACCACCCGGATCCGCTCGGCCGGTATCGCTTCCGTGGTCTGGAAGTTGTTCGGGTCGCCGCTGTTGTCCCGGCGCCACTGGTCGCTGCCGTCGACGGCCTTCTTCGGCATGTCGAAGGTGAGGACGAGCCCGCCCTCGTCGGCGACGTCGCGCAGGGTCGGCTCGTTGCGCTTCGTCCCCATGGCCCATTCGGTGTGCTGCCGGGCATAGGACAGCGCCACGTCGAAGTCGAGGGTGGCGGTGTTCCAGCCCTGGTCCTTGCTCTCCCTGGCGATGTCGTGTCTCTCCCAGCGCTTGCAGCCGATGGCGCTGCCGGCTTTGCTCGGCGTCAGGCCCGTGACTTGGATGCCGTCGCCGTAGAAGTTGCACCGGTTGGTGCCGTGGTAGAACCGGTACACATCCGCGGGCGGCGGGTTCTGTGGCGGGTTCGCCAACCGCCACAGCCGTTGCTGCTGCCCGTTGTACGTCTGAAGTGCCTCCACGTCGCTCGTGTTCACGCCGAGGTGTTCGAATGCCGTGGCCAACCGGTACAGGATCAGCTTGTCGGCGACGGTGGCGAGCCCTGGCGTGGCGTACTTCGGGGACAGGACGATGGTGTTGGTGGCCGGCAGGTGGTCGCTGCCGACGGGCCTGTCGAGAAGTGCCACGGTCAGCGGCGTGCCATAGGCGGTGTTGAGGGCCCTCAACACATCGGCGACCACCTGCTCGGCCGCGGACCACTGCGCCAGACGCGCGGTCAGTGCCTGATGCGGGTGCGGGGCTGGTGGTTGGGCCGGTGCCGGGCCATCGGTGGTGTCCCGTGGCGGGCGGATCGGCTCGTCGCGGTAGACCGGCACAGGCGTGGGGACAAAGGGCTGGACGGGTACCAGTGGAGGCCCCGAGGTCTGCGCGGGGAATGGCTCGTTCGGCTGCATTCCGTGACGCTATGCATTGCGGTCGCGAAGCGTTAGCGGCGAGTCAACAAACAGACGCGAGGAGACGTTCAGCAACCGAGCGGCTGTGACCGTACGGCCCGGCCCCGCTCCTGCTCAGGGCGGGACGGCGCGGGACGGGTCGCCGGGCGGCCCGTCCCGCGTACGTCGATCTGGAACTGCGGTCTTCCAGACCGGATCCGATGGCGGACGAGCCCCGGTCGATCGCTGGTGGATCGACCGGGACTCGTCGTTGAAGCCGGGTCAGGCGAGGTCGAACCGGTCGAGCTCCATGACCTTGGTCCAGGCTGCGACGAAGTCGGCCACGAACCTGTCGCGCGCGTCCTGGCTGGCGTAGACCTCCGCGACGGCCCGGAGTTGGGAGTTGGAGCCGAAGATGAGGTCGACCGCGGTGGCGGTCCACTTCACCTCATCGGTGGCCAGGTCCCGGATCTCGTACACGTGCTCGTCGGACTCCGACACCTTCCACCGGGTGCCCGGGGAGAGCAGGTTGGCGAAGAAGTCGTTGGTGAGCACGCCGGGCCGGTCGGTGAGGACGCCGTGCTGCGTACCGCCGAAGTTGGCCCCGAGGGAGCGCAGGCCGCCGATGAGGACGGTCATCTCGGGCGCGGTCAGGTTGAGCATGTAGGCACGGTCGAGGAGCAGCACCTCCGGCTGGGTCTTCTCGCCGGGACGAAGGTAGTTGCGGAACCCGTCGGCGCGCGGCTCGAGGACCCGGAAGGACTCGACGTCGGTCTGCTCCCGAGTGGCGTCGGTGCGGCCCGGGTGGAACGGCACGGTCACCTCGACGCCGGCATCGCGCGCCGCCTGCTCGACGGCGGCCGAGCCGGCCAGCACGATCAGGTCCGCGAGCGAGATCTTCGCGCCGCCGGCCTCGTTGAACTCCCGCCGTACGCCCTCGAGGGTCTCCAGGACCGTGGCGAGCTGCTCGGGCTGGTTGACCTCCCAGCTGCGCTGCGGCTCGAGACGGATCCGCGCGCCGTTGGCGCCGCCGCGCTTGTCGGTGGACCGGTAGCTGGCGGCCGAGGCCCAGGCGGTGGAGACCAGCTGGGCGGTCGGGATGCCGGAGTTCAGGACCGTCGCCTTGAGGGCGGCGACGTCCGCGTCACCCACGAGCTCGTGGTCGACGGCCGGCACCGGGTCCTGCCACAGCTGGGCCTCCGGGACCCACGGCCCGAGGAAACGGCTGATCGGACCCATGTCGCGGTGCAGCAGCTTGTACCAGGCCTTGGCGAACGCCAGCGCGAACTCGTCGGGGTTCTCCAGGAATCGGCGTGAGATCTTCTCGTACGCCGGGTCGACGCGCAGCGACAGGTCGGTCGTGAGCATCGTCGGCTTGTGCTTCTTCGACGGGTCGTGGGCGTCCGGGATGATCGCCTCGGCGTCCTTGGCGACCCACTGCTTCGCGCCGCCGGGGCTCGTGGCGAGCTCCCATTCGTAGCCGAAGAGGATCTCGAAGAAGCGGTTGCTCCACTGCGTCGGCACGTCGGTCCACGTCACCTCGAGACCGCTGGTGATCGTGTCCCCGCCCTTGCCGCTGCCGTGGGTGCTAAGCCAGCCCAGGCCCTGCGCCTCCAGCGGGGCGGCCTCGGGCTCGGGGCCCACGTGGTCGTCGGCGATGCCGGCGCCGTGGGTCTTGCCGAAGGTGTGGCCACCGGCGATGAGGGCGACGGTCTCCTCGTCGTTCATCGCCATCCGGGCGAAGGTCTCGCGGATGAAGTGTGCCGCCGCGGCCGGGTCCGCGTTGCCGCGGGGGCCCTCCGGGTTGACGTAGATGAGACCCATCTCGGTCGCCCCGACGCCGGCCGACATCTCCTTCTCGGTGACGTAGCGCTCGTCGCCGAGCCAGGCGTCCTCCGGGCCCCAGAAGATCTCCTCGGGCTCCCAGACGTCCTCCCGGCCGAAGCTGAAGCCGAAGGTCTTGAAGCCCATCGACTCCAGGGCGACGTTGCCGGCGAGCACGAGCAGGTCGGCCCACGAGATCTGCTGGCCGTACTTCTGCTTGACCGGCCACAGCAGCCGGCGGGCCTTGTCGAGGTTGGCGTTGTCCGGCCAGCTGTTGAGCGGGGCGAACCGCTGACCACCGTCGCCGGCGCCGCCGCGACCGTCCTGTATGCGGTAGGTGCCAGCGGCGTGCCAGCTCATCCGGATCATCAGGCCGCCGTAGTGCCCGAAGTCGGCCGGCCACCAGTCCTGCGAGGTGGTGAGAACCTTGACGATGTCCTGCTTGAGGGCATCGACGTCGAGCTTGGCGAACTCCCTGGCGTAGCTGAAGTCCGCTCCGAGCGGGTTGCCCTTGGACGAGTGGGCATGCAGCACCGAGAGGTCGATCTGGTTGGGCCACCAGTCCCGGTTGGTGTGCGGACGACCTCCGGTCTTCGGCGTCGGCGAGTCGATCGCCGGGTTCTCGCTCTCGCTGCCGTGCGCGGTCACGGAGTCGTGCGCGACGGGGCAGCCGGCCGCCGCCTTCTTGTCCACACCCTGCGCGCTGGAGGGTGCGTTGTCCTGAGCGTCGCTCATCTGCTTCCTTCCGAACTGGCGGATCACTGGGATGTGCGTTCGGTCGCACAGCCGGGGCAGGTGCCCCAGTAGACGACCTCCGCCTCGTCGACCACGAAGCCGTGGTCGTCGACGGCGGTGAGACAGGGAGCATGGCCGACGGCGCAGTCGACGTCGGCGATCGCGCCGCAGGAGCGGCACACGACATGGTGGTGGTTGTCCCCCACCCGGGACTCGTACCGGGCGGTCGCACCGGCAGGCTGGATGCGCCGCACCAGACCGGCGTCGGTCAGCGCCCGCAACACGTCGTACACCGCCTGGTGGGAGACGGTGGGCTGAGCCGCCCGTACCAGCGCGATCACCGTGTCGGTGTCGACGTGCGGATGGTCGCGCAGGGCTGCGAGCACCGCCAACCGGGGCCGGGTCACCCGCAACGAGACCGCTCGCAGCTGAGTCTCGAAGTCGGACGTCATCTGGTGAATATAGGGCACTCTTCTGGAATGAATCCAGTTTTCTTGAGATCCAACTCGCACTTCTTCGACGCGGACCTGGCCGTCGAGCTGGCAGGGTAGGGCCGGGCGGCCGGATCGCGGTCGACAGGCGATGGTGGGCGGCTGCACGGTGTCGGTGCCGTGCGACGTTCCGGCCCCGGCGTCACGCGCTGCCTAGTGCGTCCTGCACCCCGGTCTCGCGGCGGCCGAGGTGGACCGGGTCACGACCGGACAGGAGATCCACGGCGGCCTTCACGCAGGCGCCGTACTCGCGGGTGGAGCTGATCCGCCACGTCCTGTCGTACTGCCGGGCCGTCTCGTCGCCGACCCCGCTGGCATCCACGCCGAGCCGCCGGCACACAGTCACGGCGCGGGGCAGGTGAAAGGACTGGGTCACCACCGTCGCCCGGTCCACCCCGAAGACCCGCTTCGCGCGGGCGCACGAGTCGTACGTGTCGAAGCCCGCGTGGTCCAGCACCACCCTCTCCGCCGGCACGCCGTTGTCGACCAGCCAGCGCCGCATCGCGCCCGGCTCGTCGTAGTCCGGGTTCATGTTGTCGCCGGAGAGCAGGATCGCGCGCACCTTGCCGGCGGCGAGCAGCCGCTGGGCGATCTCCAGGCGGGCGGTGAGGAACGGCGAGGGGGTCCCGTCGGGATGGACCTTGGTGCCCAGCACCAGGGCGACCGGGGCCTCGGGGACGTCCTGTTCGGCGAAGATGTGCCCCTGCGCGCCGCTGCGGATCCACTGCACGCTGGCCACGGCGCCACCGGTCAGAAGCACCGCGCCGACGACGGCCGCGACGACGGCGCGGCGCAGCCAGCGCGTACGCCTGCCGCCGGCTGGGCGCGGCCTTCGGACCAGATTGGAGAATCGACCACGCATGGGGGCAAGTATCCCCGGGTGGACGTCGACCAGCCGGCCCACCCGCTCAGCCGGCGCCGAAGCAGACGAAGGCGGCAGCGGTGGCATGGGCGGCACCGCCACCACCGGCGGTGTCGAACGTGCGCTGGGCTTCGGCGAGCGCCACCGCCGGTGGAGCACCGGCGCGCATCCGCCGGTGCAGGTCCAGCATCAGCGCGGTGGTCAGGTCGCCCGGGACCGGCAACACGGTGGCGATCAGGCTGCGGGCACCGAGGGCCAGCAGCACGGCGGTGAAGCCCATCACCTCGTCGCCCGGCCGGACCCCGGAGAGGCCGGAGTCGCAGGCGGAGAGCACCACGCAGCCCGGTGGGCGGGTCAGCCGCTCCAACTCGTACGCGGTCAACGGCCCGTCGGCCAGCTCCAGCGTGGAGAAGAGGGGGTTGTCGGCGCGGAAGGTGCCGTGTGCGGCGATGTGTGCCAGCCCGGTCCCGTTCAGTGCGTCGGTGACCGCGTCGGCGGTGGCACCGCAACCGGTCAGCGGGCGGGAGCCGGGCAGGGCCGCGCCGAGCTGGCGTACCTCGGTCTCGGCGGCAGGCAGCCGGGGCCCGGCCACCAGCACCGGCGGGCCGGCCGGGACGATCCGACCGACGGCGCGCAGCCAGACCGTCGCCGAGGGCGCCACCGTCACCGGCCGGCCGGCGCAGGTCGGCAGGCCCGACCAGGGTACGGCGTGCAGCGCGCCGATCGGGACGATCACCAGTGGCCGGTCGCCCAGCAGCCGGCGTACCGGGTCGAAGAGCTGCTGGTCCAGCGCGGTGGTGGCGAACTCGACGCCGGCCCGGGCACTTGCCGAGTCGCCGGTGGTGACCAGCCGGCGCAGCCCGAACCGGTGCAGGCGGGCCCGACCCAGCGCCTCGTCGAGTGGGCCGAGGTCGTGCAGGCTGGTCCGGCCGTCGCGGACCAGCACCGCCCGCAGCCGTGGCCCGTGCGCCACCAGCTCCAGCAGCACGGCGTCACCGAGCGCGGTGGCGAGGGCGTGCACCGCGGGCGGTGCCACCAGGCCGCCACCGTCCACTGCCCGGGCTCCACCGTCCACTCCCCGGGCCAGTTCCCGGATGCGCTGTTCGAGCCGACCCTGGCTGCGCCGCAGCGCGTGCACCGGGTGGCCGGCGAGCAACGCGTCCTCCAGGGCGGTGCTGACCATCCGTAGCTCGGCCAGGGCGGTGGCCAGCTCGGGGTCCTGCGGCGGCTGCACCGCGCGCATCCGCAGGGCGTTCGCCCGCCAGCGCTCCGCCCAGGCCAGCACCTGGGCGGGCGTGCCGGTGCGGACGGCGATGTCCAGCCCTTCGGCGGCCAGTTCGTGCCCGTACGCCCCGCTGTGTGCCCGTAGTTCGGTGGCACCCAGGGAGGCCCGGTGGCCGTCGAGCACCGCCAGTCCCCGGCGCAGGGCCCGGGTCGCACCCCGCGGGTCACCGTCGAGCCGGCGGCGCAGGGCGAGCGCGTACCAGCCCTGGGCCCGGTGGGGTGCGGTGCCCCGGCGGTGCGCGCGGGCCGCCACCGCCAGCAGTTCGGCCGCCCGGGCGGGCCGGCCCAACGCCTCGGCCAGCCGGGCGGCCTCGATCCGGGTGGTCAGTGCCGGCGAGGGCCAGCCGGTGGCGTCGAGCTGATCCGCGGTTCGCACCATGGCGGTGAGCAGGGCCGCCGACCGGGTGCCCCGGGAAAACTCGGCGCGCAGCTCGACGTGCCGGGCGAAGGCGGCCCAGATGCGGCGGCCCTGGCGGCGGAAGCGGGCCCGGGCCGAGGCGGCGGCCCCGGTGGCGGTGTCCAGGTCACCGGCGAGCAGCGCCGCCCGGGCCCGGGCCAACAGCGCCTCGGCGAGATCCGAGGCCATGCCCCGCCGCCGTAGCTCCGTCACGGCGGAGGTGGCCACCTCGACCGCCTCGTCGACCAGCGGCACCGAGAGCAGCAGTTCGAACCGGTCCAACAGCAGCGCCGGCCGGGGCACCGACAGCCGGCGGTACTCGTCATCGACGGTGGCGAAGCCGCGCAGCGCGCCCGCGACGTCGCCG
Organism: Micromonospora peucetia; assembly: GCF_900091625.1. Lineage (NCBI taxonomy): Bacteria > Bacillati > Actinomycetota > Actinomycetes > Micromonosporales > Micromonosporaceae > Micromonospora > Micromonospora peucetia. The sequence continues at coordinate 2,287,327 of NZ_FMIC01000002.1, forward strand.
CGTTGGCCGGCGGCTATGCCGATGTTCCAGCGGGCGTCGGCGGCGGCCAGGTCGAGCCCGAGCCGACTGAAGATGGCCGCGGAGCGGAACAGGTCGTCGTCGGCGTCCCGGCTGGTGCCCCGGTGGGCGTTGAGCAGCCCGCGGTTGTTGCGCGCCCGCGCCTCCAGCAGCAGGTCGCCCTCGCGTTGGGCGATCTCCACCGCGATGTCGTAGTCCCGGACCGCCTCGTCGAACCGTCCCCGGTAGTGCAGCACGACGCCCCGTTGCATCCGGGCCCGGCCGGCGTCGGCGCCGGTCAGTCGGGGCAGTGCCAGGGTCACCGCGCGTAGCGCCGCAACGGTGCGTCCGGCGTTGGCCAGGACGTACCCGAGGCTCATCTGGGCCAGCGCCCGCACCCGGGGCGTACCGGCGATCCGCACCGCCCGGCGCAGGTGTCGCAGGGCACCCGGCAGGTCGTTGAGTTCCCGCAGGGCCAGCCCGATGGCGCGTTCGGCGGTGGACCGCTCGTCGGCGTCGGGGTGACCGGCGGCGAGGACCCGCCGGCCGATCGCGATCGCCTCGCGCGGGTAGCGCTGAACGGCGTCGAGTGCGGTCTGGGCCGTGACGGCACCGGAAACGGCGCTGTCGGCCATGCCAGGAAGAATCCCGCAATCGCGCTCCCCGGTCAATCGCGTCGTGTCGAGGTGTGTCAGGAATCAGTCGCCTGAGCGACTAACAATTGACATCGGACTATCCTTTGAAAGAATCGTCCGGTGCCTCGGATAGCGCTTCCGTAGCTGCCCCGGCCCGTCGCCGACCACGCATCTCCGACCGCCTGGAGGACCGGTGCCCGTTGACGACTCCTTCGCCTCCGGCCCGCCCGCCGGGTTGTCCCGCCGGCAGATCATGGCCTGGTCCGCCCTGGCCGCCGCGGCGACACCGTTCGGTCTCGCCGGGCGAGGCGGCCCGGCCGCCGCCGGCGAGTCGCCCGACGCGACCTACCAGCGGGTCTTTCTGGAGGCCCTGGCCGCCGACCCCAACCTGCGCCGGTACGCCGTCACCGGCCGGGAGTTCCTCTACCGGCCCCGGCAACTCCTGGTGGCCCGCCCGGACGTGCAGCGGGTCATGAGTCGGCTGCGCAGCTACGGCCATCCGGCCACCGAGGGTGTCGGCTTCGCCGGTGTCGCCCGGCTCGTCTTCGCTGCCGAGACCGACGTCCCGTCGGTGGTGACCAAGCTCCGCGACCCGCAGCAGTGGCCCGGGCAGCCGGCTCCCGTGGTCCAGCCGCACCACGTCCTGCTCGGCTTCGGCAACATCATGGGCAACCCTGGCGGTCCGCCCCGGGTCGCCGGTGCTCTGCCGGCGCCGGATCCGGCGCGCGCCGGTGAGGGCGCGGGAGTGACGGTGGGGATCTGTGACACCGGAATCTGGCGGCAGGCCGGTTCCTTCCACCCGCAGTGGCTGGCCGGCAGCTACCTTCCCGAGGCCGACGACGAGGACGCGGTCTACGTCGGTGCGGACGTGCTGGCGCTCCAGGGCGGCCACGGCACCTTCGTCGCCGGAGTGGTCCGGCAGGCCGCGCCGGGCGTACGTTTCGATCCCGAGGCCGCACTGAACGCCACCGGCGTCGGTGACGAGGAGATGCTGGTCGCCGCCCTTGGTCGGCTCGCGCCGCAGGCGTCGGTCATCAACCTCTCGCTGGGCTACTTCACCCAGGACGATCAACCTCCGCTGCCCCTGGTCAACGCGCTGGCCGGGCTGCCCGGCCGAGCTGTGGTGGCATCGGCGGGCAATGCCGGCAACAGCCGGCGGGCCTGGCCGGCCGCCCTGGACCGGGTCCTGGCGGTGGGCGCGGTGAGTGCCGGGTCCACCGGCCCGGTACCGGCGCCGTACAGCAGTTACGGGCCGTGGGTGGACGCCTGTGCCCTGGGCAGTCGGACCAGCACCTACGTCAGGGGCCGGCTCCAGTTGCCAGGCCAACCGACGCGGTACTTCGACGGCTTCGCCGCCTGGGTCGGCACCTCGTTCGCCACCGGCCACGTCGCCGGCCGGCTGGCCGCGCTGATGACCAGCGCCGGGCTCAGCGCCGAGGCAGCCCATGCCGCGCTGGTCGCCGGCCCTCGCTGGCATCCCCACTACGGCGTACTCGTCGCGTGAGGTCGGCGTCGGCGGGCAGGGGAGTGTCCCGATGAGCGAGCGCAGGGTGGTCGGGCTGGTCGCCGCCGCCTCCACCGGTGACGAACTGGCGTGGGGTGAGTTGGTCCGCCGCTACACCCCCCTGGTGCTCTCGGTGATCCGGTCCTACGGGCTCGACCAGGTCGACGCGGCGGACGTGAACCAGACCGTCTGGCTGCGTGTGGTGGAGCACCTGGGACGGCTGCGGGAGTCTGACGCCCTGCCCGCCTGGCTGATCACCACCACCCGACGGGAGTGTTACCGGCTGCTTCGCCTTGGCCGGCGGACCCAGCCGTTCGACCCGTACGACGACTCGGTCGACGGGCACGTCGGCGCCTTTCTGCTGGTGGATCCGGTCACCCCGGACGAGGACCTGCTGTCCGCCGAGCGGCAGCAGGCGCTGCGGGAGGCGTTCGCGCAGTTGCCGCCGCGCTGCCGGGAACTGCTCGCCCTGCTGATGACCGATCCGCCGTCCAGCTACCGCGAGATCGGTACGCGGCTGGGCATGCCGGTGGGCAGTGTCGGCCCGACCCAGGCCCGGTGCCTGCACAAGCTGCGGAACTGTCCGGCACTCGCCCCTTTCGTCAGGGCACACCCCGGTAACGACGGGAGCGGAGGTGACCGCGATGGAGCTGTGGCCGCCAGCCGCTGACGACGCACTGCTGGCCGAGTTGCGGGCCGCCCTGCGGGACCCGGGCCCGGTGCCCGAGGAATTCCTGGCCGCAGCCCTGGCCGCGTTCAGCTGGCGGACCGTCGACGCCGAGCTGGCGGTCGCCGCGCTGACCTTCGACTCGGCCTGTGACCTGGAGCCGGCCGGTCTCACCCGGTCCACCGGCTCGGCCCGCACGCTGACGTTCCGCACCGGTCCGGTCGTGGTCGAGATCGAGGTGACCCCGGCCGGCATCGTCGGACAGCTCGCACCGGCACGAGGTGGCCGGGTCACCGCCCGGACCCCCGCCGGCCGGTACGAGGAGGTGCCGGTGGACGCGGTCGGCTTCTTCTCGATGGGGTCACCGCCTGCCGGCCCGGTCCAGCTCTGCGCCCGCACCGCTGAGTACGCGGTGGCGACCGCCTGGGTCAGTCTGCGCTGAGCGGGACACCTGGCAGGCCGGGGCGGCTGGCCATCGACTACCGAGCAGTGCCGGGAGGGTGCACCGATCCGACCGGGCGGGGTGCCGGTGACACCGACCGGACAGACGGGAAACGGAGGTCGCGGCGTCGTCCGCGACCTCCGTCCACACCCCTTCAGGATGGCTACTTGCGCTGGTCCACCGTGATGTCGTACCGCACGCCGCCGAGGTCGGCCCGGGCGGCGCCGGTGGTGTCCGGGCCGATCTGGGTCACGTTGACGGCGATCTTCTCCCGGGTCGGCACAGCCGCCGTGAAGTTGAGCGAGAAGGCGATCCGCTCACCGGGATTCAGCTCGAGGTTGTCCAGACTGGCCTGGCCGATGTCGACGATCTCGACCTGGTTACGGCCTACCTCGCGGACACCCTTGCCGGCCTTGCCACCCTTGGCCCAGCGCTCGAACAGGTTCGGCCCGAGGTCGGCGACGAGCCGGCCACCGGCGGTCTGGAAGGGTGCCCCGGTCTGGCTGAACACCACGCTGCTGCGGGCCGCCCGGGTCAGCGTGTTGCCGATGGCGAACGGCCGGGTCTGCACCAGGCCGCCGGCGACCAGCGCCACCGAGTCGACGTTGCGCCAGGCGATGTTGTTGTTGTTCCGGGTGTTGACGCCGATGTCCGGTCCCTCGAAGGTCATCGGGTCGTTCGGGGAGACCCAACGGGCCAGCAGGCAGAAGTGACCCGGGCCGGGCACGTTGTCCCACGGGATGGTCACCGAGGTGACGCCCGGATAGACCGGCACCGCCATCCACCCGATCTGCGTCCACGCGCCCGGCCAGGCCGCCCCGCCACCGGGCGTGGTCCGGTAGACCTCGATCGCGCCCTCCTCCATGACGCTGTCGCCGTACGGGCCGGGGTTACGCAGCTTGACGAAGATGTAGTTCCGCTGACCGACGATCGGGTTCTGGCTGGTCGGGCACTCGACGGCGGTGGGGCAGACCTTGATGTCCGGGCTCTGCCAGAGCGGGTTGAGCGAGTGCGGCTGAAGCCCCACGTCGGTGGGCGTGTCCTGCATGTACACGTCGACTGCGGCGGCGTTGGTGGCGCCGCCCGCGCGGCTGTCCGCCGGGCCGGCCAGTGGTGCGGCACCGGCCGCGGTGACAGACAACAGCGTCGCCAGCGCCGCGCCGGTGAGCAGGGCGAGCGTCGAACGACGCGCTCTTCCTGCGAGTCTGGTAGACACATTTCCTCCCGATGATGGGGGATCGCCGTCTGCCCCGAGGTGGTGGCGTGGGCGGGTGGACATCATTACGGAGACCGATCGGCGGAGGTAAATACGTTTGCCGCCGCCGGGTGATGTCAGATGGCGGGAGTTGGCATCAAGCCGGCGAAAGCCGCGCACTGGGTCGGGTCGCGACCACCACGGTGTCCAACGCGTCGACTGTGCCGTCCGGGGTGCGTACCGGTCGATGGGCGGTCTCGGCCCGGCGGACCCGCAGGCCGGGAAGTTCGGCGACGACGACGTCGGGCGTCTGGAGGATGGCGGGATCCTGGGGGCCGCCGGTGCCGGCGGTGAGATTGGCCAGGTCGTGGCCGACCAGAACGAACGATCCACCGGGGCGTACGGCGGTGGCCGCCCGCCGCAGGACGGCCGCCAGGTCAGGTCGGGGCAGGTGCAGATAGGCGATGAGGACCAGGTCGTAGGCGCCGGCCTCGGGCTGGTGGGCGGTGACATCGGCGACCTGCCAGTCGACGTCGACGCCACGCTTTCGGGCGAGTTCCTGACCACGCCGTACCGCCGTGGCGGAGAAGTCGACGGCGGTGACCCGCCACCCGCGCTCGGCCAGCCAGACGGCGTTGCGACCTTCGCCAGCCGCCAGGTCGAGCGCTCGGCCCGGCGGCAGGTCGGCGGTCTCCGCCACGACGAACCGGTTCGGATCGGCGGTCCAGACCAGGTCAGGGGCGTTGGCATACCGGGCGTCCCAGTCGGCGCTGTCCACGAGCGAGATCCCTTCAGTGGTAGCTGGCGCCCCCCGGGCCATCATCCACGGGCTCTTTGGGTGGGCGGGGTGATTCGGGTTCAGTTGCCGGCGGGGGCGGCAGGTTGCGAACAGGTTGCCTTGTGCACGGCCATCCCGGCGGCGGTCCCCGTCGTGGCCACGGGGAACGCCAGCAGCAGGATGATCGCGGCGGCGCCGAGCAGGTGTCGTGCCGTCGATCTGGGTGGGGCGGGGGCGAGGAGCCGGCGCACCCGGTCGACGGAGGGCGCGCCGGCGCCGAGGGCGTGACCGGGGGTGTTGCCGGCGAGCCGGACGATGGCGGCCGCCACGGTGTGCCGGCCGTGGCGGGCGCCCGCCCGATCGTCGGCGAGGTGCTCGACGAGGCGCCGGACCTCGTCCTCGGCGGCGCGGGCCAGGGGCAGCCCGGGCAGGGCCCGGTGGAAGGCCGCCGCCACGGCCACGAGCAGGTGGTGACGACCGCGCAGGTGGGCGCGTTCGTGTCGCAGCACGGCGTCGAGCTGCTGCGGGGTGAGCGTGTCGAGCGCACCGCGGGTGACGACGACGTGCCCTGGTCTGCCGGGTAGGCAGTAGACCATCGGCGTGGCGTGCTCCACCAGGGTGCACCCGTCGGTGGGCCCTGGACTGGCCACCGGGGACAGGGCCGCCAGGTGTTGCCGGCGCCACCGTCGGGCCGCGCGGACGGTGGCGACCGCGCCGATCGTGAGGCGGGTGGCGAGTGCGGCGGTGGCGGCCAGAGCGAGCACGGCGAGGGTCTCGTCGGGAGCGCCGAGCCGGGTCAGTGCGCGGGCGCAGGCGCCGATGATGCCGTCGAGCCCGGCGGCGAGCGCGGCGGGCGGCACGGCAGCGAGCAGCCCGGCGCCCAGGACGGCTCCGGTCGCCGAAACCAGTGCGCCGAGCCAGAGGCCGATCGCGACGCGGGGGACGGCCCGACTCCAGGACCGGGCGGTGACGGCGCGTGGCACCGTGACGGCGACGGCGGTCGCCCAGGCGAGCAGGAGAAGACTGGTCACGCCGGCTCCTCCCGGTCGTGCAGGATGGCGCGCAGCAGGGCGGCCTCGTCGGGACTCATGGCGTCCACGAACCGGGCGAGCGCGGCGTGCTGGTCGGCGGCGGAGGACAGCGCGTCGGCCATCACCTGGCTGACGTGTTCTTCCCGGCCGACCCGAGGCCGGTACCGGTAGGCACGGCCGGCCAGGTCGCGCTCCGCCCAGCCCTTACGGTGCAGATTGTCCAGAACGGTCATCACCGTCGTGTAGGCCAGGCCCCTGCCGGTCAGGGAGTCGACCATCTGCCGGACGGTCAGCGGCTCGTCGGCCGCCCAGAGCCGGTTCATCACCTCGGATTCCAGGGGACCGAGGGAGCGTTCCGCGCCACGGTCACGACGCCCGGGCCTGATCACCGCTCGACCCTACCGCCCGCCACCGCGGGCAACGGGCACTGCCGTTCGCCGAGTATCCGGCGGCGCAGCGCCCAGCCGAGCAGCACGATCGAGACGATGGCGAGCAGCGGCTGGGCCGGCGCGAACCAGGTCATCGCGCCGCTCGTTCCGAGGGCGAGCAGCACCAGCTTGTTGCAGACCGGGCAGCCCACGGCCAGCAACGACAGCACGCCGCCGACCGTGCCCACCCGCCGCTCCGCCCGGGGGGACCGCGTCGCGTCTCCAGGCCTGACGTAGGTGGCCAGCAGCAGACCCGACAGCACCGCGGTGGCGATCAGGACCGGCCAGGCCCACCACGTCACCGGAACGCTGCGGCCGAACAGCGGGGTGTCGATCAGGTCGGTCGGCACGGCGATCAGCACTGTGGTGGCCGCGGCGCCGACCGCCGCAGCGAGCAGTCGGCGCGGGGTCCAGGTCCGCATGGTGGCCCTCCTCATCTTCGTACGAAGACGATAGTACTAGGCTCGATAGTACTAAGAGCAATAGTAGATGTGTCCCAGGGAGCTGTCATGAAGCCCTCCACCCGTTCCACCCCGCCTCGGCCCGCAAGCCGCCCGGGCGGGCCGCACGCGCTCCGGCGCACGGCCGGCTGGCTCGGTCCGGTGCTGGTCATCGCCGTGGTCGCGGTGCTGATCGTGCTCGGCCGGCCGCCCTCCGACAAAGGGTCCACCGCGTCCGGCGGGCAGGCGGCGGGCGCCGGAGAGGAACGGGAGAACCCGTTCGCGGGGCTGGCCCGGCGGACGCCGGGCGACCCGGTGGCGCTGGGTGAACCCGACGCGCCCGTGGTGATCATCGAGTACTCCGACTTCCAGTGCCCGTTCTGCGGGCGGCACGCCCGGCAGGTCAAGCCCCGGCTGATCCGCGAGTACGTCGACAAGGGCCTGGTCCGCATCGAGTGGCGGGATCTGCCGTACCTCGGGCCGGAGTCGCGCGACGCCGCGGCCGCCGCCCGCGCCGCTGGTGCACAGGGCAGATTCTGGGAGTTCCACGACGCGCTGTACGCCGGGGAACGGCGGGTCAACAGTGGTGCCCTGGACGACGAGGCGCTGCGCGCCGCCGCCCGCGAGTTGGGACTGGACCTGGCGCGATTCGACGCCGACCGGGCATCCGCTGTCACCACGGCCGCGATCGACCGGGACGGGCAGGAGGCCACTTCGATGGGGATCACGGGCACGCCGGCGTTCATCGTCGGCGGCACACCGATCATCGGGGCCCAGCCGTTCGAGGCGTTCAAGCAGACCATCGACAGGGAGCTGGAATTGGTGCGATGAGCGACGTCGGTTACCTGGCGGCCCTGCTCGGCGGGGTGCTCGCCCTGTTGAGCCCGTGCAGCGCGATGCTGTTGCCGGCGTTCTTCGCGTACGCCTTCGGCAGCCGGCGCCGGCTGGTGGCCCGCACCGGCGTCTTCTATCTCGGGCTCGCCGCGCTCCTGGTGCCTCTCGGCGTCGGTTCCTCCGCCGTCGCGGGCGTGTTCTTCCGCCACCGCGACACGCTCATCCTCGTCGCCGGCTGGGTGATCATCGGGTTGGGCGTCGTGCAGCTGGTGGGGCGTGGGTTCGCGTTCGGGCCGGCGCAACGCTGGCTCGGCCGGCTGACCGGTGACTCCGTTGCATCGGTGTTCGCCCTCGGGGCCGTCTACGGGGTCGCCGGTTTCTGCTCCGGGCCGATCCTCGGCGCGATCCTCACCATCGCCGCCACCTCCGGCCAGCCGGCCGCCGGCGGGGCGCTGCTCGCCGTCTACGCCCTCGGTATGACGGCGCCGCTGCTGCTGCTCGCCCTGGTGTGGGACCGATGGCGCATCGGACAGCGGCGCTGGCTGCGCGGCCGTCTCCTGGCTGTCGGCAGGTTTCGGGTGCACAGCACCTCCCTGGTCTCCGGACTGCTGTTCATCGCGCTCGGCGTGTTGTTCCTGGCCTTCGACGGCACCGCCGGGCTGTCCGGCGGCCTGGGGCTGACCGATGTCGAGGGCGCGGCACAGGAGTGGGTGACCGGCACGCTCGGTTCCGTGCCGGACGAGGCGGTACTGCTGCTCGTCGCCGCAGCCGCGCTCGCCGTCCTGGTTCGCCGCCGGTGGCGACGGGTCGTCCCGGACGAACCCGTCCCGGAGGAGACCTCGGCCCGATCCCGAACGTGAGGTGCCGGGGATCGGGATCCCCGGCAGGTCACGTTCGTACCGGTCTCAGCGGCGGTCGGTCGCCACCAGATCGCGGTCGGCCTGGCGGCGCCGCAGTCGGCCCCGCCAGGCGGTGAAACCGACGGCCACCGCCAGGGCCAGGCCGAGGGCGGACCACAGCAACGGACTGGTCCGCACCTGGTCGGGCAACTGCTGGGCGAGGACGAAGACGCCCATCACCACCACGAACCAGCCGAATACCTTACGCAACACGTCTTCGGGGATCCGGCCGGCGAGCCGGCCGCCGAGCAGGCTGCCGACGACGGCTGCGGCCGTCACCGCGGCGGCCAGGCCCCAGTCGATGCTGACGCTGGACAGGTAGCCGGCGAGGCCGGCGAAGGACTTCATCGCGATGACGACCAGCGAGGTGCCCACGGCGACCGGCATCGGCAGGCCGCCGAGCAGGGCCAGCGCCGGCACCACCAGGAAGCCGCCGCCGGCGCCGACCAGGCCGGTGACCAGGCCGACCACGACACCGTCGAGGAGGACCCGCGGGACCGGAAGCTCGTGCGCCGCGGGCCGTCCCGCCTTGGGACGCCGGCCGCGGATCATCGCGATGGCGGTGGCCAGCATCATCAGTGCGAAGCCGGTGAGCAGCACACCGGCCGGGACGAACTCGGCCAGCCGGCCTCCGGCGTACGCGCCGACCATGCCGGCCGCGCCGAAGACCAGTCCGGTACGCCAACGGATCCGCCCGGACCGCGCGTGCGGCAACACACCGACCGCGCTGGTGACGCCGACGACGAGCAGCGAGGTGGCGATGGCCTCCTTCGCGGGCAGGTCGGCCACGTAGACCAGCAGCGGCACGGCGAGGATCGAGCCGCCACCGCCGAGCAGGCCGAGGCTGATCCCGATCAGCACGGCCAGCCCGACGGTCAGTGCGAGGCTGCCGCTCATGCCCGCCGCCCGGTGACCGGCCCTTCACGCAGCTGGCCGACGACGCTGTCCAGGTCGCAACTGGCTCCCCGGTTGTAGGGGAGCTTGCCGAGCAGCATGCCCATCGCGCAGGTGTTGGTGACCGCGGCGAAGGTGAGGCCGGCGCCGATGAAGCCGGCGACCCACTTCAGCTGCGGCACGAACACCGAGCCGAGGACGCTGGCCAGGACGACGGACCCGGAGACCAGGCGGACCTGGCGCTCCAGGTCCCACCGGGGCCTGCCCTGGGCGATCGGGGCGTGGACGGCCTGCCAGGCCATGATGCCGCCGGTGAGGACCTTCAGGTTGGGCAGGCCGGCCCCGGCGAGGGCCTGTTCGGCCTGGACGGAGCGGGCCCCGGAGCGACAGATCAGCACGACGTCCTCGTCGAGGTGGCGGCGTAGCTCCTCGCGGTGCTCCCTGAGCAGGTCCAGCGGCACGTTGTAGGAGCCGGGGATGTGCGAGCTCTCGAACTCGCCGGGTGTGCGCACGTCGAGCAGGCGCGGGGCGCGGCCGGAGTCGATCAGCTCTCGCAGGGTTGCGGCGTCGATCGTGGCGGGGGTGGTCGGGGTCGTGGTCATGTCTCTCCTCAAGGGTGTCGGTGGTGAGGTGGGCGAGGCCGGAGATCTGCGCGGCCCCGCCGGGCGGAGCGCCGTCCGGCACCCCACCCGGGCCCGGCGGCGCCGGAGCGGACGGGTCCTCAGGGGGTGGCGGCCATCCGGACGCCCACCTGTTCGGCCCGGCCGAACATGTCGTCGATCAGGACGACGTCGCGGCCGGCGTTGGCCAGCAGGGACGCGGCGGCGGTGGCGCGGTAGCCGGAGCCGCAGTGCACCCACACCGGCCCGGCGGGCACGTCGCCGAGCCGCTTGGGCAGGTCGGGCAGCGGCACGTGCACCGCGCCGTCGATGTGGCCGGCCTTCCACTCGTTGGTCATCCGTACGTCGAGCACGACCTGCGGGTCGGGCAGGCCCTCGGGGGTGTTCCCGGCCTGCGCGGCCGCGAGGGCCGGGAAGTCGGCGACAGCCAGCTCACGCAGCTCCGCCGGACGGGTGGCCCACTGCTCGGGCGCTCCGGTGGCCTGGGCGGCCGGGCGGTCGATGCCGATGCGGACCAGCTCCCGCTGGGCGGCGGCGACCTGCTCCGGCGTCTCCGCCAGGAAGGTGATCGGCACCCCCCAGTCGATCAGCCAGCCGAGCCAGGTCGACATCGGGCCGTCCAGGCCGAGGCTGACGGTGCCGGCGAGGTGCGAGGCCGCGTACGCCTTGCGGTGGCGTAGGTCGACGACCCATTCCCCGGCGGCGATCCGCTCCCGCAGCTGCCCGGCCTCGGCGCGGGTCACGGGGCTGAGGTCGACCGGGGCGGGCCCGGCGGCGTTGGCCACACCCATGTGGGCGTAGTAGGCGGGGTAGGCGTCCAGCCCGGCCAGGGTCTCGGTGACGAACTGGTCGGCGGCCAGCCGCAGCGCCGGGTTGGCCGCCCGCTCCCGCCCGATCGTGGACTCCGGCGCGTCAGCCTGACTGGCCGAGCAGAAGCTGCCGAAGCCGTGGGTCGGCCACACCTCCGCGCCGTCGGGCAGCAGGTCGGCCAGCTTCCGCGCCGAGTCGTGCTGGTGGTGGGCGAGGGTGTGGGCATGCTGCTGGCCGAGCAGGTCGGTCCGGCCGGTCGTGCCGAACAGCAGCGACCCACCGGTGAACACCCCCGCCGGGGACCAGGCACCGTCGTCCGCCTCGTCCAGCACGTACGACAGGTGGTGGAACGTGTGTCCCGGGGTGCCCACCACCCGCAGCCGCAGCGAGTCCGACACCGGCACCAGGTCGCCGTCGGAGACCGCGATCCGGTCGAAGCCCACCTCGTCGGCCGCCGCGACCAGGTAGTTCGCGCCCGTGATCCGAGTCAGTTCCAGACCACCGGACACGTAGTCGTTGTGGATGTGCGTCTCCACCACATGGGTGATCCGCACGCCTTTCTCACCCGCGAGATACATGATCCGGTCGATGTCCCGTTGCGGGTCCACCACCACCGCCACCCGGCCGTCGGTCGCCAGGTAGCTGCGGTCACCCAGGGACGAGGTCGCGATGACCGATACCTGTACCGCCATCCGTCTGCTCCTTTCGCCAACCCACATACCCGGGGGGGTATGTGGGAAATAGTCGTCACCCTCGGTCGAACGCTCGAACACGCCTGTACCCGCCCCGGCTGCGGACATGCCGCCGGGGCACCGGTGTCAGCCCTGGCGGATCACGCCAGGGCCAGGAACAGCTTCTCCAGTTCCTCCTCGGTCATCTCCGGCTGCTCACCCCGATCGCGGGCGCCGGAGCAGTGCCGCATTCCAGAGGCGATGATCTTGTAGCCCGCCCGGTCGATCGCCTTCGACACCGCGGCGAGCTGGGTCAGCGCCTCGCGGCAGTCCTGGCCGGTCTCCATCATCTCGATCACCGCGTTGAGCTGCCCTCGGGCTCGCTTCAGGCGGGTCAGCGCCTCGCCGGTCATCTCGGGCCGCAACTTCATCTCATCTACCTCCGCTCCCACCGTAACACCTACCCCCGGGGGTATGCGCCGATCGGCTTCCGGCTGGTGCCATGACTGGGGCAACCATACCCCAGGGGGTATGCATTCCCGCTGGATGCGGGTCCGACCCCGCCTCGCGGCGGCACGAGGGCCGCACGAAGATCAGACGCAGCAGATGATGGCGCCGACGACACTGACCAGTCCCGGCGCGAACACCGCGGCCAGCGGAAGCGCGACCCGGGCAGACGTCCGGTAGCCCGGGGGCCCGGCCTGCAGGCGGTGCAGCCGTGTCGACACGTCCGTTCCGGCCATCGGCAGGGTGTGCGCGGGGTGCGGAGCACCGTCGAGGGCGATCAGCGCCGCGCGAACCGCGGGTGCGCCGCAGGCGCGTACGGCCGCCGCGTCGGCGGACAGTTCGACCAGGAGTCGGATGGCGCGCGGGGCGCGGCGGGTCAGCGGCACCCACGGTGCGGTCTTGGCCAGGACCTCGGCGAAGGCGACGATCAGATGGTGCCGGCCGCGCAGGTGGGCCCGCTCGTGACACAGCACTGCCGCGCGTTGGGCCGGGGGCAGCCGCAGGACACCGGCGCTGACGACGAGCAACCCCCGACGGCCGCCAACGCTGTAGGCCAGTGGCGTGCGGTGCGGAACCCGCAGCACCGGTTGCCGCTCCGGCGTGAGGGTTTCGCCGACCAGGGTCACCAGGTCCTGATGCGCCTGTCGGGACCTGCGCTGGGAACGCCACTGCCGAACAGCGACGACCAGACATCGCGCGACCAGTACGGCGACTGCCGCCACGCCGATCACGCCGACAACCTTGTCCTGCGCCGGCAGCCGGCCGTGGCGCACCGCGAGCCAGCAGTGGCGCGCGAGATGCTCTGCCCAGTTCTCGATGCGGCCGGCGGGCGCGAGCAGCAGCACCAGCCCGGCGACGAAGGTCAGCAGCACTGCGGCCAGGCTGCCCCACCAGGCGAGCAACACGGCGATCGGATCACGGACCCGGCCGGCGGCGCGTTCCAGCAGGGTCGGCGCCAGCCAGGCCACGGCGAGCGCACCGGCGATCAGGGGGAAGGCCGGGCTCATCGACGATCCGACCGCTCTTCGAGCACCTGCCGCAGCACCGCCAACTCCCGGTCAGAGGCCGAACGGGCGAAGTGCAGCAGCACCACGTCGGGTTGGAGACTGGTCTCCAGCATGCGCCGTAGGGTCCGGGCCACGAGTTCCTCCCGGCTGCCGGCAGGCCGGTAGTGGTAGGCCTTGCCGCTCTTGTCCCGCAGCACCCACTGCTTGCGGTGCAGGTTGTCCAGCACGGTCATGACGGTGGTGTAGGCCAGGGTGCGTCCTGCCAGCCTGTTCAGCACCTCACGCACCCGCAGGGGCTCGTCCGCCTGCCACAGCACGTCCATGACAGCGGCTTCCAACTCACCCAGGCCGTTCACCGTGGACCACCTCGACCACCTGCCGGTCGGTGCCGTTCGATGACACCCCGCCTCCACATCCACGTCACCCTACGCTGACGTCGGAGACCCGAACTCCCGCTGCCGGTTTCGGACGGTCGACAGGCTGCGGGCCTCCACCCGTGGCCTGTCCTGCGCCTAGCCCCGAACTTCTTCGGGGCTCCTGCCCCAGTTGGTGATGATCTCGGGCCAGTTGGGGCGCTTCGTTCGGTTGTTCCCCGTGTGGATGGTCGTCTGCATGGGCTGCCAGCTGACCCCGGCGTCGCCGCTGCGCAGTACCCGACCGTCGCGGGTGGCGAGGAAGATCAGATCACCGTGGGTGGTGAAGGCCGCGGGGGCGTCCGGAACCTTCCCGCCGGTCGCCGACCAGGCAGCTCCGCCGTCGACGGACAGCAGGACGCGGCCGTCGGCGGCAATCCCGTGCAGCCGGTTCTGGTCAGCCCACTCCAGCAGCAGGAGCGGTGGCCCGGCTGCTCCGGTCCAGGTTCTGCCGCCGTCGACGGAGCGTTGCAGGCCCTGCTCGGTGGTCGCGAGCAGGGTCGCGGGACGCCCAGGCTCGACCGCCAGGTCCAGCGCCTCGATCTTGGACCGCGCCTGCCAGGTGCGGAGGTCATTGGTGGCCAGCAGAGAGTTGGTCGTGGAGTCCAGGCCGTAGGTGAAGCCGGCGACGCTGCGCAGGGAATGGAAGTCGGCCTGCCCGGACAGGGAGACCGGTCGCCAGGTGAGTCCCGCGTCGGTGCTCTCGATCAGGCCCAGATTCGCAGGGCCGGCCTTCCCGGCCGCCGGGTGCCCCGAGGCAAGGAAGTGGTTCCGCCCGATCACGGTGAAGCCCATGGTGTCCTGCCGTCCCTCCCCGACCTGGACGGCCTCGCTGTCAGACACGCGAACGACGCCGTCGTGGGTCGCCACGTAGAGCTGCTCATCCGCGGGGTTGACAGCCATGGCGTGTACGTGGCTCAGGCGATCTGCCGACGAGGCGCCAGAGGTGGACGACTTCCCACGCCAGCCGACGCCTGCGATGACAGCGGTCGTGAGCAGGACCGAGGCCACCGCAATGCCTGTCCAGATCATTCGGTTCGATCGATTGGCGGGCACCCGGCCTCCTAGTGCGTGAACTCCCGGTTCCGGACACTGGCGCCGATGATACGCCACCTACTATGACTGCTTAGTAGGGCCTGGGCCGACCACGTGGCGCGGAGTCGGGCGTGTGAGCGGTTGACAGCCCTGGCTGTGCCGGGCGACAACGTCCTGCTCCGGTCCGTCGACCTGACCTGCGGCCGGTGAAACAGTAGGGGTCCTGCCGGACAGGTAGAGGGTGTGAGGAAACTGCAGCCGGATCGGGAGGGGCGCTTCCGGGCGCTGTACGCCGATGCCTATGTCGACGTGTTGCGCTTCGCCCAGCGCCGCGTACACCCAAGCCACGCCGAGGACGTCGTCGCCGATGCCTTCCTGGTGGCCTGGCGCCGCGCGGAGGAGGTGCCGAACAGATCCGACGACGCGCGGGCCTGGCTGTTCGGCATCGCCCGCCACTGCCTGCTCAACACCCAACGCGGTCTCGGACGGCAGGACGCCCTGGCGGTCCGGATCGCCGAGACCGCACCGACCACCCCGACCGACGGACCCGAGGACGAGGCGGTCGTGCACCGCCTGGATCTGGCCGCGGCCTGGAAACACCTGAGCGCCGGTGAGCAGGAGACGCTGTCACTGAGCGTCTTCGAGGACCTCACCTCTCCCCAGGCCGCCCGGGTTCTGGGCATCAGCGCCGCCTCCTACCGGCTGCGGCTGCTGCGCGCCCGCCGCGCCCTGCGCCGCCAACTCGATCGTGTCCAGCAACCGGGCTGCTCACCCGCTCCGGCATCCCGCACCTCAGCAGTGTCACCGTCGACTCCCACCCAGATGGAGACCCGTCCATGAACACGTACATCCCGGACTCCGCGAACTCCCGCCTCGATGCGGCCCTGCGGTCCCTCGACGCCGCCGGCACCCCGACCGCCGAGCAGCATCAGCGTGCCGCAACCACGCTGGAACGGATCGTTGCGACCGCACCTGCCGCGGACACCACCCACCCCGGCGCCTCAGCGCCGGTGCGACGCTCCCGGCGCCGTCTGCTGCTCATCCCGGTGGCTGCGGCCGCGCTGACGGCTGCTGTCGTCGTCCTGCCCGGCGGCGAAGACGGCGGACGGGCGTACGCGTCCTGGACCCCCGTGCCGACCGCTCTGACCGCCGCCGAGATCGACACCGTGGCACCGGCCTGCCGCAAGCGATTGCGCGGTGGCTCCCTGGACCTGGAGCGGGCCCGGCTCGTGCTGGCCGAGCGTCGCGGTGAGTACGTCGCCCTGCTGTACCGCACCGACGACCCCGACATTTCGGGATCCTGCCTGGCGCGCAACCCCCAGGGCGACGACGACGTCGACGACGTGGACGTCGGGATCGGTGGCAGCTCGGGGCCCGCGCTGCCGGCACCTGCCCGGGGCTTCACCCAGGGAGCCGTCGCCGACTACCGCGACGCATCGATCACCGACGGCGCAACCGGCGCTGACGTCGCCGGCGTGACCATCCACGCCGGCGGGCTGACCGTCCAGGCCTCGGTGAGCAACGGCCGCTACGTCGCCTGGTGGCCGGGCGCGGCCTTCGAACAGGACCGCGATCAGCCCAGCGGAGAGGATGGCGCCCGGTCGCTCATCAGCTACGACCTGACGCTGACCGACGGCACTGTCGTCCACGACGCCCAGCCCACCCTGCCGTCATGACGAACCGGCACTCCACGACAGCCGCCCACTGACACGGAGCACGGCAGTCCCGATGTCGGCCGGGTGCCCAACGGGTACCGGCGGATGCGGACAGCACGCCGCCGGCCCGCCCCGAGGGGCTGGCCGGCGGAAGGCGGTGCGACGGTCAGTGGATCCGGCGGCGGCCGTAGGCGCCAGCGGCGATCGCCACGCCGATCGCGGCGAAGACGACCTGGATGGCCAGTTCGATCCAGTCGATGCCAGCGGTGTCGTCGACACCGAGAGCGCCTGCGACGAGGGTGCCGAGGATCGCGGCGACCACGCCGATGAGCAGGGTCAGCCAGATCGGGATGGTCTGCTTGCCCGGCACGACCAATCGGCCCAGCGCGCCGATGATCAGGCCGATGATGATCGCGGTGAAGAAGCCGGTGACTTCCACGAGAGCCGTCCTTCCGGAGGAGTTGTCGTCGGATTCGATCATTGCCCTGCGGGGCAGGCACCGAAACCGCCGCCGTCTCATCCGCCCCCAGCCCTCTCAACGAGGACGGCAGGGCGCCCGGTGCGCCCGAGTGGATTCTCGGGACACCGGGCGCCCGGTGGAGTGCTACTTCGTGGTGCTGGCGAGGTCGACCAGGGCGCTGGCGGTACGGAAGTACGGGTTGCGCCCGAGGTCGCCGACGGTGGTGATGCCGAAGGCCTCCTTGAGCAGCTTGGCGTCGCCGTCGCTGACCCCGGCGAGGGCGGCCACGGGAGCGTCGACGATCTCGTTGAGGGCCTTGTCCTGGTAGGCCTTGTCGACCAGCTTGGTGAAGTCGGCGGTGACGGGCATGCACACTCCTTCAATGCTCCGATCGGATATTCCGACCGAATGCGGACGAACCTTGTGAATTAGATCATCAAACCGAACACAGCTCCACTTCGGACCGCGACTCAGCCCTCGTCCTCGTCCTCGTCCTCCCCGAAGGAGTCGAACACCTCGTCGGCGACCATGCCGCCGGCGAAGCCGAGCGCCGCGCCGCCGGCCACCCCGGCGGCGACGGCACCCATGCCGGGTCCGCGCCGCTCGTGGTGCTCCTCGTGATGCCCGCCGGAGTAGCCGGGCGGCGGGGCGTGGTCGACGGGCCTGCCGTAGCCGTATTCGGGCTGGCCGTAGCCGTGGCCGGTGTGCGGGCTCTGGTGGTGATCGATGGCCAGGCGGACCCAGGTGTCGACCTGGGCGGCCCAGTCCACGCGATCGGCGTCGGCATGGGCGGCATGATGGCGGCCGAAGGAGTCGTGGCCGCCGGTGAACAGGCCGCCGCGCTTGTCGAACTCCAGGACGACGTCGACGCCGTGTTCGCCGGCCACCAGGGTCAGCTCAACCTCGTTGGCCGCGTGGGCGTACTGCGGTGCGGCGTAGTATTCGATCTCCTGGTAGAACGGCAGCGTCTGGTGCAGCCCGGAGATGTGGCCGCGTTCGAGGTCGGCGCCCTTGAACTGGAAGCCGAGCTGGCCGAAGGCGTTCAGGATGCGCTCCTGCACGGGCAGCGGATGCACGTGCACCGGGTCGAGATCGCCCTTGTCGACCGCGCCGCGGATGGCCACCTCGGTGCGTAGGCCCATCGTCATGCCGTGCAGGTGCTGCCCGTGCAGATCGGTCACCGGGGTCTCCCACGGCATCTGCACCTGGAACGGCAGCGACAGGTGCTGTCCCTCCCGCAGGAGCAGGCCGCTGGCGACGCCGACGCGGTGGAACTCGACGAAGGCGTCGTACTCCTCCTCCGCGCCCTCCATCTCCACCCGGGTGACCAGGCCGACGGTGACGTGGTCGATCTCCACGTCGTGGCTGCCGCCGGTCAGGTTCACCTGCCCGGCCAGCATCAGCCCCGGGCGGGTGTTCGGATTGGACAGGACCGCATCGACGCTGGGGCCGCCCACCCGGAACGCACCCAGCATCTTCTTGAACACCATCAGTCTCCCTCGACGGCCACCGAACGCGCGACACCCCGAATCCGGTAGGAATCCCACGTGAAACCCTTGTGTCGCAACAAGATCGACGATGTCCATCGTGGACACCAGTCGAGCCGGGAAGCTACCAACGCAACCTGACAGGTAGCTGAGTGAGCTCGTTCAGTCACCGTCCGGTGGCGGCTATCCTCTCGGCCATGGGAGCTGTCAAGCCGTGGCACCTGTTCGTCCTGACGATCTGCTGCCTCCTGCCGACGGCGGCAGCGATCGTCGGCGGGATCATCGTCGCCCGCCGATCGCGCGACCGGCGCTGAGCGGCCCCGCACTCCCGGCGGGCGACGACGGGAGACCCTCAGGCTGGCACCGGCTGGTCGAACTGGGTGCGGTACAGCTCGGCGTACCGGCCGCCGCGGGCCAGCAGGTCGGGGTGCCGGCCGCGTTCCACGATCCGGCCGTGTTCCAGCACCAGGATCTGGTCGGCGGAGCGGATCGTGGACAGCCGGTGCGCGATGACCACGCTGGTCCGGCCGGTCAACGCCTCACCCAGCGCCGCCTGCACCGCCGCCTCGGACGTCGAGTCGAGGTGTGCGGTGGCCTCGTCGAGAATCACCACGCGTGGACGCGAGAGCAGCAGCCGGGCGATGGTGAGCCGCTGGCGTTCACCGCCGGAGAGCCGGTATCCCCGCTCACCCACGACCGTCTCCAGGCCGTCCGGCAGCGAGCGGATCATCTCGGCCAGCCGGGCCCGGCGCAGCACGTCCCACAGGTCGTCCTCGCCCGCGTCCGGCCGGGCGTACAGCAGGTTGGCGCGGATCGTGTCGTGCAGCAGGTGACCGTCCTGCGTGACCACCCCCAGGGCGTCCCGGACCGAGTCGCCGGTCAGTTCGCGGACGTCGTGACCGGAGAGCCGGACGGCGCCCTGCTCCACGTCGTACAGGCGGGGGAGCAGTTGGGCGATGGTCGACTTGCCCGCGCCCGACGAGCCGACCAGGGCGACCATCTGGCCCGGCTCGGCGCGGAACGAGACCCCGTGCAGCACCTCCTCGCCGCTGCGGGGGTCGAGCTTCGCCACGTCCTCCAGCGAGGCCAGTGAGACCTTCTCCGCCGACGGGTAGCCGAAACGGACGTCGTCGAACTCGACCGCCACCGGCCCGTCGGGCAGCGTCCGGGCGTCCGGCCTGTCCTCGATCATCGGCTTGAGGTCCAGGATCTCGAAGACCCGCTCGAAGCTGACCAGCGCGCTCATGATCTCCACCCGCGCGCTCGCGAGCGAGGTCAGCGGCGCGTACAGGCGGGACAGCAGCAGGGCGAGCGCGACGACCGCGCCGGCGTCGAGCTGCCCGCGGATGGCGTACACGCCGCCCAGGCCGTACACCAGGGCCAGCGCGAGGGAACCGACCACCGTGAGGGCCGTGATGAAGACGGTCTGCAACATGGCGGTACGGACGCCGATGTCGCGCACGCGCCGGGCGCGGACGGCGAACTCGGCGGACTCCTCCGCCGGCCGGCCGTAGAGCTTGACCAGGGTGGCACCGGGCGCGGAGAACTTCTCGGTCATCCGGGTGCTCATCGCCGCGTTGAGATCGGCGGCCTCCCGTTGGAACCGGGCCAGCTTCCGGCCCATCCGCCGGGCGGGCAGCACGAAGACGGGCAGCAGCACCAGCGCCAGCAGGGTGATCTGCCAGGAGAAGGTCAGCATCACCGCGAGCGTGAGGAGCAGCGTCACGGCGTTGCCGACCACGCCGGAGAGCGTGTCGCTGAACGCCTGCTGCGCCCCGATCACGTCGCTGTTGAGCCGCGAGACCAGGGCGCCGGTGCGGGTCCGGGTGAAGAACGCGACGGGCATCCGCTGCACGTGGTCGAAGACGGCGGTGCGCAGGTCGACGATCAGGCCCTCGCCGATCCGGGCCGAGTGGTAGCGGGTGAGCAGCCCCAGGCCGGCCTCGGCGAGCGCGATCAGGGCGATCGCCACGGCCAGCCGCACCACCGTCGACGTGTCGGTGCCGGACACGATGGCGTCGACCACCCGCCCGGCCAGCACCGGCGCGGCCACGGTCAGCACGGCGGCCACGACGCTGCCCGCCAGGAACCACGCGAGCAGGCGGCGGTGCGGGCGTGCGAAGCCGCCGATCCGTCTGAAGGTCGCCCTGGAGAAGGGCCGCTGGTCACGCTGATGCATCGCGTGGTGCAGAGACATCCACGCGGTGACTTCCATGCTCATACCCGTCAAACTAGAACCTGGAGGAAGGTTGAGGTCAAGAAAGCCGGGTCCGTTGTGGACGCGGAAAGCGTGCGCCGAATCGAGGGCAAGCCTTCCCGGCACTCGGCAGCTGCGGGGTCTGTCGCTCGCGGGCGCCGTCACCCTGGCATACTCTCCGTGCTGTCCCCGTCACGCTGTCGTCCATCGAAGGGGAGTCATGGTGGATCGTGAGCCGGTCGCGGAACCGTCCTTTGCCAGCGAAGGCGCCAAGCCGATGCCCTGGTCGCAGGCCCGCGAGCGGCTGGCGGAGGCGGGCGAGTTCTTCCTGTCCACCGTCCGGCCCGACGGCCGGCCGCACGCCGTGCCGTTGCTGGCCATGTGGCTCGACGGCGCCATGTACTTCTGCTCCAGCGAGTCCGCCCACAAGGTCGACAACCTCGTGGCCAACCCGCACTGCGTCCTCACCACCGGTAGCCCCGAGCTGGACCTCTCGATCGAGGGCACGGCAGCGCGGGTCGCCAACTCGGCGACGCTGAAGCGCGTCGCCGAGGCCTACGGGGAGAAGTACGGCTGGGAGGTGACCCCGGTCGACGGTGGGGTCGACGGCGACGGGATCGGCCCGTCGCCGTACATCGTCTTCGAGGTCACCCCGGCCAAGGTGATCGGCATGGACAAGGGATCCGGCTTCAGCGCCACCCGGTGGCGGTTCGACTGAGCACGTCGGCCGGGCGCAGTTGTCCGGTTGATATCCTTCGCCGTGCCGGCCCACCTGGCCGGCGCGACCCCCGCTCCGCGCGTCACCGATGTCCCGGGCGCGGCCGTCGGCGACCCGGAACAGCTCAGGACAGTCGAGAGCCGAGGCGATGATGACCACCTTCAGTTGGTCGGAACTTCGGCGCGAGCCCGTCCACGAGGACGACCACCTGCTCGTGCTCGACAAGCCGCCGGGCATCTCCGTGATGGGCGAGCGGCACGCCGATTCCCTCACCGACCTGGCCGCCGCCGCCGGGGAGCCGGTGCACTGGGTGCACCGTATCGACAAGGTCACCTCGGGGCTGCTGCTGCTGGCCAGGACGCCGTCGGCGCACGCGTCGCTGACCCGGCAGTTCGCCGACCGGGGTGCCGACAAGCGCTATCTGGCCTGGGTCGAGGGGGATCGGCTGCCCGAGCACGGCACCATCGACCTGCCGCTGCGGCCGGGACGCAAGGGCACCATCCGGATCGCGGGAGAGCGCGACGCCATCCACTACGACGCCGACCGTCGCCGCTTCGTGCTGCCGGAGTCGGCCGTCGACCGGTCCAAGCCCTCCTACGAGTCGCGTACCGACTTCGCGACGGCGCTGGTCAGCGGCGACCGTACGCTGCTGGTGCTCAAGCCGGTCACCGGTCGACGCCACCAGATCCGCGTCCACCTGGCGTGGCTCGGCTTCCCGATCGTCGGTGACCCGCTGTTCCACCGCGGGCAGGCGGACCAGCGGACGTACCTCCACTCGTGGGGCTGCGAGATCACCTGCGACTGGCGGGACGAGCCGCGGACCCGGTTCTGGGCCGCGCCCGGCGAGGAGTTCCTCGACGTCTTCGCCGACGGCCGGAAGCCCCGGCTCGACGACGCCCTCGATGCGCTGGCCGGCTGACCGGCCCGGACCGCCCCCGCCCGGACCGCCCTCGCCCGGAACGGCCGGACCCGGACGGTCCGGACCGCCACCGGCATCCCGGTCGAAGGGGCCGCCGGAAGTTCCAGCCGAGGTGGACCGTAGGTGTCGTTTCCGACAGATCCGGCCCCTTGTTCCCGCTCGGCATAGCGGCGCGGCGGGCCCGACCATTAGGCTCGATTGCTGAGTGGAGTCGCCAGACATCGCCTCCACTCGATGCCGGGTTGCGAGTATTGGCTGGTTGCGGCACCGAAGGGCAGGACGGAGTGACCCGATACGGCGAGCCAGGGGCCGACTTCGCCGAACGCGAGGACAGCAGACGCGTGGCGTACGAGGTGACCGGCGCGCCTGACGGCTTCCCCGTCTTCCTGCTTCACGGCACGCCCGGCAGCCGCCGTGGCCCGAAGCCCCGCGGCATCGTCCTCTACCGGATGGGCGTTCGGCTGATCGCCTACGACCGCCCCGGCTACGGCGACTCCGACCGCCGCGAGGATCGCGACGTGGCCGACGCCGCCCGCGACGTGGAGGCCATCGCCGACCATCTGGGCATCGAGAAGTTCGCCGTCGTCGGCCGCTCCGGCGGTGGCCCGCACGCCCTCGCCTGCGCGGCCGACACCGGCCTGCGCGGTCGGGTGACCCGGGTGGCGGTGCTGGTCAGTCTCGCCCCGTGGAACGCGATCGAGCTGGACTGGGTCAACGGCATGAACACCGGCAACGTTCGCGGGTTCGGGGTCGGAAGCCCCGACACCGCCGCTGTGGTCGAGGAGATCCGCCAGCGTGCCGAGCGGGCCGCCGCGGACCCGCGACTGCTCCTGGCGGACCTGAGGACGGAGATGAGCACGGCGGACCGCCGGGCGGTCAACGACCCGGCGCTGCGCCGGCTCATCACCGACACCTACGCGGAGGCGCTCCGCTCCGGCCCGTACGGGTGGATCGACGACGTGTTGGCGTTCCGCCGCCACTGGGCGTTCGACCTCGGGGCGATCGACACCTCGACGACGCCGGTCCGGCTGTGGCACGGCGCCGACGACAACTTTTCCCCGGTGAGCCACGGCCGCTGGCTGGCCGCGCAGATACCCGGTGCCGAGATGGAGGTCCGGCCCGGGGCGGCGCACTTCGACGCGGTCGAGGAACTGCCGCGCATCCTGCGCTGGCTCGTCGACCCTGACGCGGCGCTCAGCGCCGACCTGCTGATCGGCGCGCGGCCCGGTCAGTAGGGGTGCGGGTCGAGCACCCGGCGCACGTACCGCCCGTCGCGTAGCACCACCACGCTGGGGTGGTGCTGCCCGACCCGGTTGGCGAGCCGGTCGGCGATCCGCATCCGCCCGATGCTCACCCGGCCGCCGGACAACGCCTGGTGGGCGGTCTCCAGGTTGCCCCGGGCCCGCAGCGTGTCGGGGTGCTCGGGCCCGAGCACCCCCGTGAGCTGCTCCACCACGGCCAGCAGCCGGTCGCGCCCATGCTCCGGCTCCCCGGTGAGAATGGTGAAGACCGCGACGTTGTTGGCCGCTGCCATGGTGAACGGGTGCCGGTCGCCGAGCGCGGCGAGCATCGCCGCCGCCGTCGTCTCGGTGAGCGACCGGCTGGTGCTCGTGTCGCCGGCGTCCCACAGCGCCACGCCCAGGTTGATCCGGCAGACCAGCGAGTACGGGTGGTCGTGGCCGAACACCCGGGCGAACTGCTGCTCCACCTCGCCCAGCTCGGTCAGGGCCTGCGCGTTCTGCCCCTGCAACATCAGGTTGGCCGTCCGGCTGAGCCGGCTGAACAGGGTGTCCGGGTTGGCCGGCCCGAGGGTGGCCAGCAGCCGCTGATAGGTCTCGTCGAGCAGTTGGGCGGCCTCGGCGATGTCCCCGGTGCTGCGCAGCGACACTGCCAGGTTGGCCTGCGCGGTGAGCACGGCGCGGGAATGGTCGCCGAAGAGGTTCCGGTAGCCGGTCACCACCTCCCGCAACAGCGCCACGGAACCCTCGTAGTCGCCGGTCTCCCGCAGGTCGCGGGCGAGGTTGTTGGCCGACACCAGAGTGTTCGGGTGTTCCGGGCCGAGAACGACCCGCAGCCGGCGGTTGGTGGCCCCGTCGCCGTCGAGGGCCTTGTCGAACATTCCCATCAGCCGGTAGGCCGCAGCGAGGTTGTTCGCCGCGTTCAGAGTGCGGCGGTGGTCCTCGCCGAAGACCTCGACCGACGCGGCGTACGTCCGCAGGCTGCGCTCCAGAGCCTCCCGGTAGCGGCCCAGGGTGCACAGGTCTGCCCCGTAACCACCGGCGGTCATCAGCGTGTGCGGGTGGCTGTCGCCGATCAGCTCCTCCTGCTGTCGCAGGGTGTCCTCGTCCAGCCGGTGGGCCTCGTCGAAGCGCCCGAGGCTGCGCAGCACATTCGCCCAGTTGAACCGCAGGTGCAGCAGTTGCACGTGCAGCTTGCGGTGCTCCGGCCCGTCCGGCGGCAGCTTCGCCAGCAGCCCCGACCAGACGGCCTCGGTCTCCCGTGCGTACCGTTCGCCCTGCTCGTAGCCGCCGTTGACGTAGATGTAGCGGACCCGGTCGATGACCAGCTGCCGGACGTCGTCGTCCCGGCAGGAGATCGCGTCGGAGCCGTCGAGGTGCGGCCAGAGCATCCGGAACCGTTGCCGGTTCGCCGGGTCCTCCACCTCACCCGGTGGCCGCGACCCGGCGAGGATCTGGTGCACCTCGTGCTTGGCTGTGACCAGCTCGTCGTCGGACATCCGGGCGCGCAGGGCGGTCTGCAACAACCGATGCACCTGCACCCGTTGGGCGTGCGGGTCCAGCTTGATGAGCGCGAGCTTGTTCATCCGCTGCACCAGTGTCGCCGCGATGTCACGTTCGGACACCCGGTCGGCGACCCGCGCGGCCACCACCGGGTCGTGCGGGGCGATGACCCGTGCCACCTGGTCGCCGTAGAGCAGGTCGAGAGAGACCTCCGGGGCGAGCACCGACGCGAGCTGGAGGAGACGGTACGCCCCCGGTGAGCCCTCCCTCAGCCGCTGTAGCGGGAGGTCCCAGACCTCCGTCTCCAGGCCGGTGCGGCGCAGCCCGGCCAGGTATTCGTCGACCGGCGTACGGGTGTCGGCGAGCCACGCCCCGACCGTCGCGACGAAGATCGGCACGTTCTCCACGGCGTCGGCGACCCGCTCGGCCTCGGCCACGCTCATCAGATGCTCGCCCAGGCGGGCGCGTAGGTGCGCCACGCTCTCCGCCCGCTCGAACTCGTCGACGTCCACCGCCCGCGCCAGGTCGCCCCAGTCCGGGTTGCGGGTGGTGACCAGCACGTGTCCGTTGCCCTGCGGCAGGTAGGGCCGGACGTCCTCGTACAGGTCGGCGTTGTCGAAGATGAGCAACCAGTGCGGCGGCAGGCTGCCGTCGGCGCGGCGCTCGGTCTGGCTCAGCCGCTGCCGCAGGGCCCGGTTGGCCTCCGGGATCGTGGTCTGGGGCAGGCCCAACTCCTCGCTGAGCTCCACCATCCGCACGTCGACGAACTGCGGCGGGTCGGCGGCGACCCACCAGATGATGTCGTACGCGCCCCGGAACCGGTGGGCGTACTCGATGGCGAGCTGCGTCTTGCCGAGGCCGGGACCGCCCCGCAACGCGACAGGCGTCCCGCCGCCCGCGGCCCTAAGTTCCTCCCGGAGCCTGCGCAGCAGATCCTCGCGCCCGGTGAAGCGGGCGTTGCGGGCCGGCGCGTTGAAGACAGCGGCGCGTACCCCCGGGAAACGGGACGGGCGCAGACCGGCCGCCCCCACCGCCCGGCCGACCAGCTTCAGCAGGTGGGTCGCCGCGTCCTCAGCCGTGAGGTCGTGCACGGCCGTCCAACTGCCGACCGGAACGTCCGGCACGGGCGGGGTGTCGTCGACGTGAACGGCCAGCCAGGCCGGCGCGGCGCGGTCCTCGGGCTCGCGGCGGGCCCGCTGGGCCGCCAGGTAGGCCCGGGAGACCAGCCGGACCTCACGGAAGGCCGTGCCCGTCGGTTCGGGCGCCGGCTCGTCGAGTGGGGCGGTCACCCCCCGGATGTCCGCGGAGTTCAGCACGGCCTGCGCCCACTCCGCCCAGATCTGATCCTCGGGTACGTGCCGCAGCAGGATCAGTTCGTCCACGACCGTCGGCTTGCGTTCGAAACGCTGCACCGTCCGACGGCGCAACTGGTCGTCCATCCTGGGCAGGCCGGTGATGCTGCCGTTGGTGATGTGGCTGGTCAACGTCTCGTACGCGGACAGCAGGGTGGTGCGCCCGCCCGGCTCGTCGCCGAAGGTCGCCAACGTCTCCTCGTAGGCGTAGTACGCGCGGTAGGGCACCTCGACGGTGAGCCAGTAGGCCTGCCGCTCGCTGTCGGTCATGCCTCCCGGCAGGCCGGTGAACCGCTGCATGGCCAGTGACCGCCCGGCGTCCCGTTTGCCCTTCTCCCCGTCGTCGACCCGCATCGGCACGGGCAGCACCCGCCTCGCCCGACGCCCCTCGTAGTCCCGGACCCGGGCGGCCACCGCCGCGGCGCCGTCGATGCCCTGGTCGCTGAGGGTGAAGCAGTCGACCAGGACGTCGGGCAGGTGGATGGTGCAGATCTCGGCGACGTCGCTGATCCCGGTGCGGCTGTCGATCAGGGCGTAGTCGTAGTGCCGCTTCATGTCCTCGCGCAGCGCGTCGAAGAACTGCGCCCCGCCGAGCCGGTTGTAGAAGTTGTCCCAGTTGAGGCCGGTCACGCTGGTCGCGTAGTCGGGGTTGTGCCGGCCGGCCAGGAGCAGGTCGAGGCTGCCGCCGCCGGGGAACTCCCAACCCACCGAGAAGGCGTACCGGTGGACCCGCGCGTACTCCCGGTGCCAGTCTCCTGGGCGGGTGTCGGCATCGGCTTCCTCCCGCTGGCGGGCGTTCTCCCACTCGTAGTCCAGGATCAGGTCCATCACGCCGCCGGTGGTGGCGACCTGCTCCGGGTCGAGGAACGGGGCGTAGAACCGGTGCAGACCCGGGGACTCCAGGTCCCAGTCGGCGACGAGCACCCGCTGGCCGTTCGCGGCGAGGATCCAGGCGGTGTTGGCCAGCGCCATGGTGCGGCCCGTACCACCCTTGTAGGAGTAGAAGGTGACGACCTGGCCTTCGCGCGATGGCGTCATCGCTCGTCCTTCCCTCGCGTCGTGTCGAACGGCCGCACCGGCGGCAGGCCCGGGCCGGATCCCGGCGGGCTGTCGGACGGCCGGTAGGGCCGCAGGCTCGGCTTCGGGGTGGCCGGCCCGGCTGGCGGGTCCACCGGACCGTGCCGGAGGAACTGCTTGCGGGCCTCGGTCACCAGCAGCGGCGCGCAGCGCTCGAACTCGTCGATCGCACGTGCCGGCAGGACCCGGGGGAATCCGGCGTCCTGCAACGTACCGGCGATCGACTCGGGCGCCGACTCGCCACGCTCGTGCTCGGCGGCGATGACCAACGGGACGACCCAGCGGGGCAGGCCGTCGAGCGCGGCCCGGACGGCGTCGGCACCGGTCGCGGCGTCCACCAGCACGACGGTGGGGCTCTCCGGCGCCAGGGCGCGGGCCACCGCCAGGTCGACGACCCGGGTGGGCAGGCCGAGCCGCTCGGCGGTCGCGGCGACGTAGTCGGCCACCGCCAGCTCGTGCTGCCCGGCGTACGGCCGCCACCCCACGTGGTCGGTGAGGGCGGTGATCACCAGCGCCGGGCCACCTCCGTCGGTGACCGGATGGCTGGACAGCATCGCCGCCCGGGAACGGGTCAGCGGCTGCGTCTCGGTCACCGTGACGATCCGCTCCGCCAGCGCCGCGAGGATTCGCCGGTACTGCCGGTGGTAGGCGCTGAGCTTGCAGAGGGCGCGCAGGCCGTTGTCGGCGTAGTCGGCCCGGTCGTCGGCGTCCCGAACCAGGTCGAGGGCCCGGGTCGTCTCCGGCCGGTCGCCCCGGGACGGCAGCGGCAGCCACAGCACCGGCACCAGGTGCCGCTCGGCCTGCGTCGGGGCGAGCCGGGTGAGTCGGCTGCGGAACGACTCGCGTTCGCCCAGGGCCCACGCGTTGCGGAGGTAGTTTGGTGAGTGCAGCGGCACGAACACGTGCGCGAGACTGAGCGCGTCGGTGAGTGTCTGCCTGAGGTCGGCTCCCGGGCTGACCTGGCCGTCGAAGAAGCCGGCGTCGAGGTCGCCGCTCCTCGTGGCAGCGTGCCGGACGGCGGCGGCCAGGTCGTTGAAGAACCGGTTGACCCAGTAGTCGGTGTCGGGCCGGACACCGGCCGACAGCGGCACCGAGTGCGCGTAGCTGAGGAAGAAGTAGGTCTCCCGGCGAGGTGCGCCGCGGGCCGGGGCGGGGTCAGACCAGGTCATGTCCGCCCTCCTCGAACGTGGTGCGCAACTGCCGCACGTCGGTCGGGACCTGAGCCTGCACCCAGTGTGTCTGGTACGCCCGGGCGATGCGTTGCGCCAGCCGCCAGACCACCGCGTCGTAGGCGGCCTTGCCGGTCTCGCCGAGGCTCAGCAGACCGTAGATGCCCTCTTCGTGGTATTGCGGGGCGATCTCCGAGGGCAACCGGGTGGGGGTGAACATCTGCCGCCGCGACACGGCGGCCGGCAGCCTGCGACGTTCCACCACCGACCAGTTGACCGGAATCACCGGCGTCTCCCCCGCGGACGGCTCGGCACCCGGCCGGGTCAGGATCGGCCGGCGGGTGAACGTGTCCCACTCCCGTGCGCACCAGGCACTGTTGAGGTAGTGCGTGGAGACCAACGGGATGAAGACCTGGCAGTGGCCGGCGGCGAAGGCGAGATCGTCGGTCCACACCTGCCCGCCGTCGAGCATCCGGTCCATGAAGCCGGCCGTCCGCCCAGGGCCGAGGCCGAGCAGCTCGACGACGTGGTCGGACAGGTCGACGAAGAGCTGGAAGACCTTCTGGTTGGTGTCCCGTGGAGCCGCGACCTGGTTCTTCTTGTGGGCATAGCTGAGGAAGAACACGGGGGCACTCTCGTCCTCCCAGAACGCTTCCTCTGCCACCTACCGCTCCCGACCGGTGCAGCGAACTCCGGCCGCCCACAGTATCGACTGAGGTCAACCCTGCGCTGCCCCGTCCGTCACCGGCGGTGCTCATCCATCCACCCCCGGGCGAAGTCGACGGCCGTCCGGAGGCCCACGAGCCGGCAGTCGGCGCCGCCGACCCGCCCGGTCCGCACCGGCCCGGCGTTCGTCAGGGCCCCGCCGATCAGCGGGAAGTCGGTGTCGTGGAGGTCCGGGGCCTGGAAGTCGCGCCGGACCCGCCGCCCGTCGGCGTCACGTACGTAGCACCGGTACGCCCGGTCGGCCGGCGGCCGGCGCAGCCGGTACTCGGCCAGGTGGAAAGCCGTGCAGACGGACCAGTCGACGCCGAGCAGCAGCACCACGGCGTCGGTGGCGTAGAGCGCGCCGAGGGGCGAGCGTTCACCGAGATGGCAGTCGAGGTCGTGGACGGCGGTCAGCCGGGCCGCGTCGGGGCCGAGGGCGGCGAACGAGGTCTGCGGGTGCCGGCTCCGCGCCGCCCCCGGCTGCCGGCGTACGTGCTCGGCGAAGATCCCCATGCCCTCGGCGGGGCTGCGCCGCGGGTCGAACGGCGCAATGGCCGCCTCCGCCGCCGCGACCTCGGCGGCGGTCAGGCCGGCCGTCGCCACCCGGAAGGGCCGCGACGTGGTCGAGTTGCCGGCGGTCTGGGTCGGTACGACCACCGTGCCCGCCCCGCCCAGCACGTCGCGCAGGGCGGCCAGCAGCGCGGCGGGGCCGCCCGCCACCCGCCCGACCCGGGACAGGGCGCAGTGCACCAGCACGGTGGCCCCCGGCGACAGTCCCAGCGCGCGCAGGCCCACCGTCAGCGTGCCGTGCCGGAGCAGGCCGGCGGTCACTGCCACCCGTCCACCGTGGCGCGCATCCCCCGCACGAACCGCTCGCCGGCGGCGGTCAGGGCACCGAGGTCGAGCAGGGCGTCGAGGGCCCCGTCGGTCCAGTCCCGGTAGCGACGGAAGTGGCCGGCGGCGGCCGGGCCGGGGCGGTGCCGCCACACGTCGGCGACCCCCAGGCGGGCGTACACACCGTGCAGCACGCCCCCCACCGGGCGGGGGTCGTCCCGCCACGGCACGCCCAGCGTCCGGGTGTCGTCGCGGTCGAACAGGTCGCAGACGTCCAGCACCGCGCTGAGCTTGAGGTGCTGCACCTCGTGCACCAGCAGCACGGCGAGGGCGGCGTCGTCGGGTACGGCGGTGACGGCCACCGCGCCGAAGGCGGTGCCGGCGGCGGCGCTGCGCAACCGGCCGGTCGGCTCCGAGCGCAGCGGCACGACGGCCCGCAGCAGGGCGCGGACCCCCGCCGCGTAGCCGATGGCCTCGGCGTCGATCCGTCGCACCGCCTGCTCCACCTGCCGCGTCCACCGGAGGGCGGCCGTGCCGGACAGCCGCGGTTCGACCGGCAGGTCGTAGCAGTCCCGGTGCGGATCGGTGTCCTCCAGCAGCAGCCGCCCCCCGCCGATCCGGACCGGACGCACCGGCAGCCAGCCGTCCGGCCCGTCCTCCCGGGCCGGGTCGCGATTCCCGTCGGCGTCGGCGATCACCCGCCGGCCGGCGAGCCGGACCTCCCCGTCGTCGGTGACGAGCCGGACGACGCCCCGCTCGGCGCCGACGGCGAGCGCGCCGAGCGTCGGCAGGCTGATCACCCCGTCGCGCACCGGTACGGGCAGGTCGGCCCGGACCCGGGCGCGGACGGCGGCGGCAGCCGCCACGCACGCCAGGTAGGACAGTTCGGCCGCCCCGTTCCGGCACCGCCGGGCCCAGCGGCGCACGAACGGGTGGGCCAGCACGGCGCGGACGGCGTCGGGGTGCGTGTCGTCCAGGTGCACCAGCAGCCGCCACCCGTCGGCCGCGACCGGGTCGCCCACGGCCCGCTCGCTGAGCGCGACCAGCAGGGCACGCACCAACGCCAGGTGGACGTCGGCGAGTTGCTCCGCCGAGCCCGCCGTGCCCGGGCCGGTGGCGAGGTCGTCGAGGACGTGAGGGCTGAGCGAATCGGCCGGGCGGGCGGGCTCGTCGGCGGCGGGGGCCGTCGTCACCACCCGGACGAGCTTGAGCAGATCGGCGCAGTAGACGGACGGGTTGTCGAAGCCGTTGCCGGCGCGGTGCCGGTGGGCGTAGAGCCCGCCGCCGCAGTGCCCGACCACGGGACACGCACGGCAGGTCGCGCAGAGGCCGGCAAGACCGGTCTGCCGTACCGCGATCGCCGGATGCGCCGCGGCGTCGTCCACCCGGTGCCGGAAGACGTCCAGGCCGGTGGCGGCAGCGCCATCGAAGGCGGACTTGAGCGAGTCGACCTGTTCGAAGGTGCCGTCGGTCTCGACGACGACCAGGTCGGCCGGGCCGAGCCCGACCGCCTCGCTGCGGCTGCCGCGCCCGGACGCGGTGGAGAGCAGGGACTCCAGCAGGCGGATCGGCACCGGGCGCCCGTCCGCCAGCCAGCGTCGGTGGACGGCCAGCAGCCAGTCGGCGTACGGCGTGGCGAGGCCGGCGGGCCGGGCCGGCGGGCTGTCCCAGTTGGCGTGCGGCAGCAGGAAGTCGACGTGCGGCGGCTCCTCGGCCAGCAGCGCGTCGTACACCCGGATCGGGTCGTTGGCGAGGTCGACGGTGCAGAGGATGCCCGCGTAACTGGTGCGGTAGGCGGGGCTGCGCAGCAGCGCCAGCGCCCGCAGCACCTGGTGGTGGCTGCTCGCCCCGTTGGCGTGGCGGCGGTGCCGGTCGTTGGCGGCCCGGTCGCCGTCGAGCGAGATCCCCACCTTGACGTCGTGGGCGACCAGCACGTCGCACGTCGCCGGGGTGAGCAGCACACCGTTGGACTGCATCCGCAGGTCGAGCCGGGCCACCGGGTCGATGACGCGCCGCAGGGTGGCGGCGGTGGCGTCGAGCCGGGCGACGCCGGCGAGCAGAGGCTCACCGCCGTGCAGCACCACCCGTACGACGTCGAGCCGGTGGGCCGCCGCGTGCTCCGCGATCCGTTCCGCGACGGCCTGCACGGTGGCGGGGGCCATCATCCGGGGCTGGCGCCGCCAGGACTGGTCGGGGTGTTCGTAGACGTAGCAGTGGTCGCAGGCGAGGTCGCAGCGGCTGACCAGCTTGAGCACGTACTGTGTCAGCGGGGCGACCCGGCCGGTCGGCTGCCGGCCAGGCCCGGCCGGCTCAGATCGCCGAGTTGAAGGCCGCGACATCGACACGGGCCGGACGATCCTCCCTCCGGCTGGTCACGTGGGCGACGGACCGGGCCCGGTCGAGGGAGATCCGGCCGAGCGGGGCGCGCCGCAGGTCGTCCAGCGGCGGCGGAGTCGAATCGGGCTGGCGTACGGTGCGATCCACGTCGGTTCCCCCAGTTTGAGTCGGGAGTGGATGGACGGCCGTCCACAACGACGGTCAACGACGACTATCGACGATGCTATATGGCACAACCAGTGATGTCACGGCTGCGCTGCGCCATCCTGCTCGATCATCTTTGCCATCCACCCCTCGTTGGACAGCGAGATGATCCGCTCCGCCTCGGCGACGAAGGTGCCGTCGTCGGCCCAGCCCAGCCCCGCCTCCCGGGCCGTCCGCAGCCGGGCCAGCTGATCGGCGGTGCGGGCGTACTCGATCTGGTGGTGCTCGTACTGCTGGGCGGAGCCGTAGCCCACCAGTGCCGTGGTCACGGCCGCCGCGACACCGATCCAGGCGGTGAACCCGAAGTTGTCGCCGAGCACCCCGACGGTCGCGGAGACCAGGGCGGCGGCGACCGTGAGCCCCGTTGCCGCATACCGGAGCCGGCTCGCGGCGCGGGCCATCCGGCGGGCCGCCGGCAGGTAGTAGCCGTCGATCTGCCGCTGCACCCGTTCCGTCACGTACGTCGTGACGTCGGAGACGGCCGGCAGCGGTCGGGCCGCCGCCGACGCGTCCAGGGTGCGGCCGACCAGGTCGCCGGCGTCGTCCATGAGCGCGTCGAACCGGCTGAGCAGGACGGCGTTCCGGTCCGTGCCGCTGAACGGGGCGACCCCGGCGAGGTAGCGGTAGGTGTCCGCCTTCAGTGCCTCGGAGACCGAGCGGAGCCGGGTCCACGCGTGCACCGCGTCCCGGGAGGCCCACCGGGCCGCCAGCGGCACCAGGAGCAGCGCCGCCGCCGCGACGATCGCGAGCGCCCGGCCCGTGCCGGGGTGGGCCCGTCCGAGCTGGTTGGCGAGCGTGCCGCAGACGGCGGCGCCCACGGTGAGCGCGGCAGCGGTCAGGCGTGCCCGGGTGATCATGCGCTTGGCCTCGCCGGACGCTCGCGACCAGGCCGCCTGCCGCTGCCAGACCGTCGCGACCGCTGAGGGGATATCGAAGTCCGCCACGATCGGATGGTAGGACGGCCGCGCCCGCGCCACGGGGACCCGCCGGCCCGGCAGTTCGCGGTCGGCCGGTCAGCGGGGCAGGAAGCTGTCGTACGCCTCGTCGTACCAGTCGGCCTCGTTGTGCCGGCGGATCGTGCCGTCGACCCGGGTCAGCATCAGCCAGTTGTCGTTGAGCACCAGCGCCGCGTCCTCGGGCCGGTTGGCCAGCACCCGACCCACAGTCCGCAGCATGTGGGGCCTGCCCTTGTCGGTCAGCGTGTCCTTACGCATGTGGAAGTCGACGTCGACGTAGGTTTCGGGCTCCCATTCCCACGGTGCGCCACCGTCATCCTCGGCCCCGTAGTAGCCCTGGCTGCCGGCAACGATGCTGACGGCGTAGCCGCACTCCTCGTTCAGATAGACGTTGAGCATCCGGGCGCCGGAGAACGTCGTCGTTTCGGTCGCTTCGGGCCCGACCAGCGCCGCCAACTGCTCCAGCGGGATCTCGCCGGCGAGCGTCAGTCGATAGGTGATGGACATGTGTTCGGCCTTCCTCAGTCCCGCCGGACGATCTGGACGATCGTGCCGTTCCGTGTGACCGCCACCAGTTCCTTCAACGCCGGTACCGGCCAGTCGTCGAACTGCTTCTGAAGAGCGGCGAGGTCTCCACGCCAGTCCTTGAGGTTCAGCACCACGCGTTGGGTCTGGTGCCGCTCGACCTTCCTGGTCACCGCACTCCAGACGGACCGTGGTGGCACGGGAGTGGGAGCGTAGCAATCGAAGACATGCCCTTCGACCAGGTAATCAGGTGATCTGTCCGGATCGACGACATCGCTGGTGTTCAGCAGCGCATTCGCGATCTCCTGCTTCGTGGGGTTCTGGTGCACCCGGTAGCCCTTGTCGGCGACTTTGTCGGCGCACTCGTTCTCCAACTCCAGGCCGCGGCGTTCCCTCGGCCTCTCGTTGGCCGGGATCCGGGTGCGTGGTCCGGTCGGTGTGCCGCCGGGGGTGCCGGTGGCCGGCCTGGTCCAGGGCGTGGGGCCGTGGTCGGCGGTCTCTTCCGGCGCGGGAGCGGCGGGGGTCGGATCTCCGGTGGTGGTGGGGGCGGGATCTGTGGTGGTGGGGCTGGTCGGTGTGGTGCCGCCAGCCCTGGTCAGTTTCCCGCCGACCCCAGCTGCCGTGCCTCGGCGATTGCGGTTTCGACCGCCTGTCGGGCAGTGGTGGTGCGTGCGACGATCAGCGTCAGGACCTGCTTGATGTTCTCCAGGGACTGCAGCAGTGGCCCGGGTTGGCCGCCGTGCAGGACGGTGGTGACGAGTTGTCGGGTCTGGTCGAGCTGGGCGATGGTGGCGGCGGCGGTGTCGCGGATGCCGCCGATCGTGTTCTGTACGGGTGCCAGGCCGGCGATCGTCTCGTGCGGGCTGGCTTCCCGTGGAACGGCCATGGTCGTCTTCGTGGCCTCGCCGATGGTGGTCGCGAGGCTGCCCAGGCTGCCCCGGATGGCCGAGATGCCGTCGCGTACGCGGGTCAGGCCGGCGGCCACGGCGGCGAAGCCGGCGCCGAGGGCGCGCAGGGCCGTCTCCTGGGCCTGGTTGTCGGCGACGGACGCCAGGGCCTGTGCCCGGTCGACGCCGGTCGTCAGCGCACGCAGTTCCCCGGTGATCTTCTCGATGTGCGACACGCGGCCGACTTCCCCGATCGACGACAGTGAGGTACCCGAGACTGAAACCTAGCGGCAAGTGCTTGGGGCCACCAGAGAACGGGGCGGGCGGGGCCACCGCTCAGCTCTGCCGGTAGGTCTCCCGGTAGTAGTCGCCGATCTGGTCCCGGTAACCGGGCTGGCCGTACACGTCCGGGTCGAAGGCCGGTGACTTCTTGACCTGGTCGCGGGTGCGGTCCACGTGCACGGTGCGGTCCAGGTGGTCCACCCGCGTCACGGTGCCGGCCGGCAGCAGGACCCGGCGGCCGAAGATCCACGGACCGGTCTCCACCACCAGCCAGCGGGTGTCGGTGTCGTCGCTGGCCTCGTCGACCGAGCCGATCCGCCCGTCGGTGGCCTCCACCCGGTAGCCGACCAGGTCGAGCGGGGTGCCGGGGCCGGGTGCGTCCGGTCCGTCACCGTCGGACTCCGGCCGTTCGGGCGGGGCGGAGTCGGGGGCAGCCCCGGAGTACCCGCCAGCGAGGGCGGACGGGTCGCGCCAGGTCCATGGGTTGAAGGTCGACGGCTGCACGGGGCACCTCCGATGACGGTCTGCGCCGGTCCCGGAAGGCAGTGCCCAGCCCGCGTCCGCGAGAAACAACCGGCAACCGGGCGACCCCGCGATCGATGGCACCGGCACCTACGTCTGACTCTCGCTGGGACCCGCCTGTCTGTTGCGCTTCCAGCGGGGCACGGGCGACGACCGCAGGATGTACGAGGCGGAGCTGGCGCCGTGGTCGGCGTACGGGCGCCCGTCGGCGGCCCCTGACTCCTGCGGCGCCAGGTCCCCTGGCCTGCGCCTCGGGCGTCGGCCGGCCGACCGGGGCGTTCGATCGCGCTGGCATACTTGGCAGTCATGGTGCTGTCGCGCGGCTGGGCGCTCTTCCTCACCGGGGTCGGAATCTGGACCTGGGTGATCTGGCCGAGATTCGCGGTCGCCATCTGGAAGGACCCGCGATCCTGGTCCGCCGGAACAGTCGGGGAGTTTCCGGCCACCGGGTTCCTCTGGATCCACGCCCTGCTGATCGCGGCGTCCCTGGTCATCGGCTCCACCGTCGGTGTGCTCGGCGTCCGCGCCTGGCGGGCGGCCGGCAGGCGTGCCGGCCGCCCGACGTACTGACCAAGGCTGCGTGCCGGGCGGTGAGCATGCGGATCGCCGGCGCCCGTTCCGGGGCTCGGTGCGGGCGGTAGCCGTCGCACCGGCGCTGAGCAGGTGGGATAGCCAGGCGGGAATGATGTGACCGGGGACGCCACCGCCGGATTTGACGTTCAAACCCGCAGACGCGTAACTTTCTCTCTGCCGGCGCGGAACGGGGGCAAACAGGGCGAAAGTCCTGAGCCGTCACACCAAGCTGGCGCCGGGTCGGACAGGGGAAAACTCCTGGATGACACGGCCCCGGGCGGGGCTCACCGGATCTGCCGCGAGGCGGATTTGGCGCAGCGGAGCCGACCGGGTAACGTTCACGGCCGGCAGGGAACCGGGCGAGCTCGCGGGAAACCGCAGAGCGGCCGGTCTGCCAAATCCGATGATCAATCGCAACGGTTCGCCGCTGCGTGCGGTCGTCGGTGCCAACCCGCACGAAGCACGACAGACCGGGACAAACGGTTTGACACGGCGGAGACGGTGAGGTAACGTAGTAAAAGTGCCCGGCGCGAGAGCGGCGGGGATGCGAACGAGATGCCCCGGGTCGGGTGCTCCACGGTGTGGGGTTTCTGGGCGGTGTGTGGTTGTTCTTTGAGAACTCAACAGGGTGCTTGATAAGCCAGTGCCAAAATGATTTATACCCCGGGATTGGTCAGGCTTCGGTTTGGCTGGTCTTGGATTCCTTTGGCAACATTTGTTTGTTGCCGGGACAGTTTTTCAACAAGTTTTTGTTGGAGAGTTTGATCCTGGCTCAGGACGAACGCTGGCGGCGTGCTTAACACATGCAAGTCGAGCGGAAAGGCCCTTCGGGGTACTCGAGCGGCGAACGGGTGAGTAACACGTGAGCAACCTGCCCTAGGCTTTGGGATAACCCTCGGAAACGGGGGCTAATACCGAATATGACCTTATACCGCATGGTGTTTGGTGGAAAGTTTTTCGGCCTGGGATGGGCTCGCGGCCTATCAGCTTGTTGGTGGGGTGATGGCCTACCAAGGCGACGACGGGTAGCCGGCCTGAGAGGGCGACCGGCCACACTGGGACTGAGACACGGCCCAGACTCCTACGGGAGGCAGCAGTGGGGAATATTGCACAATGGGCGGAAGCCTGATGCAGCGACGCCGCGTGAGGGATGACGGCCTTCGGGTTGTAAACCTCTTTCAGCAGGGACGAAGCGTAAGTGACGGTACCTGCAGAAGAAGCACCGGCCAACTACGTGCCAGCAGCCGCGGTAAGACGTAGGGTGCGAGCGTTGTCCGGATTTATTGGGCGTAAAGAGCTCGTAGGCGGCTTGTCGCGTCGACTGTGAAAACCCGCAGCTCAACTGCGGGCCTGCAGTCGATACGGGCAGGCTAGAGTTCGGTAGGGGAGACTGGAATTCCTGGTGTAGCGGTGAAATGCGCAGATATCAGGAGGAACACCGGTGGCGAAGGCGGGTCTCTGGGCCGAAACTGACGCTGAGGAGCGAAAGCGTGGGGAGCGAACAGGATTAGATACCCTGGTA
Source organism: Micromonospora peucetia (assembly GCF_900091625.1). NCBI lineage: Bacteria > Bacillati > Actinomycetota > Actinomycetes > Micromonosporales > Micromonosporaceae > Micromonospora > Micromonospora peucetia. The sequence continues at coordinate 2,325,259 of NZ_FMIC01000002.1, forward strand.
GTCCACGCTGTAAACGTTGGGCGCTAGGTGTGGGGGGCCTCTCCGGTTCCCTGTGCCGCAGCTAACGCATTAAGCGCCCCGCCTGGGGAGTACGGCCGCAAGGCTAAAACTCAAAGGAATTGACGGGGGCCCGCACAAGCGGCGGAGCATGCGGATTAATTCGATGCAACGCGAAGAACCTTACCTGGGTTTGACATGGCCGCAAAACTCGCAGAGATGTGAGGTCCTTCGGGGGCGGTCACAGGTGGTGCATGGCTGTCGTCAGCTCGTGTCGTGAGATGTTGGGTTAAGTCCCGCAACGAGCGCAACCCTCGTTCGATGTTGCCAGCGCGTTATGGCGGGGACTCATCGAAGACTGCCGGGGTCAACTCGGAGGAAGGTGGGGATGACGTCAAGTCATCATGCCCCTTATGTCCAGGGCTTCACGCATGCTACAATGGCCGGTACAATGGGCTGCGATACCGTGAGGTGGAGCGAATCCCAAAAAGCCGGTCTCAGTTCGGATCGGGGTCTGCAACTCGACCCCGTGAAGTCGGAGTCGCTAGTAATCGCAGATCAGCAACGCTGCGGTGAATACGTTCCCGGGCCTTGTACACACCGCCCGTCACGTCACGAAAGTCGGCAACACCCGAAGCCGGTGGCCCAACCCGTAAGGGAGGGAGCCGTCGAAGGTGGGGCTGGCGATTGGGACGAAGTCGTAACAAGGTAGCCGTACCGGAAGGTGCGGCTGGATCACCTCCTTTCTAAGGAGCACCTTCCGACGAAAGTCGGTAAGGAGCCCGCACTGCCCGCATGTGGTGGTGGGGTGCTCGATGGCGGAGACACTGGCGAGTTTTTCTTCGGCAACGGCCGGGGCAACCTAGTACAGCTGCCTTTTGGGGTGGTGGGAACGGATTGTTCTGGTGCGGCTGAGGGAGGATGTAGAGCACCCTGTTGGGTCCTGAAAGAACAACCGGTGGTTGTTTCTTTCGGAGCCGTTGGCGAGCGTGAGCTCGTCGGGCTGCCAGGCATGACCTGGCCTCGCATACCGATCACTGTGGTGGTGCTGGTGTGGGGTGGATCTGGTTGTGGGTTGGTCGTTTGTTGAGAATTGCACAGTGGACGCGAGCATCTTTGTGGTCAAGTTGTCAAGGGCGAACGGTGAATGCCTTGGCACCAGGAGCCGATGAAGGACGTGGGAGGCCGCGATAGGCCTGGGGGAGCTGTCAACCAAGCTGTGATCCCAGGGTGTCCGAATGGGGAAACCTGGCTGGAGTCATGTCCAGTCACCCACACCTGAACACATAGGGTGTGTGGAGGGAACGCGGGGAAGTGAAACATCTCAGTACCCGTAGGAAGAGAAAACAATTTAGTGATTCCGTGAGTAGTGGCGAGCGAAAGCGGATCGAGGCTAAACCGGCTGCGTGTGATACCTGTCAGGGGTTGCGTGGTCGGGGTTGTGGGACCCTGCTGAACGAGCTGACACTTGTTCGAGAAGTTACAAAGTTAGTGGCTAGTCGAACAGTCTGGAATGGCTGACCGTAGACGGTGAAAGTCCGGTAGGTGAAAGTTGCTGACCTTCTGTGGGTGTTCCCGAGTAGCGGCGGACCCCTGTAATCTGCCGTGAATCTGCCAGGACCACCTGGTAAGCCTAAATACTTCCTGGTGACCGATAGCGGACAAGTACCGTGAGGGAATGGTGAAAAGTACCCCGGGAGGGGAGTGAAATAGTACCTGAAACCGTTCGCCTACAATCCGTCGGAGCCTTGCGGGGTGACGGCGTGCCTTTTGAAGAATGAGCCTGCGAGTTAGTGGCATGTGGCGAGGTTAACCCGTGTGGGGGAGCCGTAGCGAAAGCGAGTCTGAATAGGGCGATTCAGTCGCGTGTCCTAGACCCGAAGCGGAGTGATCTAGCCATGGGCAGGCTGAAGCGCGGGTAAGACCGCGTGGAGGGCCGAACCCACCAACGTTGAAAAGTTGGGGGATGACCTGTGGTTAGGGGTGAAAGGCCAATCAAACTCCGTGATAGCTGGTTCTCCCCGAAATGCATTTAGGTGCAGCGTCGCGTGTTTCTTGCCGGAGGTAGAGCACTGGATGGTCTAGGGGGCCCACAAGCTTACCGAAATCAGCCAAACTCCGAATGCCGGTAAGTGAGAGCGCGGCAGTGAGACTGCGGGGGATAAGCTTCGTAGTCGAGAGGGAAACAGCCCAGATCACCAGCTAAGGCCCCTAAGCGTGTGCTAAGTGGAAAAGGATGTGGGGTCGCATAGACAACCAGGAGGTTGGCTTAGAAGCAGCCACCCTTTAAAGAGTGCGTAATAGCTCACTGGTCAAGTGGTTCCGCGCCGACAATGTAGCGGGGCTCAAGCACACCGCCGAAGCTGTGGCATTCACATTTTAACCTCGCTTGGACTTGATTCCTTGTGCAGGTGTGTGGATGGGTAGGGGAGCGTCGTGCCGCGAGTGAAGCAGCGGGGTGACCCAGTTGTGGACGCGGCACGAGTGAGAATGCAGGCATGAGTAGCGAAAGAAGGGTGAGAAACCCTTCCGCCGGATGACCAAGGGTTCCAGGGCCAGGCTAATCCGCCCTGGGTGAGTCGGGACCTAAGGCGAGGCCGAGAGGCGTAGTCGATGGACAACGGGTTGATATTCCCGTACCCGCGAAAGAGCGTCCCTGATGAATCTCGTTGTGCTAACCATCCGAACCGGCGGCGACCTTCGGGTCAATGTTTGGGGAGCGTGGGAACCTGGCGGGTAGTAGTCAAGCGATGGGGTGACGCAGGAAGGTAGCTGAGCCCGGCCGGTGGTTGTGCCGGGGTAAGCGTGTAGGCCGTACCATAGGCAAATCCGTGGTGCATGAAGGCTGAGACGTGATGCCGAGCCGATTCAGGTGAAGTCAGTGATCCTATGCTGCCGAGAAAAGCCTCTAGCGAGTTCTTAGCGGCCCGTACCCCAAACCGACACAGGTGGTCAGGTAGAGAATACCGAGGCGATCGGGCGAACTGTGGTTAAGGAACTCGGCAAATTGCCCCCGTAACTTAGGGAGAAGGGGGGCCGGAGACGTGAAGCCCCATGCGGGTGGAGCGTTGTATGGCCGCAGAGAGCAGGGGGAAGCGACTGTTTACTAAAAACACAGGTCCATGCGAAGAAGTAATTCGATGTATATGGACTGACGCCTGCCCGGTGCTGGAACGTTAAGGGGACCTGTTAGCTCTTCGGGGCGAAGCGGAGAACTTAAGCGCCAGTAAACGGCGGTGGTAACTATAACCATCCTAAGGTAGCGAAATTCCTTGTCGGGTAAGTTCCGACCTGCACGAATGGCGTAACGACTTCCCCACTGTCTCAACCACAGGCCCGGCGAAATTGCATTACGAGTAAAGATGCTCGTTACGCGCGGCAGGACGGAAAGACCCCGGGACCTTTACTATAGCTTGACATTGGTATTCGAATTAGCTTGTGTAGGATAGGTGGGAGCCGGTGAAGTCCATACGCCAGTATGGGTGGAGGCAATCTTGAAATACCACTCTGGTTGATTTGGGTATCTAACTTCGGACCGTTATCCGGTTCAGGGACAGTGTCTGGTGGGTAGTTTAACTGGGGCGGTTGCCTCCTAAAGGGTAACGGAGGCGCCCAAAGGTTCCCTCAGCCTGGTTGGCAATCAGGTGTTGAGTGCAAGTACACAAGGGAGCTTGACTGTGAGACTGACAGGTCGAGCAGGGACGAAAGTCGGGACTAGTGATCCGGCACTTGCGAGTGGAAGCGGTGTCGCTCAACGGATAAAAGGTACCCCGGGGATAACAGGCTGATCTTCCCCAAGAGTCCATATCGACGGGATGGTTTGGCACCTCGATGTCGGCTCGTCGCATCCTGGGGCTGTAGCAGGTCCCAAGGGTTGGGCTGTTCGCCCATTAAAGCGGTACGCGAGCTGGGTTTAGAACGTCGTGAGACAGTTCGGTCCCTATCCGCCGTGCGCGTAGGATACTTGAGAAGGGCTGTCCCTAGTACGAGAGGACCGGGACGGACGAACCTCTGGTGTGCCAGTTGTCCCGCCAGGGGCACGGCTGGTTAGCTACGTTCGGAAGGGATAACCGCTGAAAGCATCTAAGCGGGAAGCTTGCTTCAAGATGAGGTATCCCACCCCACTTTGTGGGGGTAAGGCCCCCAGCTAGACGACTGGGTTGATAGGCCGGAAATGTAAGCCCGGTAACGGGTTCAGTTGACCGGTACTAATAGGCCGAGGACTTGACTACTAAGCTGCTACGCGTCCACTGTGCAACTCTTGGCAAACGAACAACAAACCCACGCGTGTGTGTGGTGTTGTTTGATATGTCGATAGAGTTACGGCGGTCATGGCGGAGGGGAAACGCCCGGTAACATTCCGAACCCGGAAGCTAAGCCCTCCAGCGCCGATGGTACTGCACTCGGGAGGGTGTGGGAGAGTAGGACACCGCCGGACAACTTTTTCAGTTCAGGGTCACCCTTCGGGGTGGCCCTGAACTGCGTTACGGCACCCTTTTCCGCAGGCAGGGCGCGTGGCCCTAGTTGGGAGAGCGACCGTGCATACCGTCGTGGAGCCCCTGCGGGCTCGACCAAGACCGGGTGACCAGATGGAGCGGTTGTTCGCCGACGGTTGGCCCGCATTCATCACCGCCGACCGGGAGGCCAACCGTCACCTCGGCCGGGTGCGGGAGGTGTTCGCCGACCTGGAGCTGGTGCTGCTCGACGGCGACGATGAGCTCGTCGCGGCGGGATGGGGCGTGCCGATCTGCTGGGACGGCGATCCGGCGCACCTGCCCGAGGGCTACAGCGACTCCCTGCGTCTCGCGCTCACCGGCCACGACCATGACGACCATCCCGACACGCTGGTGGTGATGGCCGCCCAGGTCCGCCCGGACCTACGCGGCCAGGGCCTGGCCGGCGCGCTGCTCACGGCCCTGCGGTCGCTGGCCGACCAGCGTGGTTGGCGCCGTGTCATCGCCCCGGTGCGACCCACCCTCAAGGCCCGCTACCCCCTGACCTCGATCGAACGGTTCGCCACCTGGACCCGCGAGGACGGCGCCCCGCTCGATCCCTGGGTGCGTACCCACTGGCGACTCGGCGCCCGGCTGGTCGGCACGGCACCCCGGTCGCAGACGATGACCGGCACCGTCGCCGAGTGGCAGGAGTGGACCGGCATGGTCTTCCCCGACAGCGGCGACTACGTCATCCCCGACGGTCTCACCCCGTTGCGCGTCGACCGCGACCTGGACCAGGGCATCTACACCGAGCCCAACCTGTGGCTCCGACATCGATGAAGTAGGCGTGCAGGCGGGTCGGCGCCGCTGAGTGCCGACGTGCGCCACGAGACACCACCAGAGCGCGGGACTGCGGGGTCCGTGACGTCGGCGGTCAGGCGCGGTACGGGTGAGACGGGGCCCCGACCGGCATGGGTTCGGGCGCGGGGCGCGGTACGCGTACGACAGGAGGAAGCCCCGCCGGCGACGTGGCCGGCGGGGCTTTTCCAAGCGGGACTCAGGCGGCGGTCAGGACGGCTCGGGGCCGCAGATGAAGCGCGGCTCCGCGGAGTAGCGCCAGGAGAACTTCTCCCGCTTCACGACCTTGCCGTCCTTCTTGATGACTCGGAAGGCGTCCTGGGTGAAGCCCTGGCTGCCGCTGGCGGGGATGCAGGTCGGGCCGGGCTTCAGGTAGACCGTCTTCGGGTGGGTGATGCTGCGGCGCGGGCCGTACTCGGTCTTCACGCTGTCCCAGATCTTGGTGCTCCAGATCGACACCGTGATCGAATTCGACGTGTAGGAAGTGTCGATCAGGAGGCCGTGCTCGGTGTTGTTGCGGAACTTGAAGTCCAGGTCCGGCCAGAAGATGGTCGACTCGATGACCGCCGGGTACCGGCTGAACCAGTACGAGTGCGGTTTGTGCTCGACGTCCTCCAGCCCGGCGTAGTAGGTCGCGTTGAACAGCGTGGTGGTGAACTGCGAGGTGCCGCCGCCCACACCGGGGACCAGCTTGCCGTCGAGGATCACCGGCGCGTCCCGGTAGCCCTGGGCGTAGCCGCGCTCGCCGGTGTGCCCGTTGAGCGAGAACGTCTCGCCGGGCTGCACCACCGTGCCGTCCACGTCCTTCGCGATGGTGACGATGTTCTGGCTGCGCGGCGAGGAGAGCCCGCCGGTGAACCGGGTGGTGAAGGTGGAGACCCGCTCCGTGATGCCCAACCCGGACAGCTTTTCCGCCGTCAGCTCGGGCTCCGCCGGCTTCAGCTCGCCGGTGACCTTCCGGTCGTCCGCCTTCGGCAGGACGGCGAGCAGGTCGCGGCCGAGGGCCGCGCTGTCGAGCTGCTGCCCGGGCTTGCCGTCGACGATCTTCGGCTTGCCGCCGGAGATGGTCATCTGGGCGTCCTTCGGCGGCACCTCGACCGTGGCCAGGTCGTCGCCGAGCGCGGAACGCAACCGCTTGACGTCGACCTGCGGGGTTAGCTTGCCGGCCTTGTCGGCGGTGAACCGGAGGCTGCTCGCGATCGCCTTCGGCGGGATCCGCACCGAGCCCTTGCCGGTGGTCAGCGTGACCGGCGCGGCGACGGCCGGCTTCGCCAGCTCGGCCACCAGCCGGTCCACCTCCTCGGCGGTGGTCGCCGGGTGCGTCTCGACCAGAGGCACGGTCACCGGCTGGCCGCCGAGCCAGCCCTCCCGCATCACCTGCGCGGAACGCTCCGGATCCAGCGCGAAGCTCGGCTTCGGGTGCACTGCCTTCGGCGTGGTGCCCTTCCAGGTGATCGCCGGCATGGTCATCTTCCGGCCCTGGTCGCCGACGATCTTCTCGAGGGCGGCGTCGAGCCGCGCCGTGTCCACGGTCACCACCGGCTGCACCGCCCGGGACCCGACGAGCCGGTCGACCGCGTGCGCCTCGGCCTCGGTCGCCGCCGCCACGGTGGCGTCGACGTCGACCGTCAGGCCGACGGCGGTCGGGTCGATCGTGGCGGTCCGCTCGCCGACGCGTACCGACAGCGGGGCGGCGAGAGCGGTGGCGCGGCGGTCGAGCTCCGCCCGCAGCTCCCGGGCGGCGTCCGTGCGGCTCCGGCCGCCGAGCTCCGCGCCGAGCACCGTCGTCCCGCGCGGCACGTCACCGGCGTACGCGAAGGCGCTCACCCCCGCCACGGAGGCCAGCACCGCCGTGGCGACCCCGGAGGCCAGCAGCAGGCGGAACCGACGGGACCGTGGCCGGCCCGCCGGCGCGACCGGCTCCGGTTCGTCACCAGGCCAGGTCACCGCCGTGACCTGCACGGTCGGCCGGTCGTCGGCGGGTGGAGTCTTCTCGCCGTACAGCGTCACGGTCACCTCGATCGGACGTGCCAAAACGGGGGGAGCACGCCTCCGCCCGGAAGACACCTACGGTAACCGGCGTCCCGGCGGGGCGGCAGCCTGCGCCCCACCGTCGCGTCACGGCGTGTCGCCCGGCGTGTCGGGGGACACCGGGCGGTCGCCGGCCGGGACGGCGGGCATGGCACGGTAAGGACATGCGAGCGGACGAGGCGGTCCTGGCGTACGGGGGCGGTTGGCTGGACCGGGCGGGGGGCGTGCGTACCGACCCGGAACGGGTCGCCGTGCTGCTGGCCGACCCGGCGAGCACCCTGCTGCCGCTCTGGCGGGACCGCTGCCTGGTAGCCGGGGACGTGCCGGTGCGGCTGGCCGGGGACCCGGCGGCCAAGGCGCTCGCCGTCGCCGACGAGACCGTCTTCCTGGGCATGGACGAGGGCTCGGCCGTCTTCGCCGTGGACCTCTCCGGGCTGCCCGAGGCCGCCGCCGTCGAGGTCGCGGAGGCGAGCGCCGCTGTGGACGTCCGGGCGCTGGTCGGCCGGCTCGACCCGGCCGGGGCGGCTGTCCAGGCGTACGCCCGGGGGCTGCTGCACTGGCACCGGCAGCAGCGCTTCTGCGGCACGTGCGGGGCGTCGACCGTCGCCCGGGGCGGCGGACACGTCCGGTCGTGCGCGCGGGCGGACTGCGGCCGGCTCCTGTTCCCCCGGATCGAACCGGCGGTCATCGTGCTGATCGAGGCGCCCGGGGCCCCGGAGCGCTGTCTGCTGGCCCGGCACGCGGGGGCGCCCGAGGGGGCGTACTCGACGCTCGCCGGCTTCGTCGAGGTGGGTGAGAGCCTGGAGGACGCCGTCCGGCGGGAGATGGCCGAGGAGGCCGGGGTGACGTTGACCGACGTGGCGTACGTGGGGTCGCAGGCATGGCCGTTCCCGGCCGGCCTGATGGTCGGCTTCCGGGCCACCGCAGCGTCCGAGCAGGTGCGGGTGGACGGCGAGGAGTTGCTGGAGGCGCGCTGGTTCACCCGCGACGAGCTGCGCGAGCGGGCTGCCGCCGGCCGCCCCCTCGGCCGCCCCGACTCCATCGACCACCACCTCCTGCACTCCTGGCTTGCCGCCGGCCCCTGACCGTCCCCCCCCGCCATGTTTTGCGCGATCTTGCACTTGTTGCCCCGAAGTTTCGGACTTTCAGGGCATCTTGCGGGCGCATAGTGCAAGATCGGCGGACCGTTCAGAGGGTGCCGTCGGCGGACCTACGGGGCGGTGGTGTCGGGGGGCGGCTGGGGGCGGGGGCGCGGAAGGTCAGCCAGGCCATGACCGTGGCTGTCAGGACGGCGGTGGCGAGCGCGCAGACGAGGACGCCCTCGACCGTGCGCGGTGCGACGAGCAGAGCGGCCCCGGCAAGGCCGGCGGCGGCCACCCACAGCGGCGCGGCCGGCCACCGGGCACCCGTCGCCACCCGGTCGTTTACCAGCATGAACACCACCGCGTAGAGGGCGCCTACGGCGGCGAAGAGTGGTGCCGCACCGGCCAGGTGCAGGTAGCCCGCGCCACCGGCGAGGCGGAACGCCAGCTCGCCGGCGAGCGCGGAGGCGCCGACGAGGACCGTGCCGCAGGCCAGGATCAGCGCCAACGCGGCGAACCGGGCCCGCCGGTCGCCCTGGGCGAGCCGGGGCAGCACCAGCACGGTGACCACCTGGGGCGCCCAGAGCGCGCCCTTGGTGAGTACCGAGCCGACCGCGTACCCGCCGGAGGCGTCGCCGGGGAGCAGCTGCCGGGCGAGGATCAGGTCGGCGTACGAGATGGTGAGCATCGCCAGCGACGCGCCGCACGCCGTCATGACGTGCCGGGCGGTCAGCCGGCGGTCCACCGCGGCGGCCGGGGTGCCGGCGGCCGGGACCGGCGCGGCGGGGCGGCCCGGGCGGGCGAGACGGGCCAGCAGGGGCAGGACGGCCAGCCCGGTGAGCGTGGCGAGCAGCAGGCAGGCGACCGGCCCTCGGCCGAGGGCCAGCCCGAGGACGAGCCCGCCGTAGCGGCCGGCGGCGAGCACGGTCATCGCGGCGGCGAGGCGCAGGAACCGCTGGTCGCCCTGGAGCTCGCCGAGCCACCGGCCGGCCAGCACGGTGGCGAAGGTGGTCGCCGCGAGCAGCAGGGTCAGCGCCACCGGCAGCCGGAGCGCCGCGCTGAGCACCGGTGCGGCCAGCGCCGTGACCCCGGCGGTGAGCGCGGCGGTGCGCAGCGCCAACCGGGCGGTGCCGCCGGTGCCCCAGCGGGCACGGTGCGCGGCCACCGCGATCTGGAGGCCGAAGCCGGGCACCGCCGCGATCGCGGCGAGGGCGAGCACCGTGGCCAGCGCGCCCAACTCGGCGGCGGCCAGCCGGCGGGCCCCGAGGACCGGGACCAGGTAGGCCAGCGCGTTGGTCAGCATGGTGGCGACGGTGACGGCGGCACCCGCCGCGCCGATCCGGATGGCTCCGGTGCCCCGAGCCGGGCCGACCTCCCCACCGCCGGGCGGCACCGGCTCCGCGGCTGTCCGGGGCTCGTCGGCGGTCACTCGGGTTTCGGGGTCGGGTTGCCGATCGAGATCTCGTTCGTGCAGAGCGTCATGTCCGTGCCGGTCACGGTCAGCTCCACCGCGTCCCCGCCACCGCTGATCTCGAAGAACCGCTGGTTCAGCCCCTTCTTGACGGGGAAGGTGTGGCTGCCCTTGCCGAGCCGCAGCACGGCGGTCCCGTCGGCGGAACTGAGATAGCCGATGCGCACGATCCAGAACCAGTCGTCGCGGGGTGTTGCCAACGGCATCCGCACGGTCTGTCCTGCGGCGACCAGGTAGCCGCAGCCCTCCTGCGGGCCGGGCCTGATGCTGCTGCCCTGGATGGTCGCCACCTGGATCCGCCCCAGTCCGTCCAGCACGGACGCGTTCTCCGTCTCGTGCACGAACTCGGGTCGGGCGCCGACGGCGGCGAAGAACCGGGACTGGAGGTTGTACGGCCAGGAGAGGCTCGGCACCACGCCGTCCGGGACCGGGGTGTCGAAGAAGACCGTGCCGGGCGGGGCGCTGGCCAGCTCGATGCGGGCGGTGTCGAGATAGGAGCGGCCATACTTGAGCGCCCACTCGTCGCTGTAACGGGAGGTGGTCCACACCGTTCCGAACATGGCAACCACCACGAGCACGAGAAGGCCGGAGGTCACCACCTCCCGATACCTCTCGGGCACCGGGCCCAGCAGGTCCGGACGGGAGGGATCCGGACGGTGTTCCGCTCCGGGGCCGGTCGGCGCCTTGGTGCGGACGACGTCAGCGACCGCGCGGGGCGGGCGCGGGGAGCGGGACGCGGGGCGTGAGGAGCGGGACGCGGGGCGCGGGGCGGCGCCGGCCGGCGCCGGCCGGGCGATTCCCACCAGGGCGACACCGACGCAGATCGCGGCGACCACCACGACGTCGCTGACGTACCGGGGCACGCCGCCGGCGATGGCGCTGAAGACCGAGCCGAGGCGGGTGGCGCCGAGCAGCGCGGCGACGAGGATCAGGTAGCACCCCAGCAGCACCCAGGCCCGGCTGGCCGTACGGTCCCGCCGGATGGTCAACACGACCAGTGCGGCGAACACCGCCCAGGCGATCCAGCGTCCCAACTCGGGCGGCGCGACCACCGGCGCACCGTCCCCCGCGCCCAGCCAGCCCCAGGGACCACCCAGCAGTCCCGGCACGAGGGTCGAGCCGAACAACTCGGTGAGGAATGACAGGAGCTCTCCCGGCGACTCCGGGCGGCGCAGGGACGACTCGGAGCGGACGAGGTACACCGAGGCGAAGGCGCCGACCAACGCGGTCAGCGTCAGCCAGGAGGGCCACCATCGGCGCAGTGCGGTCAGCACCGCGCGCACCGGACCGCCGTCGGTGAAGAAGCAGACGGTGAACAGGAAGACCAGCGGTACGACCAGCAGGGTCTTCTCGAAGAACAGCAGGCCGAGCAGGACGGACAGCGCCAGCGACAGCAGATGCCGCTTCCGGCCGGTGCGGACGTACTTGAGCTGGGCACCGAGGGCGAGCACCATGGCCAGTTGCATGGGCAGCATGTTCGCCCCGACCGCCCACCAGGAGGTCGCCTCCAGGGTCAGCGGGCTGAACAGGAACATTCCCAGCGGAACGAGCATCAGGCGGCTCGGTCGCAGCAACGTGCGCAGCAGCCGGTAGAAGGCCACCGCGAGCACGGCCTGGCCGGCGGCCATCAGCAGCACGTACGGCCAGTAGGTGAGCCCGAAGGAATCGGTGATCAGCCAGGTCAGCAGGCGACCACCCGGCATGAAGTGGTTGTTGTACAGGGTGAGCAGGAAACCTGGCGTGAGGTCGGACTCGGTGGACTGCGTGATCAGCACGTAGTCGTCGGCGCCCAGATAGCCGCGCGAGGCGATCTGCGCACGCCACAGCACGCTCAACACGATCATTGCGATGGCGACGGACCGGGTCGGATCGCGCCTCAGTCCGCCGGCTCCGCCACGCGTCGTGTCCACCCCGTCTGTCGATGCCATGGCGGGAAGACTGCCACACCGCCGAGGGGTGCTCCCATCAGGTCAACGGATGGTTCGGGTGCCGCGCGGGGCCCGCGTACAGTGGCCGCCACCAGCGCGGCGGTCGTCGTGCCCGGACAGTGGTGAGGTCGAGCGGGATGCGCGAACGGCTGGTGCCGCACGGCGCGGCCGCCGCCGTGACGGCGGTGGTGCTCGCCCCGCTGGCCCTGCCCGGATACGTGCTCCGCTACGACATGGTCTTCGTGCCCCGGCAGGCGCTGAGCTGGGAGGCGATCGTCCCGGCCTCGGCGCTGCCCCGGGCCGTCCCGCAGGACGCGGTGGTCGCGCTGGCCAGTCAGGTGGTGCCCGGCTGGCTGCTGCAACGGCTGGTGCTGGTCGCGATCCTGTACCTCGCCGCGCTGGGCGCCGCCCGGCTGGTGCCGACCGACCGGGTCGCGGTCCGGGCGGTGGCCGCCGTCGGGTACGCCTGGACGCCGTACCTCGCCGAGCGGCTGCTCGTCGGGCAGTGGGGGCTGCTGGTCGCGTACGCCGCGCTGCCGTGGTTGGTGCGGGCGGCGCTCGACGTGCGGGCGGGCCGGCCCGGTGGGCTGCGCCGGCTGCTGCTCGCGGCGGCGGCGTCGGCGATCACGCCGACCGGTGGGGTACTCGCCCTGGTGGCGGTCGCGGTGCTGCTGCCCGGACGGTATCCGGCGGCCGTCCGGTCGACGTCGCTGGGCGTGGGGCTGACGCTGCTGCTCAACGCGCCGTGGCTGGTGGCCGGCCTCGCCAGCGGCGGTGCCGGCCGGTCCGATCCGGCCGGGGTGGCGGCGTTCGCGGCGCGCGCGGAGAACTGGGCCGGCCCGCTGGCGGCGCTCGCGGGCACCGGCGGGATCTGGAACGCGCAGACCACCCCCGCGTCCCGGGCGGTGGTGCTGGTGCCGTTGGCCACCGCGCTGCTGCTCGCCGTGGCCGGGTACGGCTTCCCGCTGCTGCGCCGGCGCTGGCCGCCGTCGGTCGCCGGCCGGTTCGGTCTGCTCGCCGCCGGTTCGTGGCTGGCGGCGGCGCTCGGGGTGCTGCCCGGCGGCGCGGACCTGCTCGGCTGGCTGGTCGCCACCGTGCCCGGCGCCGGCCTGGCCCGGGACGGCCAGAAGCTGCTGGTGCCGTACGCGCTGGCACTGGCGGTGGCCGGCGCGCTCGGCGCGGAGCGGCTCGCGCAGCGGCTCGCGGCCCGCTTCGACGCGACGACCGCCGGAGCGGTGCTGGTCGGCGCTGCGCTGCTGCCGGTGGCGCTCCTGCCCGACCTGGCCTTCGGCGGCGCCGGCCGGCTCCGGCCGGTGGCCTGGCCGGCGGACTGGGCGACGGTGGCCCGGCTGACCGCCGAGCGGCCCGGCGAGGTGATCTCGCTGCCGTTCCAGGAGTACCAGAGCTTCCCCTGGAACCACGGCCAGGTGGTGATCGACCCGGCGCCCCGCTATCTCGCCGTGCCGGTGCTCATCGACGACACACTGCGGGTGGGTGGGCTGGCGGTGGCCGGCGAGGACGCGCGTGCCGCGCGGGTGCGGGAGGTGCTCGCCGCCGGTGCGCCGCTGTCGACCACGGGCGCGCGGTGGGTGCTGGTGCAGCGGGCGGCCGGCCCGGCCCCGGCCCCGACGGCGCTGACCGGGCTGCGCAGCGTCCACGCGGGACCGGAGCTGACCCTCTACGAGAACCCCGACTGGTCGCCGCCGCCCGCACCGGCCCGGCCCGGGCCGGTGGGACTGGCCCACCTGTTGACCGGAACGGTGGTGATGGTGATCGTTCTTTCGGGCGCTGCGCGGGGACGCTACCGCGTGGTAGCGTCCCGGCACGCGAGTCCCGCGGAAGGAGAAGGTGGATGAGGAACCTGCCCGCGTTCGTCGCCGTCGGGGTACTCGGGGTCGTGCTCGGCCTGCTCGGGAGCGTCGGACTGGCGAATGCGCTCAGCCCGTCCGCCAAGGAGGCCGCCAACACCAAGGTGAGTGAGCAGGGGACCGAGGCTCCGCTGTACGGCACGCGCTGAACCACACGATGAAGGGCACCCGCCGAGGCGGGTGCCCTTCTCATCGTTCCCGGGTCACCTACGGGCGGCCACCCGCGTCACCAGGCGGGCGAAGCGCGCCCCGGTCGCCGTCCAGGTGAAACGGGACGCGTGGACCAGCGCGGCCTCGCCCATCGCCTTGCGCCGCACGTCGTCGGCCAGCAGTTCGCGGACGACGGCGGTGAACTCCGCCTCGTCGTCGACGAGCAGGCCGGTCTCGGTGTCGACCATCGCCTCGGCGACGCCGCCCGCATAGCGGAAGGCCACGGTCGGGGTGCTCCGGGCGGCGGCCTCCACGATGGTCAGTCCCCAGCCCTCCTTGAGCGAGGGGGTGAGCGCGATCCACGCCGACGAGAGCGCCGCGTGCTTCTCCTCCTCGCTGATGAAGCCGGTGAACCGGACATGGCCCGCGATGCCGAGCGATTCGGCCAGTTCCCGTAGCGGCTGCTCCCACCAGCCCTGGCCGGCCACCACCAGCTCCAGGTCGGGCAGTTCGGCGACCAGTTCGGCCACCGTGCGCAGGGCGATCTCCACCCGCTTGTGCGGCACCAGCCGGCCGAGCACCAGCAGCGACGGGTGCGGCGTGCGCGGCAGCGCCGGGCCGGTCACCGGAGGCGTCCCGTTGGGCACCACGTCGATCCGTTCCGCGTCCACCCCGAGGGCGGCCAGCTCCGTCCGGCTCGCCTCGGACACCGTCACGTAGCGGCAGCGGCGGTAGAGCCGGACCGCCAGCCACGACTCGATCCACCAGCCCAGCCGGGCCATCCGCGGGCCGAAGACCACCGGCCACTGCTCTCGATGCACGTGGTGCACCAGGGTGAGCACGGGGCGGCCGGCGTAGAGCGGGGCGAAGAACGGCACCCCGTTGCAGACGTCGACGACCACGTCAGGCCGGCCGGGACCGCGCCGGCTCAGCGGACCGAATCCGAGCCGGCCGGCCACGCAGGTCAGCGCCGCCCGGGCGTAGACCGTCATCCGGGAGCCGCGCCGCAGCACGCGTACGCCCTCGGGTGTGGTCTCGGCCGGGCCGCCGTTGGCATGCGCGGCGCAGAGCAGGGTGACCCGGTGGCCGGCGGCGACGAGTTGGGCGGCGATGCGCTCGATGTATACCTCGGAGCCGCCGCCCTCCGGGTTGGTCGTGTCACGCCAGTTGAGGAACAGGACGTGGCGCGAGAGGGTGTCGGAGTTGTCCACGCTGCTCCTACCGACGAGTAAGTGAGCACGATCGCGCCACCCTAGGGCGACGTGGGTCACATTCGCAATGGGCCGCTTCGGTGGCGACGGTCCGGCGACGGCTGGTCGTCAGGGGGTTTGCCGGCGACGGAAAACCTTGGCAGGGTGTGCAGCGCGACCGCGTACGGTGGCCGGCGTCACCCCGGCACCAGGCGGCGCGACCTGCGGCCGGACGCCCCCCGTTCCGGCGAATGACGAGGAGGTGGCCGGGCGTGCTGCGTGACGGTTCCGCAGCGGTGCGGCGCCTCTTCCGGCGGTCGCCGGTGGTGCTGCTCAGCGCCGCGCTCACGCTGCTGCTGGCCGGCTGGGCCGCGGTGGCGTACGTCCGGTCGGACCGTGGCGTCCCGGAGTGCCTGGATCGGGTCCGACTGCGGGTGGCCGCGGCCCCGGTGGTCGCGCCGGCCCTGGACCAGATCGTCCGGGCCAGTGTCGGCACCCAGCCCTGCGTCTCGATCGTGGTCCAGGCCCAGGAGTCCGCGGCGGTCGCGGCGGACGTGGCCAACGGCGTGGACGTCGCCGACGCCTGGGTGCCGGAGTCCACGTTCTGGCTGCGCCGGGCCCGCGCCGCCGGCGCGTTCGAGGTGCCGGCCCAGGGCACGTCGGTGGCGAGCACGCCGGTCGTGCTCGCGGCGACCGAGCCGGCGGCACGTCGGCTGGGTTGGCCGGCGAAGCCGCTGACCTGGCGGTCCCTGATCGGCCCGAAGGCCCGTGCCGAGGTGGGGCTGCCCGACCCGGCCGCCGACCCGGCCGGTGTCGGGGCGGTGCTCGGGGTGCGTGGCCTGGCCGCCGGGGAACGGGACCCCGCCGGGTCGGTCGCGGCGGTGCTGCGCCGGCTCGCCAACCGGACGTTCACCCCCAGCGACGGCCTGCCGGCCGGGTCGGGACTGCCGGGCAGGGCCGACGCCGTGGCGACCAGCGAGCAGGCCGTGCTCGGGCACAACGCGCTGGCCGGCGGCGACAAGCTGGTCGCCGCGTATCCGGAGGTCGCGGTCCCCGCGCTGGACCTGCCCTACGTGGTGCTGCCCGCCGCCCGTGGTCCGGTCCGGGACGCCGCCGCCGGATTCCTCACCAACCTGCTCACCGGGGCGGCCCGGGACGCGTTGAGCGGGCACGGTTTCCGCACCGCGGCCGGCTTCCCACCGGCGGTGCCCCGCGACGGACGGCTGTCGCCGGAGATACGCGAACCGGCGCCGCTGCCCGCCGAGGAGACCGTCACCGAGGCGCTGACCGGCTGGAGCGGCGTGCAGCGCAGCGCCCGCATCCTCACCGTGCTGGACATCTCCGGCTCGATGTCGGCCCAGGTGCCCGGCTCGGCCGAAACCCGGCTCAGTGCGACGCTCAAGGCGGCCCAGGAGGGCTCCGGCCTGCTGCTCGACAACAGTGAACTCGGGGTGTGGGTCTTCGCCACGAAGGTCGACGGCGACCGGGACCACCGGGAGATCCTGCCCGTCGCTCCGCTGGGTGGGACGCAGCGGGAGCGGCTGGCGGAACGGCTGGCCGCCGTCCGGGTGAAGCCCCGGGGCGGCACCGGCCTGTACGACACGACGCTGGCCGCGTACCGGGACGCCCGGCGGAACTGGACGCCCGGGCGGATCAATCTGGTGCTGATCATGACCGACGGGCGCGACGAGGACGAGGAGAGCATCGGCCGATCCAAGCTGCTGGCCGAGCTGACCGCGCTCCAGGACCCACGCCGGCCGCTGCCGATCGTCTTCATCGGGCTGGGCAGGGACGTCGACCCGGACGAACTGGAGACGATCGCCGAGGTCACCGGCGGGCAGGTGTTCCGCACCGAGCAGCCCAGCGGCATCCGGCAGATCTTCTTCTCCGCGCTCGCCGACCTGAGCTGCCTGCCCCCGGAGTGCCGGCGGTGACCCTGGTGCGCCGGGTCGCCCGGTCGGTCCGTGAGGCGCCGGGCACGGCCCTGTCACTGCTGCTGCTCACCGTGATCGCGTTCGTCCAGCGGCCCGGTCAGGTCACCTTCGACACCAAGCTCGACCTCGCCGCGAACCCGGTGCACTTCATGACCCGGGCGCTGCACCTGTGGAACCCGGAGGCCACTTCGGGGGAGTTGCAGAACCAGGCGTACGGCTACCTGTTCCCGATGGGGCCGTTCTTCGCCGGGGGCCAACTGCTGGGCGTACCGCCGTGGATCACCCAGCGGGCGTGGACCGCGCTGCTGCTGGCCGTCGCGTTCTACGGCCTGCTGCGGCTGGCCCGGGCGTTGGGCGTCGGCACCGAGCCGACCCGGTACGCGGCGGCGCTCGGCTACGCGCTGGCCCCCCGGATCCTCACCGAGATCGGTGCGCTCTCCTCCGAGACGCTCTCCGCCGCGATGCTGCCGTGGGTGCTGCTGCCGCTGGTCCTGGTGCGCCGGATCGGGTCCCCGCGAAAGGCCGCCGCGCTCTCCGCGCTGGCCGTGCTCGGCATGGGCGGGATCAACGCGGCGGTGGTGCTGCTCGCCCTGCTGCTGCCCGGGGTCTGGCTGCTCACCCGCCGGTGGGACCGCGAGCACCTACGGCTGGTGGGCTGGTGGTGCCTCTGCGTCGTCGGGGTCTGCCTCTGGTGGATCGTGCCGCTGCTGCTGCTCGGCGAGTACAGCCTGCCCTTCCTCGACTACATCGAGTCGTCCACCACCACGACGGCGGTGGCCTCGCTCTTCCAGGCGGTGCGCGGCACCAACCAGTGGGTCGCGTACATCGTGCAGGGCGACCCGTGGTGGCCGGCCGGCTGGCTGCTGATCGACAACCCGGTGCTGATGACGCTCACCGCGGTGGTGGCGCTGGTCGGCCTGGCCGGGCTGGCCGGCAACCTGCTGCCCGAGCGCCGGTTCCTGGTGCTGGGCTTCCTCACCGGGCTGACCCTGCTCACCATGGGCTACGTCGGCAGCCTGGACAGCCCGCTCTCGGCGCAGGTGCGGGACCTGCTGGACGGCCCGCTGGCGCCGTTCCGCAACGTGCACAAGCTGGACCCGGTGCTGCGGCTGCCGCTGATGCTCGGCTTCGCGCACGGCGTCGACGCGTGGGTCACCCGGCTGCACCGGGCCACCGCTCGGCGCCGGCCCGCCCTACGGTTGCGCCCGCTGGTGTTCGTACCGGTGCTGCTGCTGGTGCTGGGGGCCGCCGCGCCGGCCTGGCTGGGTCAGTTACGGCCCGCACCGGGCTGGTCGGACCTGCCGCCGCACTGGCGGGCGGCGGCGACGTGGCTGGCCGACCGGGACGCGTTGGCCCGCACCCTGATCGTGCCGGGCTCCGGTTTCGGCCAGTACGAGTGGGGGCGGTCCGTCGACGAGCCGCTCCAGGCCCTGGCCGGGGCGCCCTGGGCGGTGCGCCACCAGATCCCGCTGGGCTCGACCGGCAACACCCGGATGATGGACACCGTCGAGTCCGTCCTGTCCCACGGCCGAGGTTCGGCCGGTCTGGCCGACTTCCTGGCCCGGTCCGGGTTCCGGCACCTGTTGCTGCGCAACGACATCGACCGCACGCAGGTGGACGCGCCGCCGGTGGCGGTGCTGCGCCGGGCGCTCGCCGGGTCGCCGGGGATCGCGCGGGTGGCGACCTTCGGCAGCACCAGCACCTTCGGCCGTACGCCGGGCAGCCCGGTCGACGAGGCCGCCGGCCCGCTGCCGGCCGTCGAGGTGTACGAGGTGCAGCGCCCGGTGCCGGCCGCCTCGGCGGTGCTCGCCGCCGACGTGCCGACGGTCAGCGGCGGACCGGAGTCGCTGCTGCCGCTGTTGGAGCAGGGGCTGGTGGAGCGGGACCGGCCGGTGGTGCTGGCCGGCGACCGGGCCGGCTTCCGCGACGGCGGCGACGGGTCGTGGATCGTGACCGACGGGCTGCGTCGCCGGGAGCGTGACATCGGCCGGGTCCGGGACAATCTCAGCCAGACGTTGACCGCGGACGAGGCGGGACGGCAGGGTCGGGTCGCCCTGGACCTGCTGCCGTTCGCCGGCGACCAGCACCAGACGGTCGCCGCCTACCAGGGCGTACGCGAGGTGACCGCCTCCAGCGCGGTCAGCTTCGTGGACAACCTGTCCCCCGCCGACCCGTCGCACCTGCCCTTCGCGGCGGTCGACGGCGACGACCGCACCGCCTGGCGTTCCGCGCCGTTGGCCGGGCCGGTCGGCCAGTGGCTCGAGGTGGACCTGGACACCCCGCGCGAGGTGGCCCGTGTCACGCTCGCCTTCGTCGACGACCTCGGGGTGGGGTGGCCGGTGACCCGCTTCCGGCTCACCACGGACCGGGGCTCGGTGGACCACGAGGTCGCCCGCACGCTGGGCGCGCACGCGTACTACACGCTTCCCGGCTCCACCAGCCGGGTGCGGGTCACGGTGCTGGCGGTGGCCGGTGGGCACCTCGACGGCGGGGTGGGGATCCGCGAGCTCGCCATCCCCGACACCAGCCCGCGCCGGGCGCTGCGCACTCCCGCCGACCTGCCGGCCGGCTTCGTCGGCCCGGTCGCCTGGTCGTTCAGCCGGGGACCGGCCGACCGGCCCGCCTGTTTCCCGACCGCCGCCGCCGACTCCGGATCGGACGCCGGTCCGGCCACCGGTTCCGGCACCCGGCCCCCCGGCACGGTGATCCGGTGCGACCGGTTCCTGGCCCGGGTCGGCGAGGAGCCGCTCGGGGTGGACCGGCTGTTCCAGAGCCCGAACCCGGGGACGTTCCGGCTGGCCCTCACCGCCGTGCCCCGGCCGGGCGGGCAGTGGATGCTGTCCGGGGTGCCGGTCCGGGCCGGCGCGTCGTCCCACCTGGCCGGTGACCCGGCCGTGGCCGCGTACGCGGCGGTCGACGGCGACCCGGGGACGGCCTGGCTGGCCGACACCGGCGACCTGCGACCCACCCTGCGGCTGAGCTGGTCGGGGCCGCGCCGGATCGCCGAGCTGCGGCTGCGTCCTGCGGAACTGCCGGTCGGCTCGCTGCCGGAATCGGTCGAGGTACGCACCCAGGGCGCCAGCCGGGTGCTGCCGGTCGGCGCGGACGGCGTGGTCCGTTTCCCGGCGGTGCTGACGGACCGGATCGAGATCGTGGTGCGGGAGTCCGCCGCCCGGGTGGCCGACCGGCGGGGCAACGGCTGGACGGCGACCCCGGGCATCGCCGAGGTGCAGATCCCCGGGCTGGACGACCTGCTCCGCCCGATCGCCGGCACGACGCGCGTCGTGGAGCGGTGCGGCTCGGGGCCCGTCGTCGAGCTGGACGGGGTCCGCTACGACACGTCCGTCGCCGGCCCCCTCGCCGACGTGGTCGACGGTCGGCCGCTGCCGGTCACCGTCTGCGGTGCCACCGGCGCGGTGGTGGACCTTCCGGCCGGCGGGCACCGCCTGGTGACCTCGCCGTCGGCCGGCTTCGTCGTGCAGGACGCCACACTGCGTCCGGAGGCGGCCCTCGCCGCGCCCCGGCATCGCGAGGTGACCGTGCTCGACTGGAATCCGACGGACCGGCGGGTGCGGGTCGCCGCCGGTGGCGCGGCGCTGCTGGTGGTGCCGGAGAACGCGAACGCCGGCTGGACGGCGACGGTGGACGGTCGGCCGCTGGCCGCCACCCGCGTCGACGGCTGGCAGCAGGCGTGGGTGCTGCCCGCCGGTGGGGACGGCGAGGTCCGCCTGGTGTTCGCGCCGGACCGGACGTACCGGGGCGGGTTGGCGGCCGGGGCGGTGATGGCCCTCGGGGTGCTGCTGCTGGCGGTCCTGCCGGTGCGGCGACGGTTGGCCGCTGGTTCCGTGCCGCTCCCGGCGGGCGCGGTGCCGGCCGAGGGGCCCGCCTGGGTCGCCGGCGTCCTGCTGGTGGTGCTGCTCGCCGCGCTGGGCGGCGTGCTGCCGGTGGCCATCGTGCTGGCCGCGATGCTGCTGCGGCAGCTCGCCCGCCGGGCGCTTCCGGTGGTGGTGTTCGGCGCGCTGACCGTTGCCACGGTGACGGCGGTGATCGGGCGGTTGCAGGGCCACGGCCAGGAGTGGGCGTACGGCCCGTGGGTGCAGGGGGCGATGCTCGTCGCCGTCGGGGCGGTCGTCGCCGCGGTGCTTCCCGTGCCCGGGGTTCCGGCGACGGGTCCGGTGGTGCCCCGCGCGCGGACAGGTGGGACGGACCCGGATGATGTGACGCCGGGCACGCAGGATGGACGGCCGGCCGCAGCCACGGATCGGGACGAGGACGGGACGGTGGCGTGATGAGCGCAGCACACGACGGAGTCGGTGGGCCGGCAGCCCGTCGCCGGTTCGCCACGCTGGGCCGGTCGGTGGCCCTGTTCCAGGCGTTCCTGGTCGAGCAGACCGACCCGGACCGCTTCTACGGGCTGCTCGCCGACGACTCCGTACGCCAGGTGTCCGGCTACGTTCCGCTCGCCGGACGGACGGTGCTCGACGTCGGCGGCGGTCCCGGCTACTTCGCGGCGGCCTTCCGTGCCGCCGGGGCCCGCTACGTGGGGCTCGACCCCGACGTGGGCGACTTCTCGGCGGCCGGCGACTCGGTAGCCGGAATGCTGCGGGGCAGCGGTACCGCTCTGCCGGTTCGCTCCGGCGGCGTGGACGTCACGTTCTCGTCCAATGTGCTGGAGCACGTCTCGGAGCCCACCCGGATGCTCGACGAGATGGTCCGGGTGACCCGACCGGGCGGGGTGCTCTTCGTGTCGTTCACCCCGTGGTTGTCGCCGTGGGGTGGGCACGAGACCGCACCGTGGCACTACCTCGGCGGTGACCGGGCCCGACGGCGCTACCAGCGCCGCAACGGCCGGCCCCCGAAGAACCGGTTCCGGGAGACGCTCTTCCCGACCTCGATCGCCCAGACGCTGCGTTGGGCCCGGGGCAACGCCGAGGTCGAACTGCTGGACGCCCTGCCGCGTTACCACCCGTGGTGGGCCCGGTGGGTGATCCGTCTTCCCGGCATCCGGGAGGTGGTGGCGTGGAACTTCCTGCTCGTTCTGCGTCGGGCCGGTGCGGAACCGGACGGCGCGGCGGAAAAAACAGAGCTGACCGGGGGTCGCGTTGCTATGTGACTAAGTAGTAACCTCGCGGCCATCCCTCATCGACAGCGGCGAAACTTAGCTCCTCCAGGGAGGAAACATGAAGCACCGCGCCATAGGTGCCGTGCTGTTCGGCGGCGGCGCACTGCTCTTGGCGCTTGCCGCCGGGCTTGTGTTCGTGGTCAAGCCCGCGATGGCCAAGCTGCCCTACGATCTGGAAGCCTCGACCTCGGTCGCCGAGGCGAGGGGCGCGACCTTCCTCCAGATCACCAACGGCAGCATCGCGATCAACCGCGCCGACCTGAGGTCCACCGTCCGCGTCTCGCCCGACGCCAAGACGACCGGCAAGCTCTCCGGTGACCTCGACGGCAAGGCCGTCGTCTGGCAGGTCGGGCAGACCGTGGAGCGGACGGACTCCAAGGAGCTGGTCAGCGCGTACGGTGCCGCGCTGGCGCTCGACCGGGTCTCCGGTTCCGCGCTCGAATGGAACGGCCAGTACCTCGACGACACCGGCACGCAGGAGAAGGCGCAGTTCTCCGGCCAGATGTACAAGTTCCCGTTCGGCGCGGAGAAGAAGACCCACCAGATCTTCGACCGTGACCTGCGGGACGTCCGGCCGGCGGAGTTCAAGGGCACCGAGGACATCAAGGGCATCGAGTCCTACCGCTACGAGCAGGTGATCACCGACGAGCAGCTGAACCTGGCGGAGGGTCGGGTCAAGCTGCTGCTCGGCGCGCTGGCGCCGGGGGCGACCACCGGCAAGGTCGTCTACAGCAACACCCGGACCGTCTGGATCGACCCGGTGACCGGCTCGTTCCTCAATGTCCGCGAGGTGCAGCGCAAGACCCTGGTGCCGGACATCGGCGCTCCGGCCACGCTGCTGGACGCGGACTTCTCGTACACCGAGGAGACCGTCGCCGCCTCGGTGAAGCGGGCGGAGGACAGCCGGCAGGGACTGACCCTCCTCGGCGTGTACGTGCCGATCGGCCTCGTGCTGCTGGGCCTGGTGCTGGCGGCGGCCGGTCTGCTGGTGAGCCGGCGGGGCACGGCCCAGGCGGCCGGGGAACCGCGGCACCGGGCTGACGTGACCGCCGAGCAGCCGGCTGCCGCCGACCGCGGTGGCGACCCGTCGGTGCCGGGTCAGCGCCCGGCGCCGGGCCAGGTGGAGCAGCGCTGACCGTGCGCTGAGTGGTACGCGAAGGGGTGGGCCGGCCCGGCCCACCCCTTCGGTGCCTCCGCACTCCTCCACTCCGGTGCGGGGCCGGTGTCTCTCCGCCCCCGCACCGGCCAGCCTCAGAGTCGGGCGAGCGCCTTGCGCAGCGGGTCGAGGCCCAGCGAGCCCAGGTCGAGCGCCTGGCGGTGGAACTCCTTGAGGTCGAAGTCGGCGCCCTTGCGGGCCTTCGCCTCGTCGCGGGCCTGGAGCCAGATCCGCTCGCCCACCTTGTAGGAGGGGGCCTGCCCCGGCCAGCCGAGGTAGCGGTTCAACTCGAAGCGCAGGTTCTCGTCGGGCACCCGGCAGTGCGCCCGCATGAACTCCCAGCCCAGCTCCGGCGTCCAGCGTTCGCCGGGGTGGAAGCCGAACGGGTTGTCCTTCGGGATCTCCAGTTCCAGGTGCATGCCGATGTCGACGATCACCCGGGCGGCCCGGAACGCCTGGCCGTCCAGCATGCCGAGCTTGTCGCCCGGGTCCTCCAGGTAGCCCAGCTCGTCCATCAGCCGCTCCGAGTAGAGCGCCCAGCCCTCGCCGTGCCCGGAGACCCAGCAGAGCAGCCGCTGCCACCGGTTGAGCAGCTCGGCCCGTACGGCGGTCTGGGCGACCTGGAGGTGGTGGCCCGGCACGCCCTCGTGGAAGACGGTGGTCACCTCCCGCCAGGTGGAGAAGTCGGTGACACCCTGCGGCACCGCCCACCACATCCGCCCCGGGCGGGAGAAGTCCTCGCTGGGGCCGGTGTAGTAGATCGCGCCGTCGCTGGTCGGGGCGAGGCAGCACTCGATGCGGCGTACCTGCTCGGGGATGTCGAAGTGGGTGCCGTGCAGGTCGCCGATCGCCTTGTCGGCAAGCGCCTGCATCCAGTCCCGGAACGCCTCCTTGCCCTGGATCGTCCGGGCCGGGTCGGCGTCCAGCGCCGCGACCGCCTCGTCGATGGTCGCGCCGGGGCCGACGATCCGGCGGGCCACCGACCGCATGTCGGCCTCCAGCCGGGCCAGTTCCTCGAACCCCCAGGCGTACGTCTCGTCGAGGTCGATTCTGGCGCCGAGGAAGTACTGCGAGGCCAGCTCGTAGCGCTCGCGACCCGCGGCCTGCTTCTCCCTGCCGAGCGGGGCCAGCTCGGTGCGGAGGAACTGGCCGAACTCGGCCGTCGCCGCGGTCGCCGCCGCCGCGCCCCGACGCAGTTCGGCACCGAGGGTGCCGTCGGCGCCCAGCCGCTCGACCAGCCCGTGGAAGAAGTTGTCGCCGTCCGGGTCGACCCAGATGTCGCACTGCTTGGCGACCTCGACCAGCTGCACCCGGGCGCTGACGTGGCCGGCGGCGGCAGCCTCACGCAGCGTCGCCTTGTAGCCCTCCAGCGTGCCCGCGAAACGGTTGAGCCGGGCGGCCACGTTGGCCTTGTCGTCGTCGCCGTCGGTCGGCATCAGGTCGAAGACCATGCGGACCTCGTGCAGGCCGCTGGCGATCACGTTGACCTCGCTGCTCGACTCGCCGGCGTCGTAGCGGGCGAGGTCGAGGCCGAGCCGTTCCTGCATGGCCTCCTTGGCGGTCCGCTCCGCCTCGGACTCCGGTTCGGTCACGTCCAGGTCGGTAAGCGTCCGCCGGATCACCTCCGCCCGGGCCGCGTATCCGTCGGGTGACAGGTCATCGAGCTGGTCGTCGTAGCCGGTGATGCCGACGTAGGTGGCGCCGATCGGGCTCAGCGGCGCCCAATCAGCCACGTACCGGTTCGCGAGGTCATCGATTCGTCCCACCCTGCGACCCTACGTGACCGGGCACCCCGCCCGTCGACCGTGTCACCCGCGTTCAGGAAGCAGCTCGGCGGGATCCCGCCTCCAATGTGGGTCGGTTGCTGTGGCGGTCGACACGGCGCGGAGAAAGTCACGGGACTTCGTCGTACGGCTGCGGCAGAGTGTCAGGGGTGACAGCGGAACTCACTCCTGACCGGACGGCACTGCGGAGCTGGCTGCCCGGGTTCCTGGCGCTGGCCGCGATCTGGGGCTCCAGCTTCCTGTTCATCAAGATCGGCATCGGGGAGCTGCATCCGCTGCACCTCACCCTCTACCGGGTCGCCGCCGGCACGGTGACCCTGCTGCTGGTGCTGGCCGTGCTCCGCGACCGGCTGCCCACCGAGCCCCGGGTCTGGGCGCACCTGACCGTTGTCGCCGCGTTCGGCGTCGCCGTGCCGTTCACCCTCTTCGGCTACGGCGAGCAGCGCGTCGAGTCGATGCTCGCGGGCATCTGGAACGCCACCACCCCGCTCATCGTGCTGCCGCTGGCCGTGCTGGTCTTCCGCACCGAGCGGCTGACCGCGCGGAGGGCAACCGGGATGGCGTTGGGTTTCGCCGGTGTGCTGGTGGTGCTCGGGGTCTGGCAGGGGGTGGGCGGGGCGCACTTCACCGGGCAGCTCATGTGCCTGGGCGCGGCGGCCTGTTACGGCGTCGCCATCCCGTACCAGAAGAAGTTCATCGCGGGCAGCGCACACTCCGGGCTCTCGCTGTCGGCGGCGCAGTTGCTGATCGCGACCGCCCAGCTCGCGGTCGTCGCGCCACTGGTGGCCGGGGCGCCGCCGGCACCGACCGGCCTCTCGGTCGAGGTGCTCGCCAGCGTGCTCGTGCTCGGCGCGCTCGGCACCGGCCTCGCGTTCGTCATCAACCTGCGCAACATCCGGATCGCCGGGGCGAGCACCGCCTCCACCGTGACCTACCTGGTTCCGGTGTTCGCGGTGCTGATCGGCGCCCTGGCCCTCGACGAGCGGCTCACCTGGCACCAGCCGGTCGGCGCGCTGATCGTGCTCTTCGGCGTCGCCGTCTCACAGGGCCTGATCGGCCGCCGGCAAGCGCCCGCCGGCGTCATGGAGCCCCCCACGCCCGCCGGCGTCATGGAGCCCCCCACGGCCGATGTCGCTGTCGCTGCGCCGGCCGGTGTCGCCGAGCCGGCCGGCGTCGCCGCGCCGGCCGTTTCGTCCGCATTGTCCGTGCCGGCTGCCCGCTGCTGAGCGATTTCGGCCGTCGGCACGGCGACCACCGGCCTCCGTGCGACGCGGTCTCATGAACGGGGCAGCTCGACAGCGGCCGGGCCGCCATCACCCCCGTGGCCGGCGGGCTGCCGGCGAGGGCCCAGCCCACCAGGTCGAGCAGCCAGGACTTCAGCGGGTGGCGTGCTCGCGGGCCCAGTCGACCAGCCGGTCGGCGTCCCAGGCGTTGACCACCCGGTCGGCGGGCACCCCGCACAGGGCGGCGCGCTCGCAGCCGAACCGCTGCCAGTCGAGCTGGCCGGGTGCGTGCGCGTCGGTGTTGACGGCGAAGTGGCAGCCCGCCTCCATCGCCCGGCGGATCAGCCGCTTCGGCGGGTCCTGCCGCTCCGGCCGCGAGTTGATCTCGACGGCAACCCCCCGTTCGGCGCAGGCGGCGAAGACGGCGTCCGCGTCGAAGTCGCTCTCCGCCCGGGTACGCGGCCGGTGCGCCCGGTCGCCCGGCCCCTTCACCCCGGCCGGCCGGGACGACACCATCCGTCCCGTGCAGTGGCCGAGGATGTCCAGGTGCGGGTTCGCGATCGCGGTCAGCATCCGCCGGGTCATCTTCGCCCGCTCGTCGTTCAGGCCGCTGTGCACCGAGCCGACCACCACGTCGAGGCGGGCGAGCAACTCCTCGTCCTGGTCGAGCGACCCGTCGGCGAGGATGTCCACCTCGATGCCGGTGAGGATCCGGAAGCCTTCCGGCAGTGCCTCGTTGACCTTCGCCACATGGTCGAGCTGCTGGCGCAGCCGGTCGGCGGTCAGGCCCCGGGCCACCTTCAGCCGCGGCGAGTGGTCGGTCAGCACCAGGTATTCGTGGCCCAGTTCGACCGCCGCGAGGGCCATCTCCTCGATGGGCGAGCCGCCGTCGGACCAGTCGGAGTGGGTGTGGCAGTCGCCGCGCAGCGCGGTGCGTAACGCGGTGGCCGCCGCGTCCAGGTCGGTGCCCTCGGTGGCGAGCAGTCGGCGCAGGTAGACCGGCTCCTCACCGGTGAGCGACTCGGCGACGCAGCGGGCGGTGACGTCGCCGACCCCGGGCAGCTCGGTGAGCCTGCCGGTGCGGGCCCGCTCGGTGAGTTCCCTCGTCGGAAGCGCGGCCAGCGCTGTGGCCGCCGACCGGAACGCCCGGACCCGGTAGGTCGCCTCGTTCGCCCGCTCCAGGAGGAAGGCGATCCGGCGCAGGTCGGCGATGGGGTCCCGGGCGCTCATGCCATGGAAAATACGCCTCCGCGCCGCCGGTCGTCAGACGACCGGCGGCGCGCAGGCTCACGGATCAGGAGTGCGGCAGCTGCACCAGCGACCTGTCGCCGATGCCGAGGGTGCTCGGGTTGTTTCCGATCGCCGACCAGACCTCCACCTTCACGGTGCCGTTCGACAGGTTGCCGAGAGTGCCGGTGGCGGAGTGCAGACCGCTCTGCTGGGTGTAGCGCTCGTAGCCGGGGACCGGGTCGGTGGCGAAGTAGCGGTACGTCTCCACCCGATCCCAGCTGCCGTTGCCGGTCAGGTCGTAGGAGACCCGCATCTGCACGCCGTTGCCGACCGCGTTGCCGGCGTCGAGGAACAGGTCGAACGTGGTCTGCCCGCCGGCGTACGTCAGGTCCAGGCCTGTCGCGGTGAACACCTGCGGGTTGGTCGGCGTGCCGTCGCGGTTCGCGCCGCCCGCGCCGGCCACCGTGCTGGTCGCCGGGCCGCCGGCCGCGCCGAGCCCGCCGCCGGGCAGCAGGTACCGGGTGGGGAGGTCCGACGACGGCGGCGGGGTGGTGGGCGGTGGAGTCGTCGGTGGCGCGGTGGTGGGTGGGGCGGTCGTCGGCGGGGCCGTCGTGGGCGGCGGCGTGCCGGTGACCCCGCCGGTCGCGGTGCCGCCACTCCAGGTGTACGCCCCGCTGGTCGCCGTCTTCCCGGCGGGCACGGCGAGCCGGGTGCCGTCGGAGAAGGTGACCGTCAGCGGCGCGGCGGTGATGTTGCTCGCCACGTAGGTGCGGGCGCCGTTGCGCTGGAACACCGATGCCAGCGGGTGGTTGGCGGTGATCCCGGTCTGCACCAGCCCGAGGGCGGCGAGGTTGCGGACCCAGTGGAAGGTGTGTGCGCGGCTCTCGCCCTCCTCCGGGGTGTAGCCGGGGTTCGCGCGCAGCTTCGCCAGCGCCGCGTCCGGGTCCCCGAGCGCCAGGAACTGCCAGAGGATGTCCTGCCACACCGTCGGTTCACCGCCGTTGTTGCGCACCAGCTCCTGGTAGTTCGCCCGGTTGGAGGCCGGGTGCTGGCCGAGGTAGAGGTGCCCGCCGGTCACCGGGAGCATGTTGATGCCCTGGATCATCTCCGGGTCGGCGCTGAACCAGGTGGCGTACGCGCCGCCGTCACCCCAGACCATGCCGACCGTGGAGTGCCCGAACGCCGAGGGGTAGTTCTCGTTCGTCACGTCGAACCAGTACTCGTGGATCGCCGCGGCCTGTGTGGTGTGGATGAAGATGCCGGCGTCCCGCACGGCGGTGTTGCCGGTGGCCTGGCCCCACTGGATGAGGGCGTTGGCGAAGTTCATCCCCTCGGACGAGGACTCCTGGTTGTTGCCGGCGTTGAACGAGCCGTGCCCGGCGGCCCAGTCGTGCCCGGCGTAGATGTCGAAGTCGCGCAGGTACGGGAAGCGGTTGTCCGTGCGGTCGTAGTTGTTCGCGTCCCGGATCAGCAGGTCGATCATGCCGCCGTACTGGTCCTGCCGGGCCCAGGTCGGGTCGAACTTCGCCAGGGTCGCGGCGGCGGCGATGTAGTAGCCGTAGTGGAAGTGGTGGTCGTTGAGCTCCTGGTCGGAGCCGTAGGAGGCCGGGTAGCCGATCAGGGTTCCCCAGTTGCGGTCGTAGTGGAAGACGCCCTCGGTCTCCCCGGGCGTGGCGGTGAGCCAGTCGTTGAGCGTGCCGCGGATGGCGTTCAGCGCGGCGGTCCGGGTCTCGGCGTCGCCGACCTGGTCGGCGATCTCGACGATCCGGGCCGCCCGGCCCAGGCCCTTGCCCGTCCAGTAGGTGTCGCCGCCGCGCTGGTCCATCGGGTTGCCCCGGACCGCCGCCAGCTGGTTGCGCAGGGTGGTCAGGTCCGCCCCGGTGCCGGTGGCGACGGCGGGGACCTCCGGCAGCACCCCGTGGAACTTCATCGAGGTGCGGAACTGGTCCACGCCGGCGAGCACCTTCATCCGGCCGCGCGCCGACGGGTAGGTGAGCGTCAGCGGGGTGGAGCCGGTGAGCGACCGCCACTGGTGCGGGTAGAGGCTGACGACTGTCCGGTTCGCGGTGCCCTCCCGGGCCGTCGTGGTGACGGCGTACGTGGTGGTGACGGTGCTGGTCGCCTGGTCGTACGCGTACGAGACCCGGGTGCCGGTGACGTGGGCGTGGGCGTACCGGCCGTAGGTGGTGGCGAGTTCGGCGCGGGAGGTGGCGTCGGTGCTCGGCGTGCTGGGCAGCAGGGCGACCGAGAAGTAGCCCCTGCCGGCCAGGTTGGAGGTGATCCGTCCACCGTTGACGGACCAGGTGGCGCCGGTGGGCGCGTACGCCACGTAGTCGTGCCCCCGGACGGTGAAGCCGATGGTGGCGCCGTTGTTCGACCAGACCGTGGCGCTGCCGCCGGTGGCGTTGATCAGGGCGTCGCCGCCGCTGGTCCGGAAGTACGCGAACGGCAGGCCGTGGCCGATGGTGGCGCGCATGGTCCGGGCGCCGTCGTTCCAGTACGGGGTGACCGTCCAGTCGGTCCAGCCGTCGACCTTGACGACCGGGGCGGCGAGCGCGGCGACGCCGACCCGGATGTCTTCGGAGTACGTGTACTTGTACTCGCCGACGCCGGTCGGGGTGCCGCTGATGGTGGGCGTGGAGGTGGCCGAGAGGCCGAGACCGTCGCCGGACGGCTGGTAGGAGACCGGGTGGGCGTGCAGCGGTTCGCTGTAGGAGCAGTTGGTCCGCTTCCACAACAGCGACGACCACCAGTCGTTGGTGGGGATCGGCCCGGGGGGCGCGTCGGCGGTGGCGAACTGGCGGGGGTTGGTGGTCATGTCTCCGCAGCCGGTGGGCAGGGGGCCCACGCGGTCGGTGGTGTAGCTGCCGGCACCGACGGTGGCGGCCTGGGCGGGGGTGGTGGTGACGACGGCGAGGCCGCCGAGGGCGAGGGCCAGGGCGGAGGTGGCCGCCACGACCCAGGTGCGGCGTGTCGCGGGAGGTGTCACAGTGCCTCCGGTCGGGGAGCGCCGGTCGGGGACGGGCGCGGGCTGCGGGCGAATTGTGCGGAAAGTTGCCTCAGAGAGCGCTCTCTTGAAGCGGGACGCTAGCCCAACGCCGAGACTCCCGTCAATGTTTCCGCTCGATGAACCGCTGATGACGACAATCCGGAGCGGGTCGTCAGCCGGTTGCCGGCGCCTTCGGGCAGCCGTGCCGGCGGTGCCAGCCGGTCACCTCGGTGGCCGGTTCCTTGTTGCCCTTGCGCCGCCACGAGTTCAGGTACGGCGCCGGCCACACCACGCCCCGCCGGATCCACCAGCCGTCCCGCCCGGTGCACGCCGGAGAGATGCCGAAGTGCAGGTGGCAGACGTTGTTGGCGTTCCCCGTCCGGCCCACCTCGCCGAGCTGCTGCCCGCCGCGCACCCGTACCCCGGCGTCGATGCCGTCGGCGATCCGGCGCAGGTGCGAGCCGTAGTAGCGCACCCCGTCGTCGCCGAGCAACGACACCGACAGCCCTCCGTTGTGCGGCCCCCGCGGCCCGCGCTTGTCGAACCGGTCGACCCGGCTGACCTCTAGGACGACGCCGTCGGTCACCGCCACGACCGGTTCGCCACAGTCGGCGAAGATGTCCGTGCCCGGGTAGGCCGAGTGGGTCGGGTGGTAGGCGACGTTCGTCGCGCGTACCGGGAAGACGTGCGGCAGCCCGGCGCGCGTCGGCGCGGTCGACGGGCCGGTCGGAGCGGCGCCGGTCGGAGGCGGAACGCTGGTCGGGGTGGCGGCCGGCGACGCCGGCTGCCAGGCCGTCGCCGGCAGGCTCGGGCGAGGGCCGCCGGGCGTCGTCCCGGGCCGGGTCGTCGCGCAGCCGGCGGCCAGCACCGGCACGAGCAAGAGCAGGACCGGATACGCCGGACGCGCGCGGCGTCCGATCGTCGGCGAGGTCATCCGGGCATCCTGACAGAGTCGGTACGGTGGGACGAGTTCCACGGCAGAGGGGGAGGGGTCGATGACGACCGGACGGTACGCCTTCCCGCCCGACCCGGACACCGGGTTCCGGCCGCCGCCACACGCCCCCTCGGGGCTCTTCCCGTCCGGGCCACCCTCGCGGCCCACCTACCGCGAACCGCACCCGGTCACCGGCGCGGGTGTCGCGGCCGGTGCCGCCGTCGCGACCGCCTGGCTGGCGCTCTTCGGCCTGCTCGGCCGCAGTGTGTCCGGGTACGCCTGGTGGACGCTGCTGGCCGGCGGGCTGGCCTGGCTGGCCGCGCTGCTGCTGGTCCGTTCCGGCGACCGTGGGGTGGCCACCGGGGTTGCGATCGTCACCGCCGGCGGGTGGAGCATCGCCGCCGCCATCGTGGTGGTGCGCTGGGCGTCGAGCGGGGACTGGCCGCTCTGGTGAGTGCCGCGCGGGCCCGGGCCGTGGCTGCGCTGCGTCGCGGGCCGGCTGCGCAGCGAATCCCGTCTTGACGTGGCCGTCTGAACTCGGCACGCTCGCTGGTATGGCCTGGACCACTCCGCGGCTCGATCCCGAGCGCAGCCGCCGTCGCCAGCAGCTCCTCGCCGAGTTGGCGGGTGCCCGGGCGGTACGCCAGCGCGAACGGCCACAACGGGCGCGCAGCGAGCGGCTGCGGGAGCTGATCGCCACCCGCCGCCGGGTCGCCGGCTGACCACCGGCAGACTTTCCCCAGGATTGACCGGCCCTTCGGGGCGTTGACCGGTCGCCTGCCGACCCGACCGGCTAACGTGCACGCGTAACGGGTCGGCCTACCGAGGCTTTTTTGGGGGAACCGTGTCGTACTTCGCTGCGGCCGTCGTGCGTGACGACAGCGGTTGGACGGCCGCAGAGGTGAACCTGCGGGGCGCCACCGACATCGAGGACGTCGCCGACCGGCTGCGCGACGTCGACCAGGACGCCGACCTGTCGCTACTCTTCGTCGAGGCGGACGACGCGTACCTGGTCATCATGCGTTTGGACGAGGGGGAGGACCTGCGGGTCTTCGGCTCCGACTCGGCCTACGCGGAGGAGTCCCGGCTGGGCGCACTGCTGGTCGGGGACCTGAAGACCTCGGTGACCGGGCTGGACGACCCCGAGGAGCCGCGCCCGTCCGGCCGTGGCGACGAGGACACCGAGCAGCCCGCCGTCGACCCGGAGGCCGACCCGGTCGGTGAGGCCGACCTCTTGGCCGACCTGGGTATCTCCGCGCAGAAGCTGCTCAACCTCAGCGCGCGGGAGGGCATGATGCCGGCCGACGTCACCGCCGAGTTGTGTCAGGTGCTCGGCTGCGTTGACGAGGTCGAGGAGTTGCGTGAGGTCTGAGCCGTCCGGGCCGGGCCGGGCGGGGGCGGGCGGCGTCGAGCCGGCCGACGCCACCGATCCGGCCCTCGGCACCGTACGCCCCGGGCAGCCGACCCCGGGTTCGGCCGGCCGGGTCGGGCCCGGCGCCGACGAGGGGCTGGCCGACCCGGCCGGGGCCGGCCGGCGGCAGCGGCACGAACTGTGGATGCGCCGGGCCCTGACGGTCGCCGTCACCGGCCCGGACCTCCCCGGCGACGCGGACCGTCCCCGTCCTTCCGGCGCGGACCTCCGACCCGGCGGCGCGGGCCCCGACGCCTCCGACGACGTCCCGGTCGGCGCCGTGCTCTACGGGCCGGACGGCGCCGAGGTGGCGATCGGACGCAACGAGCGGGAGCTGACCGGCGACCCGACCGCGCACGCCGAGGTGCTGGCGTTGCGCCGGGCCGCCGGACGGCTGGGCCGCTGGCGGCTCGACGGCTGCACGCTGGTGGTCACCCTGGAACCCTGCACGATGTGCGCGGGCGCGCTGGTGCTGGCCCGCGTCTCCACCGTGGTCTTCGGCGCCTGGGAGCCCAAGACCGGGGCGGCCGGCTCGCTGTGGGACGTGCTGCGCGACCGCCGCCTCAACCACCGGCCGGAGGTGTACGGCGGCGTCCTGGAGCCGGAGAGCGCCGCACTGCTACGCGCCTTCTTCCGCTGACCGCAGCCGCCAGCCCGCCGCCCGGCCCGGCAGCCCGGCGTCCTCCCACAGCCGGCCCGCTGGCGGCCGACGGTGCCCGCGCTCAGGCGTTGGTCGGGGCAGGTCGGAGCAGGGTCGCGGCCACCGCGCGGGCGGTGTCGGTCCACGGGGCGGGGCGCAGGGTCGCCGGGTCGACCCGGACGATCGCCCGTTCACCCGTCGCGTGCACCGTGCCGCCGTCCACCGACTGGAACCGGTACGCGTACCGGGCGCTGCTGGTGCCGAAGTGGTCGAGCCAGAAGTGCACCGCCACGGGCCCGGTGCCGGTGATCGGGGCCTGGTAGGTGATGGTGAACTCGCGTACGGCGTGGAACACGTCCGGTGCGCTGTGTCGCCCGCCCTGGAAGGAGACGCCGTGGTCGGCCCAGTAGCCCGTCAGGGCTCGTTCGAGCAGCACCGCGTACCGGGAGTTGTGCAGGAGGCCGAACGCGTCGAGGTCGTCGAAGTGCACCGCGACGTGTGCGACGTGACCGAACTCGACGGTGGGCTGGTCGACGATGGCGTGGCTCATGAGATGCCTTCCGGTAGCAGGGTCGGATCGGGGCACAGCGCCCGAAGGCGGTTCAGCAGGCCCTGGCGGGCGTGCCGGTAGGCGGTGTCGGGGTCCAGCAGCCGGGAACGCATCGCGGCGGCGATCCCGAGCGCGTCGATCTCGTACGCCAACTGCGCGACGTCCACGTCGGCGGGCAGTTCGCCGGCGGCGACCGCCTCCCGGACGAGGCGTTCGATGAACGCGGTCCACTGGCCGAACACCTCGGCGAGCCGGTCCCGGACCGGGCCGGGCCGCGCGTTGTACTCGAAGTCGGCGCTGGCGAAGAAGCAGCCGCCGGGAAGCACCCGGGCGGCGAAGAAGTCGATCCGGGCCTGGTGCAGCGCCCAGAGCCGCCGGACGCCCCGGGGGGCGTGCAGGGCCGGTTGGATGATCAGCTCCTGTTGCTGCTGCACCGCCCGGTCGACCGTGGCGAGTTGGAGCGCCTCCTTGGACCCCCAGTGCGCGAAGAGGCCGGACTTGCTGACCCCGAGCGCGTCGGCGAGCTGGGCGAGGGAGAGCCCGTGCAGGCCCACCTCGGTGGCGAGGACCACGGCGGCGTCCAGCGCCGCGGTGCGGGTCCGGTCGCCCCGCGCGACCCGTCCGTCGACTGTCATGGGGCCAGGCTAGTCAAAAAGCACGACCGTTCGTATTGATTTGTGGAGTGACGGTGGTCACCGAAACGCGACGCCGCCCGCCATCGTGGGATGACGGGCGGCGTCGAAGCCGACGAGGGTCAGGCGATGATCGTGTCCAGGGCGATCTCGACCATCTGGCCGAAGGTCTGCTCACGCTCCTCGGAGGTGGTCTTCTCGCCGGTCTTGATGTGGTCGCTCACGGTCAGCACGGTCAGGGCGCGGGCCTTGAACCGGGCGGCGATCGTGTAGAGCGCCGCCGACTCCATCTCCACCGCCAGCACGCCGTAGTCGGCGAGGCTGTCGTAGAGGTCCGGGCGGTCGGTGTAGAAGGCGTCCGCCGCCAGGACCGGCCCGACCCGCATCGTGATGCCGCGCCGCTCGGCCACCTCCACCGACGTACGCAGCAGCCCGAAGTCGGCCACCGGGGCGTAGTCGATCAGCCCGTCGAACCGCATCCGGTTCATGTTCGAGTCGGTGGACGAGCCGATCGCGGCGATCACGTCGCGCAGCCGGAGATCCTCGGACAGGGCCCCGCAGGAGCCGACCCGGATCAGCGACTTAACGCCGTACTCGTTGATCAGCTCGTGGGCGTAGATGGAGGCGGAGGGCATGCCCATGCCGGAACCCTGGACGGAGACCTCGACACCGTTCCAGCGGCCGGTGAAGCCCAGCATGCCCCGGACCGTCGAGTAGCACTGAGCGCCCTCGAGGTAGGTCTCCGCGATCCACTTGGCCCGCAGCGGGTCGCCCGGCATCAGGACCCGTTCGGCGATCTCTCCCGGCTTCGCGCCGATGTGCGTACTCATGGCAAGGATCCTGCCAGGCCGACCCCGGCGATACCGGTTCGGCGTCCCAACCCGGGGTCATGTACCCTTCTCGGCGGTGGCGTGTCCGAGTGGCCTAAGGAGCACGCCTCGAAAGCGTGTGAGGGTTAACGCCCTCCGAGGGTTCAAATCCCTCCGCCACCGCTCGTGAACAGCGAAAACGCCCGGTCGATCCGCGAGGATCGACCGGGCGTTCCGTTTGTGGACGGATGGTCAGGCCCGCCCGATCCCGATCCGCGCAGGCCGGGCTGTGCGAATCCGTCCGCTCGGACGTTGGTCAGCGTCGGTCGAGTTCCGACTCCAGACGCTGGATGAGCGTCTTGCGGGCCTTGCCGTCGCGCTCGCGGCGCAGTGCCGTCTTCAGTTGGCCCGTGTCGAGGTCGCGGACAAGCTTGGCCGCCTCGGCGACCGGCAACTCCGACAGCCGTTCGGCTGCCGTGGCGTTGCGGCGTGCGCGGCTGGCCGGCCCGGTGTTGGCGACGTACTGCTTGCCGGACCTCGACTCCTTCCGTTTCTTGGCGTCGGTCGCGCGCCGCTGCTCGGGGGAGAGCTGCTCCCAGGCCTGTTCGGGCAGGTAGCGGCTCGTCTCGTCACCGTGACGCGCCCGGGTGTCGCCCTCCCTGGTCTGCCAGTGCTCGCCGCCCCAGCGTTGCAGGGACTTCTGCCGTTCGTCCTTCGGGCCCTGGTAGCCGCCGCCGCGCCTGGCGTACTCCTGGGTGAGCAGCTGCGACTTGCGCGCCGACCACTGCCCCGGTCTGCCGCCCTTGTCGGAGGCCTTGATCTCTTCCTTGACCTGCTCCCTGAGTTCGGGCTTGGTGTACCGCGCCATGCCCGGCGGTTACCCGGCACTTCAGGGCCCATGCGTAGGATCCGGCGGCCCGAACGGGCGCCCGACGGAAACGCCCGGTCCATCCTGGCGGATCGACCGGGCGTTCTGTGCTGGCCTGAAGCTGACGGGCCGCCCACCTGGCCGGCCCGTCAGCCGCATCACGTGGCCGGCGTGGTCCCGTCGCGGTGGGTGAGCCGGTACGTGGCGTCGACCCCGTCCGCCTCCAACAGCACCGTCACCGGGCCCGCCGGCAGGGTGCAGGTGATCGTCCGGTCGACGGAGTAGCCGGTCGGGCCGCAGTACCGCACGCCGGTGGCGTCGAGGACCGACAGCCGGGCGTCACCGGTGCCCGAGGTCCGGGTCCAGGTGAAGGACTCCCGGGCCGCGTGCTGGTCGGCGGGGATGGAGAAGCAGGCCGCGAACGAGCTAGCTCCCGTCGTCACCTCGACCCCCGTGGCGTCCCGGGGCAGCACCGGGCAGGCTGGCGGGCCGTCGACCCGCGCGAAGCCCACCGCGTACGCGCCGGTAGGGGCCTCGCTGGGGGCGTTGAGCACGGCCGAGAACGGCGCGGTGCCGGTCAGCTCGCAGCTGTACTGGCGCAGGCTGTAGATGTCGCAGACGTACGCGCCGGTGGCGTCGACCACGGTGATCTCCGGGTTGGCCGCGCCGGTCGCGTCACCGGCCTGCACCCGCACCACCCGGGCACCGGCCGGGCTGGGCAGTTGCAGGCAGTCGTACTGCCCGGCGGCGGCGAACGTGCCCTGGTGCGGGGCCTGTCCGTGGGCGGCGTCGGAAACCGGCGTGCAGCCCGAGGGTGCCTTGGGCAGCAGGGCAACGGCGTACTCGACGTCGTTGTCGATCACCTTGGTGGTGACGTTGCCGGCCAACACCATCGTGTAGCGGCCGGGCGCGGGGAACACGCAGTGGACGTCCCCGCAGACCCGCAGCCCGGCGGCGTCGTACACCTTGGCGTACTCGGGCTGGTTGTCCGCGTAGACCGCCTGGACGAGGTAAGCGCCCGCCGCCGGGATATCCAGCGTCCGGCAGCGGATGCCGCCGAGGGCGCCGGCCGGCGCCGCGCCGTAGCTGCCCGGCGTGACCGTCGGGCAGCCGACCGCCGCCGACAGCCGGCGGACCTGGAGCTTGTACGTCAGGTCCGTGCTGTCGGTTTCCCAGTACCGCAGAAAGCTCACCATGCGGTACGTGCCGGTGGCGGGCAGCACGCAGCCGTCCTCCTCCGACCACTCGGTGCACAGCGGAGTGCCCGCCTGGTCGACCAGCCACATCGACAGCTCGTTGTAGACGGTCGGTGCCCCGTATGCGGTGACCCGGTCGCCCGCCTCGCCCTGGAACGGCTGGCAGTTGGTCTGCACGCCCGAGGTCTGGTGCACCAGGAGAGCCGGCTGGTCCCAGGTCGTCGCGGTCGCCCCGGCGCACCCGGCGTTACTGTGCAGCGCCGTCACCGCCACCTGGTAGGTGATCGCCTCGCCCATGGTGTGGCGGTTGTGCACCAGCAGGGTGTAGGAACCCGGCCCGGGCAGGGAGCAGTGCCGGGAGTTCGTGTACTCGTCGCAGATCCGCTGGCCCGCGGCGTCGTACATCGTCCAGTCGAGGTGCTGGTTTTGGTGCTGGTTGAAGCGGACCACGACCGCGCCTGCGGTGGCGGTCGTCAGTGCGTGGCAGGTGATTTCGTCGTACTGGACGGTCGCGGACCCGACGGCGGCACCCGGGTTACCGAAGCCGGCCAGCGGCACGGCCGGGCAGCCGACCGGGTTCGAGATTCGGGGCATCTTGAGCGTGTAACTGCTCTCCGCCCCGTAGAACTCCCCAAGGAGGAGCCGGTACGGTCCCGGCTGGCTCAGCGTGCACTGGCGGGTGTCGCCCACCGGGCAGACCGGCTGGTGGGCGCCGTCCAGGATTCGCCCTCGGACGTCACCGTTGCCCCCGGGGTCCGCGACGTGCAGCACGGTGCCGGTGGGCTGGGTGAACGAGAAGCAGCGCGCCGCCAGGCCTGCCGGCAGGGTGCCGGTGTGGCCGGTCGAGGTGAAGGAGAAGAAGGTCGCCGGGAGCCTGACGCACATCGACGGCCGCCGGGTCGACTCGATCGAGAGTCGGTAGCTGCCGACGCCCGAGCCGTGGTACAGCGACGCGGTGATCGTGTAGGTGCCGGCGGCACCGAGTTGGCACTCGCTGGCGTAGGTGGAGAGGTAGCAGACGTATGCGCCGTCCGGGCCGTGCACCTGGGCGCTGACGTTCTCGCCGGACACCTGGGTCAGCCGGCCGATCAGCACGTCCGAGTCCAGTTTGGAGACGACACTCCAAACGTTTTCCTCCTCGTCGGAGACCGATGGACAGGTCACGATCCGGCCGAAGGCCAGGCTGCCGCCGCAGTCGCCGGCCCCGGTGGCCGACGGTCCGGGGCGGCCCCCCGGCCGCGCGGACTTGCTCGCGGTAGGTGGAGTGGACGCCTTCCGGGCCGGTGTCTTCGGAGATGCCTCCGGGCCTGGGGCCTTCGGCGGGGCAGGCGACTCGGCGACGGCTGGCGTCCCGCCGGCCGTGGGCGGCGTGGCGGCTGACGGGCTCGGCGTGGTCGCGGACGGGCTCGCGGCCGGCGCTGGCGCCGCCGAGGCCGCGCCCGGTCCGATCAGGACGGTGGCGGCCATGGCGGCGACCGTCGCGGCGATCAGGGAGAAGCGTCTTCCGGTAGGACTTTCTGGGCGTACGGGCAGGGCTGCTCTCACATCGACTCCCCCGTGTGGCGCCGCGCGATCTGCGCGGCGCGCTGATAATTTCACGGTGGTCGATCGCCGGACAGTCATTTTGTAGACCGTTTCAGCAGGGGCTGTGGCCCTCGTGGAAGAGGCGCTGGGCCCAGTCGGCGTACCCGGCGATGATCTTCTTCACGGCCCGCCCGTCGTGCAGGAAGAGGTACGCCCGGTCGCCCTGCCGGGCGAGCAGCCCATCGAGCCGGTACGTCCCCTGCGGAGCGTCCAGCTCGCGGAGGGCCGGGTAGCGGGCACGGACCTCCTCGACCGGCATGCCGGCGGTGACGCCCTGCGGGGTGCGCGTCGCCTCGCCGAGCCAGAGCAGCACCAACCGGTCGTCGACGAAGATCGGGCTGGTCGTGTCGTATCCGGCGAGCGTCGGGCCGCAGGCGTCGACGTCGGAGCGCAGGATGCCCCGCCGGGTCAGCTCGTCCTCGGTGTCGCCGAACTCGACGTCGCGCAGGCCGTTGAGATCGACCACCTGAACGACCCCGACGGGCCGGTCGCCCAGTTCGGGCGACGGCGGGTGCGCGCCGCTGCCCGAAACCCAGGCAGCCGTCATCAGCGCCGCGATAAAAGCAAATTGTCGTAATTTCATGGAATCCCCCAGTCCCCAACGGGACTGGGGCGTTCAGGTTGCTGCCCGCCGGCAGATTGCCGGTTTTCCCATTCCTCGGCCAGCTCGTCCCAGTAGTCGGCGCTCAGTCGACGGCGTCCGTGCGTCAACCATCCCTCGGTGCTCCGCTCGACGTGCAGGCCCAGCTCGGCGAAGAGGTCGATCCACGCGCCGGACTCCGCGCCGAGCCGGGTGAGCGCCGCGTTGACCGGCCACTGGGCACGCGGCCCTTCGAAGAGGCGGTCGAACCCCGGCCCCCAGCTCACCCCGCCGCCGAGCCACACCAGCGCCGACTGGTAGCCGGCCCCGCCGAAGAACTCCGCCTCCAGGTACGCCACCGGACCCGACCGCGACCAGCGCGCGAGGACGTCGGTGAGTGCCGCCGAGAGCACCAGGTGGAACGGCTCCTCCCGGGACCGTTCCGCCACGGAGAAGTCAGGCGGCGTGCCGGTCAGTTCCTCTACCAGTTGCGGGGTGACCGGCAGCAGCCCGAAGTCCTGACGCAACTCGCCGAGGACCGCGTGGTCGAGGTCGGCGGTCTGCTCGCGAAGCAGCTCGGCGTCCGCGACGACCGCGCTGAGCTGGTAACCCATCCAATCCCCCCGCTATCCACACCCTGTGGATAGAACATGTGTACGACGGTGACCCTCGCCCTGCCCTGCCCCCGCCCGTCCCCGTCCCCGTCCCCGTCCCCGTCCCCGTCCCCGTCCCCGTCCCCCGCACCGTACCCGCCCTCCTCCGCCGTTTCTGCCCCGCGATCTTGCACTTTCAGCCCTCTTTTTGGGCGCAATGCGGTTTTTGCCTGGGCGCAAACTGCAAGATCGCGGGCGCGGGCGCGGGCGCGGGCGCGAGGGAGAGGGCGGGGGTGGGGGTGGGGGTGGGGCTTGCCTGGTCAGGGGCGTTTGGCGACCTCGTTGACGAACGCGCGCCACGCCGCCGGTGCGAAGGCGAGCGCCGGGCCGGCCGGGTCCTTCGAGTCCCGCACCGCGACGAAGCCGGGCAGGTTGTCGGCGACCTCGACGCAGTTGCCGCCGTTGCCGCTGCTGCGGGTGCTCTTGCGCCACCGCGCGCCATTCAGCTCCATGACTCCGCCATTTCCGTGATGAGATCGACAGACTGCCAGTGCGACAGCGCCTCGCCGCGCACGTTTTCCCACGCAGCCATCATGGCGGCGATGTCGCCCGGGTCGCTAACCACTTGTCCCTGGAGTTGGTTGTCGAGATAGCCGGCGACCCGGTGGTCGCGGCTGCCGGCGAGCACGAACGGCCCGTTCAGGCCGGCGTACGCCCCGACCGTCGACGGCACGACGTGCACCCGGACGTGCGGCTCGGCGCACGCCGCGACCAGGGCCCGGAGCTGCTCGGACATGGTGTCCCGGCCGCCGACCGGCCGGCGCAGCACCGCCTCGTCGATGACCGCCGTGAACTGCGGCGGCTCGTCCTGCCGGAGGATGCCCTGACGGGCCAGCCGGGACGCCAGGTGCCGCTCGACATCACCCCGGGGGAACAGGCCGCCACCGGTCAGCACGGCCCGCCCGTACGCCTCGGTCTGGAGCAGAACGGGCAACACCACCGACTCATACGACCGCAGCGACACCGCCTCGCGCTCGATCTCCTGCCAGGGACGGAACCAGATCGGGTCACGACGTCTCGAAGTGTCCGGCCAGATGTCCGACACGTCCCGGCGGAGGGCTTCCGCCGCCGCCAGCCGGTGCCGGGCGTGCGGTATGCGGTCCTCGGTCAACCAGCGCCCGACCGTCTTGGGGTCGACGCTGACGGTCTCGGCGAGGGATTCGATCGTGTACCCGGTGTCGCTGAGCGCCACCCGAAGCGCGTCGTTCACGGGCCCTCCCATCGGACGTCCCAAATATCTGGGCACCATAGCCCTACGGGCTGTATCTGTCTGCTCACTACCGGCATGTTGGGGTGACGAAGACGGCGCGGCCGGTGGAGGCGAAGGAGCCCGGCGGTCGGCGTCAGTCGTGGGGCCGCCCCGGCGGGGAGGGCGGGGCGGCCCCCTCCAACCCTTTTCGTCCTCGCCAGGACGAGTCCTGCCGAGCCGCCAAGGAGGTACCGCCCATGCGAACCCGCCGCGACCCAGCCCCGAGCAGCGAGCCGTCCCCCGCCCCTCCGGACGACCACGACGATCCGCCCGCCGAGCCCGCCGAGCCCGCCGAGCCCGCCGAGCCCGCCGAGCCCGCCGAGCCCGCCGAGCCCGCCCGGCGGCGGCCGATGACCTGGGCCGTCGGTACGACCATCCGCGTCCCCGACGACTCCTACCGCTTCGGCGAGGGCCCACTGACGCTGCGGATCACCGAGGTGCTGGGCGTCGGCCCGTTCGAGGGTCGACTGTGGGCCGAGGTGCGCGGCCACCAGGTGAACGCCGACGGCACCCTCCGCCCGCGCGAGCGCTTCGCCTCGATCCGCGTCGACCGGGCCCGGGTGGTCCCCACCGTTGCGGGCCAGGTCGGTGGGGTCTCCACCGGTGCGGGGCAGGTCGCGGCGGTCTCCACCGGCGCAGGCCAGGTCGGTGCGGCGGGGTCGGTCGGGCCGGGGGCGCGGTGAGTCGCCGACGTGAGCATGTCCCGACCCGACCCACGTGGCGCTGCCGGGCGTGCGGCATCGCCTGGCCCTGCTCAGCGGCGAAGCTGCGGCTGCTCGGTGAGTACCGCCACGACCGGGCCGCACTCACCGTCTACCTGGCGACCCTCCAGACCGAGGCCGCCGAACAACTCGTCGCGCTCGACTCCGGTGTGAGCCTGACCCACCTGGCCGACCGGTTCCTCTCCTGGGCCCGCCCGCGCGGCTGACGACGCGCCGTGGCCCGCCCGCGCGGCTGACGACGCGCCACGGGCCGGTGGTCCCTCCGTGCCCGTGCCGCCGCCCGTCGTAGCGCTCAGAGCAGCAGGTTGACCAGGGCGGCAAGCCCGACGACCACGATCGTGGCGCGTAGGACCACCGGAGGCAGCCGGCGTCCCCACCGGCCGCCGATCAGGCCGCCCACCACGGAACCCGCCGCGATCAGCAGCGCCGGCTGCCACGCCACCGTTCCCACGGCGACGAACAGGGCCGCCGCGACCCCGTTCACCAGGCCGGCGAGCACGTTCTTCACCCCGTTGACCCAGCGCAGGTCGGTGGAGAGCAACACGCCGAGCAGCCCCAGCAGCAGCACTCCCTGTGCGGCGCCGAAGTACCCGCCGTACACCCCGGTGCCGAACACGCCGAGCAGCAGCAGCGGCCCGACGTGCCGGACCGCCCCGCCACCGGCGGACGGCGGGCCCGCGCCGTCCGGGACCGGCCGGCGGCGGGCCAACGCCCGCGCCAGTCGCGGCTGCACCACCACGAGCACCAGCGCGAGGACGATCAGCACCGGCACGATGGCCCGGAACGCGCCGGGGGGCAGGAGCAGCAGCAGTACGCCGCCGGTGACCCCGCCAAGCACGGCGGCCACGCCCAGACGTGCCAGCAGGCCGCCGTGCCCGGCCAGATCCCTGCGATAGGCGTACGCCGCGGAAAATGATCCCGGCACCAGCCCGACGGTGTTGGACACGTTCGCCACCACCGGTGGGAAGCCGAGGGAGAGCAGGACCGGGAAGGTCACCAGCGTGCCCGAACCCACCACCGCGTTGATGGCGCCCGCCGCGACCCCGGCGGCCAGCACGGCCAGCGCTTCAGGGGCATTCAGCATTACGTTCACTTTGTCTGCGCTCTCCCCGGGCAGGTCGTCGCCCGCAGGTCGCCGCCGCCCGGTTGTCTCGCTGTCGGATGCGGCTGTCAGCGTAGGGCGTGGGTCCTGCCGGTTGATCGACGTGCGGCAGGGATCACGCCGCGCCCAGCCGCTTGATCGACGCGGTGGGGATCACGCCGCGCCTCACCTCCGCAGTGGGCGCGGTCGCCAGGGCCCGGCGTGGCGGCGGCGTAACCAACGGGGCAGCCGGTGCCGAGGAACGAATGAGCCGATGTCGCCCGCCGCGTTGTCGGCGTAACCGCGTAGTTGATAGCCACCGAGCACGGTGCGATCGTGCAGCGCAATCCGGAGCAGAGCCAGCGACTCGTCGTCGATCTCCCGGTGCAGGCGTCCGAAGTGGCCCAGCGACTGCAACGCGTTCGCCCTGGTCTGGGGGTCCCGCGACCGGAGCCCGCGTTTGATCCGGGGAAGGACGACGGCAGCCGGGTGGGACTCGTCCAGCACCAGCCAGAGGAGTGCCGGCCCAGCGCCCGGCTCCGCACGGTCCAGGGATGCGTCGACGTTTTCCGGGCAGTCGCATTCGTCGAACTCCGGGCCGGTCACGTGCCGGACATCGCGATCGGCTGTGTCCAGAGCAGCCAGCGGGGGATCTTGTCCAAGCGGACCACTCCTTCCAGCCTTGCCCGTTGAGAGCGATGTCGGCCACCGGTGGTTCGTCGATGAGACATTGGCATGTGCCGGGCAGCACAACCGCGGCCCGTCGTGGCGCCTGGTGCGGAGCTGACGCCAGGACGCAGCCCTCAT
This sequence comes from Micromonospora peucetia, assembly GCF_900091625.1. Classification (NCBI taxonomy): domain Bacteria; kingdom Bacillati; phylum Actinomycetota; class Actinomycetes; order Micromonosporales; family Micromonosporaceae; genus Micromonospora; species Micromonospora peucetia. The sequence continues at coordinate 2,369,424 of NZ_FMIC01000002.1, forward strand.
GGGACATTGGCGAGCGGCCATGGCTGACCGGTCTCTGATTGTTGCTCGGCACCCTGTCTAATACGAATATGCCGACGGTTCGTGATCGATTCGCTGCTGCACGTGCGGGTTGGATGTCGGGCAGGTCTGTTCGAGTACCCGGCGCTGCGCCACGTTGGCGGACTTCCGCCCTGCGGGCGCGTGGTTCCCGCGCCGGTGGCCCGGTGCCGGTGGTGCAGCCGGAGCGGCAGTCCCGTGTGCAGGTCGTGTTCCAGGGGGTCACCGCGCTGACGGCGGTCGCCGCGTTGTTGTTCACCGCCCAGTCCCTGGTCTACACGGCTGACGCGACCCGGGCGACCCGTGCCCAGATCGATCTCGCCGCCCGGGGCCAGATCGCCGACCGATTCAACCGGGCCATCGACCAGCTCGGTCAGACCGGTCTGGACAAGCTCAGCGTCCGACTCGGCGGCATCTACTCCCTCGAACGCATCATGCGCGACTCGCCCGAGGACGAACCCACCGTCATCGCGGTCCTGAGCGCCTTCCTCCGTACCAACGCACGCAGGAAGGCCGAGCCGGTCAGGTCAGCCGACCCGCTCAAGTCACCGAAACCCCCACCGGCAGCGCCGGAAGACGTGCGCGCGGCCTTTGCCGTGCTCGCCCGACGGCCACACCCCGAACACGAGCAGAACCGTCGCCTCGACCTCGCCGGTACCCAACTGTCCCTACCCGAGATCTCCCTACCCCACGCGAGCCTGCGCGATGCGAACCTGCGCGACGCGGACCTCAGTTTTTCGGACCTGACCAATGCGGACCTGAGCAGCGCAGATCTGGTCGGCATCTATCTGAACGGGGCGAACCTGAGCGGGGCGAATCTGGCCGGCTCGTACATGTCGTACGCGAAGTTGAGTGTCGCGATCCTGGATGGCGCAAACCTGACCAACACGACCCTGGGCTTCGCGTACCTGGGCGGCGCGGATCTGGGCGGCGCGGACCTGAGGGACGCGGATCTGAGCGGTGCGGACCTGGGCGACGCGGACCTCAGCAACGCGAACCTGACCGGCGCGGATCTGAGGGGCGCAGACCTGAACGAGGCGAACCTGACCGCCGCGAACCTGACCGGCGCCCGCTTGGACGACGCGGACCTGATCAACACGAATCTGACCGGTACGCACCTGACCGGCGCGGATCTGAGTGGCGCGGATCTCGACGGCGCGGATCTGAGCGGCGTGACGGGGCTGACCAGTGAGGCTGTTCGGTGCAGCCGGGTGGGTGAGCGGACCCGGTTGCCAACCGGCGTGACGCGGCCTTCGGATGTGCCGGTGAGCAAGAGGCCGTTCTGCTGACAGGAGCGCGCCGTGGTCCAGCGGGGAGAGTGACCGCAGAGACGACTCAGGGCCGGTCCCCGGTGGGCCGACCCTGTCGTTCGTGCTGCTCAAGCGAGCGGAGGATACGAGATTCGAACTCGTGAGGGTGTAAACCCAACACGCTTTCCAAGCGTGCGCCCTAGGCCTCTAGGCGAATCCTCCGCAGACGAGGATACAGGTCCCCGGCGGGTGGGCCACCCCACCACCCCCTGAAGATCGACGCGGCGTCGGGTAGGGTTGGCGGTACCTCCCGTGCGGCGGTATCTCGTGAACCTCCCCAGGGCCGGAAGGCAGCAAGGATAAGCGAGCTCTGCCGGGTGCACGGGAGGCCTTTTTGTCTCCGGGTCCCGGTAACGTCCCTGCGGGTCAGGTCACGGGGTGGTGGGTGGTCACCCGCGCCTGACCGGCGCAGAATGGCTCGGTCGAGAGGAGGCGGGACGAGTGGCACTGGCGCTCTACCGCAAGTACCGGCCGCGTACCTTCGCCGAGGTCATCGGGCAGGAGCACGTCACCGAGCCGTTGTCGCAGGCGCTGCGCAGTGGGCGGCTCAACCACGCCTACCTCTTCTCCGGCCCACGTGGCTGCGGCAAGACCTCCAGCGCCCGGATTCTGGCTCGCTCGCTCAACTGTGAGCAGGGCCCCACCCCGGAGCCGTGCGGGCAGTGCTCGTCGTGCCGCGAGCTGGCCACTGACGGCGGCTCGATCGACGTGCTGGAGATCGACGCGGCCAGCCACGGCGGCGTCGACGACGCCCGGGAGCTGCGCGAGAAGGCGATCTTCGCGCCGGCCAAGAGCCGTTTCAAGATCTACGTCATCGACGAGGCGCACATGGTCTCGTCGGCCGGCTTCAACGCCCTGCTCAAGCTGGTCGAGGAGCCGCCGGAGTACGTCAAGTTCATCTTCGCGACCACCGAGCCGGAGAAGGTCCTCGGCACGATCAAGTCGCGGACCCACCACTACCCGTTCCGGCTGATCCCGCCGAAGGTGCTCCGGCCCTACCTGGAGCAGCTCTGCGAGGCCGAGGGCGTCGCCGTCGAGCAGGCGGTCTTCCCGCTGGTGGTGCGCGCCGGCGGCGGCAGCGCCCGGGACAGCCTCTCCGTGCTCGACCAGCTCATCGCCGGGGCCGGCCCGGAGGGGGTCACCTACTCCCGGGCCGCCGCCCTGCTCGGCGTCACCGACGCCGCCCTGATCGACGAGATGTGCGACGCGCTGGCCGCCGGGGACGGTGCGTCGGCGTACGCGACCGTCGACCGGGTCGCCGAGGCCGGGCACGACGCGCGCCGGTTCGCCTCCGACCTGCTGGAGCGGCTGCGCGACCTGATCGTCCTCCAGCAGGTGCCGGACGCCGCCGCCAAGGGCCTGATCGACGGTCCCACCGACCAGATCGAGCGGATGGCCGCCCAGGCCCAGCGGCTCGGCCCGGCGACGCTGTCCCGCTGCGCCGACATCGTGCACAACGGCCTGGTGGAGATGCGCGGCACCACCGCGCCCCGGCTGCTGCTGGAGCTGATCTGCGCCCGGATGCTGCTGCCCGGTGCCGACGACACCACCGGCGGCCTGCTCCAGCGCCTCGAACGCATGGAACGCCGGCTCACTCTCGCCGGCACCGACGCGCCGCCGGCCGCCGCCGGCCCCGCGCCGGTCACCTCCCGTTCTCCGGTACGCCCCGACCCCACCCCCGCCACCCCCCAGGCGTACGCCTCCGGCGTCCCAGCCGCCTCACCCGAGGTCGCGAACGCGGGTGCGTCGGGCGGTACGTCGCAGGGCGCTGGCGCGGCTGCCCCGACGGGACCCTCGGGTGCCGCCCCGGGCGGCCCGACGCCGACTGCTTCGGTGTCTCCGGTCGGGTCTGGTGACGCCCCGGTGTCTCCGGCTGGGCCGGGCAACGCCCCGGTGTCTCCGGCCGCGTCCGAGCCGGCTGCGGGTGCGCCCCGCCGGGTGGTGCCGCCGTCGGCGGTGATGCCCGACCCGGCCACCCCGGCCCCGCCTCGCCCCGGCGCGGCGGCCACCGGTGCGCTGGACGCGGTCGCGGTGCGCCGGGTCTGGCCCGAGGTGGTCGGCAAGGTCAACCGGAGCAACAAGCGGATCGCGGCGCTGATGCGCGACGCGGTGGTCCGCGACCTCGACGGCGACACGCTCGTGGTGACGGTGAAGTCGTCAGTGCTGGCCAAGATGATGTCCGACCACGCCCAGGTGCTCACCGACGCGCTCTACGAGGAGCTTGGCGGGCGCTGGCAGATCCGCTGCGAGGTGGCCGGCGAACGGGGTGGCGCGTCGCTCGGTGGCTCCTCCCGGTCCGCCGCCCCGGCCCGTCCGACATCCCCGCCGCCCGGGGCTCCCGTCCCTCAGCCGCCGGTCGGCCCGACCGGTGACGTCCCGACCGGTGACAGCCATGGCGGTGGCGTCCCGAGCGGTGGGCAGCCCAGCGGTGGTTCGAGTAACGGCGGGGTAGCTGGCGGGGCCGGTGCTGCTGCCGCGCGTGCCGGTACTGAGAGCTGGCCTGAGCCGGCCCGGCCCGGTGCCGCCGCCGACAATGACGAGGGCTGGCCCGAGCCCGCCCGCCCGGGTGGTGCCGCGACCGGTGCCGGCGGCGAAGACGACTGGCCGGAACCGGCCCGACCGGGCGGCGTGTCGACCACCGGGGCATCAGACAGCGGCACGTTGACCACCGTTACGCCAACCGCTGCCGGGTCGACCGCCAGGTCGGCGGGCGCCGCCACGGCGTCGGCAACGGCCGCGCCTGCCGTACCGAAGCCGGCCGGTCCCTCGGCGGTGCCGCAGCAGGCCGCGCCCGCCGGCCCTCCGGTGAGCAGCGCCATCGCGGCGGCACGGGCGGCTGCGGCGGGACGTGGTCCGCGTACCGGCCAGGCGGCCCGGAAGACCGCGGACGCCGACTGGGCGGGTGAGCCGCCGTACGACCCGGACTTCGACGGCCCGGTGCGCGGCGGTGGGGGACGCCCGGGGGAGGCCCGGCCGGCGGCGGCCCCGAACCTGGAGGGCTTCGACCCCGGCGACGAGCCGCTGGACGAGGTGCTCGACGAGCGGACCGCGCGGGAATCCAGCGAGGAACAGGCGGTACGGCTGCTCCGCGAGGTGTTCGGCGCCGAGAAGATCGACGAGGTGGACGCCCGGTAGGGCGTCGACCGATCGGCGGGCCGCAGCCGGTGTGCCGCTGACCGGGCGTGGTGAGCGCGGCAGATCTTGGCGGGAAACGGCCCCTCCAGGGGCCCTTCCGTCCCAAGATCTCCGGCGGGCTTCCCTGGCGCGGCGCGGGGACACATGGTCGTGTGATTTGACGGTCACATGATCGCCGCGGCCTGTTCCGGGAACCACCACCTCCGTCCGGACGACTTCGTGAGGGGCCGCCCGGACCGCCGCGTGGGAAGCACCGGGCGGGGCGAGGCTGCTCACAGCGGATAGGCTGAGCGGCGGTTGAGCAGACGAGTGCGAGAAGGAGCCATCCGTGCGCCCAGGTGGACAGCCGAACATGCAGCAGATGCTGAAGCAGGCGCAGAAGATGCAGCAGCAGATGGCCAAGGCGCAGACCGAGCTCGCCGAGGCGGAGCTGACCGGCACCGCCGGCGGTGGTCTGGTCACCGCGACCGTCGCCGGCACCGGCGAGCTGAAGTCGATCAAGATCGACCCGAAGGCGGTCGACCCGGAGGACATCGAGACTCTGGAGGATCTGGTCGTCGCGGCCATGCACAACGCCGCCGAGGCGGTGCGGGAGCTGACCGAGAAGAAGATGGGTCCGGTCACCGGCGGCATGGGCGGCCTCGGCCTGCCCGGTTTCTGAGCGGCAGATGTACGAAGGTGCCATCCAGGACCTGATCGACGAGCTGGGCCGGCTGCCGGGTGTGGGCCCGAAGAGCGCCCAGCGGATCGCCTTCCACGTCCTGTCCGCCGACCCGGCCGACATCAACCGGCTGGCCGGCGCGTTGCGTAAGGTCAAGGAGTTGGTGCGGTTCTGCACCAGTTGCTACAACGTGGCCGAGTCCGAACAGTGCCGGATCTGCCGCGACCCGCGCCGCACCGACGAGGTGCTCTGCGTGGTCGAGGAGCCGAAGGACGTGGTCGCGGTTGAGCGGACCGGTGAGTTCCGGGGCCGCTACCACGTGCTCGGCGGGGCGATCAATCCGCTGGAGGGGATCGGGCCGGACAATCTGCGCATCCGCGAGCTGATGACCCGGCTCAGCGGCGGCACGGTGCGGGAGCTGATCCTGGCGACGGACCCGAACACCGAGGGCGAGGCGACCGCGACGTACCTGGCGCTGATGGTCAAGCCGATGGGCATCGCGGTGACCCGGTTGGCGAGCGGCCTGCCGGTTGGCGGGGACCTGGAGTACGCCGACGAGATCACCCTCGGCCGGGCCTTCGAGGGCCGCCGCGCCGTCTGAGTCACCGCCATGGCCGGCACCGGAATCCGGTGCCGGCCATTGTCGTACGGGGCGTCTGCGCGTCCACTGTGGGTTCTGACATGTGGTCGATTCTCGCGACGATCGATGTAACAGATTCGCATCGACCAAACCGGGGCATAGTGCCCCTTTGGCGGCGGTCTGGAACGGCCTCCGAGGCGGGGCGCATCGGTTAAGACACGATCCGGTACCAACCGGTTCCTCGATGGTTTCCCGCCGGTCCGAACGAGGGCTAAGGTCACGGCGATCGGTGACCCCTGTCACCACGATTGTCCGTACCCCCAAGGACGAGGTGAAGCACCATGCGTGCAACCAGGCCGAAGGTCGCCATCGCGGCCGTCGCGGTCGCGGCCCTCGCGGTAGCAGGCTGCGCCGAGAGCAACCGCGACGACAGTTCCAGCGGTAGCAAGAAGGACACCCTCGTCTTCGGCGTAGCCGGAGACCCGAAGGTGCTCGACCCGAGCTTCGCCAGCGACGGTGAGTCGCTGCGCGTGGCGCGTCAGGTCTTCGAGACGCTGGTCCGTCCGGAGGAGGGTGGCACCAAGGTCACCCCCGGCCTGGCCGAGTCCTGGACCCCGGACGCCGCGGGCACCACGTGGACCTTCAAGCTCCGCTCCGGCGTGAAGTTCCACGACGGCACCGAGTTCAACGCCGAGGCGGTCTGCAAGAACTTCGACCGCTGGTACAACGCCAAGGGCCTCATGCAGAGCCCGGACGTGACCCCGTACTGGCAGGACGTCATGGGCGGCTTCGCCAAGAACGAGAGCGCGGACCTGCCGCCGAGCCTCTTCAAGTCCTGCACCGCCAAGGACGCCACGACCGTCGACCTGGCCTTCACCCGGGTCTCCAGCAAGGTCCCGGCCGCGCTGATGCTGCCGTCGTTCTCCATGCACAGCCCCACGGCGCTCGAGAAGTACGACGCGAGCAACGTCGGCGGCACCGCCGAGGACATCAAGTACCCGGCCTACGCCACGGCGCACCCGACCGGCACCGGCCCGTTCAAGTTCAAGTCCTGGGACGTTGCCAACAAGACGCTCACCATCGAGCGCAACGAGGACTACGCCGGCAACAAGGCCAAGCTGAAGACCCTCATCTACAAGACCATCTCGGACGAGAACGCGCGCAAGCAGGCGCTGCGCTCCGGCGACATCCAGGGGTACGACCTGGTCGGCCCGGCCGACGTCGAGCCGCTGAAGGGCGAGGGCTTCAACGTCCTGACCCGTCCGGCGTTCAACATCCTCTACCTGGCCATGAACCAGAAGGGGAACCCGAAGCTCGCCGACGTGAAGGTCCGCCAGGCCATCGCGCACGCGCTGAACCGGCAGGCCCTGGTCGACTCGAAGCTGCCCCCGGGCGCCAAGGTCGCCGAGAACTTCATGCCGGACACCGTCGAGGGCTGGAACGGCGACGTCACCAAGTACGGCTACGACGTGGCGAAGGCCAAGTCGCTGCTGGCCGAGGCCGGCGCGACGAACCTGACCCTGCGGTTCCACTACCCGACCGAGGTCACCCGGCCGTACATGCCGAACCCGAAGGACATCTTCGAGCTGCTCTCGGCGGACCTCAAGGCGGTCGGCATCACCGTCCAGGCCATCCCGCTCAAGTGGAGCCCGGACTACCTGAACGCCACCACCTCCGGCAACAAGCACGACCTGCACTTCCTCGGCTGGACCGGTGACTACGGCGACGGCTACAACTTCATCGGCACCATGTTCGACCGGCCGAAGGACGAGTGGGGCTTCACCAACCCGGCCCTGTTCGACCAGTTCAAGGACGCGGACAGCACCGCCGACGTGGCGGCCCGGACCGAGAAGTACAAGGCCCTGAACAAGGCCATCATGGACTTCCTGCCCGGTGTCCCGGTGTCGCACTCGCCGCCGGCGATCGTGTTCGGCAAGGACGTGACCGGGGTCAAGGCGAGCCCGCTCACCGACGAGCGGTTCTCCACCGCCGAGTTCAAGTCCTGATCTGACGCAAGGACCGCGGGCGGGCGCTGTTTCGACAGCGTCCGCCCGCGACCCTCCGTACCCCTTTCGAGGCCGCCGTGTTCCGGTTCATCGTCAGACGCCTGCTTCAGCTGATACCAACGCTGTTCGGGCTCTCCCTCCTGCTCTTCATCTGGCTCCGCCGACTGCCGGGCGGTCCCGAGACCGCCATCCTCGGTGAGCGTGGGACGCCCGAGATGCGCGCCGCGATCCGGCGCAACATGGGCCTCGACGAGCCGATCCTGGTGCAGTACGGCCGGTTCGTGCGGCGGCTGATCCGCCTCGACCTCGGCACGTCGACCTCCACCAAGCGCACCGTCGTCACCGAGTTCGTCGAACGGTTCCCCGGCACGGTGGAGCTCTCCATCACGGCGATGCTGATCGCGGTCGGCGTCGGCATCCCGCTGGGCTACCTGGCGGCCCGGCGTCGCGGCCGGATGTTCGACCATCTCTCGGTCGGCGGCTCACTGATCGGCATCTGCATCCCGGTCTTCTTCCTCGCGTACGTGCTCAAGGCGATCTTCGCTGAGAATCTCGGCTGGTTCCCGGCGAGCGGCCGGCAGGACCCGACGCTCGGGGCAACGCGGGTCACCAACTTCTTCGTGCTGGACGGCCTGATGACCCGGGAGTGGGACGCCGCCGCCGACGCGTTCTGGCACCTGGTGCTGCCGGGCGTGGCACTGGCCAGCATCCCGCTGGCGATCATCGTCCGGATCACCCGGGCCAGCGTGCTGGAGGTCCTCAACGAGGACTTCGTACGCACCGCCGAGGCGAAGGGCCTGACCGAGCGCACGGTCCGGGGCCGGCACGTGCTGCGCAACTCCATGCTGCCGGTCGTCACCTCGATCGGCCTGCTCACCGGCGGCCTGCTCTCCGGCGCGGTGCTGACCGAGACCGTCTTCGCCTTCGGCGGAATCGGAGCCTTCATCTACGAGGCGATCAGCCAGCGTGACTATCCGGTCCTGATGGGCTTCATCCTGATCATCGCGGTGGTGTACGTGCTGGTGAACCTCCTGGTCGACCTCTCCTACAGCCTGATCGACCCGAGGGTGAGGGTCCGATGACGATCACCACCGGCAAGAAGAAGGAAAAGATCGACCGGCTCGCCGAACTGGCGGCCCGGGAGGACGAGCGCGGCGTCAGCCTCTGGAAGGAGGCGTTCCGCCGGCTGCGGCGTAACCCGGCGGCGATCGTCGGCGCGGTGATCCTGAGCCTGTTCCTGCTGGTCGCCATCCTCGGGCCGTTCTTCGTCCCGCACGCCCCGGACGCCCAGCTCTGGAAGGGCGAGATCCGCCTCGGCGACTTCCCCGGCTTCCGGGCGGAGAACTGGTTCGGCGTCGACCACATCGGGCGCGACGAGTTCAGTCGCATGATCGTCGGTGCCCGACAGACCCTGCTGGTCGGCGTGGTCTCCACGCTGATCGGTCTTGCTGTCGGCTCGCTGATCGGCGGGGTCGCGGGAGCCGCTGCCGGCCTCGGCGGCCGGTGGGGCCGGGCGGTCGACAACGTGCTGATGCGTTTCGTCGACATGCTGCTGGCCATGCCGAGCCTGCTGCTGGCGATCAGCATCGCCGCCCTGCTCGGTGCCGGCCTGACCACCGTCATGATCGCCGTCGGCGTGGTGTCGGTGCCGGTCTTCGCCCGGCTGCTGCGCGGCTCGATGATCTCCCAGGCCAACAGCGACTATGTCCTGGCCGCCGTCTCGCTGGGCGTGAAGAAGCCGAAGATCGCGTTGACCCACGTGGTGCCGAACTCGCTGGCCCCGGTCATCGTGCAGGCCACCCTCACCCTGGCCACCGCGATCATCGAGGCCGCGGCGCTCTCCTTCCTCGGCCTCGGCAACAACGACGCCTCCATCCCCGAGTGGGGTGTGATGCTCGCCGACGCGCAGCAGTACCTGGACTCCGCGCCCCGGCTGGCGATCCTGCCCGCCCTCGCCATCATCGTCACCGCGCTGGGCTTCACCCTGCTCGGCGAGGCGATGCGCGAGGCACTCGACCCGAAGCTGCGGAAGTAGGCCGGCATGTGTGCAGCGCGAGTAGTGAGCGTGCGAGCCCCGCAGTCGCGAAGGGAAGGTCGGTAATGGCACTGCTCGATGTGGACGACCTCTCCGTCACGTTCGCCCGGCGCGGTCAGCGCACCGTGCACGCCGTCGACGGGGTTTCCTTTTCCGTCGACGCGGGCGAGGTCGTCGGCCTGGTCGGTGAGTCCGGCTGCGGCAAGAGCGTCACCTCGCTGGCGATCATGGGCCTGCTGCCGAAGCAGCCGGGCCTGCGTGTCGGTGGCAAGGCGGTCTTCGACGGCACGGACCTGCTCCAGCTCGACGACCGGTCCCGGCGGGACATCCGCGGCCGGGACGTCGCGATGATCTTCCAGGATCCGCTCTCCTCGCTGAACCCGGTGATCCCGATCGGGTTGCAGGTCACCGAGGTGCTCACCCGGCACCGGGGGATGAAGGGCGCGGCGGCGGAGAAGGAGGCGGCGGCGCTGCTCGACCGGGTCGGCATCCCCGACCCGAAGCGACGGCTGAAGGAGTACCCGCACCAGCTCTCCGGCGGCATGCGCCAGCGCGCCCTGATCGCGATGGCGGTGGCCTGCAAGCCCCGGCTGCTGATCGCCGACGAGCCGACCACGGCGCTGGACGTCACCATCCAGGCGCAGATCCTGGAACTGCTCAAGGAACTGGTCCGGGACTCCGGCACGGCCCTGGTGATGATCACCCACGACCTGGGCGTGGTCGCCGGCCTCTGCGACACCATCAACGTGCTCTACGGCGGCCGGGTGGTGGAGACGGCCCGCCGTCGCCCGCTGTTCCGCGAGCCCCGGCACCCGTACACCGTGGGGCTGCTCGGCTCGGTGCCGCGCCTGGACGCCGTGCGTGGCGAACGGCTGAAGCCGATTCCCGGCTCGGTCCGCGACCTGCTGCCCTGGTCGGACGGCTGCGCCTTCGCGCCGCGCTGCACCCGGCGGGTCGACGAGTGCGTGGGAGAGCCACCCGCGCTGGTGCTCGCCCACGACGGTCGCAGCTACCGTTGCGTCAACCCGGCGCCGCTGCCTGGCGCCGTGCCCCCGCAGGCCGTCGACCCCACCGCCCCGGCGGCGGAGGTCCCGGCCGTAACCGCCCAGGCCAGCACCGCTCAGGCCAGCACCGCCGAGGCGGCGGACGCCCCGGCGGCGGAGGCAGCCGCGGGTCCGGTGCCCGCCCCGCGCGAGGAGGAGAAGCCGTGACCGAGAGCGACATCCTCGTCGAGGTCCGCGACCTGAAGGTGCACTTCCCGATCCGGCGGGGGCTGATCCTCGACCGGACGATCGGCCATGTGAAGGCCGTCGACGGCGTGGACCTGAACATCGTCCGCGGCAAGACGTACGGCCTGGTCGGCGAGTCCGGTTGTGGCAAGTCGACGCTGGGCCGGGCGCTGCTCCAGCTCACTCCGCCCACCGGCGGAGAGGTCAGGTTCGACGGCGTCGAGCTGACGAAGCTGTCGGCGGGCAAGCTGCGGGCGACGCGCCGCCGGATGCAGATGATCTTCCAGGATCCGATGTCGAGCCTGGACCCCCGGCAGAACGTCGAATCGATCCTCACCGAGGGGTTGCAGGCCCACGGCATCGGTGGCAACCGGGACGAGCGGCGGCGGATCATCGGCGAGACCCTGGACAAGGTCGGCCTGCCCCGCTGGGCGCTCTCCCGCTACCCGCACGAGTTCTCCGGCGGCCAGCGGCAGCGCATCGGCATCGCCCGGGCGCTGGTGCTCGGGCCCGACCTGATCGTCGCCGACGAACCGGTCTCGGCGCTCGACGTGTCGATCCAGGCCCAGGTGGTGAACCTGCTCGACGATCTCCAGGACACCCTCGGCCTGACCTACCTGGTGATCGCGCACGACCTCGCGGTGGTGCGGCACATCGCCGACACCGTCGGCGTGATGTACCTGGGCGCGCTGGTCGAGGAGGCGCCAGGCGACCAGCTCTACACCGAGCCGCTGCACCCGTACACCCGGGCGTTGATGTCGGCGGTGCCGGTGCCGGACCCGGACGTGGAGGACCGCCGGGAGCGCATCCTGCTCGCCGGTGACCTGCCCTCGCCAGCCAACCCGCCGTCGGGCTGCCGGTTCCACACCCGCTGCCCGTGGGCGCAGCCGACCCGCTGCGCCGACGAGCGTCCCGCGCTGCGGGAGATCGGCGGCAGCCGGGTCGCCTGCCACTTCGCCGAGCGGATCGCCAGCGGGGAACTGCGCCCGCACAAGGTCGACGTGCAGCTCACCCGCCCACTCGGCGAGGGCGACGAGCCGCACACCGTCTCCGCCCCCAGCGAGCCCGGCTCGTACGTCTGATCCGCGTCGCGGACGCGGCCCTCGTCGACGGGGGCCGCGTCCGGGCGGCCGGCGCGCGGCAGATGAGGGCGCCGGCCTTCGCGGCGGTGCGGGCCGGCGGCCTTCGCGGCGGTGCGGGCGTCAGCCCTCGGGGCGGTGCAGCAGGGCGACGGCGATGCCGTGCACCGCGTCCAACCCGGCCGCGTCGGCCAGCGCGACCCTGCCGCCGGTGACCGTGTACCACTCGTCGGCGTCCTTGTACTGCACCGTCAGCGTCAGCTGGCCGTCGGCGAAGCCGGTGCGCAGGGTCAGCTCGCCGGTGACCACACCGACCTCGTCGGTCATCACCCCGCCCGGGCCGGGCACGATGTCGGCCCTGCGCTCCCGCGCGGCGGTCGACGTGCCCCCGGCGTCGGCGGCCATGCCCGCCCCCGGCACCCCGGTGGTCGTGCCGGCCGCGCCGTCCGCCGTCATACCGGCCGTGGTCGGTCCGGTCGGCGCGCTGCCGGTGGCCGCCGCCTCGTCCTGCCCGGTGGCATCCGGTGTCTGCTCCGGGGCGGGGGTCGCCCCGGCCCCGGTCACGGCTTGCTCGCTCATCTGCAACCCTCCAGCATGTCGGTCAGGGCGGCCTTCTCGGCGGTGGTCACCGTGAGCCGCCAGTGGTGCTTGACCGTCACCCAGTTCTCGGCGTACTGGCACCAGTACGACCGGTTCGCCGGCTTCCACTGGGACGGATCCTGGTCACCCTTTGCCCGGTTGGAGGACGCGGAAACCGCGAAGAGCTGCGGCCGGTCCAGGTCGTTGGCGAACTCGCCGCGCTTCGCGTCGTCCCACTCGTCGGCACCCGAGCGCCAGGCGTTCGCCAGCGGCACCATGTGGTCGATGTCCACGTCGGAGGGGTCGGTGAGGGCCCGGCCGTCGTAGACGCTCTCCCAGCGGCCGTCGACCACGTTGCAACCGGAGAGGCGGATGTCCTCCCCGTCGCGTTTCAGCACGGTGTCACGTACGTCGCAGTTCTTGCCGGTGTCCCGCCAGTGCGGGAAGTGATTCCGGCTGTAGCCCTTCATCGACCCGGCGGTGGCCACGGTCAGCTGGGTCAGCTTCTGCCCGGCGCTGCCGCCACCACCGCTGCTCGGCGGGGTCTCCGGCTCGTCGGCGGCGACGCAACCGGCCGCGCCGAACGCCAGCGCCGCGGCGAGCGCGGCCGTCATCGCGGCGAGCGGTCCTGATCTGGTACGCACAGACGACACCTCTCCAGCTTGCGGGCTCCCGGCGATCCCGCACAGTACCCGGGCGTGGTTTCGGCGTTTCGTGGCATCTCTCATATCGTGCGGGGGCAGATTGGACGCCATGACCGAAACCACGCCCGCGCTCCGGCTCGGCACCGCCCACGGGCGGGGCACCCTGCTAGCGGCCGTCCTCGCTTCCGGCATGGTCTTCCTGGACACCACCGTGGTCAACGTGGCGCTGCCCCGCCTCGGTGCGGAGCTCGACGCCACCGTCGCCGGTCTTCAGTGGACGATCAACGGCTACCTGCTGATGCTCGCCGCCTTCGTCCTGCTCGGCGGCGCGCTCGGCGACCGCTTCGGGCGGCGACGGGTGTTCCTGATCGGGGTGGTCTGGTTCACCGTCGCGTCGCTGCTCTGCGGCCTGGCCCAGAGCACCGAGTGGCTGATCGCGGCCCGCTTCCTCCAGGGCGCCGGGGGCGCGCTGCTCACCCCGGGCTCGCTGTCGGTGCTCCAGGCCAGCTTCCATCCGGACGACCGGGGCCGTGCCATCGGCGCGTGGGCGGGGCTGTCCGGCGTCTCCACCGCGCTCGGCCCGTTCCTCGGCGGCTGGCTGATCGACGCGCTCTCCTGGCGGTGGATCTTCTTCCTCAACCTGCCGCTGGCCGTGCTGGTGGTACTGGCGGCACTGCGCTGGGTGCCGGAGAGCCGGGACGAGGCCGCGTCCCGCACCGGGGGGCCGGGGCATCGTCGCCGCCGGTTCGACGTGGCCGGCGCGCTGCTCGGCGCGCTTGCCCTGGCCGGCGTCACGTACGCGCTGATCGACGCCCCCGTCCGGGGCTTCGACTCGGTGCCGGTGCTCGCCGCCGTGCTGGCGGGCGTGGCCGGCGCGGTCGCCTTCGTGCTGGTCGAGCGGCGCCGCGGGGACACCGCGATGCTGCCCACCGGCCTGTTCCGCAGCCGGCTCTTCTCCGTGTTGAACCTCTTCACCGTGCTCGTCTACGCGGCGCTCGGCGGGTTCACCTTCTTCTTCGCCGTCTACCTGCAGAACGTGGTCGGCTGGTCGGCGCTGCTCACCGGGGTCGCGCTGCTGCCGATGACGGTGCTGCTGCTGGTCGGCTCGGCCCGGGCCGGCGCGCTGTCGGCGCGGATCGGGCCGCGGCTGCCGCTGACCGTCGGGCCGGTGGTCGCCGCCGCCGGGCTGGTGCTGCTACGGGGCGTCGGCACCGACGCGTCGTACTGGCGGGACGTGCTGCCGGGGGTGACGCTGTTCGGGATCGGGCTGACGTTGCTGGTGGCGCCGCTGACCGCGTCCGTGCTGGCCGCCGTCGACGACCGGTTCGCCGGCGTGGCGAGCGGCTTCAACAACGCCGCGTCCCGGGCGGGCGGCCTGCTGGCGGTGGCCGCGCTCCCGCTGCTCGTCGGGCTCTCCGGCGCCGGCTACGCGCAGCCGGCGGAGCTGACCGGCGCGTACCGGGGCGCGATGCTCTGGTGCGCCGGCCTGCTGCTGGCCGGGGCGGCGATGGCTGCCCTGCTCATCCACCGCCCCCCGAAGCGTCAGGAAGGGCACCCTGGCTGAGCAGGGTGCCCTTTACCTGTCAGTCAGGCGCGGGCGCGGTTGACGGCGCTCGTCACGGCCTTCACGGAGGCGGTGACGATGTTGGCGTCGGTGCCGACGCCCCAGACCGTACGACCGTCGACCTCGCACTCCACGTAGGCGGCGGCCTGCGCGTCCCCACCCGAGGAGAGCGCGTGCTCGTGGTAGTCGAGCACCCGTACCGCCACGCCCACCGACTGGAGCGCGTTGACGTACGCGTCGATCGGGCCGTTGCCGACCGCGGTCAGCGAGCGGGGCTCCCCGGCCAGGCCGACGCGGGCCTCGATCTCGACCTTGCCCTCGGCGGTGCCGATGGCGTACCCGTCCAGGGTGAGTGCCGGGTCGACCTGGTGGTCGAGCAGGTAGTGCCCGGCGAAGATCTCCCACATGGTGCCCGGGTCGACCTCGCCGCCGTCGTGGTCGGTCACCTGCTGGACCACGCCGGAGAACTCGATCTGGAGCCGGCGCGGCAGGTCGAGCTGGTGTTCGCTCTTCATGATGTACGCGACGCCGCCCTTGCCGGACTGCGAGTTGACCCGGATGACCGCCTCGTAGGTGCGGCCCAGGTCCTTCGGGTCGATCGGCAGGTAGGGCACCGCCCAGGTGTGCTGGTCGATCGGCACGCCGGCCGCCGCCGCGTCCTTGGCGAGCGCGTCGAAGCCCTTCTTGATCGCGTCCTGGTGCGAGCCGGAGAAGGCGGTGTAGACGAGGTCGCCCGCGTACGGGTGGCGCTCGTGCACCGGCAGTTGGTTGCAGTACTCGACGGCTCGCCGCACCTCGTCGATGTTCGAGAAGTCGATCATCGGGTCGACGCCCTGGGAGAAGAGGTTCAGCCCCAGCGTCACCAGGTCCACGTTGCCGGTGCGCTCGCCGTTGCCGAACAGGCAGCCCTCGACCCGGTCCGCGCCGGCCAGCAGCCCCAGCTCGGCGGCGGCGACGCCGGTGCCCCGGTCGTTGTGCGGGTGCAGGCTCAGCACCAGGCTGTCCCGCCGGGGCAGGTGCCGGTGCATCCACTCGATCGAGTCGGCGTAGACGTTCGGCATGGCCATCTCGACGGTGGCCGGCAGGTTGATGATCAGCTTGTGGTCCGGGGTCGGGTCGACCGCCTCGATGACCTTGGCGCAGACCTCCAGCGCGTACTCCAGCTCGGTGCCCGTGTAGGACTCGGGCGAGTACTCGTAGTGGATGTCCGTGTCCGGGGTGTGGATCTCCGCGTACTTGCGGCAGAGCCGCGCGCCCTGGGTGGCGATGTCGGCGATGCCGTCGCGGTCCAGCCCGAAGACCACCCGACGTTGGAGGGTGGAGGTCGAGTTGTAGAAGTGCACGATCGCCCGCCGCGCGCCGCGCAGCGACTCGAAGGTCCGGTCGATCAGGTGCTCCCGGCACTGGGTGAGCACCTGGATCGTGACGTCCTCGGGGATCAGGTCCTGCTCGATGAGCTGCCGTACGAAGTCGTAGTCGGTCTGGCTGGCCGAGGGGAAGCCGACCTCGATCTCCTTGTAGCCCATCTGCACCAGCAGCTGGAACATCCGGCGCTTGCGCTCCGGCGACATCGGGTCGATCAGCGCCTGGTTGCCGTCGCGCAGGTCCACCGCGCACCAGCGCGGCGCGGCCTCGACGTGCCGGGTCGGCCAGGTGCGGTCGGGCAGGTCGATCCGGAACTGCTGCTGGTACGGCTGGTAGCGGTGGTACGGCATCCGGCTGGGGCGCTGCCGGGCGATCGGGTCGGTCTCAGCGTCGGTGACGGGTTGAGCCATGACGGAGTGCTCCCTGGAACATGTGGCGTCAGCAATCGGAAGGTGTCGGCCTGGTGCCGGGCGACGGTGCCCTGGGCGGTTGCCGATGGGAAGTTCGGATGTGCTGGACGGCGCGGTTCGACTCCGCGACGAGGTGCCGGCCTTCAGGCCTCGTCGCGGCAGCGAAGGAGGAGGTACGCCTGCCACATGACCAGGCAACCCTACGTGGTGGGCCGGGGTGCGGGAAGGTCGGTCCGGACTATGAGACGGATCTCGCAACCTGGCTGGTCAGCAGTAGTTCGGCCGGGGGGAGGCGGCGGCGCAGGCCGGCCTCCGAGCGGAGCAGG
Source organism: Micromonospora peucetia (assembly GCF_900091625.1). Classification (NCBI taxonomy): domain Bacteria; kingdom Bacillati; phylum Actinomycetota; class Actinomycetes; order Micromonosporales; family Micromonosporaceae; genus Micromonospora; species Micromonospora peucetia. The sequence continues at coordinate 2,386,383 of NZ_FMIC01000002.1, forward strand.
TCGGCGGGGAGGCTGAGCGGGTCGCCGAGTTGCCCGACGGCCGCCACCACGTGCGGCCGTACGTCCACCGGCAGGTCGAGGTCGGCGGCCAGGCCGGCGCGGTCGAGGTCGCGCAGCTGGCGTACGTACAGGCCGAGCGCCGTGGCCTGCACGGTGAGGTGGGCGACCGCCTGACCCAGGTCGTACGCGTGTCCGACCGGCCCGGCGCGGTGGGCGCAGAGCAGCAGGGCGGAGGCGCGCTGCGCCCACCGCTGGTCGGGTTCCGGCAGGTTGACCAGGATCCGCTTGAACGTCTCGTCGTCGCGGTGCCCGAGCGCGAACCGCCACGGCTGGGCGTTGTCGGCCGAGGGTGCCCAGCGGGCCGCCTCCAGCAGCGCGGACGCGTCCTCCCGGGACAGCTCCGCCACCGGGTCGAAGGACCGGGGGCTCCAGCGGAAGGCGAGCAGCGGGGTGAGGTTGGCCATAGGAGGAGTGTCCCGTAAGGGCGATTAGGCTCTTAAGGGCAGGATGTCCGAATGTGGCGAACGGCACCCGTAACGTCACCCATGGTCAGAGCGTTCCCGCGCTCGGGCTCGTGGCCGGCTCCGCGGTCGGCTCCGGCGACGCCGTGCCGAGCGGCTCGGCGTCGACCACCGGCCCCGCCAACTGCACGGTGGCCGGGGCCGGCGCGGGCGTCCCGGCGATGATCAGCGTGCCGAAGGCGGTACGCACCGCCGTGGGCGTGCCGTCCGGGCCGTAGCAGTAGATCCCCACGTCCAGGGGCGCGTTGATGGACGCCGAGGTGGTCTCGACCGAGTAGCAGGCGCCGGAGGCGCCCGGTGGCGGCTGGGCGGGCGACACGGCGAGCGGGGCCCGCCGGTCGGTCAGCACGCCGAGCCAGTCGGTGAACGGGTGCTGCACCCGGGGGTCGAGCCGGCGGGGCACGGCCTCGTCGGGGTCGCCGAGGCGTACGCAGGTCGCCGGCTCGGGCCGGGCGGCGGACGGCAGGGCGCACTGGAACAGCCCGTCGGCGGTGACGGCGAACGAGACGTCGACCGTGCCGCCGAGCGCGCCGCCCGGCACGTCGACCCGCCAGCTGCCGTCGTTCGCGCTGGTCACCAGGATCGTCCGGTCCGGGGACCCGGGGGTGCGCAGCGTGTAGCTGGCGACCAGGTGCCGGTCCTGCGCGGCGGCGGCCAGCGCGGCCAGCTCGTCGCGCGCCGCGTCCATCCCCGCCGGTGCCGGTGTCGCGGTCGGCGTGGGTCGGGTGGCCGGCTGGTCGGCGGTGCAGGCGGCGAGGAGCGCCGGCAGGGCGAACGCGAGCGGACCGGCGAGGCGGCGGACCGGACGCACCGGAGTGCGCTCGGGATTCGCGGCGGGGCCGGCCGGGTGTGGATGGGCGTGCACCGGGCCATTCTGCGGCCCGGAGACGACGCGCGGGGGCCCCGCCGCGCGCGGCGTCCCGGCGTGTCGCGCACCACCCTGGCCGGGCGGCCGGGCCGGATCGTGGGATCACCCGACCCGGCCGGACCGGCCGACCGATACCCTGGATGCGTCTGACACGCGCCGCCGGCCCCGATCCGGCGGCGTCGGCACGCTCAGGGTCGTCGCTGGAGGGAGCGCACCGTCGTGGCACTCGTGGTGCAGAAGTACGGCGGATCCTCCGTCGCCAACGCGGAGCGGATCAAGCGGGTGGCCGAGCGCATCGTCGCCGCCCGCAAGGCCGGCGACGACGTCGTCGTGGTGGTCTCCGCCATGGGGGACTCGACCGACGAACTGCTCGACCTGGCCAACCAGGTCAGCCCGCTGCCGCCGGGCCGCGAGCTGGACATGCTGCTCACCGCGGGGGAGCGGATCTCCATGGCGCTGCTCGCCATGGCCATCCACAACCTGGGGTACGAGGCCCGCTCGTTCACCGGCTCGCAGGCCGGTGTGATCACCACGTCGGTGCACGGCCGGGCGCGGATCATCGACGTCACGCCGGGCCGGCTCAAGGGCGCGCTCGACGAGGGCGCGGTGGTCATCGTCGCCGGTTTCCAGGGTGTCTCGCAGGACACCAAGGACGTCACGACGCTGGGGCGGGGCGGCTCCGACACCACTGCCGTGGCGCTCGCCGCAGCGCTGCACGCCGACGTCTGCGAGATCTACACCGATGTCGACGGCGTCTTCACCGCCGACCCGCGTATCGTTCCGAACGCACGGCACATCACCCAGATCACCTACGAGGAGATGCTGGAGCTGGCCGCCTGCGGCGCCAAGATCCTGCACCTGCGCAGCGTGGAGTACGCCCGCCGGGCGGGCTTGCCGATCCACGTCCGTTCGTCATACTCGACCAACACCGGCACGATGGTCACCGGATCGATGGAGGACCTTCCTGTGGAGCAAGCACTGATCACCGGGGTCGCCCACGACCGCAGCGAAGCCAAGATCACGATCGTCGGGGTGCCCGACGAGCCGGGCGCCGCCGCGCGGATCTTCGACACCGTGGCCGGCGCCGAGATCAACCTCGACATGATCGTGCAGAACGTCTCCACCGAGGGCACCGGACGCACGGACATCTCCTTCACGCTGCCCAAGGCCGACGGACCCACGGCCATGACCGCCCTCAGCAAGATCCAGGAGTCGGTCAAGTTCAAGGGCCTGCTCTACGACGACCACGTCGGCAAGGTTTCGCTGATCGGGGCCGGCATGCGCTCGCACCCCGGCGTCGCGGCCGGCTTCTTCGCCGCCCTCGGCGCGGCCGGGGTGAACATCGAGATGATCTCCACCTCGGAGATCCGGGTCTCCGTGGTCTGCCGCGACACCGACCTGGACGCCGCCGTGCGCGCCATCCACGAGGCCTTCGACCTCGGCGGCGACACCGAGGCCGTCGTCTACGGCGGGACGGGACGGTAGCGACCGTGGCGCCGCTGCCCACCCTGGCCGTGGTCGGCGCGACCGGTGCCGTCGGCACGGTGATGTGCGAGCTGCTCAGCGGCCGGAAGAACGTCTGGGGCGAGATCCGGCTGCTCGCCTCCGAACGCTCGGTCGGGCGGCGGCTGCGCTGCCGGGGCGAGGAGTTGACCGTCCAGGCGCTGACCCCGGAGGCGTTCGACGGCGTCGACGTGGCGATGTTCGACGTCCCGGACGAGGTCTCCGCGCGGTGGGCGCCGATCGCGGTCGGTCGCGGGGCCGTCGCGGTGGACAACTCCGGTGCCTTCCGGATGGACCGCGACGTCCCGCTGGTGGTGCCGGAGATCAACCCCGAGCAGGTACGCAACCGCCCGAAGGGCATCATCGCCAACGCCAACTGCACCACCCTCGCGATGATCATCGCCATCGCCCCGCTGCACCGCGAGTACGGGCTGCGCGAACTGGTGCTCGCCTCCTACCAGGCAGCCTCCGGTGCCGGCCAGAACGGCGTGGACACCCTGCACGCCCAGCTCACCAAGATCGCGGGGGACCGGGTGCTCGGCACCCGCCCCGGCGACGTACGCCAGGCGGTCGGCGACGAGGTGGGCCCGTTCCCCGCGCCGCTGGCGCTCAACGTGGTGCCCTGGGCCGGCTCCCTGGTCGACGCGGGATGGTCGTCCGAGGAGATGAAGCTGCGCAACGAGTCGCGCAAGATCCTCGGGCTGCCCGACCTGAAGGTCTCCGCCACCTGCGTACGGGTGCCGGTGGTGACCGGCCACTCCGTCGCGGTGCACGCGGTCTTCGCCACCGAGGTGGACGCCGAGGGCGCCCGCGAGGTGCTGCGGAACGCGCCCGGGGTGATCCTGGTCGACGATCCCGCCGCCGGCGAGTTCCCGATGCCCATCGACGCGGTCGGCACCGACCCCTCCTGGGTGGGCCGGATCCGCCGCGCCGTCGACGACCCCCGCGCCCTGGACTTCTTCGTCACCGGCGACAACCTTCGCAAGGGCGCCGCCCTCAACACGGCCCAGATAGCCGAACTCCTCGCCAAGGAACAAACCCCCCGCTAAACCCTCCCCACCCTCGCTCCTCCCCCTCTCGCTGCGCGCCTGTGCTGCGTGCCCTGCGCCCGTGCTGCGTGCCCTGCGCCCGTTCCCGTGCCCTGCGCCCGTTCCCGTGCCCCCGTGCCCCGTGCCCCGCACGTGCGCCTGCGATCTTGCACTTTCTGCCCCGTCAAAGCGGGGCAAAGTGCGCATATCAGGGGCCGAAACTGCAAGATCGCGGGGCGCGGTGCGGGCAGGGCAGGGTGCGGGGCGGGCAGGGCAGGGTGCGGTGCGGGCAGGGCAGGGCGGGGCGCGGTGCGGGCAGGGCAGGGTGCGGGGCGGGCAGGGCAGGGCAGGGCGCGGTGCGGGCAGGGCAGGGCGGGGCGCGGTGCGGGCAGGGCAGGGTGCGGGAGGCGAGTGTGGGGCGCGGGGTGTGGGGTGCAGGGGCGCGGGTGCGGGTGCGGGGTGGGGGCCGGGGTGGCGTGGGTGGGGTGTCAGGCGGGGGCTAGGCGGACGCCGTCGCGGCCGTGTTGTTTTACCGCGTAGAGCGCCTGGTCGGCGCGGCGTAGCGTGGCCTCGGGGGACTCGCTGGGGCGGGGGAGGGCCACCCCGACGCTGATCGTGCGGCCGATCTGCCTTGCCGCCTCGGCCAGGCGCTCGGCGATCCGGACCGCCTCTTCGGGGCGGCTCACCTCGATCACCGCCACGAACTCGTCGCCGCCGACCCGGTAGAGCTCGTCGCCGTGGCGCAGCGCCGCCTCCAGGGCTCGGGCCAGCCGGACCAGCACGCGGTCGCCGGCCTGGTGGCCGTACGTGTCGTTGACGGTCTTGAAGCCGTCCACGTCGACCGCCAGCAGGGCGGTACGCCCCGGGGTGGCTGCCGCGATCCGTTGACCGAACGGTCCCGTGTGCCGTAGGCCGGTCAGCGGGTCCGAGTTGGCCTGCTCGCGGAGCCGGGCCAGGGTGCGCAGCCGGTCCAGGCAGCTCCAGGCCTGGCCGGCGAGCAACTCCAGCAGGTTGACGGTGGTCGGGTCGGGGCGCAGCAGTCGTTCGTCGGCGACCAGCAGCACCCCGCCATTGTCGGGCGGGCCGACCGGCACTGCGACGAGGGTGCGTACCCCGGCCCGGGTCAGCGGTCGGTGGTCGGGGATCGGCGGGTGTCCCGCCTCGCCGAGTGTGTAGCCCACGCCGTGACGGTGGGCCCGGTTGACCAGGCGGTCCAGCGCGGCCGGGCCCGCCTCGGTCAGTTCCGCCCGGACGCGGGCCTCCAGTTCGTCCGGGGTGGCCGGCGGTGTGCCCAGGCGGGGCCCGTCCGGACCGGTGAGCACCAGCACCGCCGCGGAGAGGGTGGAAACGTCCCGGGCCGCGGCGATCGCGGCGGCGAACAGGTCCCACTCCGTCGACGCGGAGCTCAGCGCGGCGGCGTGCCGGAGGAGTTTCTCGCTGCGGCTCTCCTCCGGTGGTCCGCCGAGCGCCACGATCCGGGCGCCGAGCCGGGCTGCCAGCCGCTCGGCGGTGTCGCGCCACGGGGCCAGGTCGGTCGGGCCGCACCACTGGAGGTCCAGCACGCCGATGGGTCGACCCGCCGGGTCCAGCACCGGTACGCACACCTCGGTGGTGACGTCGGGGCGTACCGGGATGTAGTCGGGGTCGTCGGCGACGTCGGGTACGACGGCGGTCTCGCCGGAGGCGTACACCCGGCCAACGATCCCGGTCTTCGGCGGCACGGTGGAGAAGACCTGCCAGGAGCCGGTGGCGGCGACGCAGCGGAGCCGGTCGTGGACCTGGAGCAGGACGGAGATGGTGGCCGGCGCGTGCCGGGCGAGCGTGGCGACGGTCCACTGGCAGGCCTCGACGACAGTCGACGCCATGGGGAGGCGGACCGTGACGTCACGGATGACTCGCTCGTGATCCACTCGGCACGTCGTTCCAGGTAGGGAGGGCTGCGACCGGCGGGCGGGCCCGCGATCAAGAGTACTCAGCGGGGCGTCGGAGTGCCTGTGCGCAAGATCATCCATTCCTTCGTACACATGTGCTATCCACAGGCTGTGGACAGGGCCTGTGGGTTCGGCGGGCCGCACGCCGGGGCTCGCGGCGATAGCGTGGGGGTCCCGGTCGAGTGGAGGCACCGATGCTCATCGCCCAGCTCAGTGATCCGCATCTGACCACCGGCGTGCTCGCCGCCGAGCCGGCCGCCGGCCTGCACCGCGCCCTCGGTCGGGTGCTGGCGCTGAACCCCCGGCCCGACTGCGTGGTCATCACCGGCGACTTGGTCGACCGTGGCCGCCCCGACGAGTACGCGACGCTGCGCGAGATCATCGGTCGGTTCCCGCTGCCGGTGCACCTGGTCGCCGGCAACCACGACGACCGGGAGTCGCTGCTGGACGCGTTCGGCGGCACGCTGTGGCTCGGCGGCGGTTTCTCGGCGTTTTACCACGTGGACCATCCGGAGGCGACGGTCGTGGTGCTGGATTCCCTGATGCCGGGCAGCAGCGCCGGCTGTCTCGGCGAGGACCAGCTCGGCTGGCTGGACGGGGTGCTGGCCGGCCGGCCCGAGGTCCCGGCGGTGGTCTGCCTGCACCACCCGCCGGCACCGGTCGGCATTCCGGCCGTCGACGACCTTCGGCTCACCGACGGCGACCAGCTCGCCGAGGTGGTCGCCCGGCATCCGCACGTCGTCCGGGTGATCGCCGGGCACGTCCACCGCGCGGTCACGGTGACCTTCGCCGGCACGGTGCTCACCACCGCGCCGAGCACCTGGCGGCAGAGTTCGCTCACCACCAGCGCAGACGAGCAGATCGGCTGGGTCGCCGAGCCGACCGGCTTCCTGCTGCACCAGGTCGCCGGGAACGGCTGTGCCACGCACCTGGTGCAGGTCAGCCACGCCGCCGGCATGACCTGCGGATTCTGACCGCGCACGGGGACCCGCCGGCCGTGCCGGGCGAGGTCTGGTATGTCGCGTACGGGTCGAACATGCACGCCGCCAGGCTCGGCTTCTACCTGGCCGGGGGCTGCCCGCCCGGCGGACTGCGGACGTACCCGGGCTGCCGCGATCCGCGACCCCCGAGGCGTACGGTGCCGGTGTCGCTGCCCGGCGGCGTCTACTTCGCCGGCGAGTCCCGGGCGTGGACCGGCGGGATGGCGTTCTACGACCCGGCCCTTCCCGGCGAGGCGGCGGCCCGGGCCTACCTGCTCGACGTCGGGCAGTTCGCCGACGTGGCCGCCCAGGAGATGTACCGGGAGCCCGGCGCCGATCTCGGCCTGATCGCCGAGGCAGTCGACACCGGGAGGGCCACCCTCGGCCCCGGCCGGTACGAGACCCTCCTCTGCCCCGGCCGGCTCGACGGGCTCCCGCTGCTGACCTTCACCGCTCCGTGGGCGGCGTCCGAGGTGCGGTGGCGCGCTCCTGCCCCGGCCTACCTCCGCATGATCGCCCGTGGCCTGCGCGAGTCGCACGGCTGGGACACCGGCCGGATCGCCGCCTATCTGGGCGACCGGCCGGGGGTGGCCGGCGGATGGGAACGGCACGCGCTGGAGCCGCTGGTGCGTCAGGCCGTTGCGGGCTGAGCCACGCCGCGACCGCGTCCGCGCTGCCGGACCGTGGTCAGATCACCGTCGGCGTCCGGGACCCGCCGCCGTCGGGCCGGGCCGGCTCGTCCGTCCTGCGGCGGGCCGAGCCGCGGAATCGTGCCCAGCGGGCGCGGACCATCTCACCGAGACGGTTCGACCAGGCGCCGAGCAGGATCAGGAGCATGACCGCGCCGACGGCCCAGGCCAGCTTGTCGCCGGTCCCCCGGATGCCGGGGAGCGTGACCGCCAGGGCGAGGGCGGAGATCCCCGGGAAGATCACCCCCATGGCGAGCGCCTGGGCCACGTGGCCGTCATGCTTGCGCTGCCAGTAGAAGGCCTCCCAGCCGAAGAGGTCGGGCTCGTCGGTGTAGCGGGCGATGGTGGGCCGCAACACCTGATCGAGGTACTGCCCGGCGATGCGGATGTCACGGTACTGGGAGACGACGCTCAGCCCCAGGGCGGTGCTGAGCACCGGCAGGAGCAGGAACATCCGGATGTCCGCCTTCTCCGAGAGGACGAAACCGGCGACCGCCGCCACCGCGGTCAGGTTCACCCCGACGAGGGCCTGGTTGTGGTTGGCCTTCCGTTCGATCGTTGCCCGGATCGCCGCCGCGTCCGCCAGGGCTGCCTCCAGGGCCCGCCCCTTCTGCTCCTCAGACAACCTGCCTCCTCCGGCGCGTCACTCACTCCGGTCTATCAGTGGCCGTCAACAGCGTCATCGGTCGCCGAGGCGCCAGCCCACCGACAGAGCCGCCGCTGCCGCGACAGCTCAGGCTTTGGCGGGGGCCGGTTCGGCGGCCGGCGGGATGGCCGGCTCGCGGCCGTCCTGAGCCGGGGTGAGCAGCCGGCGCAGGGAGAGCCCGACGAGCGAGGCCACCAGGCAACCGCTGACGACCGTCACGACCCAGATCTGGCCGTTGGCCGCCCCCATCAGCGGACCCGCCGTGACCGGGCCGATCACCCCGCTGATGCCGAAGATCATCGAGCTCATGGCGTTGTACCGGCCGCGCAGCGCGTCCGTGGCGAGCGCGTTCGTCAGCGCCGGCATCACCGGAGACAGCAGCGTCTCGCCGAAGCCGAAGATCGCCGAGCAGGCCACCACACAGAGGGCGGCGACCAGCGCGTTGCCCGGGCCGACCACGCCCCCGGCGCCCAGGACCAGCCAGGCGAGGGCGAACACCCCGCCGACGACCGCCAGCCCTCCCGTGCGGCTGCGCCCCTCCATCCGCCGCAGGACCAGCAGTTGCGACAGCACGATCATCACCGTGTTGCCGGCCAGCGCCCAGGCGACCACGCGCGGCGTCACCTCGGCCACCCGGATGGCGTACGCCGTGAAGCCCACCTCGATCTGCGCGTAACCGCAGGTGGTCAGGACCAGGCCGAAGATGACCAGCCGCCGGAACGGGCGGTCCCGCAGCACGGTGAGGTAGCCGCCGGCCGACGTCCGTTCCCCGGCCGGCCCGGCAGTGAGCCGGTGGCCCACGTGCGGCAGGGTCAGCAGGATCAGCGCGGGCATCAGATAGCTGATCGCGTCGAGCACGTAGATCGTCTGGAAGGTGACCGCGCGGGCGGTGTCGACGATCGCGCCGGAGGTCAGGCCGCCGACGCCGATGCCGAGGTTGAGCAGGGCGAAGTTCAGCCCGAAGACCCGCTGCCGCTCGTCGGCGTCGGTGAGCGAGGCGAGGATCGTGTTCTGCCCGGGCCAGATGACGGAGCTGCCCATCGCGACCAGCGTCATCACCCCGAACGCCGAGGCGGTCGAGTCGACCAGCGCCAGCGACCCGGTGCCGACCGCCTCGATCAGCAGGCCCGACAGCAGGATCCGGCGCGCGCCGAACCGGTCGATGAGCGCGCCGCCGATCGGCGACAGCGCCAGGGTGACCACGCCGTACCAGCCGATCACCAGGCCGGCGCGGGCGTCGGTGAGGCCCCGGACGTCGGTCAGGTAGATGAACAGGAACGGCAGGGTGAGACCGCGCCCGATCGCCGACAGCAGCGTGCCGATGAGCATCCGCCGGGCTTCCGGACGGCGGGGCAGGGCGCGACTGAGCATCCCCCGATTCTGTGCTCTGGGTGTGACACAGCGCGAGGGTTTTTCGTCCCCGAGTTTCACACCTGCCCCGTGTCCGGGGTCACACCCGGAGCGCGTCGGCGAGGCGTCGTACTCCTCTGCGATCCTGGTCGGGATGACCACCACCTGGCGACACCTGCCCGCACCGGCCCGCGAGATCGCCACCGCCGCCACCGACGCGGTCGCCGCCGCGCGCGAGCACGCACCCGAGGCGTACGACGGCGCGGTTGCCCGGCTCGCCGCGGCCGAACGGTCCGGCCTGGTGCTCGGTGCGGTGGTCCGCCTGCTGCTGGAGGAGACCCACCCGGACGGCCTGGACGGCGACGACGTCCGTCAGGTGCTCGAAGGCTGCGTCCGCGGCGCCGCGCCGTGGCGGCCCGACGTCGACCCGCACGTGGTGCTCGTCCTGCTGGCGGGCGCCCTCGGCGTCTACGACCCGGACGGCGACGAGTCGCCACCCGACCCGCCCGCCGTGGCGCGGCACGCACCACTGCTCGTCGCCGACCTGCTCGCCGCCACCGGCCGACCTCTCGACGGCTACCTGACCGCCGCGTTCACCGAGATCGCGCGCACCGAGCGACAGGACTGACCGGCGAACTGAGCGGATCTTCCGCCGACGGGAACGATAAGAATTAGTGATTGGCCGAATTCAGAGAGTGTTTCCTAGGCTTCTCTGCGTAAGCCCGGGCAGTTGGAGTCGACACGGCCGGTGACCCGGCGCGGCGCGGGTCGCCGGCTCTTCGCTCTCGGGAGATCGTGGTGATCGTCAGGAGACGGGCCGGATGCCGCGGCACGTCTGTCCACTATGGAGTCGAAGCCCGGGGTTCGACGAGTTCCACGCCGGCATGACCCCGCTTGAGACGCGAGTGAAGGGACCCTCTCATGACCGCCGAACAGACCGCACCCGACCCGGTGTTCGACACCTTCTTCGACGACCCGCACGGCAAGTACCGCGAACTGCACGCCAGCGGATGCCCGGTCCGCAAGGTGGTCACCCCGCAGGGCATTCCGGCGTGGTTCGTCACCGAGCACGACGCGGTACGCCAGGGCCTGCGCGACCCCCGACTCTCCCGGAAGCTGGACAACGCCGGCCCGGGCTACCAGCGCGCGGCTGGCCCGACGCAGTTCCTCGCCAAGTCGGTCGTCACGGAGGACCCGCCGGAGCACACCCGGCTGCGCCGGGCCCTCAACCAGGCCTTCGCGCCGCGGTCCATCAAACGGCTGGAGCCCCGGATCGTCGCGCTCACCGACGAACTGATCGACCACGTCGCCAAGAAGCTCGCCGAGACGGGCCAGGCCGACCTGATGGCCGACCTGGCCCTGCCCCTGCCGCTCATCGTCATCGCGGAAATGCTCGGGGTGCCGGTGGAGCGGCGGGCGGACTTCCAGCGCTGGGGCGACGGCATGCTCGCCCTCGACCCGAAGGTGCAGAAGGAATCGGGCGCGGCAATGATCGGCTTCCTCGGCGAGCTGGTCGAGGCCAAGACCAGCAACCCGGGCGACGACATGCTGTCGTACTGGGTGACGGCCCGCGACCAGGAGGGGAAGCCGTACGACGCGCAGGAGATCCTGAGCCTGACCACGGTGATGCTGGTCGGTGGGTACGACACCTCGGTCGGCATGATCGCCGGCACGCTGCTCGCCCTGCTCGCCGACCGGGAGCGCTTCGCCGACGTCTTCGAGGACCCGGACCGGCTGCCCAGCGTGATGGAGGAGTTCCTTCGCCTGTACGGCACGGTGCACACCGGCGTGCGTCGGTTCGCGACCGAGGACTTCGAACTGGCCGGGCAGGACATCGCCAAGGGCGACGCGGTCCTGCTCTCCATCGGTGCGGCCAACCGGGACCCGAACCGCTACCCGAACCCCGACGAGGTGGCCGAGGAGCGGCTCGGCAACCGCAACCACCTGGCGTTCGGGTTGGGGCCGCACATCTGCCCCGGCAACGAACTGGCCCGCCTCGAGATCGAGATCGCGGTCCGGGCGGTGCTGACCCGACTGCCCCGCCTGCGACTGGCGGTGTCCCCGTCCGACGGGGAGAAGACTCCGCACTCGCTGCGGCACGCGGTCCCGTACCGGCGGGCGTACTTCATCCGGGTGCCGCTGGCGGTGCCCGTGGAACTGGACACCGAGCCGGAGCCGACCGCCTCCTGACGACCGTCCGCCCTGGCGCCGGCCACGCCGGCGTCACGGGCGGGACGTCAGCGGCAGCAGCAGGTCGTACGGCTCGTCCGGCCGGGGCCCACACGTGGTGCACAGTCGGCGGCTCTCCGCCCGCGAGGCGCGCTGCCGTGCGGCGAGAGTCGTCTCGTCCATCAGTTGCAGGGCGGCGCGGGCTCCCCGCAGGAAGACCCGCCCGGCGGGGGTGAGGGAGACGCCCCGGTTGCCCCGGAGCAGCAGTACGGTGTCCACGTCCTTTTCCAACCGGGCGATCTGCTGACTCAGGGCCGGCTGGGTGATGTGCAGGAGTTTGGCGGCCCGGCCGAAATGCAGCTCTTCGGCAAGGCGCACGAACGACCGTAATCGAGTCATGCCCAGATCGGCCGTCGAGGTGGCGCACCCGCATGGCGGCATCGTTCCTCGCCTCCGCTTTCGCTTCTTCGAGAGGTCGTCGGACAGGGCGGCAGCTGGCACCTGTTCGTCCTATCGCGACGGGGTCAGCGCGGGAGGAATGAGCCCCCCATGTGCCGGGAACTGCTGGCACTCGACGTCGCCCGACCGCTCCGGGACGTGGCGGTCCCGGATCCTGGTGGACATGTCGTACGGTCTATGGAATGACGGCTGTGGTGGTGTCGATCGCAGTGCTCGTGGTGCTGTTGATCGCGGCGTTCCTCCTCGTCGGCTGGCGAGACCGGAAGCGGCTCTCCTCGCACGAGGATTCGGCTGCGGCGCGCGGTGCGGCGTCTGCCCGGGAGCGATACGCGGCCGAGCGCCATGGTGCGCAGGGTGAGGTGTGGCGGAGCGGTCAAATCCCTCAATAGCACGAGAGCCCGGGGCCGCCCTCTCGACGACGGGGCTCCTTGACTCGGTTGGAGACCTCGGCCCTTCGCTTGTCAATTCCAGCGGCTTCGTTTGGCGAGGGCCGTCCGCGTCCGCGATCTCGGACGGTTGTCCGTGCCCGGTGGCTTTCCTGTCGTGGCCAGTTGCTGTCACCGCTGCCAGCCACCCGGGTGAGAGAGTGAGCGCGTGGGGCTGGACAAGGAGACCGCCGCGCGGCTCGCCGAGGCACGCCTGACGGAATGGCGACGCAGCGGCTATGACGAGTGGCGCGCGATGCTCGACGACAAGGAGGTTCGCCTGGTCGTCGGCGAGGACGGCAAGCGATACAGCGTGGTCAGCTACGCCGTTGATGACGGCGAGGGTCGGATCCGCCTGTGGGTCGCCGTGGACGACGGCGGCTTGTCGGCGTCAACACCGCTGGTTCGAGACGAAATCATGGGTCCGGACGGCACCTTCGTCACGTGACCTCTTCCCGAACTGCCGGCGAGGCGGTTGGCTCGGGTGTCGTCCTTTCCAGGGACCGGACGCCGCGCTCGACCTTGTCGACCCAGCTCTTGGACTTGCCGATCCGGTCGGCGAACACCTGCTGCGACAACTTGCGCCGCCGCCGCCAGTACGCCACCCGCCGGCCGACCGGCAACAGGTCACTGCTGTCCATGACGCCACCGCCGGTCGGTCACGGCCCGGGTGGTCTCCTCGGCGGGTATCCGTTCCTCCTCGGCCAGCGCCAGGATCCGTCGTTTGGCGGCTTCCCGTTCCGCCTGCTGGATCTGCTCGCCTCTGCCCTCGACCGGACCGGTGTCGCCCATCTCCGCCTCCGCTGGTAGGGGCGCGACGGTGTGCTCGTGGAAGGACCGACATTTGCCGCGCCCGGCTCCGAGCGGGTCGCGGCTCCGTTACTGGGTCTGTTCGCGCCGATCCCGCTCTCGATCACAGCATTGAGCGATCGGCCGGTTACACAAAGGGATTGGGTGTTCGCTGGCCGGGTCGGCTGTCCGCTGTCAGCCGACGGGCCGGTACGCCCTGTACACCTCGCGCAGCACCGACGCCTCTCCCGCGTCGGTCTGCTCGACCCGCCGGACCACCTCACGCGCTCGCCACCAGTTCGACGACGCCACCCGCCCGGAACGGATCGCCTCAGCGGCGACCGTGCTGGCCTCGTCAGGCTGGCCGGCGGCCACCAACGCCAAGGCCAGGTCAAGGCGGGCAGAAGCGGACCGTCGTGGCCGGTCACCCCCGTCACCGCGCGGGTCCAACTCCGCCAACGCAACCCGGGCCACCTGCCCGGCAGCCGGGTCACCCGCCCACGACAGCGTCGTCGCCGTGTATGCCAGCGCCTTCGTCGGGTCGTACCGGTAATGATGCTCGGCCCGCTCCGGCACGGGCAGGTTCGCGGTCAGCCGTTCCAGGCGGTCCAGCGCGTCACGGGTCCGCCGCACGTCACCCACCCGCGCCCACCCCCGCGCCTCCTGGGCCGTCGCCTGGATGTGCGCAGAGCTTCCCCGAGGTGCCACCCGCTGGGCCTGCTGAGACAGGTCGATCGCCTGTCGGTGCTCACCCTGGGTGAGTCGGTCCCACGCATGGGTCTCCAGGCACCACGCCTGAATCTCCGTATGCTCCGCATGTTCGGCAAGCTTGGCAGCGGCGACCAGGTGCGCGCCGGCGGCGGAACGCTGCTGAAGGTCGATGTGCACCGTCGCACGCAGCACGGTCAACCAGCCACCGGCAACGATCAGACGCCGCCGCTGTGCCAGAGTCCCCCGACCGTCCAGCAGGCGGCCCACATACGCCAAGTGCTTCCACACCATCGGAAGCAGGTCCACCGGCCGGGTGGTCGCGTACGCGCTGGCGAGGTCGTCAACGCTCGCCTCGATTCGGGTGAGCGTCTCGGCGCTCACGTCGCTGGCACGCACCCGAGCAAGCAGATCGTCGGCTTCATCGTCATGGTCGACACGCTGACCAACGAGCCGCGCGAGTGCACCGCCAGCCTGAAGAACGTCATCAAGATGCCGGGCCGTCTCGGGCGTCGGAGCCTTGGCACAGGTCTCCAGATCATGCAGGTGACTCTTTCCCCGGTGCGCGAGCTGCCCGAGCGCCCGCAGAGACAGACCCCGGTCGGCACGCAGAGCCCGTAACCGAGCCCCGAAACGCGGATCGACGTACGACACAACGACGCTCCCAGGGCAGGAAGGAGGAGGCCAGCTCTCGTCAGCGGCAACCACTACCGACGGTACAACTCGGGTCGATAGAACGTAATGGCTGCCACTGCGGACTTAGCAGGGCACATCCTCCGGCGAGGACTGGAATCCAGCAGGGAGAATGCGGACTCACGTTGTCGACCGGTGCTGAACCGCACCGGCCAGCATCCTCGTTTAGTACTCCAGCAGGAGATCGCTCGGTGGTCTGGTTGCAGGCGCCGTGGTCTCGCGGTTTCAAGCGAGATTAGTGCGGGTCGTGGGGTTGATCGGGTAGTGGCCAGAGGACGTGGTACGCGTCTTCGGTGCCTGGAGCGCATCGTCGGCTGATGTCGATGAACACCGGGCCATACGGCGATTCGACACACCAATGCTCGAACTGGTCCAACTCTTGGGCCGCGTAGCGTGTGAGCAGCCTGGCGAGTTGGTGAATCTCCGCGTCGGTCAGGCGATCTGGGGTGGCGTCCTCGGCGGCCATCTCTTCATCATGCTGCATCAGATGATGGTGGGCCCGTCAGGGTTCGGCGAGGGCCTGCCGGGCGTAGTGACTGCTTCTGGCGCTTGCTTGATGCCGTCGTCGGTAGATGGACCAGGTGATGACGTCGGCGACGCGTCGGACAGGATCGATGACCAGGGCGTGGAACAGGCGGCGGAGTTCGTTGACGGTGATCGCGATCAGGTCGTCGGGGCTTACGCTGCTGGCCGCGGTGGCTGCGGCGAGGAATGCGTGAGCGGCGATGACCAGGGTGGTCCAGCGGTGACAGGCTTTCCAGCGGCGGTGTTGATGCTGATCCAGGCCGAGACCGGTCTTGGCGGCCTGGAACGATTCTTCAATGCTCCAGCGCCCGGGCGGTCGCGGAGTACTGCCGCTGCACGCCGACGGTGTGGGTGCCTTTCTTCAGATCGCCCGTCTCGTCGACCAGCAACACCCCGTCCGGGTGCCCGAGATGGACCGCCACGAAGTCCCGCACGTCGGCACGGACAAGCGCGTCGTCCCAGCTGGCTCGGCCGATTAGATCCTGCATCCCACCGGGGCCGTCATCGCCGGCGTGCGCAGCGATCGTCCAGCAGTTCTTGACCGGCAACGGAGCAAGGAGACCAGCGACGAAATTGCGGACCCGGCGTCGTGGTTCGGGCCGGGCGAAGCGTGCCTCGATCGTTTCCATCAGCTCGTTGAACAGCTCAGACACGCTGAGCGTCTGCTCTGTAGGCGGCAGCCACCGCCGCATCTTGGGTCCACACAACCACGAGACTCAGCGGTGGCTGCTTGCTGACCACGGACAAAACCACACCGTCATAGCAGGCCAGAACGGATCTCCTGCTGGAGTATTAGGAGTATCCCTCGTTCCTTAGCATCAAAGACCAACCTCAACCGAAGGTTGCGCTGCCTTCTCGCTGCCTCATCGGCCTGGTGCCAAGGCGAAAAAAGCGGCTGGCCTCGGCACTGACGGGGCGGTAGGGCGATCGTGCTTGTGGCAGCAGAGCTGTCCTGGAATCCCGATTGGGTCAGAACGATACTCGGACTAGAAGATAGGCGACCACTCTTCGCCTGCTGTCGGGCGCGACCACAAAGTAGCCAGAACGCGTCCTTTAGGGGCAATCTCCGCAGCGTTTCATCGGAGAAAGCTATTGAGGCTACTAGGGTCAATCGTCGACCTTCGCTGAAGCTATCCACTGGCACCCTCCCTGCATGTGGGTCGGCGCTTCCGCTGTTTGGATGCCGGTGCCGGTGCAAGTCGTTGTTCACTCGTCGAACTATGTTGGCAACAGCTCCCGAGCTGCGCCATCTCGATGCTCCTATGGATGTCAGGCCGCTGCCTGGCGGGGCCTGACTCCTTCGTCTCGAAAGAACCGATGTATTTTGCCAACTGTGGCAGCAGCCCTCTCGATCAGCGGTAGTCGTCCACAGCGGTGCACGCCCGTCCATCGCCTGACCGCAGCGGTCGTTGCTAGCCGGGCTGCTGTCGACGGTTGAGTGCAAGAGTGGCTGTTGGCTGGCCGTAATGCATAGACGAAGGGACTCGTTGCCGACGTCGGTTGACGCATGCTCGCCTGCTCGCCCCGGCGGCCAGCACAGGCTGTACTCGCCTCCGCTGGCCAGCCTGCTGCCAGGATGCAGTGGCTGCACGATAGCCCCCCGTGACGTCCAAAGCGGCGGCAATGTCAATAGATTGTGATCAAAGCCTCTCTAGTGTTTACGCCTTTACTGGCTGATTTCCTTTGATTACCTTGGGTAGGTCAGCAGCTTCCATAGGAAGGGGTACGCCGAGATTATGGGCGCGAAGAGGTTTCTCGTCGTCGGATTGACCGCTGCTTTTGCAGCCCTGTCAGCAATCAGTACCAGTTCACCGGCGATTGCAACTGACGTCGGACCCGCCGGCACTGCCTACGGTTGCGGATATCCGCAAGTCTGCTTCTACAAGACTCAGGCTAATTGGAACGCAAGGGACTGGACTGCCGCGTATCAGGACATCACCAGCGGCTACCAGAACCTAAGCTCCGGCGCTTACGGTGCCTACTACGTATACAATTCTCGGAACGACGATGGGGCGCTGCTGCATTTTAGTAATGGCTACACTTACTGCCTTGCCCCCAGCACGTACGTCAACAACTCGGCAACTCCCACAGGCTTCTGGACGGTAGACAAAATTCGAATTATGGATTCGCCCACCTGCTAGCAGCCTTCAAAACGCACGCAATCATGGTGTTAGTTTCCGTACGATCCTGCTTGCTTTTGTCCTCCCGTCTGCCGGCCCGGACATCGTGGAGCGGGGCAGGACCAGGGTGACCGCCCTACTGGCCGAGTTTCAATGGCCGTTGTCAAGGGCGGGCCTGTTGGGCTTGATTCGACTGCCAGCCCTGGGCATGGGGCGGGGCCGGTGGGTGCGTCTGGTGGCTACGTCAGTGGTGCTGCACCCGTTCCGCTCGCGGAGGCGGCGCCACTACTCGTGCCAGCGAAGATGTGGTTCAGGCCGCCGTGCTCGTCGCGTAGTTCCGGTTGGCCGTTCAGCTGTCTCGCAGCAGTGCCCGCAGCGCGTCGAGCGCGGCGGCAGGCGAGGGCTATCAACGCCTGCTGGTGCGCTTGCCGGAGTTACGGACGACTGGCGCCAGACCTGAGTCGCCGTCGCCGCTGGCACTGGCCTGAGGGGGCGAGTCGCCGGGCTCCGAGGGAATGCGCGTGGCGGAGAAAGTGTTCGGGCACGTGACGACTGCGAGGCGGGTGCCGGAGATCTAATCTTCGTGGACCGCTACACGCATTCGACTCGTGACCGGGATCGCAACGCGCTCGCGTCCTTTGCCGCCTCCGGGCGAGCATGGATCACCTGAAACGAGTCAAGGCCCCTCCGTGGAGGGGCCTTGACTCGTTCTTACCTCTGGTCGGGGTGGCCGGATTCGAACCGACGACCTCTTCGTCCCGAACGAAGCGCGCTACCAAGCTGCGCCACACCCCGAGGCGTGCCGACAAATAGTAGCCCACCCTGCGCGGGGGTCCAACTCGGTACCCCCACCGCCGTAGCGGCCCTCCTGGGTCCTTCCCCCGACCTGGCCCGGAGCCGTCGCCGGGGCCGCCAGGCCGTGCGCTGGCGGCCCCGGCGGATCCAGGCGTACGGGTCAGCGGGGGATCAGGGTGAGCACGCTCGCCTCCGGCGGGCAGGCGAACCGGACCGGCGCGGTCGGGTGGGTGCCGAGCCCGGCGGAGACGTGCAGCCAGGAGTCGGACCCGGGCCAACGGTGCAGGCCGCGCGCCATGGAGCGGGGCAGGCCGCAGTTGGTGACCAGCGCGCCGACCCCCGGTACGCAGACCTGACCGCCGTGGGTGTGCCCGGCGAGCAGCAGCCCGAAGCCGTCGGCGGCCATCCGGTCGAGGATGGCCGGCTCGGGGGAGTGGGTGAGCGCGATCGACAGGTCGGCGGAGGGCGACACCGGCCCGGCCACGGAGTCGTAGTCGTCCCGTTCGACGTGCGGGTCGTCCACCCCGAGCAGCTCGACGACCCGGCCGCCGGCCTTGACGGTGGTGCGGGCGTTGTTCAGATCCGTCCAGCCGGCGCTGACGAGGACGTCGCGCAGCTCCTCGTGCGGCAGTTCGACGCCCTCGGTGTACTCCCGGTCGGGCAGGAAGTAGCTGAACGGGTTCTTCAGGACCGGCCCGGTGTAGTCGTTGGAGCCGAAGACGAAGGCCCCGGGGAGGTCGAGCAGCGGCTGGAGAGCGCGCAGCACGCCGGGCACGGCGTCTGGGTGCGCCATGTTGTCCCCGGTGACCACGACCAGGTCGGGGTCGAGCGCGGCCAGCGACGCCACCCAGCGCTGCTTGCGCCCCTGGTCGGGCATCATGTGCAGGTCCGACAGGTGCAGGATCCGCAGCGGCTCGGCGTCGGCCGGCAGCACCGGCACGTCGTACCGCCGCAGGGTGAACATGTTGCGCTCGACGAGTGACGCGTACGCCAGAGTCGCCGCGCCGAGGGCGGCGGTTCCGGCCGCGAGCCGGAATAGTGTGCGCTTTCGCATGGCGTTCAGGGTAGTTTCACCGTCCATGAGCACGCTGAAGGACCGTCTGACCGCCGACATGCGCGCCGCACTCAAGGGCCGCGACGAGCTGACCACCTCCACGCTGCGGATGGCGCTCGCCGCCGTCGGCACCGCCGAGGTCGCCGGCAAGGCCAAGCGCGAGCTCACCGACGACGAGGTGCTCGCGGTGCTGACCCGGGAGGCGAAGAAGCGCCGGGAGGCCGCCACCGCGTTCGGTGACGCCGGCCGCACCGAGCAGGCCGCCAAGGAGGTCGCCGAGGGTGAGGTGTTGGAGCGCTACCTGCCGAAGCAGCTCCCCGACGCCGAGCTGACCGAGCTGGTCGCGGGGGCGCTCGCCGCGGGCGGCTTCACCGGCAAGGCGCAGATGGGCCCGGCCATGAAGGCGGCCCAGGCGGCGGTGGCCGGCCGGGCCGAGGGTGGCCGGGTCGCCGCCGAGGTACGCCGGCAGCTCGGCCTCTGACCGAACCGCACCGACCCACGTACGCGAAACGGGCGGGCACCCCACGAGGGGGTGCCCGCCCGTCCGGTTGTCCGGCTGGCTCAGCCGCCGGGGCGGCTGGGTGGTCGGCCGGGGTTGGTCGGCGGACTACCCGGGCCACCCGGTTCGCCGCCGCCGGCGCTGATCTGGATGGTCACCACGCCGCCCTTGATGGTCCGGCCGTCGGGGCTGGTGCCGGCGGCCTTACCGGCAGGGCAGCTCGACGGGACCTGGACGTCGGAGATGATCGCGTCGAAGCCCTCCGCCTTGATCCGCGACTTCGCCTGCTGCGGGTCCAGGCACTTCACGACGGGGATCCGGCGCTGGTCGCCCTCGGAGATCTTCTGGCCCGGGGGCGTGAAGTTGATCCTCGGCTTGCCCTTCATGGCGTCGCGCAGCGTCTCGTAGACCGGCGGGTTGATGCCGTCGCGCTCCTTGTGCTTCATCTTGACGTTGGTCTGCGGCCAGTCCGGGTCGGCCATGATGCCGGCCACCGCGTACTGCTTGGTCATCGCGACCAGGGAGGCGGTCTTCTCCGAGTCGGTGGTGCCGGACTTGCCGGCCACCGGCGCGTCGACGATGCCCCGGACGTTCCCGGCCGTACGGCTGCCGCCGCACTTGCTGGTGGAGGAGTTGTCACCGACCGGGCAGCGGGCGGCGTCGACGGCGGCGCGGGCCACCTCGGTGCTGACCCGCTTCTCGCAGCGCGGGTTGGCGATGTCGAGCTTCTTGCCCTCCGGGTCCTTGATCGACTGCACCGGGATGGGCTCGCAGTACTTGCCGTCCGCCGCCAGGGTGGCGTAGGCGTTGGCCAGGTCCAGCGGGGTGGTCTGCGAGACGCCGAGGGTGAAGGCGCCCCAGTCGTGTGCGGCGTCCTTGGTGCCGCTCAGCCGGAGGTCCTCGCTGGTGCGGAACTGGATGCCGAGCCGCTTGGCCGCGTCGACCACGTTCTCCGCGCCGACCTGCTGCTGGAGCGGCACGAAGTACGTGTTGACCGACTGCGCGAAGGCGCTCCACATGTTCTGTACGCCGCCGGCCTTCATGTTGGAGTTGGTCGGGCAGTACAGGTTGGTGCCCGGGCAGGCGGCCTTCCCGGGCTGGATCCTGTACTCCGACTTGAACTGCTGCGGTGCGTTGATCGTGTAGCCGAGCGGGATGCCCTTCTCCAGCGCGGCCACGATGGTGAAGATCTTGAAGACCGAGCCGGCCTGGTAGCCGGTGAGGCCGTCGCCGCCGGTGAGCAGCGGGTTCACGGTGTTCGGATAGTTGCCGAGCCGCTTCTTCTTCTTCAGCTTCGGGTCGCTGTGTGGCTTGTTGACCGGCTTCTTCGGGTCGTCGAGCTTGAAGGTGCGGTTCACCGCCAGCGCCCGCACGTAGCCGGTGCCCGGCTCGACCACCGCCACCATGGCGGCTTCCTTGGCGGACTCCTTCTTGGCCTTGCGGACGGCCTTGTCGGCGCCCCGCTGGGCCTGCGGGTCGAGCGTGGTGACCACGCTGTAGCCGCCGCTCTTCAGCCGCCGCTCCCGGTCGTACGAGGTCGAGCCGAACGCCTCCTGCTGCATCCACCAGCGGTAGAAGTAGTCGCAGAAGAAGCCCCAGCCCTTCTCGTTGGCCGAGACGCAGCCGTTGGGGGCCCGCTTGCCGGTGACCGTGAGCTTGACGGCCTTCGCCGCGTCCGCCTCCTGGCGGGTGATGGCGCCGGTCTCGACCATGTTCTCGATGACGTAGTCGCGCCGGTCGACCGCCGCCTTGTAGCCGCTCGGTCGGGTCGGGTCGTTGCTGCTCGGCGCCTTCACCATGCCGGCGAGCATGGCCGCTTCCTCGATCTTGAGCTTGCTCGGCGGCTTGTTGAAGTAGACCTGGCTGGCGGCGTAGATGCCGTACGCGCCGTTGCCGAACGCGGCGATGTTCAGGTAGCGCTCCAGGATCTCGTCCTTGGAGAGCTCCTTGTCGATCTGGATGGCGTAGCGCATCTCGCGTAGCTTGCGGGCGCTGGTGTCCTCGGTGGCCGCGACCACGTCCGCCGGGTGGCTCGCCGAGTAGGCGATGGCGAGCCGGACGTACTGCATGGTCAGCGTCGAGGCGCCCTGCTGGCTGGCCGCGTTCGACTGGTTGTTGACGAAGGCCCGGGCGATGCCGTTCAGGTCCACGCCGTTGTGCTTGTAGAAGTCGTGGTCCTCGGCGGCGACGATCGCCTTCTGCATGATCGGCGCGATGTCCTTGAGCTTCACGTCGCGACGGTTCTCGTCGTACATGGTCGCCAGCGGGGTCTTGCCGTCGGAGGCGTACAGGTAGCTGATCTGCGGCGCGCGGGCCACGGTCAGCTCCTTGGGCAGTGCGCCGAAGGTCTCAGCACCGGCCTTCGCGGCCAGCCCGGACATCGCCACCGCGGGGAAGGCCGCCGCCGCGACCACCACACCGGCCAGTAGGCCACAGATGAGTAGCGATGCGGCGTTGGTAAAGACATTGTGGTCACGTTTCCGCATCCAGGTCACCTCGACAGGGTACGCGAGTAGGGAACGAGGGGCGCTGGGGCGTTCTTTCCCCATTTCCTGCGCGCGCCGACCTCGTTGTGCTAAACGCACGACCCCCGGTGCGTGGTTGCGTGAATCCGCCGCCGAGTCTCCCTCCTGCAAGAGGGGGCCCGCAGCGTTTTCGCGGACTTCGACGGGGTAACCGGCGGTCGCAAAGCCCGGGAAGCCGGGAGTGTCCGGAATGATGGATTTCGCCGACAACGTTGCGTAATCAGTCGACTACAGAGCATGATGGTGGCGGCGACAGCGCCACATGTCGTCCGTGCCGCCTTGGGGAAGGCAGGCCGGGCGATCGGGGGGAATTGCCGGCTGGTCCGCGACGGGGTCGGTAGGTACTGCAAGGGGGGACGTGTACAGATGGGCATGATCACTGACTGGCCGTCGCTGGCGGCGTGTCAGAACGGGGACCCGGACGCGTTGTTCGTACAGGGTGCCGAACAGAACGTGGCGAAGCGGATCTGCCGGAGCTGCCCAGTTCGGTACGAGTGCCTGGCCGACGCGCTGGACAACCGGATCGAGTTCGGCGTGTGGGGCGGCATGACCGAACGCGAACGCCGCGCGCTGTTGCGCCGTCACCCGCAGGTGGCGAGCTGGCGCAAGATGTTCGAGGCCGCGATGAAGAAGAACGCCAAGGACAAGGCCGGCAAGGACAAGATCCTCGTCACCACGGCCGGCTGAGCGCCGTCATGGCCGGCTGAGTGCCGTGCCGATCGTCCGCAGCCCGTCGACGTCGTGCACGTCGGCGGGCTGCGCGGTCACCGGCACCGCCGGCACCGCCGGGAACGCCTCGGTGAACCGGGCCGCCACCTGCTGCTCGCGTACCGCCTGCTGGGCCAGCGCGGCGTGGGCCCGCAGCACGTCGACGGTGCCCTGGTGCCCACCGAGGCCGGTCAGCCGCTCCGCGGCGGCCAGGCTCTTCGCCGCGTCGAGGCCGGGCACCGCCGGGCGGTGCACCCGGTTGAGCACCAGGCCCGCCAGCGGCATCTTCTCCTCGCGCAGCCGGCCCGCGAAGTAGGCGGCCTCCCGGACCGCGTCCGGCTCCGGCGCCGCGACCAGCAGGAACGCCGTCTCCCGGGCCTGGAGGATGCGGTACGTCTGCTCGGCGCGCTGCCGGAAGCCGCCGAACATCGAATCCAGCGCGGCGACGAAACCGGACAGATCCGTCAGCAACTGGGCCCCGAGCACCTTCTGCACGATCTTGGAGAACATCCCGAACGAGGCCGTGACCAGGCTGAACATGCTCCGCCCGCCGGTACGCGCCGGCGCCAGCAGCAGCCGCAGCATCCGCCCGTCGAGGAAACGGGACAGCCGGGCCGGGGCATCCAGGAAGTCCAGCGCCGAGCGGGACGGTGGGGTGTCCACCACGATCAGGTCCCACTCGCCCCGGGCGTGCAACTGGCCCAGCTTCTCCATCGCCATGTATTCCTGCGTGCCGGCGAAGGTCGAACTCATGGCCTGGTAGAAGGGGTTGGCGAAGATCTCCGCCGCCTTCGCCGGATCGGTGTGCTGGAGCACCACGTCGTCGAAGGTGCGCTTCATGTCGAGCATCATGGCGTGCAGCTCGCCGCCGCTGGCCTCGACGTCGATCCCCTTCACCTGGCGGGGGGTGTTGTCCAGCTCGGTCAGCCCGAGCGACTGGGCCAGCCGGCGGGCCGGGTCGATGGTGAGCACCACCGTGCGTCGGCCGTGCTGTTCGGCGGCCCGCAGCGCGAGCGCGGCGGCCGTGGTCGTCTTTCCCACCCCGCCCGCCCCGCAGCACACCACGATCCGGACGCCCGGATCGGCGAGGATCTGATCGACGTCCAACTGCGGCGCCGCGTCTTCGGAAGGCACCAATCGAGCGTATCGGGCCGAGTCGGTCCGCGCGCCCGTGCCGGGTCCAGGTGTGAGTCAATCCGCCCGCAGGAGAGTCGCGGCGAGCCGGTCCAGGCCGGCCCGGTCCACCCCGTCGGGCAGCAGCGGCAGCTCGATCATCGGCAGCCCCAGCTCCACCAGGTCGGTCCGGAGCGAATCTTCCAGCTCGCGGCGGATGGCCTGGTCGCGTGCCTCGGCGGCCAGCCCGGCGACGGTGTTCCGGTCGGTCGGCAGCCCGGCGGCGCGCAGCCCCCGCTCCAGCTCGGCGGCGGTCACCACCCGGCCCGCGGGCACCGGCGGCCGGGCGCTGTTGACGATCACCCGCCCGACGGGGAAGCCGAGCTGGGCCAGTTCGGTGATCGCGTCGACGGTCTCCTGGACCGGCATCTCCTCGAGCAGGGTGACGACGTGCACGGCGGTGATCGGGGAGCGCAGCAGCGCGGCGACCCCCTCGCTCTGGGTCTTGATCGGGCCGACCTTGGCCAGCCGGGCCGTCTCGGCGGTGACGTTCAGGAACCGGCCGATCCGCCCGGTGGGCGGCGCGTCCAGCACCACCGCGTCGTACGCGCGCCGCTGCCCGCTGGTGCGGGTGGTCGCCTCCTTCACCTTGCCGGTGAGCAGGACGTCCCGCAGGCCGGGGGCGATGGTGGTGGCGAAGTCGATCGCCCCGAGCTTGCGCAGCGCCCGGCCGGCCGCGCCGAGCTTGTAGAACATGTCGAGGTATTCCAGCAGGGCCTCCTCGGCGTCCACCGCCAGGGCCCGCACCTCCCCGCCGCCCGGCGCGTCGGTCAGGTGCCGCTCCTCGTACGGCAGCGGATCGGTGTCGAAGAGCTGGGCGATGCCCTGTCGCCCCTCGACCTCGACCAGCAGCGTGCGCCGGCCGCCGGCGGCCAGCGCGAGGGCCAGCGCCGCCGCGACGCTGGTCTTGCCGGTGCCGCCCTTGCCGGTCACGACGTGGAGGCGGGCCGGCCACTCCGTAGCGGCCGGGTCGGCCGGCGACTCTGCTGCTCGCACCCGTCGAGCCTATCCAGGCCGTGGAGTCAGCCGACCTCGCAGACCCACCAACCCGTCTGCTTCACCACGGTGAACCGCAGGTCCTGGTCGGCCACCTTCTCGTCGGCGGTGGTCATGGTCACCTTGGTGATGACCGTGGCGCGGTCGGCGGTCTGGTTGTCCACCTGTGGGCTGCTCCATCTGAACCGGGGGTTCTGGTGGGCCGCAACGTGCTTCTCGACCTCGGCCACCTTGGCGGCGACCTTCTTCTCGTCGCGGGACGAGGAGCAGACCAGCCCGGCCGCCCGGTCCGCGTCGCGGTCCTGGTAGACGGCCTTGAGGAACTCGTCCACCGCGACCGCCGGCTCCTTGGCGCCCTCGCCACTCTCGGCGTCGCGCAGCGTCAGGAACGCGACGACGCCGCCGACGGCGCAGAGCAGCAGGATCACGGCCAGGGCGATGGAGGCGATGAGCACGCCGCGCTTCTTCCTGGGTGCGGCGGGCGGCTGGTACGCCGGGTCCCCGGCCGGGGGCGGCGGGCTCGACGGGTCCGGGGCGGCCGTCGGCGCGGGCGGGGCGGCGGCGTCGGGAACCGTGGGGGTGTCCGGCTGCTCGGCCGGCGATCCGACGGGACCACCACTGGGCGGTTGGGTCATCTCATTCCCCCGGGGTTGCGACGTCGTCGCCTGCCCCGGCGACGCGCGTGATCGAGCTGGCGGCGAGCCGGCGAGCGCCCGTCCGACCGGAAGGGTAGCGGTCGGTTCCCCGCTCCGGGGGGGCGGCGAGTGCCGTCGGGTTCCTTACCAAGACTGTGTCGCATATGTGACTTCACGTGATCGAACGTGCGCGTCCTGTTTGCGGGTCTGTCGCCACGGACCTACGTTCTCAGCGGTGTGGGGGACGGGGCGGACGGACGGTCCGGGCCCGTGAGCGTTGACGTGACCAGGCACGACGTCCGGAGGCAAGGCATGCGCGACGTGGACAACATCCATCGAGCCCAGTTCCCGGCGGGGGACCGGGCGCGGCGGCCCGGGTCCGGCTTCTCGGGCGAACCCGAGGGTAGCGCCGGCCTGCCCGTCAACGAACGGTCGTACCGGCGGCTCGCCGAGCCCGTCGAGGCGGTGCGCCCGGCCGGCCGGCCGGGCCCGGGCGGCCGGGACGAGGAGGAGCCCGGGTACGTCATCCACCTGCCGATCCGGGTCGCCGACCTGAGGGCGGCCACCGCGCTGGCCGGCACCGTCGCCACCTCGCTGAGCTTCCTGACCGAACTGGACGCCGGCGAGACCACCGTGTCCAGCACGGACGACCAGAACAACCGGCACCGGGTCTTCTGCGACCTGCTGCTGGCGGACCGCTCCCGCTGCCCCCAGCCGTACGAGCACGGTGGGCCCTGCGGGGAGGTGCCGATGCCTCCGGAGCAGCGTCCCGCGTCCCGCCCGTCCGCCGGACCGTAGGCTGTGCGTCGAGAAGTCGAACTCCATCCGAGGGAGCCCTCCACCAATGCAGAAGTGGGAATATTCCACGGTCCCGCTGCTGGTCCACGCGACCAAGCAGATCCTCGACAACTGGGGTGAGGACGGGTGGGAACTCGTCTCCGTGGTTCCCGGTCCCAACCCGGAGCAGCTCGTCGCCTACCTGAAGCGGCCGAAGGCATGAGCGAGCGGAGCGAGCGAGTCATTCTGTTCAGGGCGTCGGTGTCTCCTGACACCGCCGAGCGCAGCGAGGTGGCGGCATGAGTAACGGTCCGCACGCGAAGCTCGCCGAGCTCGGGCACACGCTGCCCGAGGTCGTCCCGCCGGTGGCCAGCTACGTGCCGGCCGTCCAGTCCGGGCAACTCGTCTACGTCTCCGGGCAGTTGCCGAGTGTCGAGGGCAAGCTGCTCGCCACCGGCAAGGTCGGCGCCGGCGTCTCCGCCGAACAGGCCAAGGACCTGGCCCAGCGGTGCGCCCTCAACGCGCTGGCCGCGATCGACTCGCTGGTCGGCCTGGAGAACGTCGTCAAGATCGTCAAGGTGGGCGGCTTCGTCGCCGCCGCCCCCGGCTTCACCGCCGTGCCCGGCGTGATCAACGGCGCCTCCGACCTGTTCACCGCGGTCTTCGGTGAGGCCGGCCGGCACGCCCGCAGTGCCGTGGGCGTAGCCGAACTCCCCCTCGACGCCCCCGTAGAGGTAGAGGTCATAGTCGAGGTCTCCTGACCCACGCCGCCTCCCCCGCGATCTTGCACTTTATGCCCCGGCAAAAGCCGTGAAGTGGGACGTATCAAGGGCTGAAACTGCAAGATCGCGGGGAGTGGCCGGCGGGGCCGTACGATCGCAGCCATGACCGGGCACTTCACCGCGCCGGCGGCGGCGCTTGCCGGCGAGTTGCCGGGTTGGGTTGCGTTGCTGCTTGCTCCTAATCCGGGGCCTATGACGCTTGATGGGACCAACACCTGGGTTCTGCGTGCTCCGGGGCAGGAGCACGCCGTTGTCGTGGATCCGGGGCCGGCCGACGAGGGGCACCTGGCGGCGATCGTCGCGCGGGGGCCGATCGGGCTGGTGCTGATCACCCACGGCCACCCCGACCACACCGACGGCTCGCGCCGCCTGCACGACCTGCTCGACGGGGTGCCCGTACGCGCCGCCGACCCGGCACACACCCTCGCCGGGCAGCCGCTGGCCACGCCCGGCGAGGAACTGGGCGGTCACGGCCTGAGCGTCCGGCTCGTGCCGACCCCCGGGCACACCGGCGACTCGGTCTGCTTCCTGGTCGAGCACGGCGACGAGCGGGTCATCCTCACCGGCGACACCATCCTGGGCCGGGGGACCACCGTGGTCGCCCACCCGGACGGGGACCTCGGGGACTATCTGGCCAGCCTGGAGCTGCTCTCCGCGTACCGGGGGATCCCGGCGCTGCCGGGGCACGGCCCGGCGCTGGCCGACTGCGCCGCCGCCGCCGACTTCTACCTGGCCCACCGCCGCGCCCGGCTCGACCAGGTCCGGGCGGCGGTCGCCGAGGGCGCCAGCACCGCCGCGGAGGTGGTCGCGACGGTCTACGTGGACGTCGACCGGTCGCTGTGGTGGGCCGCCGAGTGGTCCGTCCGGGCCCAGTTGGAGTACCTGGGCCGGGAATCCGGCGGAGGTACCGCGAGGTTGGAGCAAGCGTGACCTGCCCGGTGTGTGGAACCGTCGCCGTGCCCGGCGCGCGGTTCTGCCACAACTGCGGCGCCGCGCTGCCGGCCGCCGCGACGCTGCCCGCGGCCGAGCGCCGGGTGGTGACGGTGCTCTTCGGCGACCTGTCCGACTTCACCTCCTGGTCGGAGGACCTCGACCCGGAACGCGTCGGCGCGGTCACCGACCGGGTGCTCGCCGCCCTGGCCGGCGCGGTGAAGACGTTCGGCGGTCACGTCGACAAGCTCACCGGCGACGGGATCATGGCGGTCTTCGGCGCGCCCGTGGCGCACGAGGACGACGCCGAGCGGGCCGTCCGCGCGGCGCTGTCGATGCAGCGTGCGGTCCGCCGGGTACTCGACGACGAACGGGGCGGCGGCGCGCCGCTCGGCCTGCGGGTCGGGCTGAACACCGGCGACGTGATCGCCGGCATCCAGGCCGCGATCGAGTACACGGTCATCGGCGACACCGTGAACACCGCCGCCCGGCTGGCCGACGCCGCCGCCGTGGGAGCGATCTACGCGGGGTCGCGGACCTCCGCCGCCACCCGGCACGTCGCCTCCTGGCGGGCGCTGCGTCCGCTGCGGCTCAAGGGCAAGCGCGAGCCGGTCGAGGCGTACGAGCTGCTCGGTCTCCTGGACGCCCCGGGCACCCGGTCCGGCCTCGGCGACGAGGCCCCCTTCGTGGGCCGGGAGACCGAGATCGGTCGGGTCGCCGGCCGGCTGGCCGAGGTGATCGACCGCGCCGAGCCCCGGGTGCTGCTGATGACCGCCGAGGCCGGGATCGGCAAGTCCCGCTTCGCGGCCGAGGTGGAACGCCTCGCCGCCGGCTACGACGTCGGCGCCGGCCGGTACGCCGCGCACACCGGCGCCCGGGTGCTCTCGGTGCGCTGTGCCGCGTTCGGCGAGCGGCGCCGGCTCGCACCCCTGGCCGACCTGGTCCGGGCGGCGGTCGGCCTGCCCAGCGACGCCGCCACCGCGCTGACCCGCCCGGCCGTCGAGGAGCGCCTGCGCCGGCTCGGCCAGCGACTCAGCCGCTCCGGCGCTCCGGCGCCGGTCGCCACCGACCAGTTGCTGGCCCTGCTCGGGTACGCCGA
Source organism: Micromonospora peucetia (assembly GCF_900091625.1). Lineage (NCBI taxonomy): Bacteria > Bacillati > Actinomycetota > Actinomycetes > Micromonosporales > Micromonosporaceae > Micromonospora > Micromonospora peucetia. Next base: position 2,415,760 of record NZ_FMIC01000002.1, read on the forward strand.
GCTGCCCGGCGGCGGCCCGGCCGAGCAGGGCGAGTGGGGCACCGCCCAGCCGGCCGACGCCGACGCGGTGCCGAACGCGGTCGCGGACCTGCTCACGGCGCTCGCCGGGGAGGCGCCCCTGGTGGTCGTCGTCGACGACCTGCACGACGCCACTCCCGAGACCACCCAGGCGCTCGGGGTCACCCTGTCCCGGCTCGCCGGCCCGGTGCTGGTGCTGCTGCTCGGCCGGCCCGAGCTGGTGCGTACCGCCGGGGCGCTGACCCGGGTCGCGGACGCCGAGGTGCACGGGCTGCCGCCGCTGCGTGGCGCCGACGCGGCCCGGCTGCTCACCACCTACCTCAACGGCGGCAGGCTGCCGCAGGCCGACGCCGACCGGCTGCTCGCCACCGCCCAGGGAAACCCGTTCTACCTGGCCGAGCTGGTCACCCTGCTGATGGAGCGGGGTGCGCTGACCGCCGTCGCCGAACGGAACTCCCCGACCTCGGGGAGTTGGCGACTGGTGCCCGGCTCGCTCGGCAGCCGCCTGCTCTCCCGCGACCTGGCCGCGGTGCTCGCCGCGCGCATCGACGCGCTGCCGGCCGAGGCCCGCTCCGTGCTGCGGGACGCGGCGGTCGTCGGCGACACGGTGCCGGACGGGGCGCTGGAGGCGCTGCGCGAGCAGCGGGCCGGCCGTGACGGCCGACCGGCGGCGGTGGTCGCCGTCGAGCTGGAGCGGGCCGTCGAGGAGCTGCTGCAACGCCGGATGCTGCACCGCACCCGCACCGGGTACGCCTTCGCGACCCCGCTGATGCGGGAGGCCGCGTACGCCGGGGTGAGCAAGGCCGAGCTGGCCGAGCGGCACGCGGCGCTGGCCCGGTGGGCCGCGCCCGACCCGCTGTCGGGGGCGGGCACACCGGGCGGCTTCGCCGAGGCGGCCCGGGACGTCTTCGTGGCCCAGCACGTGGAGCGGGCCGCCGCGCTGGCCGACGCGGTCGGGCTGCGGCCGGACGCGCCCGCGCGGGCCGTCGTCCCGCTGGGCGTCGTCGCGCTCGGCGGGGCCGCCCGCCGGTCGCTACAGGCGGGCGAGCCCGCGTTGGCCGTGGAGTACGCCGAACGCGCCGCCGAACTGGCCCGCGACGGCGTGCCGGCGGCCGACCGCGTGGTGCACGCCCGGGCGCTGCTCCAGATCGGCCGCTCCGCCGACGCCCTCGCCTCCGCCGAGAAGATCGCCGCCAACGCCGGCGACGAGTCCGCCGTCCGGACCAGCGCGCTGCTGCTCGCCGGGCAGGCCCACCAGACCATGGGCGACCAGGTGCGTGCGACGGACAACTGGCAGGAGGCGTTGCAGGTGGCCACGGCCGGGGGACTGCCGACGATGCGTGCCTCGGCGATGCGCCGCCTCGGGATGGCCGACTTCATCGCCGGGCGGTTGGGGCAGGCCAGCAGCCGGCTCGCCGCGTCGTACCAGGTGAGCCTCCAGGCGCAGGACCGCCGGGGGCAGGCCTGGTCGTTGCAGAACCTGGCCTGGGTGACCACCACCCGGGGCGACTTCGCCGGCACCGATGCCGTGCTCGGCCGGGCCGCCCGGCTCTTCGCCGAGCTGAAGGACCCGTACGGGCGGGCCTGGCTGCGTGGCACCACCGCCTTCGCCCGGCTGCTGGCCGGCCGGCTGCGGGAGGCGTGCCGGCTGGCGCAGGTGTTCCTGCCGTTCGGCGAGCGGGTCGGCGAGGCATGGGCGGTGGGCACGCTGCGCGCGGTCGAGGCGTTCGCCACCGCCGAGCTGGGCGAGCTGGCCGAGGCGGACCGGGGGGCCCGCCGCGCGTACCGGGAGTTCGCCGCCGCCTCCGACGACTGGGGGCGCGGGTTCGCGCTGGTCGTCCGGGGGGTCGTGGCACGCGGGCTGGGCGAGCCGGGGCACGCCGCCGACCTGCTCACCGACGCGCTGTCGTACGCGGAGCGGACGTCACACCCGTTGCTCACCGGGATGGCCGGCACACTGCGCGGATTCGTGGCGCTGGACCTGGGCGACTACGACACGGCCGAGCGGGCCGCCCGGTCGGTGCTGACCGCAGTGGAGCCGCACAACCCGCAGGCGCCCGCCCAGGTGGGACCTCGGGTGCTGCTGGCCACCGCCCGGCTGGCGGCCGGCGACTCCGCGACCGCCGTCGGGCTGCTCGCCCCGGTGGCCACCGCCGCCGCCAACGTGCCCTCGCTGCTCTTCTCCCGCCGCCAGACCATGGCCCGGTACGCTTCCGCGCTGCTCGCCCACGGCCAGTGCGAGCAGGCGCTGGACTGGGCCCGGCGGGCCGTCACCGCCCCGGCGGAGGACGTGCGCAGCCAGGTGATCGCCGCGAGCGTGCTCGCCGAGGCGCTCGCGGCCTGCGGCCGGTCGGAGGAGGCGCTGGCCAGTGCCGAGGAGGCGGTCCGCCTGGCGTACGCGACCGAGCAGCGCAGCGAGCGTGCCGCCGCCGACGCGCTGCGCGCCCGCCTCGCCACCCCCTAGTCCCGCCGCGAATCCGGGCACGGGGAAGGTCTGCCGATTCCGGGGATGCGGTGTGTCGGGGGTGGCCGATAGCGTGTCAGGTCCGAGGGGCGGTCGGTCGTGCGACCGCGTCGGATGTGGGGAGGGCCGTGATGAGGTTGCCGCGTTCGGCCGCCGGATGGACGATCGCGGTCTTCGGCGTGCTGGCCCTGGTCATGGGCGCGGTCGGGCTGGTCTGGCCGGAGGCGTTGCTGCGCCTGCTCGGCTTCGAGGTGCCGGCGACCCGCGCGGTCGGCGACCACACCGGCACCTTCCTGACGGCCTCCTCGATGGCCTCGTTCAACATGGGGGTCTACTACCTGCTCGCCACCGCCACCGAGTGGCGCCCGTTCTTCCGGTTCACAGTGGTGTTCCGGCTGGTCACGTTCACGGTGTTCAGCATCGCGGTGCTGGCCGACATCGCGCCCGGGCGGTTCTTCGGGGTGGCGCTCTGGGAGGGCCTGGGCGCGGTGGCGACCGCCGCCGGGCTCTGGTGGGACGACCGTCGCGCGGGTCCGGCAGCGGCGGGCGGTGGAGGCGTCTCCGCCGCCGGTGCCGTACCGGCCGCTGATGCGGTTCACTGAGTCGTCAGTCCGATTGGGTATTTTCAGAGCTGTGACCGAGACCCCGCCCGGCGCCCTGCCGTTGCCCATTGTGCCCGGTCTGACCGATCTGCACGTGTTTGCCAGGGGAGGCTACGCGACGATCTACAAGGCGACCCAGATCTCGGTGGGGCGCGAGGTTGCGGTCAAGGTGGAGAATCGCACGCTCGACAGCGAGCATGACCAGGCCCGCTTCCTGCGCGAGGCGCGGGCCGCCGGGCGGATGTCGTCGCACCCGCACGTGGTCGACCTCTTCGACGTTGGGGTCACGATCGACCAGCACCCCTACCTGATCATGGAGCTCTGCGACGGCTCGTACGCCGAGCGGATGCGGACCTCGCCGCTCGGGCCGGCCGAGACGCGTGACCTCGGGGTCAAGATCGCCGACGCGATAGCCCACTCGCACGCGGCCGGCGTGCTGCACCGCGACGTGAAGCCGGCGAACATCCTCCACTCGCACTTCAACCCGGCGGTACTGGCCGACTTCGGGCTGGCCGTGGTGGGCGAGATGCGTGACGCCTCGGTCGCCCTGGAGGTGCTCACCCCGGCCTACGCGCCGCCGGAGATGTTCAACCACAGCCCGCCGTCGCCCGCCGTCGACGTCTACGCCCTCTGCGCCACCCTCTACGCGGTGATGCACGGCCGCCCGCCGCGCTGGCAGTCCGAGCGCAACCCCAGCCTGGTCACCGTGCTGGAGATGTTCCACCAGCCGGTTCCCGGCCTGCCCGGTGTGCCGGCCAGGATGATCGACGTGCTCCGGGTCGGGATGTCCAACGATCCCGGCGAACGTCCCTCGGCCGTCGAGCTACGCGACCTGCTGGCCGGCCTGCCGCTCGACCCGGCGGGTGGCGCGGGCGGCCCGGGGGCCCCGGTCATCGGCGGCTCCGGCCCCGTCGGCCCGTACGCCGTCGACCGGGTTTCCCGGCCCGCCCCGCGACCGCCGGTAGAGGATCCGCACCCCACGGTGCCCACCGTCGGCCAGCGGCGTCGGCGGCGCTGGTTCCTCGGCGGTGCCGGGATGGTCGCGCTGGTCGCCTCGGCCGGCGCCGGTGCCTGGCTGGCCGGCACGGTGTCCACCCCGGGCCCGTCACTGACGGCCGACGCGGCGGCGACGAGCGTGGCGGCGACGAGCGCCGTGCTGCCCGCCTGTGCCCTGACGACCGGGCTGCCCGCCGGCGCGGGCTGCGCCGACGAGTTGGAGTGCTTCGGGCCGATGGAGGTGCTCGGCACGCGGGCCCGCGCTGCCCGGGTGCCGTGCGAGGGCCAGCACACCTGGGAGAGCTATGCCGAGGGCCGGCTTCCCGACACCCTGGTCGGCGCCGACCACGACGAGGTCAGCGCCGACGCGGCGGTGCGGCGGGTCTGCAACGAGACCACCTTCCGGCTCACCAGCGGGATCAGCTACGCCGGCGGCTGGAACCTGGAGGTGCTGCCCCCGGCCGGTGCGGAAGCCGACCGGACGTACCGCTGCCTGGCCGGGCGCGGGCTCGACGCGCTCGCCTCACCCACCCTCACGGGCCGCTGAGCCGCCGCGTCCCCGGTGACGTTCCCGCATGGCGCGGACCGCCTCCCGGTGGTCGAGCGACTCCAGCGTGTCGGCGTCGATGCCGTACATGCCCCCGGCCGGGTGCCCCGGGACGCCCGGCGTGACCGCCGGTTCCGTGTCCTCCTCCTGCCGGACCGCCGCCACCGACACCGCCGCGATCATCGTCGACAGGACGCAGAGTAGCGCCAGGGTCACCCCGACGAGATCCTGACGTCCCCACACGATCAGCGTCACCAGCAGGGAGGCCGCCGTCAGCGCCGCGACGACCGCCTTCGCCCGCGCGTCGGGCCTCGGAATACTCACCCGTCAAGGATGTCCCCGGCGGGGCTGCTGTCAACCGGGAGGCCACCGCCGGTGCGATGATTTCGCGCAAAGATCTTGTTCCGCGCGAGAGGGCGAATAGCGTCGACCGTGAAATATTCGTTACATCGCCTGACGGCTTGTCGGATATATGGCCCCTCGCCAGCCGATATTCATAGCTGGCGCTCCCTAGAGTGACGGAGGTCGAGCCACGGCTCGACCGTCCTGTCGCCCACCGGAAGGCGTCCACATGCCACGACGAAACCGGTCCCTCGCCGCCGCGGGAATCGCCGGCGTCCTCCTCGCTGGCGCCGCGGTCACACCCGCCACCGCCGCACCGTCCCCCGCTGGCGGGGACCGTCCGGTCACCTCCGACCGGACCAGCCCCCAGGAGGCCCGCCGGGTCGACCGGGTGCCCACGCCCGACCTGGACTGGTACGCCTGCTACGACTACGCCGAGTGCGCCACCGTCCGGCTGCCGCAGGACTACGACAAGCCGAACGGCCCGACGACCGAAGTCGCCGTGCTGCGGGTCAAGGCCCGCGACCAGCAGCGCAGGATCGGTAGCCTCTTCATCAACCCGGGTGGCCCCGGCGGCTCCGGCACCTCCGTCGCGCTCGCCGCGCCGTACTTCATCAGTGACGAGGTGCTCGACCGCTTCGACATCGTGGGCGTCGACCCGCGTGGCGTCGGGGCGAGCCAGCAGGTCAGGTGCTTCCCCTCCGTGAAGGAACAGACCCGGGCGTACGCCGGGCTGAACGTGGCGTTCCCGTGGACGAAGGCCGAGGAGAAGGCGTACGTCGCCTCCTCGAAGGCTGTCGGAAAGGGCTGCTCCAGCACGGGCAAGCCGCTGACCGGCGCCATGTCGACCGCCGAGGTCGCCCGGGACATGGACGTGCTGCGCCGCGCCGTGGGCGACCGGAAGCTCACCTACCTCGGCTTCAGCTACGGCAGCGTGCTCGGCCAGTACTACGCCAACATGTTCCCGGACCGGGTCCGTGCCCTGGCGATCGACGGCGTGCTGAACCCGAACGACTGGGTCGGTCAGGGCCGGGCACGCAACCTGCCTCAGGAGGACCGGATGCGCAGCGGGCAGGGCGCGTACCAGGCGCTGCGGGAGATCCTGGTGCGGTGCGACCGGGCCGGCGCCCAGGCGTGCCCGCTGGCCGAGGGCGACCCCGTCGCCTCGTTCGAGCTGGTCGCGAAGCGGCTGCGGGCAAAGCCGGTGGTGATCGAGGATCCCGAGTTCGGCACGGTCACCATCACGTACGCCGACTTCATCGGCGCCAACCTGAGTGCGCTCTACGGGCCGGAGGGTTACGCCGAGGTCGTCGACCTCACCGCCGCGCTGCTGGTGCTCACCGACCCGGCGTCGTCCCCGGCCGCCCGCCGCCCCGCGTCGGTCCACGTGACCCGGCAGGCCGCCGAGGTCCGTGAGCAGGCCCGACGGTACGACTTCCCGTACGACAACGGGCTGGAGACCTTCCTCGGCGTGGACTGCACCGACGGGTACCACCCCAAGGACGCCGGCTCGTTCCCGGCGCTGGCCGCGAAGGCCGACAAGCGCGACCCGTACTTCGGCCGACTCTGGACCTGGCTCACCTCGCCGTGCGCCCGCAAGACCTGGACCGTGCGGGATGAGGACGCCTACACCGGGCCGTTCAACCGGCGCACCAGCGCCCCGGTGCTGGTGGTGGGCAACTACTGGGACCCGGCGACCAACTACCGGGGTGCGGTGAGCTCGGCCCGGCTGCTGCCGAACAGTCGCCTGCTCAGCAGCGACAGCTGGGGGCACACCGCGTACGGGACGTCGGCCTGCGCGACCGGCGCGATCGACGCGTACCTGCTGCGCGGGGCGCTGCCGGCCAACGGCAGGGTCTGCGTGGGCGACGTCCAGCCGTTCGTCGCACTGCCGGAGGCGGCGGCGAGCCGGCGGGCGGAAACGTCGAAGGGCGCGCTGGCCGCCCAGGGGGCCCCGGGCCGGGGCGAGCCGAAGCGGCTACCCCCGGTGGTCGCCCCGCTGCCGGCGGTCGGCACGCTGACCGTCCGCTGAGGACCCGGGGTGCGGCGGGCGTTCGGGTGCCCGCCGCACCCCGGCCGCGTTGGGCACACCGCGCGACGGGTGCCCGGGGCCGGCTGGCCACGACGGCGCTCTCTCGGTGCCAGTCGCAGGGGAGCAGACATGATCACCCTCAGGCGGAGGAAGTCCAGTCACAGCAATGCGGGCGGTGACTGAGGTTGCCACCCCGTCCCAGAGGGGTCATGGCCCGTGACAGCAAGGACCGACACGCCCCGATGTTGTCCTCCACCGCAGGCCAGTGGGCGCGCAGAATGTGGGCGTCCCCAGGTGATCAGGACACCATGGACGTTATCTGGCCGTTTTAAGGTCCATGGCGTCCTGATCACCCTTGGATGAGCGTGGTCAACAGCAGCGGCTTGACAGCGTTTCACGGGTGGATCCTCCGCCGGCCGGCA